>CALGLU010000144.1 GCA_937959275.1 uncultured Saprospiraceae bacterium | reverse complement strand
GGTACAAAGTGCCGTGCATTATTATATTAAATGAGGCTAATTTGGCGAGATTTTTTGTAAAAATCGTGACAAATTAATGTTTCAATAGACTACCTGTCGGTATTAAATTAATTCATATGCCACTAACTAAACGACATTGGGTCTTGACTTTTTGGGTTACTTTTTTTGTCAACCTGTCAGCCTCTGACTGAGACAAAAAGTGACAAGAATCACTTCTTAACCCAAGTCAATGAAATTAACGCCGCTTTCATAGAATTTTGATCATCTAAACAATCAAGATGATGTCAAAGTTTGCGAATGTACTCATATGCCTATTATTTAGCACTTCTGTCATGACAGCTCAGCAGTTAGTCCAAACGGTCAGAGGAACAATTATTGATCTAGATACACAGATGCCTCTCATTGGAGCGGAAGTCAGTATTCTTGGTGATCCTATGAAGGGCACAATTACAAATAGTGCAGGTCAATTTAGATTGACTGATGTGCCGATAGGTAGACAGTCTATACAGGTGAATTATCTAGGCTATGAGCAAATACTTCTTTCAAACCTTTCCGTTCAATCTGCAAAAGAAATGGTCTTGGATGTTGAAATGGAAGAGTCTGCAATCCAAATGAGTGAAATTGTGATCTCAGCGAATGAAAACAAAGGTGCCCCGTTGAACGATATGGCTTTGTTAAGTGGTCGGTCAGTGTCACCAGAGCAGACGAATAGATATGCTGGAGGGTTTAACGATCCTTCCCGGATTGTTGCTAATTTTGCAGGTGTTACCAATACGCAAGATGGGAGTAATGACATTATTGTTAGAGGGAATTCTCCAAAATATGTGCAGTGGCGCTTGGAGGGAATGGACATATCCAACCCGAATCATTTTGGTGATCAGAGTGGCGTCGGTGGTGCCATAAGTACACTGAATAATAATTTGTTATCGACATCTGATTTTCTAACAGGTGCTTTTTCTGCAGAGTATGGCAATGTGTTGTCTGGTGTCTATGATGTAAAAATGAGATCTGGCAACAATGAGCATTTTGAAGGTATTTTTGGCTTTGGTATTCTCGGGACTGATGTCACTCTTGAAGGACCAATTAAGCAATCACAAGGAGGTTCCTATTTAGTGAATTATAGATATTCAACTGCAGGGCTAGCGGCAGATCTTGGCTTGCTTGGCGATATTGGTGGCATTCCAAAATTTCAAGATGCGGCATTTAAAGTCGTCTTGCCGAGTAAGCATTTGGGTAGATTTTCGATTGTTGGATTGGCTGGCTTGAGTAATTTTTTATGGGAAGATAATACGCCAAAGAATTGGGAAACACCAGGAGATAATTTTATGCGTGAGGACTTAACTGAAGATTATGAGAAGAGAGCATATTTAGTGAATGTTGGACTCCATCATAGTCTGAGTTTGAATGAATCTAGCTTTTTGCAATCTAGTCTTTCATTGGCAGCAGAAGGCATCACTGATCAAGTCTTTGAATCTACAATTGGGGTAGAAAATACAGAAGAGGGAATATTAAACTACGATAGTGATTTTCAAAAAATGACGTATAGGGCGTCTATGATATACCACCATAAACTCAATGCATCACATAAATTTAAAGTTGGTGGAAATTATACCTTATTTGATTATAATGTGAACCAGAGTCAGCTCAAGTTGAATAGCGATGGACGATTTGAGCTTGTTGATTTAGATGAAAACGTGAGCATCATTCGGGTGTTCGTAAATTGGAAATATCGGCTAAATGAAAAATTAACCTTAGTCTCAGGATTGCATAACATGTATGCTATGATAAATCAAAAATATTCAGCTGAACCTAGAATAGCCTTTGATTTTAAATTGGATGAACGTCATTCCATACAGCTGGGTTATGGTAAGCACAGTCAAATGGAAAGCATTCATAGTTACTTTGCGAAAGTTGAACAAGATGGCATGTCAATCGAGCCTAATAAAGATCTAGATTTGCTCAAAGCTCATCATTTTGTGATTGGTATGCAAAAGCAATTTAATACACACAATAAATTGAAGGTGGAATTATATTATCAGAAACTGTATGACATTCCAGTTGAAAATATTGATACCAGCTACTACTCAACAATCAATGAAGGACTTGAATTTAGATATGTTGATTTAGTCAATGAGGGAACAGGTAAAAATTATGGTATTGAATTAACATTTGAACGCTTTTTTCATAATCACTTTTATTATTTGATCAATACATCGATCTACAATTCAACATATACATCCTTAGAAGGTGTAGAAAGAAATACGCAATACGATGGCAATTATTTATTTAATGTGTTAGCGGGCAAGGAATTTGTGAATCTAGGTAAGCGTAAAACTCAGACCTTAGCACTTAATGCAAAACTATTTTACGGAGGAGGTAGAAAGATAATTCCATTGCTAAGAGATGAAGCAGGAAATCTCGCTGTTCAATCCAGTCAAAATAGATTCTACGATTATTCAAAAGCTTATGAAGATCAAATTGAAGATGCCTATTCCATTACACTTTCTGCAACTTACACCTGGAACAAGCCTAAGACAACACATGAATTATTTTTAAATATTGATAATGTGACAAATCACAAAGGGAGGATTTCTGAATATTATGATAGCAATGAAGAAAACTCAATAGGCTATGTTGCTCAATTTGGTATCTTCCCAAATCTCATGTATCGATTGTATTTTTAAAACAGAGTTATGAAAGCAGCCATTCGCCATTCTTATGTTGATTTCGACGGTATTCGAGTAGAAGAAGTCGAGAAGCCTGTACCAAAAGATGATGAACTTTTAATAAAAGTTATGGCCACAACTGTCAATAGGACGGACTGTGCCATAGTCACAGGTAAGCCCTTTGTCATGAGATTTTTTATTGGCTTGTTTAAACCAAAGACTCCCATTATAGGAACTGATTTCGCAGGAGAGGTAGTGGCGGTTGGCAAAGATGTTACCGCGTTTGCCATTAAGGATCGAGTGATGGGCTTTAATGATGAAGGGGCTAATAGCCAAGCACAATTTGTGACTCGACAAGAGACAAGTCCACTTGATCACATCCCAAGCACTTTGGATTATGAAGAAGCTGCTGCTTGTCAAGAGGCGACACACTATGCCTATTCCTGGATTAAGAATCGAAGCTTTAATTCGAATCAACATGTTCTGCTCAATGGAGCAAGTGGTGCTATCGGTAGCGCATTGTTACAATACTTGAAGTATTATGGGGTACAGGTAACTGCTGTAACAAACACAAAAAATATCGATCGGATTAAAGCTTTGGGCGCAGACCGTGTTGTTGATTATCTAAAAGAAGATTTCACGAAGTTAGGTGGACAGTATGATGTTGTGGCTGATACTGTAGGTAAGAGCCGATTTAAATTATGCAAATCCCTCCTCAAGCCAGGAGGTTTTTATGTCTCCTCTGAACTCGGTCCATATGCTGAGAATGTATTTTTAGCACTAAAGTCGAAGTTGTTTGGCTCTAAAAAGGTCTTGTTCCCATTGCCTTCTGATATAAAAGCGAGTATCAAATTTGTGAAACTGCTGGTTGAAAAGGGTAAGTATCAACCGGTTATTGATAGATTTTATGATCTGGATGATGTGTCAGCAGCATATGTGTATGTTGCTACTGGTCAGAAGACCGGGCATGTTGTGTTGAGGACTCAAGCCTAGGTGAGTGAAGGATTTCATTTTAGAACTAAAAATGAAGGTATCATATTCCATAGCGATGGCATGGATAGGTATTAGCTTAAGAGCTGTAACCGCTATTAATCCCTATGGGATTAAAACGCCAGACAGCGTAACATTTTTTTAGAACGTGAGTTATCATGTGGCGGTAATGGGTCCTTTTGCAATTTGGGGTGATTTTTGTAAAATCATGACAAATTATATTCTAGATGTAATGTTAATTCGGTGCAAAATGTTTTGCGCACGAATTAAACCAATTTAGTAATCTTCAAAATAAAAGCTTAACTTTTGTTTTTTAATAGAAGCAAATGGATAAGCTACACTATTTAGATCAAGTCATTAATAAGGCTGCATCAGAAACCGCACATCTGGAGCCTACAGAGTGCGCATCAACTCACTTTTCGCAGAGCGAGAGAGATTCTATTGCTGAATTATCTGAGGTTCGCCACCATAAAAAAGGTGATGTTCTCATTAAGGAAAATCAAATTGTGACTGAATGTTTTCATGTGATCACTGGATGTATTCGACAGTACTCCCTTGTAGATGGTGAAGAAAAAACGACCTTCTTTTATCTGCAAGATGATTCTATCTTATCATTCTCTACAGGTAGTGAGAAGAATGTATCTACTTATTATCTAGACTGTGTAGAGGATACAACAGTCTCAGTCATGACTTCTGACCATGAGCGAGAATTGTATCGCAGACATCCCAGAATCGAATCTTTATCCCGGATCTCGTTAGAACAACAAATAAAAGAATTTCAAAACGTACTTAGTGTATATATGACCTCTAGCCCAGAAGAGAGATATACTCAAATATTGAGACACAAACCTTCATTACTGAATAAGGTGCCCCAATATCAACTTGCCAGTTACATCGGGGTCAAGCCCGAATCACTAAGCCGAATTCGAAAACGGATGGCTGAGTCTAAATCGGTATAAACTATACGTAAACTGCTATGAGATAGTCCTAGTAATTCCATACTCAAAAGGAATTAAAATATCTTTGAAAAAAACTGCTTTTCGCGCAGGTACAACGACTGTTGTGTTGTCTTATCTATTATATAACTAAGAATTAAACAGATATGAAACACATACTAATTTACGGATTTGTAATCTCAATTGCTTTATTTACCATGTATTCCTGTGGAGATGATGAAGAAGCTTGTACAGAATCAACGTGGTTTGAAGATGCCGATGGAGATGGTCTAGGCAATGCAGATGTGTCGCTGCAAGATTGCGATCAACCGACCGGATATGTAGCAGATAATACAGATACTGATGATACTGGTGGTAGTTCATTGGTAGAAGGGACAACTCCAGTTTCAGCCTTTGATGAATTTAATACTGATGCTGTCACTGTATCTTTTAATGGAGACGAAATTACAATAGAATCAAACGCACTACCTAACCATACTTCTCCCTATTGGGCTACAGATAATTCATTGTACATAGATCCTGTCGTAGCAACTGCTCAGCAGATGTCACCAGGTAGAATCACACAAGGTAGCTACACACTTACGGTATCTACTTCTCCAGAAATTGCGTCTACAACAAGTTCGACTGGACTGGGTGCGATAGGAATAGCTGTTACGGGTGTACCTATTTTTAATGATGAAGAAGGACCGACTGGTTCAGTGAGTGAGCAAGTTGCAAGTGGTTTTGACTATGCTGGCGCACATATGGGACCTACGGGATATCATTATCACATGGAAGCACAGGATGTGGAAGCCAACACTGTATTATCTTATGATGACGAAAAACTTGTAGGCATCCTATCAGACGGATTTTTGATTTATGGACGGAAATGTAATGCTAGTGATGATTATCCTACTGACCTTGATGGTTCAGGTGGACATTCGAGTACAACGCAGCATAGCGATGAGGCATTTTACCATTACCACATCATCAATGAATTGTATATCGATAAATATTATTTATTATTTGCTGTGGACTATAAAGGGACTCCGAATAGAATCATGTAAGCTTTATCTAGGATGAAATACTTAATTGCTATCATATCACTTTGCTTAATGCTTGTCAATTATTCGCAGAAGACTGACAGTAAGGCAGTTGCTAAGGCTATCCCAAAACTTGCTTTCTTAGAATTGCCAAATACTGTCGTCGAGAAAGATATGCTCACTTATCAAAATCATTCTTCCACGTGGACGTTTGAAAATGCTGCTTACTCTGGATATGTAGAAAGCTATTTTAGCGACGGATCTTTGCAGCAAAGGTTCGGAGTGTTAAATGGGCTGAAGCAAGGAGAGGCCAAAAATTGGTTTGAAGATGGAAAGCTAAACTATTTAGCGAATTATTATCAAGGGAGGCTGCATGGCGAAAAGAAGGTGTGGTATAGTGATGAGACTCATCATGTTGCCACTCATCTTAATTACCATTTGGGTAAACTACATGGACTGCAGCAAAAGTGGTATCCGACGGGAGAGATTTATAAACGCTTGAATATAAACATGGGAAAGGAAGAGGGACTGCAACAAGCATTTAGAAAAAATGGAGCCCTTTATGTAAACTATGAAGCAAAAGAAGGAAGAATATTTGGATTGAAAAGAGCAAGCTTATGTTTTGAATTAGAAGATGAAAACTTAGTCTATGGAAAAAAATAAAATTAGCTTTCGAAATGCCTATTTTATTTATTTATGTGTCTTAGTTGGTTTTGCATCATGTGCTCCTGAACAATCTACTGACACTGAAAAAAGTAGTCGCGTCGAAACCTTGCCATTTTATGAAGATGCTACCTTTCTGCCTCATTGGCTCGAAGCTGGTTCAGATGATTTGACTGATTTTCACCGTATTTCTGATTTCAATTTAATGAATCAGGAAGGTGAGATCATCACGCACGAAAATCTTGACAATCAAATCTATGTTGCTGATTTCTTCTTTGCGACCTGCCCTGGCATTTGTCCACAGATGACTGACAATATGAAAATACTTCAAGAAGAATTTATGAATGATGATGAGGTGATGTTGATCTCTCATACTGTCACACCAGAACGAGATACAGTCGACGCACTAAAGGCGTATGCAGAGTTGAAGGGGATTAATTCTGAAAAATGGCACTTGTTGACAGGTGATAGAGAGCAGATATACAAGCTAGGCAGACTAGATTACTTTATTGAAGAAGACCTCGGGCTAGGTAAGGAGGTTGATGATTTTTTACATACTGAGAATTTTGTATTGATTGATAAAAATAAGAATCTAAGAGGTATTTATAATGGCCTAAAAAGTAATGACATTGATCAGATTATAGCTGATATAAAAACATTAAAGCAGGAGGTAAATCCATAATGATGGATTAGAATTTATGTGCGTCCAGTGGGTCGTGTGTGAGCCATTCATTATAAATAGTTGGGTTAACATTGGGTCATGACCCATTGCACATATTCGAGGAAATAATGTGTCCTGACCCATTAGAGGAAAAATATAAAAAAGAGTAGCTTATTTTTATAAATGAACTACTCTTTTTATTACATCCTTAAGGCTTAATCTCCAACTTAGGCAGCGCTTGCCCTTCAATCCAAGGAGCACCAAGTTTCACAAGTTCTTTTTCAATGGCTGGGACCTCATTCAAATGAAGATCGTCTAAGATCACACGAACCTTTTCAAATTCGTTTTTCGCAATACCCAGATTTTCTAAGGCAGTTCCTGTAGGCCCGTGGCTACTCATCAATCCTCTGTAGGCATTAAACATGCGATCTCGCATCGTTGGATTATTGCGTTCGCCAATTTCTTCTTTGGCTGGATTCCCATTCATTTCTAAATCGAGATCGGTTAAAGAATTAGCAAGCTGTTTTAATTTAAGACTTAATTCTGCTGATTGACGGTCAGCTCTTTCATGAGCCGTATGTAAAGCTGAAGACTTTGCTTTTAAATTATTTAAGCGCATACCTGCAGCAGTGATAGCCTCTCTGACTTTATCAAGATCTTTTTTGAAGGCCATGATTTCATCTGCTGGAGCAGTTGGTAAGGCAGACTTCATCAACGGCGTAACTTCAAAACTCTCAGGACCAGAAAGGGTAGTCACTACTCCATCAGCCTCTTTTTCTAAAGTGACACTATAGTTGCCTACAGGGACTTCGGGGCCTCCTCTTCTACCAAATCCACCACCTCCAGATCCGCTTTCAGTTCTGATTGCATTCTTAGATCCAAATGTCAGATTCCACGCAACTCGATTGAGGCCTTTATTGGTGTCACCTTTAACACGATTAATGACATTACCGTCATCGTCTTTAACGGTTAACCAAATTTCTGTTTTACCATCAGCTTTATTGGCTTGCTTTGCTAGTGCGTCCCAGCCTGGAAATGGAATGTCTTGATTATTTTTTTCCAACTCCTTTTCTTTCTTCTTACGCACGGCTAGTTCTGACTTGGGTAGCTCTGGCATAAAATAGTTGAACGTAGCACCATAAGCAGGATTCTCTGCTGCATAAAAGGCTGCTCCTGTACTACCTGTCATGTCTCGCTTGTAAAATTTATGCGCTTCCTTAACGGGGAACAATGTGCCTTCTGAAGCCAAAGTATTCGCATCAATATCCCTTAGTAAACTATAATCATCGAGTATATAAAAGCCTCTTCCAAAAGAAGCACCTACTAAATCATTTTCTCGTTTTTGGATAGCCAAATCTCTAAAAGAAATTGTTGGAGAACCTTTCAATTTCGTCCAATGACCACCACTGTTTAATGTAAAAAAGATGCCAAATTCTGTTGCAGCAAACAGCAAATCTGACTTGACGTGATCTTGCACGACTCTCCACACAAGATGTCTGTCCGGGATGTTACCACTGATACTCGTCCACGATTTTCCATAGTTAGAACTCTTATATAAATACGGACTAAAATCACCTGACTTGTGATGATCGAGTGCCATGTATACAGTGCCTTCATTATGTAAGTCTGCCTTAATATCATTAACAAAAGCGTGTTGTGGCACACCTGGAAGTCGATTAACTTCTAGTGCCGTCCAAGTTTCGCCGCCATCTATAGAGCTTTGGAAAAAGCCGTCATCTGTCCCTGCATAGAGTATATTTTCATTTAACGATGACTCTGCTATTGAAGTGATGGTATTAAAATTTGACATTGCACCAACATCCCACGGATTATCCCAACTCTGCACCTTACCCATAATAGGCAGAGTGATTCGTTCTTGGTCCCTTGTCAAATCATCTGATATTGCCATCCAGTCATCACCCCGATTATCAGATCTCCATACCCGTGATGAGGCAAAGTATAGTCTTTTTGGATCATGAGAGCTCACCACGATTGGCGCATCCCAGTTAAACCGCTCGAAGTCTTCACCAGCTCCTGCTTGTGGTTGGATACCAGTAACTTCGCCTGTGAGTTGGTCTATACGAAATAGTCCGCCTTGCTGCGTTTCAGCATAGGTGATATTTGGATTGCCTGGCTCAGTCGCTGATTGGTGACCATCTGCAAATAGTGTTTTAAACCAATCAGCATTTCTGATTCCTTGCTGCGAGTTCGTTTGTGAAGGACCACCGTGAGAACCATTATCTTGCGTACCACCATAGATCATATAAAACGGTTCGCTGTCATCAACGGCAACTTTATAATATTGAGTTAAAGGTAGATTATCAATAAATCTCCAATTTTCAGCTAAGTCATAACTTTCATAAATACCTGCATCTGTGCCGATCAATAAATAATCCGGATCGTCTGGTCTAAAGGCAATGGCATGATTATCTGAGTGCTTATCTCTTTCCTGAAGTCGTCTGAAATTTTTTCCACCGTCATCTGACACCTGTACACGCACATCCATCAAATACAATCGATCAAAGGCATGAGGTGAGGCATATAATTCTTGGTAATAATGTGGTCCTGTTGCACCAGATACTGTGTTAGACATTTTAGACCACGATGAGCCTCTATCCATAGATTTGTAAACACCACCTGTGGTGCGATCGAGTTCTATGGCTGCATAAATAATATCTGGTTGTTGAGGAGAGATGGCGAGGCCAATTTTACCCATATTAGATTTAGGAAGGCCTGTCGTTAATTCTACCCAAGTGTTCCCTCCATCGGTACTTTTATGTAGTCCTGAGTCTGGTCCACCGCCCATCAAGGCAGCCACAGTTCTGTGTCTTTGCCATGTGGCTGCATACAATAAGTCTGGATTTCTTGGATCCATCACGACTTCTGTCACACCTGTCCATTCATTGCCACCCAAGACTTTATTCCATGTACCACCGCCGTCTTCTGATTTGTAAAGACCTCGTTCGCCGCCTTTGCTCCAGAGAGGCCCTTGGGCTGCAACCCATACGGTATTCGGATTCTTAGGGTGGACGATGATTTTAGAAATGTGCTCTGATGTTTTCAAACCAACATTCGTCCAAGAGTCTCCTGCATCGCGACTAACGTATACGCCGTCACCAAAGGCGACATGTCGACCACCAACGTTTTCTCCTGTGCCTAACCAGATAGTATTTGGATTATTCGGATCAATCGTAATACAACCTGTAGAGTAAGACGTATAGGTGTCAAATATCGCTTTCCAGGTCACGCCTGAATTCGTTGTTTTCCAAACGCCACCAGATCCAACTGCGACATACCAAGTATTATTATCATTGGGGTGAATGGCTATATCAGCGATTCGGCCAGATGCAAAAGCAGGGCCAACGCTTCTGAGTTTGAGAGCAGAATAGATATCATCGCTCTGAAGTGTCATTGCTTTGTCTTGGCCATTCAATTGAAAGCAACAAAAGAAGAGCGCGAAAACAGTATAAAGAGTGTATTTCATCATTAAGTGTTTAGGGTTTGAAGATAGTGATAATTGGTAAAAAGCTATGGGTAAATGAGGTTATGGTGGAGGAAGGGGGAGAGGGAAGGGGGGAGATGGAAGGAGGGAGGAGGAAGGGGGAAGTTGGAAGGGGGAAGTTGGAAGGAGGAAGTTGGAAGGAGGAAGGAGGAAGGAGGAAGTTGGAAGGTCGTGAGCTTATAAATTGAAGAGTTCTTTTATTTTTTGAATACCTATTTCATTTAGGCGTTTTATATTATTGGTAGGAATTGATTGGACATCAGGATAACTCTTTATCGCCTGTGCAACCAAATCTGTCCGCAATAGATGGATGATGGGGTAGGGACTTCGATTTGTATAATTACTAAGATCGGACGGAGCTGTACCTTCAAATTGGTAAAGCGGATGAAAGCTAGCTAGTTGAATGTGTTTATCTTGCAGGTCTTTCGATAATTGTTCTTCGATGGTATAGAATGCATCAAGGTAATCTTCAAATGATGTCAAGCCAGAAGTGATGATTAGGAGGGCAGTTGTGTAATTCGAATCATCATCCAACACTGTTTGAATCGATTCATCAATTAATTGACTCAGTGCATCTACGTGATCGAAGTCAATGGTGTTGTATAATATTTGTTTTTCGTAAAATACTTTGGCTGCGAATGGACATAAGCCAAGTTGAATGACGATGTTTTTTAACCACCCCTTTGTTTCTTCAATCGCTGTCATCAATGTTATTTACTTCGTTTTTCAAATTTGACTTTACGGACCTTATGATCGGTATCCCATTGATCGACTTCTATAAAGCCGAGTGTCTTGTATAATCTAATGGCAGGTTCATTAGCCACTCCCGTTTCTACGATATATAATTCAGATGGATGTGTAGCCATTGCGTATTGCATTAATTGGCGACCAATGCCTTTTCTAAAGTGAGTAGGTTTGACAACGAGGCTTTGGATATGGATGAGATTTGTGTCGTCTTTAATCTCAATAGTACCCGCTAAATCATCATTTTTAAAATACCCATAAAATGTATTTGTGCTTAATATAAAATCTTCTAATGGTCTTTTTAATGGTGGAAAATCTATGGCATTTAATAGCTGTGCTTCGACTGCATAAGATTCTTGAAAGAGTTGACGGATGCCTTGTGCTATATTTGTATCGGTATGAGAGAGTTTTTTGATCACAAGCTTAAGTAAGTTTTTCAATGCAAAGAGGTCAAAGCCCTTTTGCTCAATATGAATTCAATTCTAGTTAAGATCAACCATTGAGAAGTAGGACTTTAACCTATCGTCTTTTTCCAGCAAATCATCACCTCCTCACATCATAGAATCATCAACTCCTCACATCATAGAATCATCACATCAACTTATCATTTCTTCTTCTTCCACTTGCTCTTCTTTTTCTTACTTTCCTCAAATTCTTCAATGTCTTTCATAATTGCCATATAGTCATTCGTCCGATCGCGCTCGATGTGTAAAGTGTCAGCATATTCTGTATCGTCAATAGACAACACTTCGATTTTGGAATCTAAATAAGATTGTATTTCATCCAGCGTTTCTTTTTCGTGCTCTGAGCAAAAAGAATACGCGTGGCCTTTTTTCTTGGCTCGACCTGTCCGCCCGACCCTGTGGACATAGTTTTCAGCTTCATCTGGTAGGTCATAGTTAATCACAATTGTGATGTCAGGGATATCTATACCACGCGCTGTCACATCTGTTCCAATGAGTAGATTTGTTTCTCCAGTTCTAAATTGCTGAAGGACTTGAGTTCGCTCTTCTTGATCTTTATCGCCATGGATTGTCAATGATGGAATGTCAACTCGACCCATTGCTTTAGCTACACGCTCAGCTCTAACTTTTGTCCGTACAAATGTCAATATTTTAGCATCAGGATTCTCTCGAATGACTCGTTCTAAAAAGAATCGTTTGTGATCCATGTCAACGAACAAGACAAAGTGATCGATGTTTTTTGCAACTGGATCTTTGGTGGATAGCTGGATGCGAATGGCATGTTGGTTGACGATTTTATAGGCTGTTTTTTTGATCTTATCATTAATCGTCGCAGAGAAGAAGAGTGTTTGGCGACGCTTGGGGAGCTTGCCAAGGATATCAGATATATCCCGTAGAAAGCCAAGGTCAAGCATGTAATCGGCTTCATCGAGCACCAGGATTTCGATGCGGTGGGTTTGCAGATGGCCCTGACTGATCAGGTCAAACATACGACCAGGTGTGGCGATGACAATATCAACGCCATCGTTTAGTCCTGCGATTTGGGGAGCTTGATCGACTCCGCCATATATAGCTAAGCTTCTCACAGAGGTATACTTAGCGATCTCCTTAAAGACGCCATCGATTTGGAGAGCGAGTTCGTGACTGGGAACCATGATGAGTGCCATCACACCTGAGTACCGCCGTTGGCTCTCTTTCTTTTCATGAATCATGCTGACCATAGGGATGGCAAAGGCTGCAGTCTTGCCAGTACCTGTGTGAGCGATAGCCAATAAATCTTCACCTAAGAGGATATTCGGTATTGATTTGTACTGAATATCTGTTGGCCGCTTAAAGCCTAATTCAGCCAAGCCTTTTTTCACCTTTGGATTAAAATTATAATCTTCAAATTTCATGATGACTCAAAGATACGTTTCCCATCAACAATTGGTGCAGGAATGTTTTATTCAGTCTATTGTGATCTGTATCTTTAGATAAAAAAATAGGACGGACATGGATACTAGAAAACTAGGCTATAGTGATTTGGAGTTGACAACTCTTGGTATTGGCACCTATGCCATGGGCGGCGGAGATTGGAAATTTGGCTGGGGTCCTCAAGATGATCAGGCATCCATTACGACGATACATCAGGCATTAGACGAAGGGATCAATTGGATTGATACAGCTCCGATTTATGGGCATGGCAAGTCTGAAGAACTTGTTGGCAAAGCGATTCAAGGTATTCGAGAGGAGTTAATCATAGCGACTAAATGTGGAAGAGTTTGGGAAGGAGATAGCCGGGAGATAGGTAAGTCACTGTCAGCAGCGAGTATCCGAAAAGAAGTGGAAGACAGTTTACGACGACTGAATATTGATGTGATAGATTTATATCAGATCCATTGGCCGCAACCAGATGAAGAGATTGAAGAAGGGTGGAGTACGATGGCAGAGTTAGTCAAAGAAGGGAAGGTGCGTTATATTGCTGTTTCTAATTTTAATGTAGAGCAAATGAAGCGGGCTCAGGCTATTCATCCGATTGCGTCGTTGCAACCGCCATACAATATGCTGCGTCGAGAGATTGAAGAAGAGATTATCCCTTACTGTAAGGACAATGCAATTGGTATTGTAGCCTATAGTGCGATGCAAGCGGGCATGCTGACAGGCAAATTTAGCAAGGCGCGAGCAGGGCAACTTTTAGACACAGATTGGCGTCGGAATAGTCCGTTTTTTAATGAGCCATTATTGAGTCAGCATTTAGAGATTGTAGAGCAGTTGCGCGTGATTGCTTCTGAGAAAGACTGTACACTTGGGCAGTTGGCTTTGGCTTGGGTGATAAGAGAGCAGGCTGTGACGTCTGCGATAGTTGGGGCGAGATCGCCAGAGCAGATTAGGGAGACGGCTAAGGCGGGGTCGATTCGATTAACTGATGACGAAGTTGAGAAAATAGAGATAGTGTTGCGATGATTAAATGTGCGTAACCGATTCCTTGGTAAGTGTTGTTAGAAGTATTCTTTTCTTTTTAGATTTCATATTATAATTTTGATTTACATTTGCTTCTGCTATGATTACAGAAGAGACATTTAGAGAATTAGCAACCAGCTTTGAAGACGTAGAAGAAAAGCCAGACTTCGAGAAAATGTCTTTTCGGGTCAATAAAAAAGTATTTGCAACAGTCGAATATGCGAGCATGCAAGCTGTGTTGAAATTGACGAATCAGCAGCAACTAGAGTATGGCCGAAAGCAACCCAAATCAATCTATCCTGTCAAAGGGAGATGGGGCGAAAAAGGCTGGACAACATTTGAATTAATGGAACTAGACAAAGACATCGTTGCTGCTGGACTCTTAGACGCCTATCATACAATCGTCAATGATCGTCAAGAGAATAATCCGCTGCATGGTGTTAAGTTGAAGGATATCTTAACTGTGTTGGTCAAAGAGTATGGATGGCAGGGCTTAGGGGATCAGATTAATATCCGATGCTTTACGCATGATCCGTCGATTAAATCTAGTTTGACGTTTTTGCGGAGGACGCCTTGGGCGAGGGAGAAGGTGGAGGAGTTGTATTTGGAGAGGGGAGATTGAAGAGGGGAGAGGGAAGTTGGGAGAGAGGAATTGGAAGATTGGAGGATGAAGGATGAAGTTGGGAGTTTGGAGGATGAAGTTGGAAGATTGAAGAGGGGAGTTTGGAGTTAGTAGGATGAAGTTGGGAGTTGGGAGTTGGAAGAGGGAAGTTGGGAGTAGGGAGTTTGGAGGATGAGGTTGGAGTTGGAAGAGGGAAGTTGGGAGTAGGGAGTTTGGAGGATGAAGGTTAGAGTTGGAAGAGGGAAGTTGGGAGTAGGGAGTTTGGAGGATTAATGTGTTATAACAGAAGATAAAATCAAATCATTTAGGATTGAGATGGAAATAAAAGGAAGTCATTTTTTACTAAGAAAAATTAAAATAGAGGATAGGTTTCAGCTTGCGGATATTGCTGACAATAGAAAGATTTGGTTGAACCTTAGGGATAAATTTCCACATCCCTATGCATTGGAAGATGCAGATTTTTATATCAATATGATTTTGCAAGAAGATCCACAATACAGTTTTGCGATTGAAGTAGATGGTAAATTTGCAGGGATGGTAGGCTTACTTCCCATGGATGACGTATATAGAAAGACTTCAGAAATTGGGTATTGGTTGGGTGAGCAGTATTGGGGAAAGGGAATCATGACTGAAGCCTGCCAATTAGTGACTGATTACGGATTTGATACCTTGGGCTTTATCCGACTGCATGCTGGTGTATTCGAACACAATGTTGGGTCGATGAGAATATTAGAGAAGTGTGGGTATAGAAAGGATTGTGTTTTTGAAAAGGCAATTATAAAGGACGGTACTATATGTGATGAGCATCGGTATTCGATTGTGAGGGGGTGAAGTGGAAGTTGGGAGGAGGAAGTTGGGAGGAGGAAGTTGGGAGGAAGGAGGTTGAAGTTGGGAGGAGGAAGCTCGGAGTTGGAGGATTGAAGTTGGAAGGTTGGAGCTCGGAGTAGGAAGCTCGGAGTAGGAGGATAGAAGTTGGAAGGTTGGAGCTCGGAGTAGGAAGATTGAAGATGGGAGGTGGAAGATTTAGGTTCGGAGGAGGAAGCTCGGAGTTGGAAGATTGAAGTTGGAAGGTTGGAGCTCGGAGTAGGAAGATTGAAGAAGGGAGGTGGAAGATTTAGGTTCGGAAGAGGAAGCTCGGAGTTGGAAGATTGAAGTTGGGAAAAGAGGAGGTTTAAAGTGACGATTTTCAGCGTGTTTTTCTTTTACGAATCGGTTGTCTTTTGAGTGAATTTTTATAGCCAATGATCATATTCATAAGGTTGAAACAATCCAAATAAAACCCGTCAAATTGAGATGCAGTTATATAATTGCGTCTCTTTGCTTTGTGTATACAAGTCACTGTTTCAGCTAATGATCCAATTGATATATTCAGATATTTGATTTGCATGGGAACCGTTTGCATGATGGATCCCTCTGAAATGTTTAAGGCGACAGAATCTGAGGCTCTAAGAAGCTGACTAGATAAATTAAATCTTTCCTTTTGAGGAAATGTCTCAATTATGATATTCATGTTTTCTGCAAGATCCATTGCTCGTTGCCAGATCAGTAAACTCTCAAATTTGAATTTATGTGCCATGCCAGTTGTTCTTAAGGACCTAATTTAAGGATAATCTCTAAATTCACAAAACTCCCAACTTCACCCTCCCAACTCCCAACTCTCTCACAATCTAAACGCCACCCAAGCATCCCCACTCTTCGTCCCCAGCTTCCCACCTCCACAAGCAATCACCACATACTGCTGCCCATCTATCGCATACACCGCAGGCGTCGCATAGCCAGCCGCAGGCAACTCATGCGACCAGAGCTCATCACCAGTCGCCGCATCAAAAGCCCGAATCTTTTCATCCATCGTCGCGGCAATAAAAATCAAGCCCCCCGCAGTCACCACAGGCCCACCATAATTCTCCGTGCCAGTCACACCCATGCCCTGATCCATCAATTCTTTATGCTCGCCCAAAGGTATTTGCCAGTTGATTGTCTTGTCATTCATGTCAATAGAAGTCAATTGACCGAAGGGTGGCTTGATCATCGGATAGCCATCTGGCGCATACAGCTTATCATAGCCGCGCATCGCATACGGGTAGGGCCAATCTTCATTTATTTGCTTCTCTGTAAAATCTTCACCATTGATATAGTTGTATAAGGCTTCAGCTTTGTCATCAGAGATATAGCTAAATGCCGGCATCAGCCCTTTACCATTTTGAATAATTGTTTTCGCATCAGCAAGAGTGACTCTTTGTTTCAGATCGACAAGAGAGGGTATATTGCCATACAGCGCATTGCCTGTAAAGGTCTCACCATGACAGTTTTGACACTGGACTTTATAAATGCGCTCTCCCTCAGTCGCCGGCTCGACTTTGTCCATGATGTTTAACCAAGGCAACTCATTCGAATTGACAATTAAATCACCATTGCGTTGATCAACAGCCGCACCGCCCCATTCGCCACCTCCATCATAACCGGGAAAGATGATCGTGCCTTTTTCACTCAAAGGCTCAAAGGCACCAGCGTCATGATAGGTGGATGCCCAAATTCCTTTTGCATAGGCCTCCGCTTCTGGATTGCGATCAGCCAAATCATCTTCTGTCAACGTGAAGCGCGAAAACCTTGGGTACATAGTCGGCACCGGCTGCGTAGGCCAAGCTTGCTCGCCGTCTAATCGCGCAGCTGGCACCGGCATTTCTTCAATGGGGTAGAGTGGCTCTCCAGTCAGTCTATTAAAGACAAACAACAAACCATTCTTAGTGACTTGCACAACAGCTGGGATGTCTTCTCCGTCTTTGCGAATGGTCATCAAATTCGGTGGTGTCGGTAGGTCTTTATCCCACATGTCATGATGTATCGTTTGAAAGTGCCAGATGCGCTCACCGGTCGCCGCATCTAGTGCAAGCAGGCAATTTGCAAATAAATTTTCACCATGTCGATCACCGCCATAAAAGTCATAAGCAGCCGATCCCGTTGGGCAATACACAATCCCATTCTCTTC
The DNA here is from genome assembly GCA_937959275.1 of uncultured Saprospiraceae bacterium. Lineage (GTDB taxonomy): Bacteria > Bacteroidota > Bacteroidia > Chitinophagales > Saprospiraceae > CALFUK01. Next base: position 5,604 of record CALGLU010000144.1, on the reverse strand, counting down.
ATCCAAGGCAAAGCCAGTCCACACATTCACGCCACCCATCGTTTCGTGTGCTTGCGCAGGCCAGGTCTCATAGCCATATTCTCCAGGCTTGGGGATGGTGTGAAATATCCAGCGCTGCTCACCCGTCTTGACATCAAAGCCTCGGATATGTCCCGGCGCCGCGCCAGTGCTCTCCGACACGCGCCCTCCCATAATGAGCATGTCCTTATAAATGATGCCAGGCGTATTGCCGAGCACAGACAAGCCCTCATCCGCACCTAAGCCTTTCTGAAGATTAAGACCACCATCGTCGCCAAAGCTCGTAATCAATGTGCCATCAACAGGATTGATCGCCAGCAGTTGCTTGCCAGCGCAATAAAAAAGTCTATCCTCTTCACCATCCTCATACCAGACAAGCCCTCGGTTGACGCCCATTCCAAAATTGCTAAACTTATCACCGTAGGGATCGAAGACCCATTTCTGTTTACCTGTCGCACCATCCAGCGCAACGAGCTTAAGCGTTGCAGTGGTGGCATATACGACACCGTCTATAACTAAGGGATTACATTGGATTTGTGATCGGTTATCAGGATGCGCTTCACCGCCGTTATATTCCCAAGCAAGCTTGAGCTGACTGACATTTTCTGTCGTAATCTGGTTTAATTCAGAATATTGGGAAGAAAATGAATCGCCTAGATAAACAGCCCAGTCCGAAGACTTTCGCGAGTCCTCTAGACCTGCGGAGTTCACATACGCACCCGTTGGATCAGACTGGCAAGATTGGAACATAGAAAATATAACTAGAATAGAAAAGATACGATATGTCTTGATCCCAAAGGAAGAGCAATGCAGACATATCCATAATTGTGTAGGATTCATGTGTAGGTATTAATATGACTTTTCTAAGTTAAGGATTATCAATTACAAATCGAACCTGCTTGTTTGTTAGTGTGTATAACAAATTGCGTTTGCTTATAATCAAGTTTACTGCCACGCGCCGTAAATTCCTAAAGGATAGCTGCGCTGCTATCCAATTAGGGATCATAGGGCGAGCCTAGCATATTAAAATATAATGCCTTTTGTGCAATTTGTTATACCCACTGTTTTTTATTACAAAACTTGCAGACTTAGTCATCATTTTGGTCAACTTGAGAGTGCGATTGCTCCGTGAAGTGCAGGCAGAGATCCTGAATCAAAGCTTACTTGTCAGCAGGTCAGGCTTTGGATTACTTCAGTTAGACGTTCAACTAAATCGTTAGTGTTCAGCAAGAAAAAAACAGCCTGCCAAATAATAAAATCGAAAAGAATACACTCAGGAAGAATAGAAGCTTAGCTCTTTTTTGATCCTTACTTTTATTAATGTAGAATATTCTGTAGGCTGCTTCAGAGAAAAATAAAACACTTATAATTAAAAATATATACCAGTAATGGTTGACCCAATGCGCCAAACCTGTTGCTGATAATCCAAAAATAGAAAGCCCCAATGAACCACATCCAGAAGCGCAAGCAACAGCACAGCCGGCCAAACCAGGTCCTGCACAACACAGGGCAGTTGAAGTGCCTATAACAGAAGAAATAGTAGAAGAGCATATTGCTCTCTTCGTTTTGATGCGATTCTTTTTCATGTTAAATACAATGTTCCTGATAATCAGGACAGCACTCTGCTATCCTTTTTTTTAGATGCTTCCTAGTTCGCTGTACTCTAGATTTAAGCGTAGGCAGTGGTATGTTTAATGCTGCTGCCACTTTCACTTGGGCTTGCTGATGCAGATCGACTTGTTCGTAGGCGATTCTATTTTCCAAGGACGTTTCTGCTAGAAAACCATTAATGCATTCAATAAGATCACAATGAGATTCTTCTATTTCATTTTCCAAAACATAGGGTTGTGTTGAAGAGCCATCTTGTATTGATCGGTATTTTTTTCTTTTTTTAAAATAATCATAAACCGTATTCAGAACCAATTTAAAAAGATATGATTTAGGCCTTTCGCACTCACAATCAGTCTCACAACATGTCTGCAGTTTTATAAAAGAATCATGAAGCAAATCTTCTGCTTTTTGACTATCCTCCACCTTTGTATTGATAAGGCTCAATAGTCTTTTTCTGTGCAAATGGTATAACTCTTCTGTATTGCATTTTTCCATTGTCAATTATTTTAACCCCACGACTATGTATTCAACCACTTCGAGAGCCGTTGTGATTTTTGATAAGTCCTCATATATTATTCCATTCTGCGCAGAATGATGACCATGTCCTTCTAGTCTCATAATCGTATACTTCTCCTTATTTGAAATATCAATAGTCGAGCTGTAAATTAATGATGGCTGGCCCAATTGACCAGTTCCGTTATGAAAAACCTCATCAGCTGCAAAATCATACTCTGAGTAAAATTCATTATCATCAAAGGCAACATTTATCTCAAATTTAATCACAAAATCTTGAACGTAATCCACGGATGACTTAAGAACAAAATTATCCTTTGGTGTTGCTCCTGATATACCATCAGGTAAGGGCTTATCAACGGTGGGAACAAGCAGTCCATCCTCATACACCACAGCTCTTTGATGAGACCAAACGGGGAGTGCATTTACTCGTCTATGGCCTTCGACTTCATTTACAATACGGGTATCCATTGATTTAAAATTTTCTTTTGTCCTACCACCTGAAAAAACACCCTTCGCTGTCGCTTTCGTAACGTACAAAGTCTCTAAGTAATTGCCTTTTTTATCTTCTGTCCAAATAGCTATTTGAGGATGCCAAAAGTGTTTTGCCTTTTTTAATTCGAAACTCAATTGTACTTTTTTATCCAAGTCCAGTATAATCTCGGTATACAGTCTCGGTCCTTCCTGAATGCCAATACTAGCCTTACTTCTTGCCCCATAATTAATGAATTGGTTCATTAAGTACGATTCAGTGATTGCCATATACCCAATGGCACTCGTCAATGTAAAGAGGGCCAACATGATCCAACTTTTAGAATAAAGCTTCAGTGCTTTTACATTGTTAATCATGTGCACCACAGCTGCCATACTAAAGACAGCTCCAAATACCGTATGTACAATGGCTATTTTTCTGTTGTATTCTGTGAAATAGGATAATACCCCAGAGACACAAAGCACAAAGAATACCAATAGCATCAAGATGCTGGTTATCTGTCTTTTCATGATTAATTTATGATTCTTGAGGCACTAATGCTCTATAAAATATCACTTAATGTAGAAATCCTATGTCTGAGTTGCTGTACTTGAATTGCCTTACTATTCGCTTGTTCTGTTTTTGGTATTTCTTGGTTGACAAAGGAATATATTTCTAATTCAATGACGGCTACATGATTTGAAACGATGGTTAAGCTTTCATCATCTGTTTCGCCCACTATACCGTGCACGGTAATGGCTTGGTTAGAAAATTTATAGGGTTTATAATTTTCCATCTTTGCTTTGAGAGCAATCAAATTCTGTCTTAACTCAGAAATAATTTTCGCCTCTCCAAATTTTGTTTTAAATCCTCTACAATTAGACGGTGTGCAGCCAGAAGTGGTTTCTGTTACATTCTTTGTGCAGCAAGATTTTTGCTCTCCCTGTGAAGTATTATCGCTAGAAGTCAAGCATGCTGTTTTAGCTTTTTCAGCACTTGAACAGCAAGAGGCTTGGGCATTTGCACTGGCAACGCCTAAGATTAATATTAGAATAAATAGGGGGAATTTGAATGGATGAAACATGTTTACGTATTTAAGTTTTATCGGGAATGACCGATTTAAATGAAATATCAACCCTAAGACTCTTAAAACTTAAAAAAGATGTATGCCACATCAATCTATTTTATAAACCAGTTAGTAATCAGTTTGCTGAATCATAAATGTTCATGTTCAGAATGAAGGATCAAGAATTGTTGTCGTCGTTCAGAATCTAATTTTGAATGTGAAGTATAAAGAGCAAAGGGAAATCCTAAATCAAGTCTGTCCGCAGGCATAAGATGACAGTTCGATACAGATCAATGCTGCTTCATATTCAGTCAACAATGACTCCACTTTGATATATAATTTTATCATAATGCTTAGTTTAACAATTAACACGATTTCCTTTTGTACATTAGATACAAAATATTGAATTAATGAATCGATCCATCTACTCAAAGACAAAGATCATCTTCCACATTTTTCTTTTTTCAATCTTCATTTCAAATCTACAAAGTCAAACAGTACTCGTTGCAGGAGATCTGGTCGTCACAGAGATTAATGGTGATGCGAAGTCTTTTCGCTTCGTACCCTTGGTGACCTTAAGCGCTGGTACAGAGATCTATTTCACGGATAGTGGATGGTTGACATCGAGCTTCAGACCGAATGAAGGAGCCGTATTGTACACAGCACCAGCGGGCGGGACAGCTGCAGGCACTAACATTCAATACACCGCTTCAGCATCGAATTTTACGCAGATTACCGACGATAATGTTGGTAATGGAGGGTTCTTTTTGAGCACAGGTGGAGATCAAGTCTTGGCCTTTCAAGGGAGTACTGCAGCACCCATTTTTATTTTTGCAGCGCAGTCAAATAGTACACAGTGGCAGCAAGGTGGGGCGACGAGTGCAAATACATCTGGATTACCACCTGGATTGACGGATGGTTGTACGGCCGTAGCGGCTGGTAGCGGATCAGGGAGTTCTGACGAATTTGATAATGTATGGTATGACTGCAGTTTAATTGCTGCAAATAATACTGATTTAATAGCTGCAGTATCAGATCAAGCCAATTGGCAAGGTGATAATGGAGCTAGTTCTGCCTGCTCAGCTACATTTACAATTATGCCTGGAGGCACTGGGCCGAGTTGCTCTGTTGTATCAAATCCAATTACGGCAAAGATCCATGAAGTCCAAGGTACGGGTTCATCTGTGACCAGCAATGGTACACTGACAACCATTGAAGCTGTTGTGACATCAGATTTACAATTGGCAACCGAATTGGGCGGCTTTTTTGTACAAGAAGAGGATGCTGATGCAGATGCCGATCCACAAACATCTGAAGGCATATGGGTCTACTGTGATAGCTGTCCCGTAGATGTGATGGAAGGAGATCTTGTAGAGGTTGTCGGCATACAGCAAGAGAATTTTGATATGAGCCAAATCAATGTGGCGGCCGCTGGAGCGACAGGAGGGATTACTGTGATCTCATCGAATAATAGCGGTCTTGTCTCACCTGCTGTAATCAGTTTGCCAGCTGCCAGTCCAACGAACAGTGCAACGACGTATGAGAATATAGAAGGCATGTTGATCGAGTATAGTAATGAATTAACAGTGACCGAGCATTTTCAATTGGCGCGGTATGGTCAATTGGTCTTATCGGCTGATGGTAAGCAACGACAATTTACACAAGATAACGCACCAAGCGCTGCAGGCTACACGGCACATCAAATCGACATTGATCGACACAGAATTATCCTTGATGATTTAAATGATGAACAAAATATCGATCCGGTCTATCACCCAGCACCCTAACGTTAGGACACATCTCAAAACATATGATATATAAATTTAATATGTTTATCTTAGTTGAAAACATATACTTATGACTACACAGCATGTAACTAATCGATTTAACGATAAACGATTAGAAAAAAGGGGGCCTACTTGGA
>CALGLU010000143.1 GCA_937959275.1 uncultured Saprospiraceae bacterium | reverse complement strand
AAAATTCCACGTAGATACTTTGCAAAGGATAGAAAAATTAAATTCTCATGAATCTGTTATTGGACGAACTGAGACAGGTATGTCCACAACAATGAGAATTGAGCTAAAATCAGTGTCAAAACTAAAAACATGATGAAATCTAAAACCTAAGATCAAAAATGGATACCAATAATGTAAGCATTTGAATAAAAACGAAGATCGTGCTTTTCCAAACTCCAACATCGGAGATTATTTAAATCACACAGAGCCAACAAAACACCGATAGGTGTTTAGCACAACACTACCAAAAATGCCGTGGGGTGCCCTGCACCCACTGGACATTTGTTGCTAATTGTTACTGTCCGTTATTCATTCGCTAATTACTCTTATCATAGTTAAGTCATCACTTGGCATAAGACCATTTGTATTTTTTAATTCGATAAGAGTCTTCTTTAATTTATTGTCATTTTCCATTTCGGTTCTGTCTTCAAAGAATTTTCTCATAATCTCTTCTTGCTCGATATCTTCATAGGATTTACCATCAAAATTTTTGAACGTATGAATCCCATCAGTTGAAATTGTTAGATCGTCAACTTTGGTAATTGACAGTTTTTGAGTTCTTGTTTGAAACCATAAGTGTTTATCCATATTTAGATGATAGCCTATATAATCAGGTTTGTTATCATTTTCGTATTCAATATTTTCTCCGTTTGCGTGGATCAATCCATCTCCTACAATCACAATTTCAGCATTCCTTATTTCGACATCTACTATGGCAAGAATTAGAGTTGAAAGTATTTCATCCGATTTTAAATCTAATTGACGATTTAGATTCGCTAATTCTTCAAACAGTTGGAGAGAGATGGTTTCAAGTAGTTCCTTTATCGGCTTAATATCTTTTTGAGCATATTCTCTATAAGCTTCCTGTTTGGCTATTTTTCGCAGTAGTTTGCCAATTAAGGTCGATGCAAAGTGAGAGTCTGTTCCACTCGAACATCCATCCATCACAGCAATCATTCTTCTTGAATTTCCAGCTTCTTCGCAGACTAAGAAATCTTCATTGTGATTGACATGAAATTCACCTATATGACTTAATTCGTAAAATTTCAATTTGATATCTATGCTTGTTTTTTAATTTTTAATGGACAGTAACTTGATTATATCCCCCAATTTCCAACATTTCTTAACGTTTATCCCATCTACAAACGCATACAAACGATTATAATCGACTAACCAAACTTAATCCTGGACATTGTTCTCTTAATTCAATGATTAAGTTAAGGAAATTTGATAGCACGATCAGTATGATGACTCTAGATTTATCTGGAGATCAGTCCTGCAGCATACGCTGACAATGTGGTGATAGTCTTTTCAAATCAAAGTTAGAGGTGCTTCAAGTTGATGGTGGCCCCCTTTGATATGAGGTACTATTCGTCGTCGAGACTTCATTCTATAGCTTTCACCAAAACATCTTTGCTCCTGAATAGTTATATTATTAATTCTACCAAAAAATCAGAATATGAACCCCACAACATGGCTTATAGCAATCGTACTTATGGCTTGCACGCCATTGGATCCAGTGCCACAGCACTCACCTGCCAACAAAAAGCAATTTTCAGAGTATTGGTATGCGGGCGAAGCAGAGATAAGTAGTTACGAACTTGTGCAGGATCGGTATGGTGAACTGCATAAAGGGAATGCTGTTTTGGTATTTGTGACAGAGCCCTTTTCAAAATCTGCGAATGCCAAAGCTGACCGACCGACAGATAAAGATGTGCCAGTCTTGAAATTAAATTACACCAAGAAATTTAATACGGGAGTCTACCCATACTCTATGATGACCAGTACGTTTTTGCCTGTCGAGAATGGTAGCCATTCATTAAAAGTCAGCTCCTCTTCTCAGGAGTGGTGTGGCCATACATTTATGGAGCTTCAAAATAAATCAAAATTTATAGTCAATATTGATTCCTATTTTGAAGGGGAGACTGCAGAAAATGTAAAGATGGATAAGCACTTATTAGAAGATGATGTCATGAGTCTAATTAGAATCAACCCTGACGATTTGCCGACTGGAAAGCTTCAAATGATTCCCTCATTTTTTTATTTAAGGACGCGCCATAAACCGATGCAAGCGTATGATGTTGAGGTAGAGTTAAAAACGGCCTCTAATAATCAATCTAGTTATGTGCTTAACTATCCGCGCTTAGGTCGTGAAGTCACCATCGATTTTGAAACTGAATTTCCACATCGGATCCTGTCATGGACTGAAGCTGATTCTAGTTCTGGTCTGACGTCAACAGCGACATTAATTAAGACAATCAAGTCGGATTATTGGAATAGGCATTTTAATAAAGATTTGCCATTGCGTGAAGAGTTGGGATTGCCTGTTAAGGAATAATAGTGAGTTGAGCTTGTGGTGGATCAAAATGAGAATTAATATCAAAACAGACTTTTGAATCGTAAAATGATACAATCAAGCTATATAGAATTACTTAAAGAATATAAAGTTAATCCTAGTTCAATAAAAGCACTATGGAGTGAAATAAAAGCGAATTATACAAAATCAGGTCGACACTATCATAATCTCCAACACTTAGAAAATATTCTTGGTCAATTAGCGAATGTGAAAGACAGAATTGACAATTGGAATGTGATTCTATTCACACTATACTATCACGATATAATTTACAAATCGACGAAAAAAGATAATGAAGAAAGGAGTGCTGAACTTGCCTCAAAAAGGATGAATGAAATAGGTGTGAATGAATATGATATTAAACTATGCTGTGAACAAATCATTGCAACTAAAACTCACATCACACATTCGAATTCAGATACAAATTTCTTCACAGATGCAGACCTCTCGATCTTAGGACAAGAACCAGACAAGTACAAAAACTATTGTGAGAGCATTAGAAAGGAATACTCAATCTATCCCAATTTTCTTTATAAGAAAGGGCGAAAGAAAGTAATCATTCATTTTCTCTCAATGAAGAAGATATTTAAGACTGAAGATTTCTTTAGTAAATTTGAGGAGCAGGCAAAACTAAATCTTCAAAACGAACTAAACTCACTTTAGAGCAGTCGCATTAATACGTAAAAGAATAATATGAAATACAGTCATTTCAACTTTACATTAAAAATTAATCTGAAATTGACTAACATTGCGCTATGCACCATATTAGCAATGAATTCGTAAGGAAACATTTAAATTATAGGGAATTAATCTCCCTATTAGAAGAAGCTTATATCAGCGCAGAGATTAAAACGGCGACTAAAAGTCTCAACGCTTTTGGTGACCAATTACAAAATGGTGTAATGTCAATGTCAGCCTGGAATACAGAATATGTGGGTACAAAGCTATTGATGATCATGCCCGACAATCCCAATCAAGGCCTGCCTGCCATTCGGGGGCTGTACACCTTAAATCATGCAAAGTCAGGTGAAGTCTTGTGCACAATTGATGCGGAAGAGATGACCTCGATCAGGACAGCCTGTGCGTCTGCTCTCGCAGCGTCTAAGTTGGCCAGACAAGATTCCAAATCATTACTTGTGTTGGGCAATGGCGCTTTAGCCAAGCATATGATTATTGCACATGCGGAGGTGAGGCCTTTGGAGCAGATCTATATTTGGGGAAGAAATGACGGAAAGTCAGAACAGGTAAAGGCATCCTTAGATGATGAATTAAGGACTAAAGTAACTGTCATCAGTTCCTTTGAGGATAGTATTGAAGGGATCGATATTATTAGTGCGGCTACAGGGGCACAATCTCCTATTATTCACAAGAGACATATTTCAAAAGGGCAGCATATTGATTTGGTGGGGTCATACAAACCAGATATGCAGGAACTGGATGAGCGAGTGCTTGGGATGGCCTCTGTATATGCGGATGATTTAAAAAATACGCCGAAAAAAGCGGGTGAATTTTGCAAAGCCATTGAAAACGAGATTATGTCTATGGATGATATTAAAGGTGATTTAAAGACAATTTCATCGTCTCCATTTCTGCGTGAAACAGCAGAAGAAATTACTGTGTTTAAATCAAGTGGGATGGCGATTCAAGATTTAGTTAGCGCTCAGCTTCTTTATAACAAAGCAAAGACATTGTGAAACCAGATATTCAATCACGAGCGGATATAATTCTTCTAGTGGATACCTTTTATCAGCAGGTTCTGATTGATGAGACGATTGGTTACATTTTTACAGATGTTGTCAAGATTCAAGTAGAAGAGCATATGCCCGTAATGTATGATTTCTGGTGTTCAGTCTTATTGAGAGAGCAGTCTTATCAAGGCAATGTCATGTTAAAGCATATCGCATTAAATAGACGCGTCTCTTTAACGGAAGCTCATTTTGATAGATGGGTATTTTTGTGGAATTCCACGATTCAGTCTTTATTTGAGGGCCCTGTAGTCGAGGAGGCGAAGCGGCGAGTAGATGCTATGAAACAATTGATGATGTTTAAAGTCAATCAAAGCAAGAGAGATGGGTTTATACAGTAGGGATTAAATAAACAAGTGCGCCGCATTTTCACACGACGCACTAGATATATTTAAACTACATTTTCAGCCATGAATTTTTCTGTTTTGGCTTTTTCCATTTTAGTTAAGAATCGCTCAGATTCATGTCTGTCTCTAATGACTTTAGCAAGCGTAAAGCACGAAGTAATTGTAAATAAATAACCCATTGCTAAGAATCCCTTAATTGCCAAGTCGGCTTCGATGTAAAGAATGCCTATGATCATACCGATCGTTGCGACCGCAAATGATATCCATGACATATTGTAAAAAGATGATGAATTATTACTTTCATAAATATTCATAATAAAGGTTTTGATTAAGTAAGTCTCTTTCCAAATGATTTGTTTTGCATTACGAATATCAATCACTTTTCCACCCATAACATAGATTATTTGTAGATTCAATATATTAATGTCTACATATTGTAGAATTATGGCTAAATTACGTGTGAAATCTATTATTTCTATGAATCCGCAAATCGAACTCCAAACAAGGTTTTTTAAAAATCTAGCTGCCCAAAATGCTCAGAGAAGCATTGTAGATGAGACAATGGATATACTCAATCTCAAAAGAGCTGCTGTCTATAAACGCATGAATGGTGACACGGCGATGACTACAGCAGAGCTCATCACGATTGCCGATCATTTTGAGTGTTCACTAGATACCATGTTCTTTCAGGACCAATTTATATCCTTCAGGCATCCCTTTATGCATGCGCCAACGACAAAGAGCATTGACTTTTTAGAACTGATATCTGGATATCTGGAGACACTTAGGTCTCAGAAAAATAGTGAGTTGACATACTTGGCTAATGAATTGCCCTTCTTTTATTACATCTCGCGTAAGTATATTTTTAATTTTCAATTATCAATTTGGAATCATCTGCATTGGGAAGAGGGCGCTTTAATCATAAATGAAAGTGCACATTTGGATAAGAGCATTGAATCGTTTAGAAATGAAATAGCTGACTATTATGACAGCCATCCGGTAACAGAAATATGGAATTCGAACATGCTGTCTAATCTTTACCAACAAATTATCTTTTGTATTACGATCAGAGCATTTAGTGATGTGTTATTTGTCGATAAACTGATGACAGACATCCAAAATCTAATACATCATCTTAAAAGCATCGCGGTACAAGGCATTCGAAAGTCGTATGGTGAACAAGAGCAAGTTGACCTAAAAATTTATTTAAATGAATTTGGGAATTACCTCGATATTATTTTATACAGTGGCCAAAATTTCCAATCTACCTTTATGGGATTTGATTATCCTCAATTTATAGTCACGAAGAGTGAACGCTTTTATCAATACGCCAATCAATGGACGCAAAAGATTAAAAAGCGATCTGTTCTGATCAGCACGGAAGGCTTTCAGTTACGTGAATTGTTTTTTATAAAAATGGAGAAAGACTTCGATGACTTTAAATATCGTGTCGATAATTTAATTAAAGTTTATTATTGATTCAACTGCTGGTTTGTTAGGGATTGAGTTAAAATAATTTTAACAAGATGATATTGTAATTGGCTGATTTCATTGTTTCTATTATTGACTATCGTTATTTAGAACGCTTAGCTTTTCCTTTGGGCGTGGCACTTTTAAAATCATCAAAAGGATAGACATCTGGCGTCACAACGACGCCTGTACTTAATTTAAGTGGTGTTTGTTCTAATCCTGCAAAGGTTAGTTCTACATAAAAAGCGGACCACCCTTCACTAGCTTCATTAATTCGTATTGTGTATTTTCCAGTATTGGAAATGGGAATGTCACTGGCAGTATACGACCTGCCAATTTCATCGGTTTGAAAATTACGAGCTTTTGGATTATGTGCTTGCCATAAAGTGATTGCAGTAGGTCTAGATGTCTTGTTGGTTTGAATATTAATTGTACCATTCACTACCTCCCAATCAAAAGAAGGGCGTGGATGATCAGCTAAGATCATTTGATAAAAGGCAATTAAACTCTCCAATACATCTGTGCCTTGCATGGAGTGTTCTGAGTTAGGTACATAGCGTAAATGCTTTTCACCTAATAAATCATCCCAATAGAATTGCCAAGAATCTGGAATAAAAAACTGGTCTCCCGTTGCACTTAATACTAATTTGGGCAGCGCTAATTTATCTAAAAAATGATAAGGTTCTGTCATCTCAGCTAGCCGTTGATATTCTTGCGAATTTTGCCATTCCATGATGCCTTCAGATTGATAGTCGGTAATCGCCTCAGCCCATTTACCATAGACTCGCCAGTGATGGTTAAAAGAAGGAATGATATTTAACATATCAATGACAATAGGTGCAATCGCAATAACTCTATCGTCTACAATGGCCGTCGTCCAAGTTGCCCACCCTCGTTTTGAAGCGCCAGCGACAACAAATTCTTCTACTTTTTCAGTTGTCTTTTTTGCAGTGAATTCGCTGACCACATCCATTGCCCTAACAGCAGCCTTTGTCATTGGAAAACGGGCCAACCACTCTGCATCTTCTGTCTTAGCGCCGCCTTCTAAAAATTGCCGCCAGCCGAACGCAATCAATTCGTCTTCTACTCGCGGTCCATAATCATCGTTTTGAAAGACAGTTGGTTGATTGGGAATGTTATGTAAATTGGCAACTACACTTTGGGTACTTAAAGCGATCTGTAGCAGCATGTCATCTGCTTTTGTTGGCTGTTTGCTTGTATGGCTACCACCATTAATAAAGAGCATGCCTTTCGGATTCGAAGCGCCGTCTGGTACAATAATCGTTAGCCAATGCCACCAAATAGGATCTTTGACCTCTTTGATCGTCAACCATTTTTGCGAAACCATTCTAATGACATAGGTCGTATGTGCAGCTGCTTTGATTTCGTCGATTAATTTGTATTCGAAAGCATTGTCTTTGGCTTTGACATATGCTTCTAAAGGGCTAATCTTGGCAGCTTGAGCAATCGGAATAGCTTGATTGCTTGTCGTTGTCATGGAGCTGATCTTTTGTTGACAACCAAAAGAAAATAAGATAAAAACGAAAGCCAGGAAGCTATGAAGAAATGGTTTATGATTCATCTCGATTTAATTTAAGTCACCGATCACTTCAAAATACCAATTAATTCTGGCAGATGTTAGCTAGTGCTCTGTCAAGATATAACTGACTAGTGCTTTTGGCGTATTTTGCACATGTACGTCGTTACAGAACCGGCCTTGATAGCTAGGCTATCAGACCGAACCTGCGCCTAGTTCATGCACAAACTACACTCAAATTCAACAAGTCAATATATACTTGACA
>CALGLU010000142.1 GCA_937959275.1 uncultured Saprospiraceae bacterium | reverse complement strand
GGTTAAAGGTAAATATTTGCAGAATTATTTAAATGAATTTTGCTATAAACTAAACAGGAGGTACTTTGGACCTAAATTATTCGATAGGGTAATTATTGCGACAGCTAAATCATACTGGTAAGATTGCGGGGACTCATATTACAGAATTATGTTGATCTACATAAAAATAGATACCATAAAAAAGTAACGATTAATTTTACGACATCCATAGATAAAAAAGGCTATCGAATAATGCCGTTGCTCTTAATTCTTGTAGTTGAAAATGCATTCAAACATGGTGTTGAGAAATTAAGGGATGATGCCTTTGTGACAATAGAACTAGAGGCTAGACAAGATGAAATCCATTTCAGTATTTTGAACAATTATGATAGCGAGGAAGTCGATAATCAAGAAGCAGGTATAGGGATGGCAAACTTAAAAAGAAGACTAGAGATTGGATACAAGAAAGACTTTGATCTTTCCATTGCTAATGAGGATGAGATTTTTAACGTCCAGTTATCACTTCGTAAAGTATGACTAGATATATTATTATAGATGATGAGCCAATTGCTCATGATATCATAAAGGGGTATTGTGACATGTTGCCAGACATGCAGATGATGAAACATTGCTATGATGCGATTGAAGCTTTAGCCTATTTAAATGATACTCAAATTGATCTTATTTTTTTAGACCTGAATATGCCAAAGTTAAAAGGCTTTGCATTTCTTAAAACACTTAGTCGTCCACCTAAAGTGATTGTGACTACAGCTTACAAAGAATATGCACTTGAAGGTTATGAACTGAATATTATTGACTACCTCCTCAAGCCCTTTAGTTTTGAGCGCTTTCTGAAAGCTATACAAAAGGCCCGAAACACAAAAGATATTTCACAAGTCAGACCAACTGATAAAATTGAACCTGAAGCTGAAACTATTTTTCTAAAGTCAAATAAAAAGTATGTCCAAGTGAATGTGCATGACATCCTTTACCTTGAGTCAGCCGGTAATTATGTCAAGATCATTACGACTAAGGAGCTCATCACTGTAAGAGCAACGATTCGAGATCTATTAATAAAATTTCCACCCGATTATTTTTTGAGGATTCATAAATCTTATGTTGTATCCAAAAATCAAATCAAGAGCATTGAAGGCAACAGAGTCTTTGTCCAAGATCACGAAATCCCAATTGGTAAAATGTATAGAGCAAAACTTACTGACTTGCTGAGATGAAAAGTCCATAGTCGATACTCCTTGGTGATAAGTGAATCAATGATTTGGAATTAATCGACTTGATGTGAAAGGTAAATGTCGCTCTCAAAGGGGATAAAGGGGTAAAATAATGACTGGTTAATTAGTGATTAGTGGTATTGGTGATAAGAATGTATTTTAATTGGCACAAGGCACTGAAGTAGCTTGGATCGGATATTCAGCTTTGTGCCCACTATTCACTATCCACTATCCACTATCCACTATCGACTATCAACTATCGACTATTACACCTCCCCGCGAACCTTCTCATCATCAATCTTCAAGAAATGCTCAATCTCTTGTTCGATATATAGCTGTGTTTCTTTATTCATGCCACGAAGTAGAGAAATCCTCCTGTTAGTGTTTGTGATCGCGTAAAGAGCATAGGCGTGGTTAGGCACACCGTTCGTGGTACTACTCACATAGCGACTAACATATAATTGATTGATGTCTTTTGTTGGAATAACGATGTCCTTTTTAAAAGGATTTTTTAAGGGTGCACTACTCATCGTGATTTCAGTATCGGTCACATAGACGTCTGTGTGGTTAAAGAAGATGGTCATGAGATAATAAATGAGTCCTAAGCCAACTGCTAAATGCGCCGCCATGGGAAGGATGGATAAGATAGATCCAGCGGCGATGGATGAAAAGGCGACAGGCCACAGCATGGCATTCCACAACACTGTAAAGAAAACCATAAACCACATGCCAGCTCCTCCAGCTTTCCCGCGATTCCACTTCGTGCGAATGTCAAGACTAGAAGGCAGATGTAAAACTTCTGTTCCTTCTGGCATCATCATCTCAGGCCTGTTCCGCTTGCGCCGCCCGAAAAACTCCTCATCATCTAAAAACAGAAGTGATCCACAGTGATTGCATTTTGCAAGAGTGCTGTTGATGTTGATGTCTGAAGCGTCGATCTCATTGTTGCAAACAGCGCAGCTTAGATCCAACTTTTTTAGTTGTTGCGTACGTGTTGTTTGTTCTGGTTGTAATTCAACGCGTTTATATGCTTCTTTCTCTTTGTGAATTGATTCTTGATCCATAATAAGACAATATAAATCATTCAAATTAGATCTGCATGTTTTTCAATATCAATATCAATGTCAATGTCAATGTCAATGTCAATGTCGAGACACAGAAGATCTTCAAGCAAGTGGACGGCGAAGCGATAGTTTGAAGTTGAAGGCTTCGAACAGCTGTATATTTAATACATTTGTTGGGCTACCGTATTTGAATTGTATTTTGAATGCCTATTAAACTTTGATGATTAGAAGTCATTTTTTTGCCTCCGGATTTTTTAGATTAAACACAAATGAATTTCACGCAAGACCCAATCTATGTTTTAAGTGTACTGTGCTTCTTAGTCATTGTAGCGGACTATGTCGCCAAAACAAAGCTTGGTAAAAAACTAGGTATTGCATTACTAGTCATTCTATTTACCGCCGTGGCTGCTAATTTGAAATTAATCCCGTCTGCCTCCAATTCAATTCCTTTATATGATGGCATTTTTAAATACTTGGCACCCATTTCCATTTTCTATCTATTGCTAGGTGTACAATTATCAGCAATTAAGAAAGCTGGTGCGCCTATGATTATTTTATTTGTTATCGGCTCTCTTGCTACAACATATGGGATTCTATTGGCTTGGTTTCTTATTGGCCCAGAGGATGTTCTTGGAGAGAATGGAAGGATTATAGCGGGTATGCTTACAGGGACCTATACGGGCGGGAGCGTTAATTTTAATGCGATTGCTTTGGAATACGATTTTCAAAAACAAGGCGTGTTATATGCTGGTACTATTGCAGTTGATAATGTGGTCACGGCCTTATGGATCATCGTCACCTTAGCTTTGCCAGCCGTATTGCGTAGGTTTTGGAAGGATAAAAAAATTGCTAGTCTCAATGAAAATAAAGAGACAGTAGTCCCAGCAGGGATTAATTTTCATTCGCTAATTTGGTTGGTGTTTTTAGGTATTTCCTCTTATTATATGTCTGAATTAATTTCGCAGGTGTTTCCAAGCATACCTTCAATATTAACCTTGTCAACTATCGGAATCCTATTGGCTCAAAGCAAATTTGTTGCTAGTTTACAGGGTAGCCATACCTTAGGCTTGTATTTAGTCTATATTTTCTTAGCCGTTATTGGTGCCTATTGTGAAATCAGTGCAGTCTTAGAATTACAAGAGGTGGGTATTAGCTTACTGCTTTTTGCTTCTTGTGCTGTTGTCTTGCATGGGCTGATTCTTGTCCTCTTGGGTAGTGTGACGTTTAGAGATTGGGAAATGATAGCGATCGTAAGTCAAGCAAATGTTGGCGGCGGTACAACTGCGATTGCCTTAGCAGAATCCTTTGACAGAAAGGAGTTGATCGTGCCTGCTATATTGGTTGGCACTTTAGGGAATGCACTGGGAACGTATTTAGGATTTTTGGTTATTTATGTATTGTAATAGAAGTCAAATTCAAGTGCCTTGGGTATATAACTACAATGAATGATTAGGTAGCCGACGATTTTTTTGAAGAACTATAACTGTACTTATCTGGATTAAAATATGAGATAAATACAAATAAAGATTATTATATTTGTACTTATGTCAATAATTGTCAAGGATAAATACACTTATAGATGATAGGAAGAAGTCCCCAAATAAAGAAAATGCATGGTCTCCTCTCTAAGAAGAAATCTAGTTTTCTTGCCGTAACCGGTAGGCGTCGTGTAGGGAAAACCTATCTAATCGATGAGACCTATCAAAAGCAACTCTGCCTACGAGTCACTGGCATTCAAGACGCAGACACGAAAACACAAATCATAAACTTCGCACAGAAGTTGACAGAATACTCTAATAAGCCCATGATAAGCATACCAAAAAATTGGCAAGAGATGATGTTTTTTCTTAAAGCTTATCTACAGTCACTTCCCAAACAGAAGAAGCAAGTCATTTTTATTGACGAACTCCCTTGGATAGCGACAAAACGTTCAGGATTTATTCAGCAGTTAGCCCATCTTTGGAATGACTATCTCTCTAAAGAGACACATTTCATTTTCGTGATTTGTGGATCTGCGACATCATGGATCACTAAAAAAATACTTAATGATAAAGGAGGATTTCACAATCGGGTGACAGATCACATCAAGTTGAGACCCTTCAATTTGGCAGAAACTAAAGAGTTCTTAAAGAGTCGTGGCATCAGGCTCACAGACCAAGCTATAACAGAACTCTATATGGTTATAGGTGGTGTGCCTTATTATCTCGAGAAGATTAAGAAGGGCTTGTCTGCGGGCCAAAATATCTCTGAACTTTGTTTTTCAAATGATGGCATTCTCAAATACGAATATGATAATCTCTATAAAGCATTATTTGAGCATTCTGAAAACCATGAAGCAATCGTTGCCACTTTGGCCAAACATGCTGGTGGACTGAATAGATCAGAAATCATACTTAAATCTAAAGTCAATGCGGGCGGCCCCTATACTAGAGCAATGGAAGATTTGTTAATGTCTGGATTCGTAGATGAGATTGTACCTTACGGTAAAAGAAAACGTGGCGCCACTTATCGACTAATGGATGAGTACTCCATATTTTATCACAAGTTCATCTATCCTAACAGAAAAAAAGCAGATGATGTTTGGACGTCAATCTACCACTCACGGAAATATAAAATCTGGACTGGCTTTGCATTCGAAACTGTATGCCATAAACATATCAATGAAATTAAAAAAGCGCTGGGCGTATCCGGAGTCTATACTGAACACTATAGTTTTAGGGCGCAAGGAGATGAATCTATAAGTGGTTTTCAAATCGATCTGATACTTGACAGAAAAGATGTCGCTATCAACCTATGTGAATGTAAATATTATAATAGCGATATAACGATAACAAAGAACTACGCGACAAAACTTAGACAAGGCCGAGAGGCTTTTATAAAAAGCACGGGTACAAAAAAATCAGTCTTTAATACCCTGATCACAAGTTATGGTCTAACTAAAAATGCTTACTACTATGACGTCATAGATCAACACCTTAGCGTAAGTGACTTTATGTAACCCCTCTTGAAATTTAAAACGCTTAATTGGAAATTTGAATTTATCTTAATGTTATGAAAACCAAAATCGCTCTTGTCACCTGCGTCAAGGAGAAGCAAGCAGTCGCATGTGAAGCTCAATCTTTATATCAAGGAGATTTATTTGCAAAGTGGATGGATCATGCCGCGAATCACGCCGATACTACATATATATTGTCAGGGAAACATCATCTCCTACAGCTAACAGATGTCATTGCACCATACGATGTTAATTTAAATCATGTCTCAGATGCGGCGCTGAGGGAGTGGAGTGAAACCGTGATTTCTCAACTTTCTTCACTGCATGATTTGTCTAAATCTCACTTTATTGTGATGACTAATCCAATCTATTATAAATATTTACTTGCGCACTTTACAACTCATGAGATACCATTTGAGATAGAATAGCCTGGCTCCCGATGGTCGCAGTGTTGAGCCTGCCTGACCGGCAGGCAGGTGTTGAATGTTTGGAATTGTTTCAGCTGGTAATGATATCTAATAGACTAGTGCAAGAGCTAGCTCGCTGTAATTAAATAAATAGACAGCAGAGCAGCTAAAATCCCAATCAATTTATACTTGTCGAAAGCTTCTTTAAATAGTAAGTAACCAACTAATGTTGACGCCACGAGTACACCAATGTTGTTTAATGGAAATAAGACAGAACCATCCCAACCTTGTTCGACTAGGGAGATCAATAAATAGATCGTCAAAAAATTGGGTATGCCTAGTAGAATACCTGCTCCGATTTCTTTTGTCTTGAGAATAGGACGATGAGTGAATACAATATAGATTGTACCTAATACGCCAGCCATTCCAAAAGCTGAAGACACGAATTCTATACTGTTGGTCATATGACCTTCTATGCCGACGATCAATAAGATAACTTCTATGATTCCGCTGAGTAGAAAGGCACCGAATGGATATAGATATTGGACTGGTTTGAAGGCTGTTGGTTCTCCGCGTTTGACCTTTGGGACGTAATTCACAAAAATGATGGCTATAATAGCGACCAGCAGACCTGCCAATTTCGATAGGCTCGTGGGGTCATTGTACACCAGAATGGCATAAAACGCACTAATTAGGATTGACATCTTTTGTATAATGGTCGTAAATGCGATGCCAAAAAGCTGGAACGACCTGCCCAGAATATTAAACCCTGTAATAAATAAGATACTTAAGGCAACGGCATAGGGGAGGCCTGCTGAACTGAAAATATCACTTTTTATGACAAACTCTCCTGCTAATAAGCTGCCCACACAAATGGAAACAAAGTAATTGACAACGATCGTAGGAAAATTTCGAATACCATACTTTGGAAAGACTTTAAACAATAAGGCGAGGGCCACATTCGCCGTTATGCAGAGAAGAAGTAAAATCATGCAACAATTGGATTAACAATTCATTTAGCATTCATACAACAATCATTGTGTGATACTGTCTGCAATATAGGCTTATATGAGTCCCCGCAATCTTACCAGTATGATTTAGCTGTCGCAATAATTACCCTATCGAATAATTTAGGTCCAAAGTACCTCCTGTTTAGTTTATAGCAAAATTCATTTAAATAATTCTGCAAATATTTACCTTTAACCA
>CALGLU010000141.1 GCA_937959275.1 uncultured Saprospiraceae bacterium | reverse complement strand
TTAAAGGTAAATATTTGCAGAATTATTTAAATGAATTTTGCTATAAACTAAACAGGAGGTACTTTGGACCTAAATTATTCGATAGGGTAATTATTGCGACAGCTAAATCATACTGGTAAGATTGCGGGGACTCATATTATTTAATATTATTATTCAATTGATAACTTTAATTAACCACAAAACAGAACACCATGGACGACATTTTAGACAGTCATCTTAATTCAGGCCAATTGGCCATCAGTACAGAAATAAAATCATATTTAAAAGAAACCGCCAAGTGGGCTAAGTTTTTTGCAATCATTGGATTTGTATTTTTGGCCTTGTTCGTAGTCTTGGGACTTACGATGGGGACACTCATGGCTAATTTTATGCCACCAAGTGAAATACCCGGAGCAAATTTAGGTGCAGGTTTCTTTTCAGCGTACTTTATAGCTATTGCTGCTTTATACTTTTTTCCTTGTTACTACTTATTAAAGTTCGCCAATAACATGAAGCAAGCTCTTGCCTCTGATGACCAAGCGGCACTTGCTGTTAGTTTCAGAAATCTTAAATCTTGTTATAAGTTCATAGGTATATTAATGGCCATTGTTCTTGGCTTATATGCATTCATAATTATTATTTCTCTTATTGTGGGTGTTGCAGGAGGTATAGCAGGATAATAGACCACATAGCAAGCTAATAGTACCGCATAGCAAGCCCATTTTAAGGAGCGTTAATTCACTTGATCAATAAAGAATTATACCTGGGCACATACGTAGAGCATTACTATTGATATACATCAGTTGCATAAATTTTTAAAGCTTGGGCTTGATGGATTCGTGGACAAAAAGTCTAATTCAAATCAATAACCATTTATAAAAGTAAAGAATTTGCTTTAGTGTCTTAAGTACTAAATAAATAGCTGTCACAAAGTTGTTATTTTTCGTCTGCTCAAGGCACAGGTTCATTTTGATAGCCGTAGCTATCTAGTCCAGTTAAGTAACGACGTGCATGTGCAAAATACACCAAAAGCAATAGTCAAGTATATCTTGACAGAGCACTAGGTATACTCTCAGTTCGGAGACCAATGTCGTCTGCGATTTTAAAAAGTCTTTTGCTTATCGAACATCTATGTAAAAGAAGATTTAGTTAGTGCAACATTAAGTTCTCCAAAATTTACAATTGTTAACAAAAAGCTTTATATTCAACATACGCATCTAATTCACTTTTACGAGTAGATCAATACTAGATTTACGTGTATTAAATTCAATAAAATGAATAAAAAGAAATTTTCCCTTTTAGCTTTGCTATGCCTGTGTATGTGTACAGGCTCATGGCTACAAGCCCAAATATCAGGAATAGTAGTCGATGATACTGCAACGCCGCTTACTGGTGTCACCGCAGTCGTTAAAGGAACCTCTAATGGTGAAATAACAGATCTGGATGGACGATTTACGTTAGACGCACAAGTTGGTGATGTCATTGAGTTTTCCTATTTGGGTATGTTAACACAAGCAGTGACAGTAGCCAACTCAGATGAGATTCGTGTTGTTTTAATATCAGATGCTGTTCAGCTTAATGAAGTGATCGTCATCGGTTATGGTTCTCAAAAGAGATCAGATGTAACTGGCTCGATCGCCTCCCTTAAGGAGAAGAACTTTAACCAAGGTGTCGTTTCAAATCCTGGTCAATTGCTTCAAGGTAAAGTCGCCGGGGTTAATATAACCGCGGCAAGTGGAGAGCCTGGTGCTAGCCAAGACATAATAATTCGTGGCGTTGGGAGCTTACGTTCGGGTACAACTCCCTTATTCGTTGTTGATGGATTTGCTCTTGACAACTCGGGTAATGGCATCCCGACGAACCCATTGAATTTTATTAATCCACAAGATATTGAGAGTATTGATGTGCTTAAAGATGCATCCGCCGCAGCTATTTATGGAGCGAGAGCGTCCAATGGAGTCATCGTCATTACCACCAAAAAAGGAAGAGGCGGTCAAAGCCAAATCAATTTTTCTGCTTCTACAGCGGTGACATCTCTTGCCCGTCAAATCGATGTCTTCTCGGCGAGCGAGTTTTCAAGTCAAATTAGTTCTATCGGAGGTATACTGAATAATGGAGGTGCTGATACGAACTGGCAAGATGAATTGACAAGAACTGCCAAGTCTCAACGCGTTAACTTTTCCATGAGTGGTGGCACAAATCAATCTTCTTACTTTGCTTCATTTTCTGCAGAAGATCAAGAAGGTATATTGAGAAAAAATAATTTAACAAGATATTCTGGTCGACTTAACCTGACGCAAAGAGCCTTAAACGATCGCTTCAAAACAGAACTTAACTTCTCAGCAACTCGATTTGAAAATAATAGAGCAAACTCAAGCTCTGTGGTGAATGACATGCTACAGTTAAATCCAACAATGCCGAGTATGATGGGCGATGAGTTAGCGCCTTTAGTGGGTGATAATATTAACCCATTGGTCAGGGAGACCATTTATGACGATATCTCTTTTAACAATCGAATATTAGCTAACATCGCACCGTCTTTAGAAATTATAAAAGGCTTGACGTATAAGTTAAATGTAGGTGTTGATTATTCTACGACTGATCGAGACGTTCAATTCATACCCTTTCCAAGTATTGAAGATTTTGACCTAGGCAGTCTCAATTCTTCCTTTACATCTAATACAAACTTTCAGGTTGAAAACACATTAAATTATGACATGAGTAGAGACCAACATAACATTTCACTCTTAGTTGGTCAATCCTATCAGCAAACTGAAGTCAGTCAAAAAGGATTTTTTACTTCAGGTTTTCCAACAAATGGTGTCGAGCCTAGATACCAGGTCGGCGCAGCAAGTGAGCCAACCGAACAATCTGCATTTGCGACCATTAATGAACTCCAATCGTTTTTCGGACGGGTCAATTATAGTTATAATGATAAATATATGGTCACAGCAACGATGCGTGCAGATGGCTCTTCTAAATTTGGAGCAAATAACAAGTATGGCTATTTTCCATCAATTGCTGTTGGGTGGAATCTTGGAAATGAAGACTTCTTAGCAGGAAACGAATCCTTAGACTATTTAAAATTAAGAGGAAGTTGGGGACAAACAGGTAATCAGGAAATACCATCAAAGATAACCCAAGCGAGTTTTACAGAAAGTAATACTAATAACGACACCTATCCTCTCACGCCTGGTGCTACTGACTTAAGCGGCTATCCTTTTGGTTCCATTTACACAAGACTCGCCAATCCTGATATTCAGTGGGAAGTATCAACGCAGGCCAATCTTGGACTTGACTTTGGTTTTTTTAATTATAAATTGACAGGTACGCTAGATGTATTCAATAAAGTATCAGAGAACATACTACTTGAAATAGCACCAGTCGATCCTATCCAACCGACAAATCGGTTCTGGACGAATATTCCCAATATGGAAATTAAAAATACCGGTGTAGAATTAGGTCTTAACTATAGCAGCGGTGAAACAAACGATTTTAGCTACAGCATCGGTGGCAACATTTCCATCACAAATAACACTGTTGAAAATTCCCCCTTCAGAATCTTAACAACAGGCGCCGTTAGAGGAGCAGGTCAGACAGGAGCAACAATTAATGGTGTGTTGAATGGTGAGCCGATCGGCACATTCTTCGTGCAAGAATTCGTGGGTATTGGTGATGATGGCTTAAATCAATTCGCTGACGTCAATGGTGATGGTGAGATATTAGATAATGATCGGTCTGCACATGGCAGTGCTTTACCAACGCACATTTATGCCATGAATTTCAATTTTTCGTTTAAGGACTTTGATCTAGGTTTTAATTTTAATGGTGTGGGTGGCAATAGACTATTCAACCACGTCGCGCTATCACTTTTCAATAAGGGTAACCTTTCCAATTCGCTAAACACGACAGCTTTTGCAGTAGAGTTTCCAAATGAAGATTTTTCTAACTCAAATCGAGTGTCGACTAGATACTTAGAAGATGGTGGATATCTAAGATTGAATAACGCCTCATTAGGTTGCAATTTAAATCTTGACAAATTAGGCATTGGTGAAACTGTACAAAACATTAGACTATATGTGACGGGGCAAAACCTACTTTTGTTCACAAAATATTCTGGATATGACCCTGAGATTAACACGGGAAGTTCGATTGGAGATATTCAGACATTCGGCATAGATTATTTCAGCTATCCAAGGGGGAAAACATTCCAATTTGGTTTAGACGTTACATTCTAATTACAAAATTAATAAAATGAAAATTATGTTTAAATATAGATTTCTAATTGTTTGTATAACCCTACTCGCAAGTTGTACTGATTTAGAGGAAACAGTGTTAGACGAATCATTTACAGGTAGCGGCTTATCAGAAACTGTCAGTGGTGCGATTGCTCCAGCTTATGGCCAGGTATCCTGGACGTGGAGACACACAAATTACTATGGCTTACAATTAATTGCTGCAGATGAAGCGATTCTCCCTCACCGTGGTGGTACAGATTGGTTTGATGGTGGTAAATTCTTAGCCACGCACACACATACCATCACACCGACCAATGATTTAGTTGGTAGCTCATGGAGCGAACTGACCAAAAATATATCACGGACGCTCACAGCAATCGAGACACTTAATCCATTAGCGGAGGTTGGAGATAATGAAGCTGCGAGTGCCCTGCATGAAATGAGAGCCTTACGTGGCTATCTCAATATGCTTATGCTGGATAGTTGGGGCCTCATTTTCAAAAAGGAAAAATCGACTGAGACATCTGAAATTCTAAGAGGTCAAGACGCGGTTGATTATATCGAAAGCGAATTTCAGTCGGTGGTAGGTGTCATCAATACAGATCTTGGATCGGGAAGAATGACACAATCAGCGGTGTGGGGCTTCTTAGCAAGACTGCACTTAAACGCTGCCGTGTATCGCGATCCTTATGGTACGCCAGACTTTACTTCGGCTGATATGGATAAAGTGATTGAGTATACAGATAATATTGTGAATTCGGGATTGTATTCCTTATCACCAGAATACTTTGAATTATTTAATGATGACAATCGAAGTAATAAAGAACTAATCTTTGCTCTTGATCAACGTGGTGTACTTAGACGAGAGCACAGCAGATGGACGTATTGGTCATTAGCAGGATCAAATTGGGGTCGACCAGAATTTACAAGTTCAGATGGTACAGACGGTCCTGCCATCACCACAGATTTTTATCAGACATGGGTAGATGCCTACGGAGATGTTGACCCAGCTGATGCCGATTCACGATTCTTTTATCAGCAGCAACAAATTCCTGCTGAGCTACAAGATTTGACTGGTCTATCACCTGCGAATGATGAAAATCACTTTTACTGCGTAACGCCAGAAGAATATGAATTCAATAGAGGGATTATAAGAGGTGTGATCTGGGGCCCAAGAAAAGATCCGAATGGCGCATTTTTCACCTGTGGATCAGACAATGAATTTAGAATCTATCCAGTGATCCAAATCAAAGGCAATGGTCCAGACAAAAATGTCGACTATGTTAATCATGAATTACAAATCGATTTTACGAATGAAGGTAGATTACATAATAAAGGATATCGCGTATCGAAATATCAATTTAGTCGAACCTCACCAAATGCAAATAATTTCAGTAGCATAGACATTGTGCTGATGCGTTATGCAGAGATATTTATGATGAGAGCAGAAGCTAAATTAAGACAAGGCGATGCAAGTGGAGCGCTAGCTGATGTCAACACAGTCCGAACATCAAGAACGGCGAGAGAGCCAGTCCCTGCAGCACTCGCCTCTATGGATTTAGAGATACTTTTTCGGGAACTTGGATTTGAGTTTTACTGGGAAGGTTTGAGAAGAACCAGCCAAATACGATATGGTAAGTATGAGGATTCATGGACTGAAAAGACGGATAGCAATCCAAATAATAGATTGTTTCCAATACCTCAGTCGGCAATCGATGGAGCATCGAATACGCCTGGGTTTTTGGAACAGAATTCAGGATACTAGCTGACTGCTATTCTGAACTTACCTATTTCCCAATCGCGCTGAATTTAAGATTTATTTCGGGAGTGATTTATCGTCATTCCCTGACTACATATGTATTAAGAAAGATAACAATACTGTATGATCAGCACCCAAAAAAGCTCTTTTGTGTATAAAATTGTTGCTTTAGGCTTAAAAAGCATCCTATAACGCCAATTAGTAAAATACCCAGCCATTAGGTGTTTAGCAACATTTACCTAAAATTGCTTACCTTTCATTCACTATCGTAACGAATGAATCAGAGCTTTACAGATGAGGAAATCCTTTCACATATCAAGGAGGGAGGAAAGAAATTTGAGAATATCTCTCTGTATCTTTTTCATGAATTCAAAGGATTTATTTCAACTATTAAAGCCAAGCTTCATCTACCCCAAGACAAGATGGAAGATGCTTACGCAGACGCCTTAGTCAAATTGATAAGACATGTAAAGAATGATCAATTTAGAGGCGACAGTAAGCTCTCTACATACTTTTACAAAATCTTTTACAATACTTGTGTTGATGTTTCCAGAAAAACTACGTCTAATAAGAATATGCCAACAAAGGAATTAATGGACTATGATGCAAAAGAAGCTGACTTATTACACTTAATCGATGTTAAAGATGAAGCAAGAATCGTTATGGACGTCATCAAGGCAATGGGTGAAGCATGTAAAAACATCCTTATTGATTGGGGATATTATGGCTACCCAATGGATGAGATTGCTGTGCGTAATAAGCTGAGTTCACCTGAAAGTGCTCGAAGCATGAAATACAAGTGTCTTAAAAAACTAAAAGACATGTTATCCAAACAAGACATTAGAAAATGAGCCAAGACATTCTAAACAAGTTTGAACAACTATTTGATGACTACTTAGATGGTAGACTCGAGTCTATTGATCAAACAGAATTAGAACGTGCACTTAAGCAATATCCTGAGCTCAATTCAAAATTAAAGGAACATGTAGAGGCAAGGGCAAATATTAGAATCGCTGGTGAGCAACAGTTGAAGAGTTTATTTTTAAAAGAATTTGAAACTGGCTCAACCACAGAAGAAAATCATACATCATCGAAAGATGTTGAACAAGATAGCAGCTTCCGCAAATATGTGGTTTTAGCTTTAATCGGATTAGCCAGTTTGCTAGGCATTTATCTCTTGGCATCAACGCTTAAGAATAACACACAAGATCAGCCACTCCAAATTGCGATGATAGAAGACCCTTCCTATGAATTATTAAGAGGCGAGTCTGACACAGAAAGTGCTGATAACTGGAGACAAGCTGTGCAATCATTTATGAAAAAGGACTACCATCAGTCATTAGAGTTACTTGAAGATATCAATACAGACTCCACATTTTTAGCAAAGCATGCAGGAAAATATTCCTTGATGAAAGGTGTCTCCTATTTAAAACTCAAACAATTTAAACGCTCAGAATCAGAATTTAACAAGGTCGCATCAAGCAACCCATATTTCGATCAAGTGGAGTGGTATCTCAGCTTAGTTGCTTATTTCGATGACAATTACATACTTGCAAAAGAACGATTAGATAAGATTACCAAAAATGAGAATCACTACCAAAGGGACAAAGCCTTTCAACTACTAAGTCAATTGGAATGAGATTTTTCTACATTTTCATATTCACCCACCTTTGCAGTAGTGTCTTTGGACAACAACTTTATTTTGAAGACGTAGCTAGAGATTCTGTAGATCGAATCCAGAAAAGAGCGCAAGAAAATTTTAGCCAAACGAATCTAAATCCAGCTCAATTAGGATTTGATAGTCTATTACAATTTTGGTCCAATGAGAAGATTGACTCTCCCGCTGACTCAGTCCTGCACAATTATTATTATGCTACGATTAAAAGCTATGAAGTCAAAAACAAATTTAAATTATTAGATACAATCGATAGGGAATTCATTATGTCCTTAGAGATGCCAATCAATCAACATTTAGTTATGAATAACAATCTGCTTGGCATGTATTATTCATTCATAGGAGACATCCAAGGTAAAAGCGAAATAGGGATACAAAAGTCAATTCAATACACAAATAAAAGTATAGACATCTTCAAAAACAATACAGCTGACAATGATAAATTAATCAGCCGAGCGTATATCCAACTTGGGAACCTGTATAAAAATCTTGGAGATTATTCAAAAGCCGAAAATCTATTCCTACTCTCACTAGAACATGCAAAAAAACTGCAACCTAGAAATGAGTCTTCTATCCTGTTTAAGAGGTATTCACTCGCCAATGTCTATAATTTACAACATCGACATCAAGATGCGCTAAGAGAACTCAATCAAATCATAGCAGCATCTACTACTGTATTAAATCCAGGTCATGATTTGGTTATTAACTCCTACGATCTTTTATCAATAGTCTATGATAACATGGGTGAAATTGAAACTGCACTTGACTACAGTTTTAAAGCTTTGAAAACCATTAGACAAAAAAAGGAAGGTACCCAGGCACAGATTGAGAAATCATACTCTCTCATCAGCGGACGCTATCGCAAACTAGGCAATAATCGCTTAGCTAAGATTTATCTTGATTCAAGCCTTTTCCTTATGAAAGATTCTAAGAATTATAGAAGACTTTCGTATGTGTACAATTCAAAAGCACTTTTATCAAGAGACTTAAATGATGAAATCCAAAGCTTACAGTTAGCCATAAGCTATTGTAAAAAAGACAACTGGTGTGCAAAAGTGAATATGCCTATCTTTTTACAGAACCTTGGAATTGCCTTCGCACAATCTGGTGACTTTCAAACTGGATTAAATTACACCCTCGAGGCAAAGAAATTTAAAGAAAACAATAAAGAAAAATCAGGCGTATCACTTGCAAGCACTTACATGGTAATAGCAATACTATACAATGAACTTGACAGTCTAGATAATGCAATCCTTTACCAAGATAAAGCCGTGGAGGTTGCTGCACATTTCAAAGGAAATGAAAGTCACTTTACTGCACAACATAAGTCAAGCTTAGGGAATTACTTAATAAAAAAGAAAGACTTCAAATTAGCTAAGAAATATTTATTTGATGCTAAACCAATATTAGATGCAAAATTAGGCTCCACAAGTGGAGTCACATTGCTAAATCTTAGACATATATCTGCACTATATGAAGAGCAAGGGCAATACGATTTAAGTATTAAGTATATGATGGAAGCATATAAGGCTTTCGAAATTAAAGAACAAGCTAGTCAAGGAGCGACGAATCCATATATTATAAACTTGATTAAACTCTATCAGAAGCTAGGAAAGCCTGACTCATGCAAACATTATTTAAAAAAAGCACTTGATCAAACCGGTTACGAAGAATTTAATCAAAAAGACTTCAAACTTGATAGCATGCCCGATTACAATTATTGGGTAATTCATGATAGGCTTTCCTCTTATTTAAAATTAGAAGGCGAAATTTATGGTGAAGACCAACAATTCATTAAGACTAAAATACAAGCACTAATAGACGTCAGTGATAAATTAAGGACACAATTCTTTTACGAAACGTCTGAAAAGGATATTCAAGATGGAATTAGAAGTTTTTTCAACTGGGCCATTCATAAATTATCAATTCAATATCAAAGAACACATAATAAAGAATACCTGGAATTAATGTTTGAATGCATTGAAAAAAGCAAATCCCTCTTAATCGACAGACAATATGCAAGAAAGGACGCCATCAATTCAAAAAACGTACCTGAGAAGATTGTACTAAGAGAAAAGAATTTACTTTTCCAATATGAAAATGCTTATAATAATTATTTAAAAGCAACAGGAGAATCTCCAGACAGCCTTATGGATAGTCTGTCTAATTTAATGTTTGCTATTCAAAAGGAAAAAGAACAGTTTATAGATTCCCTGAAGAACTTTTATCCAAATTACTATTTCAATCGTTATGAACGGAAAATTGTTGATATAACGCAATCCCAAGCACTTGCTTTCGATCAAAATAGAACATTCGCCATATTCCATTGGGCTGATTCTATTCTGCATAAATTAATCATTCAGCCAGACACCATTTTATATTCTAACATTAATACTAAACTTGTAACAAAAGAAATAGAACCACTAATAGATATTCTAGCATCTCAGAACGGCTCTGAAACTGAGACAAACTACACAAGAGAAAAATCTGACTTTATTACTCATAGCTCTAATTTATACACACTCCTATTTGATTATGAAAACTTCAAATTCAACTTTGATTTAACAATTATTCCGGATGGAAAATTAATCCACTTACCATTTGATATTTTATTGAAGACTAATATCGACTCCACAAGTACTTATCAACATCTACCTTACCTCGTCAATGAACATGTGATCAATTATGTTGAGTCGATGAGTAATTACACCTACATATTGAATCATAGAACAGACAAAAAAGATGTTGACTATGTCGGATTTGCACCTAGCTATGGTGACACATTATTTTATAGCAATAGCCTAACACGAGGTGATTATAAACTCAATCCGCTATTATACAACACAAAGGAGATTGAATCCGCAAGTAAACTATTAAATGGAAAACAATTTGTGTTAAATGATGCAACCGAAAAAGCATTTAAATCTTACGGATCAAATAACAACATCTTACATCTTGCGATGCACACGCGGATTAATGATAGATTTCCACTTGAATCTCATTTAATTTTCGGATCAGACTCTTGCTCAACTGAAGATGGTAATCTATATGTAGACGAGATATCAAAACTAAATCTAAATAATAACTTAGTGGTCCTCAGTGCCTGCGAAACAAATGTAGGCGAAGCCGTTTCTGGTGAAGGGATTCTTGGTATCGCTAGAGCTTTCCAGATTGCGCTTTGCCCAAATATCATACTAACAAATTGGCTAGTAGATGATAAAAGTTCCGCTGTGATTATGAATGAATTTTTCATTGGCCTTAAAAAGAAACATTCTCCTGCTGTCGCATTAAGAGATTCTAAAATAACTTTCCTAAAGAATGCTTCAACCATTCATGCTCACCCAAAATACTGGGCTGCATTTTCATTTTATGGTGATCCTAAACCCACCATTACTCAAGCTTCCATCTTCACAAATCGACATACCCTATTCTTTCTTGGCGGACTTGCCAGCATCCTATTGTTCTTCTCTAGAAAAGCTTTTAGAAAGCCTTCATAAAGGCATGTCATCAGTACATTAAAAACTTTTAACAATTTATTCTAAAAAATAGGTTCACGTTATTCTGTACACCTCGTCTTATCTGGTCAAATCATCAAATATAACCGATGATTATTATTAACCATTAAAAATAAACGACCATGATTTCATTAAATCAATTTCAATTTCTAAAACATTTCTTTGTGCTCTTTCTTATGGCAGCACTTGTCTCCTCATGTTGTGATGAGAGCGATCCGACGCTAAAAAACTTAAAAATCTGTGATGTCAACAAAGATGATTTAGACAAATCTGAATGTGCTTCAGATAATGCTTCGCTAACCAATGAAGCACCCTTTATAACGGCAAGTGTAGAGGCTTACCAAACTAACCCTACTGATCGCATTGTCTTTAAACTATACGATGAAGGGAATGGCGGCACACTAGTGAGTGAATTCAGTTCAATAATTTCTGAACTGGATTCTGAAGCAGGAGAAGACCAATGTTTAATCAGAGCAGCTGCAAGTATCCCTAAAAAAAGTGATGTCCTTTGGCCAGATGCAGATTTGAGTGTCGAGGTCACTTTAGAGAATGGCGAAGTCCCAATTACTTTAAGCAAACGATTTACTATTAGATAAATAATGGTTGAAAGACCACCACTATGGTCTATGGAATGGATGGGTTATACCCGTTCATTCCTTTACCATCATCTTAGATTCGCATACCAAATCACAATTAACCATCACAAATAATACGAATATGAAAAAGATAATATTCAGCTCAATACTAGTGCTTGTGACAACATGTTGCTATTGTCAAAATGACAACAGAGTCAGTAAAGGATTGACAATTGAACCATTCATAGGTTTTTCTACGTCTACATTTATCGAAGACGAAGCACCTGAATCAAGTTATTTAACAACGTTTGCTTATGGACTAAATGGCAACTATTTTTTCTCAGACACTTGGAGCCTTAAATTAGGCGTTATAAAAGATAGAATGGGTGGTTCTCTATATGGACTAACAATTACGACTCCAGATGGGACAATCAGTTTAACTTCAGAGACATTAGAACAAGACTTTATAAGCATTCCTTTACAAGCAAACTGGCACTTTGGCAAACGCAAGCGGTGGAATCTTGCCTTTGGAGGAGCCTACTCAATTTCCACTGGAGAAAAATTAAATATTGGAGGGCAAATTAATTCCCATTTCAAAAGTTTCGCAACAGATATTGCACACAAAATACCGATGCCCGTAGGTTATTTAAAACTAAGTGTAGCAACATTAGTTCGGCTAAGTGATAGCAACAATTCAATCTATAACACTCAACGCAGAGGAATATTTTCTATAGGGTATCAGTATCAAATTGAGTAAGATTAGCACCTATAAAATAACCGTAATAACGCATAAGGCATCTCTAAATAAAAGTATAGAGATGCCTTTTTTCATACATAGACCACACAATCAGTTAATCAACCATGGAATTGTTGGAATCCAATGACAAACTGAAAAAGACTACCAACTGAAAAAGCAAACCAAATTGAGTTGATCCCGATTCCCATTACTTAAAAATTGATTCATATAGCCAATTTCAAAACGCAAACGTTTATTTAATTTATAGCCAAGACCTCCATACAATCTATTCCTGTCAAATACAGATTGCTTAGAATTAATAAAGAGCTCGTTGTATGCCGACAAATAAAATTCATCAACATCATCGGGATTGCTCCACAAGGGAAAAGCAAGACCTAAAAAATATCTAAATCTTAGTTTAAAATCATCTTCTACAAATCGCTGCTCAAATCGATACCGGTGTTGCAATCGCAATACCCCAACGCTCTGCTTAGTGATGATTTGTTGAAAGATCCTGTGTTCATTGATCGTGACTTTGTCCTCATCAGAAATATAATTTTCACTTCTAATAAATCCATAACCCAATAAAGCGTTCGTATTATCAGTCACATTTACGCCAATGCCTGTTCTCAATAATAATTGCTCTAGATCTCCGATTGCATTGTAATTTCTATATTGGACTTCATGGTGCCAATTGACTTTTTGATTTATTTTCTTATTACCAAAAAGTAAAATCCAATTGCCTAGCCCACTATCTTGAGTGGAGGCTACTATTGGCATCATGAAGCCAAATAGAATAACTGCTATCACTTGTTTCATACAAAAGACACTAAGCCAGTTTTAACATCGTACATAGCGCCTACGACTTGGATTTCACCTCCGGCTATCATTTCATTTAGAACAGGGCTATCTTTTTTTAGCTTAGCTATCGTCAACTCAACATTTTGTAAGGCGACTTGATTGACGAAGTCAAGATTCTTTGAACTTCTATCAACGCCATCTGCAGTTGGCACTTTATCCAGCGCAGGTTTTATTTTATCAAGCATGCCTGTCAAATTACCAAGTTCAGCATGATCACAGGCACCTTTTACTGCTCCGCATGAGGTGTGCCCCATGATGACTATGAGTTTTGACCCAGCAAGCTTACAAGCAAACTCCAAGCTTCCCAGAATATCATCATTTACAAAATTGCCCGCTATGCGCGCATTGAAAATATCTCCAATTCCCTGATCAAAAATAATCTCCGTCGGAATTCTTGAATCTATACAGCTGACAACTGTTGCAAAGGGATATTGGCCTGTAGAGGTCAAATCAATCTGTTTGTCAAAAGATCGAGCTATCGTCGATTTAGCTTTGAATCTTTGATTACCATCTTTTAGCAATTGCAGCGCATCTGCAGGTCCTAGCGATGCTTGAGATTCTTTGGTTTGTGTATGATCAATTGTTAATACTGCCATGATAAATTGTTTTATATAGTATGATAAAATGGTGTCTTCATTCTTAGTTTAAAAAACTCGATGTAACTAGGAGGATTTTCTACAACGCCTCTTTCCGATATGAGTTTTATATCAATATTCCTTTCTTTAGCTTTAAATGCAAAATCTTCTAAAATTTCTATAATATCATTATCTAAATACCTAGTTTTTCTTACATCTAATTCGAGATATGAATTCTCAGGAAGGCTGTCTAACTCTTTTAGGATAGCTCCTTTATTAAAAAATGTCACTTCTTCTGCTAAGGTCATCTTTAGTTTGCCATCAGCACTATCCTCTTTATGCAGAAAGTGAGAGTTTTGATAACTTTTAATAAGGATGACAGCTACGCCGACTGCTAAGCCTAATCCAATACCATACAATAAATCTATAAAAACTATCCCTAAAATGGTAACGATAAATGGAGCAAATTGCCTCCAACCTAAATCGTACATTTTTTTGAATAGTGCAGGTTTTGCTAATTTATAGCCTACAATAAATAGCACAGCTGCCAATACTGATAATGGTATTTTATTTAATATAGTCGGAATTAAAATCACAGATATTAATAATAGAAAACCGTGAATAATGGCGGATAGTTTACTTCGACCGCCTGATTGGATATTTGCAGAACTCCTAACAATCACCTGAGTAATTGGCAAGCCTCCGATCATACCTGATACGATATTACCGATTCCTTGAGCGAATAACTCTCTATTCGTTGGAGTTACATTTTTATGAGGATCTAATTTATCTGTGGCTTCCACACATAACAATGTCTCCAAACTTGCCACTAAGGCTATTGTGAATGCAGTGACCCAAATTGCTGGATTTGTAATCGCACCAAAATTCGGGAAACTAAACTGTCCAAGAAATGAATCAAAATTTTCAGGAACAGGTACACTAACTAAATGTTCGGCACTAATGGCAAATTTAGAATTGGAAGCTGTTACGATATAAAAAATAATGCCAACAGCGACAGCCACAAGAGGTCCTTGAACCAATTGGAAAAATTTTCCTTTTTTTGATAAAACAGT
The DNA here is from genome assembly GCA_937959275.1 of uncultured Saprospiraceae bacterium. GTDB lineage: Bacteria > Bacteroidota > Bacteroidia > Chitinophagales > Saprospiraceae > CALFUK01. Next base: position 1,596 of record CALGLU010000141.1, on the reverse strand, counting down.
AGACCATAATATCAAGATTGCCATTGCTATCAATCCAATTGTCGTTGAGCCCAAACTGATATTGCTAAACGCATCAATGATTCCGGAAAAGGTATTACCTCCATCTACTTGGTTGAAAGAAAAATCTCCCTCTGGGTCTGAGTCATAACCAAAAAAGTGAGGAATTTGCTTCAGAATAATAATGATCCCTATACCTGTCAACATCCCTTTAATGACTGAGGAAGGAAAATAATAACCAATAACACCTGCTCTTAAAAGACCAAATATCACTTGAATAACACCTCCTAAAACAACAGCCAATAAGAAATTTTCAAAACTTCCTAATGTGGCGATAGCAGATAGCACAATTGCTGCTAATCCTGCAGCTGGTCCACTAACGCCAATCTTAGACCCACTTATAATACCGACAACAATGCCTCCAACTATCCCAGCAATTAAACCAGAAAATAGAGGTGCACCACTGGCTAAGGCAATCCCAAGACATAATGGTATCGCAACGAAGAATACAACCAGACTCGCTGGAAGATCATTCTTTAAATATTTAAACTGACTCGTCATTGATTCTAAATTTTACGCAAGTTATAAAAATGTTAGTAATGCTAACACTGATATGAGCAATTATTTTATTTATGTTAGTATTAATTTTACTTAGATTAGTAATCTTTTAATATCTTGTTGTTCTAAATGTTCATTTTATCAGATATATCAATACCGGAAGGCTTATCTCTTAAAGAACCCCTTCAAAGTAAACTTGGCAGAAATATAATAAGCCATAGTATTATACTGTTGGATGAAATTGGTTTTGAAGCATTTACCTTTAAGAAGCTAGCCATTAAGATGGGGTCAAATGAGACCTCTCTGTATCGATATTTTGAGAACAAGCATTTTTTACTTCTATATTTAGTTGTTTGGTATTGGAATTGGGTGAGTTACCTGATCGATTATAACACAATGAACATCACGGACCCTGATAGAAAATTAGATCTGATCATTGATAATTTTGTTGATGCGACAAGAGAGAACCCATCCGTAGACTTTGTCAATGAAAAAATCTTGCATCGCATCATGATCGCTGAATCTGCAAAAGCCTATCACACCAAAAATATTGATGAAGAAAATAAGCATGGCTTTTATTCCAGTTATAAATCTCTTATCCAAAAGGTAGCAGATGTTATCCTAGAAATAGATTCAAAGTTCCCCTACCCTCACTCCTTTGCTAGTACTCTTTTTGAAATGGCTAATAATGAAATTTACTTCGCTCAACATTTGCCGCGCTTAACGGATATTAAAGTTAAGAATGAGAACTACTCTGAAGTTAACACCCTGCTGAAATACTATAAGAAGAAAATGCTCAATTAGACTAAATAAAAACTGTAATTCATTTCTACAAACCATGAAACATTCTTAATCATGTATTGTTTGAAATATGTACATTAGTTTCATTTATATGCTATCTAGTGCTCTGTCAAGACATAACTGACTAGTGCTTTTGGCGTATTTTGCACATGTACGTCGTTACAGAACCGGCCTTGATAGCTAGGCTATCAGACCGAACCTGCGCCTAGTTCATGCACAAACTACACTCAAATTCAACAA
>CALGLU010000140.1 GCA_937959275.1 uncultured Saprospiraceae bacterium | reverse complement strand
AGATAGTTCACTTCCGCTACTTTATTAACAATTAAGATGTTAAACTAACAAAAGAAAAAGAAGCAAAAAGAAAATATACATAGTAGTAATAGTAATGTGATTATAAATAATCAATTACAATACTAAAGGGCAGGCAGGTTTCAGCTTTTTCTCAAGCCATAGCTACGGTTATGTCTTTCCAAAAGAGCTTCATCTTGATAACCAAGTACTTACAACTCATTTTAACATTCATTCTTAAATCATTTCAGTTTTATTCAATTTCAAAATCATTCATAAAACTAGTATCAAATTTTCCTGATATGAATTTCTCGTTTCTCATTAATTGTTGATGAAAAGGGACCGTCGTTTTCACACCTTCTATAATAAATTCATCCAACGCTCTTCTCATTCTAGTGATGCATTCTTCTCTTGTCTTAGCTCGACAGATCAATTTTGCGATCATTGAATCATAGTATGGCGGTACAGAATAACCAGCATAAACATGTGTATCTACTCGTACACCTTGACCTTTTGAGCTATGAAAAGACGTGATTAAGCCTGGGCTTGGCCTAAAATCAGCATGAGGATCTTCAGCATTGATTCTGCATTCAATCGCATGCATTTTAGGTTCATAATTCTTACCAGCTATCTTCTCACCAGCAGCCACAAGAATTTGCTCTTTAACGAGGTCATGATCGATGACTTCTTCAGTAACGGGATGCTCAACTTGAATCCTCGTATTCATCTCCATAAAATAGAACTCTTTGTTTTTATCAACAAGAAATTCTACAGTGCCCAATCCCTCATATTTTATGCACTTGCCTGCTTTGATCGCAGCAGCTCCCATTTTCTTTCGCAGAGCTTTCGTCATAAAGGGTGACGGGCATTCTTCTACTAATTTTTGATGCCGACGTTGGATAGAACAGTCACGTTCTGATAAATGTACGACAGTACCATATTGATCTCCAATAATTTGGAATTCTATGTGTCTTGGTTCTTCTATGAATTTCTCTACATAGAGCCCATCATTTCCAAATGATGCCTTTGCTTCCTGTTTGGCTTTATCCCACCCATCCTCGAACTCTTCATCATTCCAAGCTATTCGCATCCCTTTACCTCCACCTCCGGCAGTCGCCTTGATGATGACAGGGTAAGTGATCTCATTTGCAATTTCGATTCCTTTTTTCACATTTGCGATGAGCCCTTTAGAGCCAGGCACAACCGGTACTTTGGCCTTAATCATCGTCGCCTTGGCTGTTGCTTTATCCCCCATTTTGCGGATCATATCAGCCGAAGGGCCAATAAATTTCACATTATACTCCGTACAAATTTCAGCGAAATCTGCATTCTCAGATAAAAAGCCATAGCCTGGGTGAACAGCATCTGCATTGGTGATTTCAACCGCTGCCATAATTTTTGAAACATTCAAATAGGACTCAGCTGAACTCGGAGGGCCAATACACACAGCCTCATCTGCAAATCTGACATGTAGGCTTTCGGCATCTGCAGTTGAATAGACAGCAACTGTTTTGATCCCCATTTCTTTACACGTTCGGATGATGCGCAAGGCGATTTCACCCCTGTTAGCTATTAGGATTTTCTCAAACATAAGAAGTCGGTATTAGATGTGATGCTAGGCATTTGGGTCAACAAGAAAAAGAACCTGATCGTATTCGACTGGTGATGCATCTTCTATTAACACTTTGACAATTTTGCCTGAAACTTCACTTTCAATTTCGTTAAATAATTTCATCGCTTCGACAACGCAGACCACATCTCCAACATTCAATGCATCTCCCACTTTTACAAATGGAGGCTTATCTGGTGCAGAAGAACGATAAAATGTGCCAACGATCGGCGATTTAACTTCAACTAAATGAGCTTCAGGTGCCTCTGCCGGTTGAGTTTGCGGTACGGCTGCAGGAGCATGAGCTGCAACTGCAGGCTGTGCAACTGGCGCAACGACCATGTCTTGAGGCGTAATTACAGACATTCCCTCTTTGCTGTAATTATTTGATCTGATAGTCATTTTTAGACTACCATCTTCAAGTTTGAACTCTGCCAACTTATATTCGTCGATGAGTTTGATGATTTCTTTTATATCTTTTACTGTCATGGGAGCTTATTTTACTCGCTCGACATAATTGCCGTTAGCTGTGTCAATTTTTACTTTATCACCTTCATTAATGAAGATGGGAACTTTTATTTCTGCACCTGTTTCAATTGTCGCAGGTTTAGTTGCATTCGTTGCTGTATTGCCTTTTGCACCTGGGTCAGTTTGCTTTATTTCAAACACCTCATATTGAGGCAACTCAACTGATAAGGGATTATCCTTATCCGCATCATATAGTATTTCTATCTGAGCACCTTCTTTAATAAAAAGTGGATTATCAATCAGTTTTTCTTGGATGGCAATTTGGTCGTACGTTTCATTATTCATGAAATGAAATCCACCATCATCTTTATAGAGAAATTGAAATGTTCGTCTTTCAACTCTAACGACATCAATTTTATGACCTGCTGGAAACGTATTATCTAAAACTTTACCGTTCGTTAGGCTTTTTAGTTTTGTTCTTACGAATGCTGGCCCTTTACCAGGCTTGACATGCAAAAACTCAATCACTTTGAAGATGTCATGATTATGATGCATGCATAATCCATTCTTAATATCTGAAGTACTTGCCATAAAATCTCTTCTGTTTTATTAAAGTTAGGAAATTAATTGATCAGGTAGCTGTATATGCCCAATCTAATAAAATAGACCCCCATGTGAATCCTCCTCCAAAAGCTGTCAATACCAAGGTGTCACCCTTTTTTAGCTTTTTCTCATATTCCCAAAGGCATAAAGGGATCGTACCATCTGTCGTGTTTCCGAATTTATCAATATTTACCATGACCTTTTCCATAGGAAAGTCTAGCATGGAAGCCAATGTATTTATAATTCGAATATTGGCTTGATGCGGGACGATCCAATCAATATTTTCTTTTTTAAGATGATTACGGCTTAGGAGGCTTTCGACAGAACTGCGCATGCCTGAAACAGCAGCCTTAAAGACTGGACGACCATCTTGGAAAACAAAATGCTCACGATTCGCAACAGATTCAGCAGATGCAGGGCTCAATGAGCCTCCAGATTTTTGATAGAGATATTTTCTACCTGAACCATCACCCCCCATGACTGCATCTTTTATTCCATTACCCTCAAGATTAGGTTCTAAAAGAACTCCGCCTCCACCATCTCCAAAAATAATACAGGTGGATCGATCCGTATAGTCGACAATAGAAGACATCATATCAATACCAAGAACGATTACCTTTTTATAGGCACCTGTTTTGACAAACTGAGCACCAGTGTGCAGCGCAAAAACAAAGCCAGAACAAGCCGCACTCAGATCATATGCAAATGCATTATTAATACCACATTTGTCACATATTGTATTGGCAGCATCAGGAAAATTCATGTCTGATGTGACTGTTGCCAAGATAAGCAGTTCTATCTCGTCTGGATGTGTGCCAGACTTTTCTAAGAGGCCTTTGACGACTTCCACACCCATATCAGATGTTGCCTTCCCTGGCTCTTTAAGAATCCGGCGCTCTTTGATACCCGTCCTAGACACAATCCATTCATCATTCGTATCTACCATTTGCTCTAAATCATGGTTTGTTAACACATGATCAGGAACATATCCATGAACGGCTGTAATTGAAGCTAATTTTTCTGGCATTTACACGATGATGTTTATCGGGGTGCAATGTATAAAATGTTAACAACACGTTCTGTCTTTTACTCTTAATAAATAGAAAATTCCCTATCGCTTCAATGACTCCTATAGTATGTATTTAATTGATATTCAATACCATACATATAATAAAAACATTTAATTCAAAATTTTAAACTTATAATATGATTTACTTTCCGTCTTTGGTACAATACTTGGATACATATTACAGATAATCAGTGACTTACATATAATTTAAAAAATTCATATATTATGAAATTTCTATGTTCTTTTGCCATCATCTTCTTATTACAGTTTCCAGTTAGTGCTAACCATACTGCAAACTTTAATTCGACAGACATCGAGGAGGCCAAAGCAATCGCTGGCTCACTTGGTAAATTAGCTTTTGTGAAATTTTATGCTGATTGGTGTAGTCCGTGCAAGTGGATGGATCAGACCACATTTTCCAACCCAAGTGTCTCTACTTTCTTAAGTGACAATTATATTTCGGTTAAAGTCAATATTGATGATTTTGATGGCTTTTCAGCAAAAGAATTTTATAAGGTAAAATCATTACCGACCATGCTTATTTTTAATTCCAAAGGTCAATTGGTCGAACGCATAGAGGAAACACTCGCCCCATCAAAGTTGATGTCTATACTTGAAAGCCATAACAGTGAAGCAAATAAGATAGTCATTCAGAATGAGCTTAATTCTGCTCCATCCAAAAAATACCATACAACATCTACTAGTTATAAGACTGTTAATCAAGTTGTTAGACCTCATAGACAATATGCGATCACGCCAGTCAAACCATCAACGCACAGAGTCCTAGTCGGCACGTTTAGAGATCCAACAAGTGCTCATAACTATCACAATGTATTGAAGCAAACCTTCCTTGATCCTATTTATATCATTAAAGATGTAGTGGCTTCACAGGTCATTTACAAAGTGATGATGGGCGAATTTCAAACGAAGAGTGAAGCTCAAGATTACCGGCGGATTCTCGCTAGTCAATTCGAAATTAAAGGTAGTGTGGAGTAAATCAAGTTCAAATAGCTAATCAATCCTAACAATCATGGATCAATAAAAATTAGTCTGACTAAGCATCAAAAGGTACATGCATTACCACTAGCCAAATAAACCAAGCTAGAAGAGGATTCATGCTCCTAGTCTTCAGGTTTAAATTTACTGTAGGGATTTTAAATGGTACACATCTATAAAAACACACACAATTCCATGCCTTTAGGTAAGGCATGTGACTTTGGCTTTAATATTTTCTTGAATTTCAAATCTTAAAGAAATTGTTTATTCATGGATTTTCTTTAAGATAATATGAGTCCCCGCAATTATACCTAAGTGTATTATAGCTGCACGCTACTTTTGATATTGGGTTAAAATAACTCAAAATGAATATCTTAAAATTTATCGAGAATTTCCCTGACGAGACAAGTTGTAGACAGCATTTTAA
>CALGLU010000139.1 GCA_937959275.1 uncultured Saprospiraceae bacterium | reverse complement strand
AAGCTAGGGCTTTTACATGGATGCTGATGACAGCATATCTACTCCTGTGTCGAGAGACGCAGGGTATCATCATTCGTTATGTGCCATTTTCAGATTAAAACTATAAAATGAATATTATACTGGTCATTTAATAACATATATTATCATTTTGACCAAAATAATGGTCATTGATGAATTATTCTTAATAATGACCATTAAAACATGCATTTAGTGCAAAATAACACTATATTGAACATTATAATGGTCATTTATGTTTGATACAATAGAAATAAAAGAAGTTAAACAAGAATTAGGCTTTTTGGTTAAAGCGCTAAGAAAGCAAAGAGGCTTGTCACAAATACAACTAGCTAAATCCTTAGATGTATCTAGAACAACAATCCAAAACTTAGAGCTTGGTAAAAACTTTACAGTTGACACTATTTTCAAAGTATTGAAAGAAATGGATTTACTATCGCAACTAAACAGTGAAATACTACAAGCAAAAAACCATGTTATTAATTCAAAATCTATGTATTAATGGCATCAAACAAAATAATTAATGTCAATCTGTTTGGACAAGAAATTGGAAGAATCGGCTTAGAAGAAAATGAAAAGAGATCATCATTTCAGTTCAATCCAGATTTTCTAAAAAGTAATTCCAATAAAAATATATTTCCCAAAACTGGTATAATCAAAAGAATTGACTATGTACAAATGTTTAGTCAGTTTGACAATGATACTTTCAAAGGAATACCACCGCAGTTCGCAGATTCTCTTCCTGACATGTTCGGTTCCATAATATTCAAAGCATGGCTAGATAGTAAAGAGCAAAAAAAGATAACCGTAATAGAACAACTAGCATATGTTGGTAGTAGAGGTATGGGTGCTATTGAATACACACCAAGCATTAAACTAAATGAGAATACAACTATTGATCTAAACGAAATTATCGATGTACTTAAAGAGGTTCTAGACTTAAAAAAAACAACAGAACAAAAGAACTTAAGTAGTCAAGCATTAATAAATGTTTTTAAAATAGGAACATCAGCTGGTGGTGCCAGACCCAAAATCTTAATATCAGAAGAAAAGAAAACAGGTAAAGTCATTCCAGGTGACCTTGAATATTCCGATGAGTACGAACATTATCTTGTCAAATTAGCAATTGATGAAGAAATAAAATATCCTAGAGAAATAGTCGAATTCTGCTACTATCAAATAGTTAAAAAGGTTGGGATCCGAATGATGGAATCTAAGTTAATTGAAGATAAGCATTTTGCTACATTACGATTCGATAGACAAAATGGAGAAAAGAAACATGTTTTAACTGCATCAGGAATAACAGGATGGGATTACAAAAATCCCAGTAATTCTTCCTATGAAAATCTTTTTAAATTAACATCATTTTTAAAAGTCCCACACAGACAAATTGAAGAATTATTTAAAAGGATGGTATTTAACGTAATCTATGGAAATGTTGATGATCATCTTAAAAACCATTCTTTCATTTATAATAAAAATGAAGACAATTGGGAATTGTCGCCTGCATATGATATAACATTTGCACTCAACCCTCTGGTAAGTTTTAAAAATCCAAAAAGAGCCCTTTCTATAAATGGAAAAAGAAGTAACATTCAGGCAAAAGATATTCTAAAATTGGCAGACGAATACACTATAAAGAATCCGGAAGGAGTGATCAAAGAAATTCAATCATACAGAGAAGAATTGATCGATCTATTTGGCAAATATGAAATTCCCAAACTTGTTTCAGAAAAAATAAATGATAATATTATAAAACTAATATAACTGCACATAACAATAAATATCCAAAGTAAAGCCCCAACATTAACATTTAATTCATTAGTTATTTGGTTCAAAAATTTCAGAATAGAAAAGGCCTTCACAAAAGAAGGTCTTTTGTTTTTCTAAAGTAATTGGTTCCGCATCCTATCTGTGGTAGTTTCTGATCTAAAGTGAACTCGCCATGTTTTCTTGTGAAAGTCTATTCCTATCCATAACTTAGGAGTAGCTATAGTTTTAGTTTTTAGTATAAGTATTTTTTTTCTCAAGCTAGGGCTTTTACATAGATGCTGATGAGATAAGATTGACTATCGGCAAATCGACTCCATATCACCGATAGTTATAGTTCATTAGCAATTAAATAACCAGAAAAGAAAAACCCCTTGAAACGAAGATCATTTTTGAATTCAGCTCTCTCTTTCAGCGGGCTTGCCATGACATTGCCAATCTTACGGTGCTCATCCAAAGTAGAAGTAGGGAATAGCTCAAAAGGATTTTTCTCAATTGATAGGAGAGACGATCACTGGTGGTTTATTACTCCAGCGGGGAAACCTTTTTTTTCGATAGGTCTTAATCATATTGACCCTGCTACTTTGAGGTATCCAGAGAACATTCACTTGTGGCGGGATAAGTACCAGGGGAGTACAATTAAATGGATTAAAGAATCTGTAGCACCCAATCTAAAACAATGGGGATTCAATACTGTCGGATGGGTGCAAGAAGTCACTGTACGTCAATGGCGTCATTCCAGATCTTTTACGAATGATGAATATAGGGCATTGGATATGCCCTACTGCCATTTATTGCCTTTTACTGAAATGCACCAATGGGAACAACATACCACTCATTTTGATTTCTTTAGTACTGAGTGGGAAGAGTGGTGCGATTATGTTGCTAGAGACCATTGTGCAGCTTTATCTGAAGACACAAATCTGATTGGGTATTTTTACAATGACTGTCCCACTTGGATACATACCCAAGATCAAAATAAATGGAGAGGTCCTGTTTTCGATCCTGACCGATTAAAAACGGAAACTGGCAAAAAGGAACTATTTGAATTAGCTCAACAATACTATAAGACAACTTATGACGCTATCCAGCGATATGATAAAAACCACCTTATCCTAGGAGATCGCTATGAAGCGAATGCTCCAATAGCTACAGAAGTGATCGATGCCGCCTTGCCTTATGTGGACGTCTTATCTTTTCAAGATTTTAGAGATCCTGTTACTCATTTAAAAGACTGGTATCAAAAGACAGGTAAGCCAGTGTTATTAGCGGATGCAGCAAAAATGAAATGGCAAACCAAGAAAGGTGAGTTTACAAGAAACAATGGACATTGGTACGCTGAAACATTGGCAGCCCTTCACAAAAATCCAGGTTGTGTTGGCTTTCATTTGTGTGGTGCTTACCAGCGAAACAAAGCTAGAAGGTATGGCTTGCTAGATGAACAAGAAAACCCTGACCAAGAAAATGTTGCTTTAATGCAAGCTGCCAATAAAAAAATTCACAATTGGATGGAGGACCCCTTTTAAACTAAATTTAATACGACCTATAGCTGGTGTGCAGCTTAACAACAACTTATAAAATGATAAACACCCATCGTTTTTATTGAAAACTTTATATACGAACCGTCAGTTCTGGATAAAGAGATGAAAGCGAATATTAACACATTGAATACAGCTTTGAAAATAGAGTACACAAAAATGATTGAAGGGAGATTTGATCACATTTTTTATGTCAATAGTAAAAATGCTACTGGAGATGATCACGAAGGAACAGTTGATGGAGTCCACTTCACCGATTTAGGATTCATCAGGTATGCCGATTTCCTAATAGATAAGTTTGTTCAATTTGGTCTTATAACTAAAGAATAAAATGTACTTTCAAATTGCTAATTCTTTTGAATAATAAAAAAAAACACGAAAAAATAGATAAGAAGTAAGCACTTAATCGTCGCTCCTGCTCCTATCATTCACCCTCAGATCAACAAACAATTAAAGAATGAAAACACTCAAAATAATCCAAATAATTTTACTTACAATAGCAACTAATATAATTCTAAGTCAACCCGAATTTAAACTCGCACATTTTGGCAATAAAATAACTAAAAGCGAAGCGCAATCTAGATACAAGTATGATGACGTGCTGCTAACTATTATGGAAGAAGCATCTTCAAACAAGCTTTATATTTTAACCGAAACACCTGAAACGAGATATGCGTTTACCAATGATAAAGACTATGAGAAGTTTAAGTCAAAACATATTGTTGGAATCGCAATTGTTACATCGAAAGACCAAGCGGACGAAATTATACTAAAGAGTGATAAAATTAAAAATCAAAACTTAGTCTACTTCAAACCAATAGATATGTTTGGAACAAAAATGCTATTAGTCGCATTAAATACTGATGAAATAATTGACGCCCTAAAATTTGAAGGATTTTCTAATCACATGTTTAACAAGCAAACAAAAACATTTGATCCTGTATCCAAAGAAGAATTGTCGAAGCTACTTGAAGAATGGGATTTGAAATATGATACAAAAATACTAAGTATCGGATATAGTGGTGTTACCCTAAGAATGAATAAACTACCGAGCGATAAAGCAGCTTTTGTTCAACAACTTAATTCTATTTGTCCAGATGCGATTGCTCAAGTCTACATGTCTGAAGAAAAGATGTGGAAGATGCTCGAACTTCAAAAGATAATAACATTATGGTGGGACTAGTACTCGCTTTAATGCGTTAGGACACTGAATACAAGTGTTACGGAATCAAAACCATAGAGTTTACGCAAATCAAGAACATCCATTGGAAATTAACTAATGAAAGATAACTCATCCCTATTTAAGAACACTATACTGAATAAAGTCATTTTTGCATCAAGTCTATTCGTATGCACATACTGGATATTAGGACATATGTTTAATGTTTATCATTACGCCTTGGTTGGAGCAATTTTTGAAATCTTATGGCTACCTTGTATTATCTCAATAGTCGGGATACCCTTGCTCTCCATTACTCTATTAATAAAGGAAAAATTTAATTTTATGTCTCTTAATATATATTCTATAGTTGTGATGACAATAGGTCTTTTATACATCTATAAAATCAATTATTCGAATTAAATAAAGCACTAAAAAGCTAACAAAGTGTACTGATGATCACATCTCTACTTTCGCATGAATCTGCCACATGAACCCTAAACCTTGTATAACAATTAAGAAAAATAAATTAACTTTAGAAAATCATGTAGAAGTATTCATAAAAGAATTCTTATCAAACTTCAGAGATGATACACCATTAATGATTCAACATAAGTTAAAGAACAACAAGAAGTGACAACAGACCAAATTATAGACATACTACAAAAGAAGGCGAATCCAGAAAAAGTCTTGATTAAGAAAACTAAATTTGGAATTCTATCCAATAACGCCTTAGGTATTTACCACAAAGACCTGAAAGAAATGGTCAAAATAATTCCAAAAGACGATGATATTGCTATTCAACTTTTTGATTCTGATATTTATGAAGCTAGATTACTTTGTAGTAAACTATTTAATCCTAAAAATTTAACTGAACAACAAATGGACAAATGGTCAAGTACATTTGAGAATTGGGAAATATGTGATTCGTTCTGTATGGGACTATTTGTCAAAAGTAAATATGCTGTATCTAAAGCCATTGAGTGGACAAGAAGAAAAAGAGAATTTGAAAAAAGGGCGGGATTTACAACCATCGCAGCATTCTGCATGGCAGACAAAAAATCAGATAACGATACATTTGAACAATTTTTCCCTATCATTAAAAGGGAATGTACAGATGAAAGACTGTATGTGAAAAAGGCTGTTAATTGGGCATTAAGAAATATTGGAAAAAGAAATATTGATTTGAATGCGAAAGCAATTTTAGTAGCAAAAGAAATTTTAGAACTAAATGATAAAACTGCCAGATGGATAGCGCAAAATGCTTTAAAGGAATTGACTGGTCGTAACGTTCGAATTTCTGATTATCCAAGATCAATTTATAGAAACAACCAAGTGACTAAGAATAAATGACAACAGCAATTCCTCCTTCGTCAGAGATCTTAGGTATCATAACTACGTTTAAAACAAAATAAAGCTGACTTGCTTAATAAGACAACGCTTAAGATGTTATCATTGTTAATTTGTAGACTAGTTAAATAAAGGTTTATATCCATCAGACATTTTATACCGAAGACCTTGAAATCCTTAAATTTTTAAACCAGCCTTCTGAATTATTTCCAACCCAAAAACCAAGATGTCCTTTGTTTTTCATGGTATTCAACTGATCTACCTCTAATGTTGGAACAGCTGATCCATTTATGTAAACTTTGAGCTGGGGATGACGTATTTCAATTTTGACTTGAAACCAATCTTCTCCGGATACTGGCGTGGGCTTCATTTCACTCTCATATTTGCCTGGGAAATCTTGTCTTAACTTAGCCCAGTCATTGTTAGGCATTGAAATGTATTGTACTGATTTAGATTTCTTAAGCAGATTTTTAAAATTGAAAGGGCGAAAATAAATAGCATCAAAATTTTCATCGCTTGTCCCATGGAACGCAAATCCTACAAAACTTCTCCCCGGTGCATCTTTCCCTTTTACTTCAAATTCAATCGTTCCATTATGGAATTCGCTATTCTTAATCCATAATTTGCCATCGCTCTCTTTGGCGTCCAAATGAATAACGCCCTCCTCAAATGAAACTTCGCGATTAACAACTGTCCAATTGTCGATACTGGCTGTTACTTTTTGTGCTGTCTGCCCATGAAGTATTGTCATTTGAAATAAGAGTATACAGAAGAATGCTATGCAATGTTGAAAATCTTTCATTTCCTTAATTTTTATGCTAAAATAATAGACAAAGCTGATTTTGCCGCTAGTAAAGGTCGTTTTAAACACGGTCAAAGTTGGGTCATTCCCTAATCCTCTTGTACTTTTACTTCAGTTCACATTAATTTAGTAGCCATCATGTCACTGTCTGAAGCAGAATATATCGAACTATGCAAGAAGCAGCTAGAAGAAAAATTTTCTTTTGGCAATGGCAATAGTCACACACAGAAGGACCTTGAGCTCCTCTCCAATTACATTGAAGATGAAAAAGGTGTATCCATAAGTTTGTCTACACTGAAAAGGTTGTGGAAAAATGAATTCAAACAAGGACCTCAACTGGCAACTTTAAATGCTTTAGTAGGTGTACTTGACTATGAAAATTGGCAGCACTTTAAGTTGCAAAACAAGATAACGAACCAAGCTGTCCACTCAAGTCCGATGGCTAAAATCAAACCAAAATACAAGTTGAATATAGTGTTGTGGTCAATCATTCCGCTATTGGCAATTTTAATTTTTGCTTACTTACAAAAGAATGAGAGACCAAAATCTGGAATTGCTACTAATGGACCGGTGTCCTTTGACGTTGATAAAACTTTGTTTTCTGGTGTCCCTAATACAGCTATTTTTAGTTATGATCTCTCCAATGTCGTCGCAGATAGTTTCTTCATTCAACAATCTTGGAATAGGTGGAGAAGAGAGAAAATAGATCCAAGTAAAAGCAAATTTTCAAGTATTTATTATGAATCAGGGTTTCATAGAGCCAAACTCATAGCAAATGATAGCATAATTGCGAACCGAAACGTTCATGTTTTAAGTGATGGATGGGAATCCCATTTATATTATGATGAAACGGATAGACGCTTTATAGATTTTAACGATGAGAATTTCATCGAGAACGGCATTCTACATATTCCAGTCGAGTTACTTTCAGCAAAACAAGTAGACAGAACAAGAGACTTCTACACAACAATACGGAATAGCAAAGCATATGGCATTTCGTCAAATTATTTTCAACTAAAGACTAAGGTCAAAGTTGATCAGGTTTCAGAATCAAACTGTCCTTGGCTGATAGTCCAAGTTGTTACTGAAAAACATATATTTTATGTAAAACTAGTTCGAAAGGGCTGTGAGATGAACGCGGCTTATAAACTTGGTGAAATTGTGAAAAAAGGGAAGGATAACGATTTATCACGTTTAGGTCAATCTGTTTATGATTGGCAAGAGATAATAATCAATGTACAAGACCGGCATGCTGAAATTTCTATAAACGGCATACCTGCTTACTCCGAAATATACCATGAAGACTTTGGAGAAATTATGAGCTTGTCTTACCTCTTTGATGGAACGGGTTCTATTGACTATGTAGTGCTTTCTGATCCCAATGGAGAAACTGTTTTTGAAGATGATTTTAACGAATAAATCAATCCAATAAATAAATAATTAAGGAATAAATGTCCAACCAACAGTCAAAAATGGAAGATAACATGACACTTAGACAAGGTTTGGATAGCTTTCACAAAGCGTACAAAACCCATCTAAGCCATAACAAAAAAGGAATCTCGAATGAGGCTCAAGTCTTTTTTAAGTCTCATGATATAGCACATGTATTATTTGGATGCGATATATCACTCTTTGGAGAAGGAACGTTAAAAATATGGACAATTTTTGGTACAACATTGGGGTTTTGGAAACATATAACTGGCTACAAGGATGCAAATGCTTTTGAATTATCCAAAAGCTTTACCCTTCTTCATTCTCTGAAGAATATTTTTAGATTTCTATTTTCAATTCCTAAAATAATCACGAGAGCAAAGCAGATGCATAAACCATGGAATTGGACAGCATTTGAACCTTACTTAGATACTCCCATTGCTGAGATAAGAAAAGAATTTAACATCAAAATTTTAAAATGAAATGAAGGGGAATCTAAAAGAATGGAAAATGGAAGCTAACTAAGAATGTGCAATAGCAGAAATAGGCTATCAAATTGGGTATACAAAACAGCAAATCATTATTACCTTTAGCCCATGATTGAAGACCTACTGAACCAATACAAAAAGTTCGCCTATGAACGTATCCATTTTTCAAAAGACGAACTCTATTTTTTCCTTCACATGCCAAAAACTGCAGGTACAACATTCCGACACATATTGTATAACCATATCGATCAAGCACATATTCTTCCGAGTCGAAAGCTATTAAAAGGTAGACTAAAAGGTAAGTATCTGAGTGGCTCAGATTTACTGAACACATTTGACATGAAAAACATACATCAACAATTTCATGTTATTTGTGGTCATTACGGTATTCAAATGAAAACTCAATTTTCAATTGAACCTAAAGTGATTACCTTTATTCGAGAGCCGTACCAACGTACAATATCTCATTTAATTCATATAAAAAACAAAAACCCAAAGTATAGCAATCATAGCTTAAGTGACATTTGGGCTGAAAAAAAAGAACTGCTCTATAACTTTCAATCTCGGCGACTAGGTTATAATCCGATAACTGATAACAGAAATGCCTTTGTACAAATATTTGATTCCATCTATTTTGTTGGTTTAACTGAAAAATTCGATCAATCACTTTCACAACTAAATGCTTTAAGTGGCTGGAATCTAAGTAGCATCAAAAAAAAGAATATATCACCTGCTACTAAAAACATACCTCCGGCTGAATTAACTGCAGAAATACATAAAAACCTAGATCTAGACTACTTGATTTATAATAGACGACTAAAACAATTCCAAGACTAAACTTTAACACGACCACAAAAAGAATCCTAGTCAGTCAGAAGAGCACAAATAAGTCCAATCGTACTAGACAAAACATCAAACACTTCTGTTTATTAATATGATATTCGTAAATTGAAGAGTGAAAAAACTTCATCCAGCATCTCTAGTCATACTCTGCTTGATCTGCTGTATAGCTTGTCAACCAAACGTTCCTGATGACGTCCAGCAAACTATCTCATCATTTGAGGATAAAGTAGATTTTAATTTTGACGTCAAACCCATCTTATCTGATAAGTGTTTTAAATGTCATGGCCCTGATGAAAAACAACGCAAAGCTGAGCTGCGTTTAGATATCAATCCCTCCAATCTCAACCACCAAGACTGGATTGATAGACTCGTCTCTACTGATCCAGATTATGTCATGCCACCTCCTACTTCTCACTTGTCCTTATCACAACACGAAAAAGCCACACTCATTAAATGGATACAAGACGGAGCTGAATATAAAACACATTGGTCCTTTACCAGCCCTAGCCTCCCTCCGATTCCTCAAACAAAAGATGATCACTGGTCTACAAATAATATCGACCGCTTCATTTATGCTAATCTCATCAACAAGCAATTCGAACCCAATCCCGAAGCTCCAAAACAAACCCTACTCAAACGCACATTTATTGATCTCACAGGACTGCCGCCTACTCCCGAGGACATAGATGCATATATGAATGACACATCCTCAGACGCCTATGAAAAGCTCATCGACAAATTACTAGCATCCCCTCACTTCGGCGAACGCATGGCCCTCGAATGGCTCGACATCTCGCGCTATGCCGATACACATGGCTATCAAGACGACGGCCTACGCACCACATGGCCATGGCGCGACTGGGTGATCCGCGCCTACAATGACAACCTATCCTACAAAGATTTTATAACATGGCAAATAGCCGGCGACCAATTAGAGAATCCAACCACTGACCAGCTCCTCGCCACCTGCTTCAATCGCAACCATCCCCAAACACAAGAAGGAGGTATCGTCGATGAAGAGTATCGCGTAGAATACGTCGCCGATCGCACGAACACATTTGGCAAAGCGATCATTGGCCTCACCGCCGAATGCGCTAGATGCCACGACCACAAATATGATCCAATCAGCCAAAAGGATTACTATAGTCTGTATGCCTTTTTTAATAACAATAACGAGTCAGGCATTGTCCCCTACAATGGTGAGGCCTCGCCCACAATATTACTGCCCACCGATGAGGCAAAACGCAAAATTGATTCCTTAACCCAAGAAATCAAACACATTGAAACAACATTAGTTTCTGAGGACTACAAGGACGCCTTTGAAAACTGGTATGCTACGATTAAACCTGAGATTGACTACCCTAGCTCGTATAAATTATTAGCAGATTTCTCATTTGAATCTGAAAAAACAACTGATTTATGGTCAATGGATTTAGATCAAAATGGCTCTTCTCAAAACCAACAAAAAGCCAGACCAACATTTTCATTCTACAATCAAGCAAAGAATAAATTAGATGCAGCTATCGTAGGCGACTCCACCTTCCGACCCAAGATTGTTGACGCTTACAAAGGAAAAGGATTAGCATTTAATGGCGATGGTGGTGTTCGATTTAATCGAGATTTGGACATCGATCGCAATGATGAATTTACGGTGAGTATTCGCATTAAGGTGTTGACTGATCGTATTAGCGGCCCACTCTTTAACAACAGCAACGGAGACTTTGAAGGCTACCGAGGTTGGCTCTGCAAATTAAATGAAGATCGCAGCCTCTCCTTCCAATTAAATCATGTCTGGCCTGATAATGCCATCGATGTGTTGACAGCAGAAAAGATCCCGCTTAATGAATGGGTACATGTAGCCATGACATATAATGGGAGCAGCAAAGCAAATGGACTGAGTACATTTATCAATGGCAAAGCAACCACCAATACGGTACTATCAGATAAATTGTATAAAAGTGTATTGCATGGCGTCAATAAATCAAACTGGTCTAATTTGCCTTTCCAGCTTGGTATGGAACTGCGCAAGTCCATCACTGACGTTCATATGGACGAACTAAAAGTCTACAACCGCAGCTTGACACCTCTTGAAATTGAACAGTTGTTTTTAGATAAAGACAAACTGGCCACATCCGAATTATCTAAAGATGAACTCCTTCAGTATTATCTAGACAATAATTATAACCAAATCTTTACAAGCAGAAAAAATAAATTTATCGCCGCAAAAGGCGAGCTCAATCAAATCTTGACCAATCAAAAAGAAGTCATGATTATGCAAGACCGTCGTCAGACACGACCAACTCACATCTTGGACCGTGGCCTTTATGATCAACCCACTACAGAAGTGAGTCCTGAAGTACCAGCAATTTTTCAATCAGTCATCAAGAGTAAGCCAAAAAACAGGTTGGAATTGGCAGAGTGGTTATTTAACAACGCGCATCCATTGACAGCTCGTGTAGCAGTCAATCGAATGTGGATGATGTTATTTGGAAAAGGAATCGTTGCCACCCAAGAAGATTTTGGTAACCAAGGCAACCTACCCACACATCCAGAATTGTTAGATTATTTGGCAATGACCTTTATGGAAATGGATTGGGACACGAAGGCCTTGATAAAACTCATCATGATGTCAAGCACCTACAGACAATCTAGTTTGCCATCAGATCAAGCAATTAAAGAAGATGCAGAAAATTTACTGTACTCACACTTTCCTGCGTATCGCCTATCCGCAGAAAACATCAGAGATGCTGCACTTGCCGCCAGTGGCCTCTTAGTCAGAGATATTGGTGGGCCAAGTGTCTATCCTTATCAACCACCTGGATTATGGAAAGCACTCGCTACTAGAAATGCCACAAATTATGTACAACAATCCGGTGACAGTCTCTATCGAAGAAGTATGTATACCGTCTGGAAGCGATCTTCGCCGCCACCTAGTATGATGACTTTTGATGCGCCAGACAGATACTATTGTGTCGTCCAACGACAGAAAACGTCTACACCTCTGCAGTCACTAATCCTAATGAACGATCCTCAATACCTGGAGGCATCAAGAGTGCTGGCTGCTCAAATGGTGACTATGAATAAAGAAAATGTCGATACTGTGTTTGACTATGCCGCCAAATCGCTCTTATCCCGTTCCTTAACCAAATTCGAAAATGAATCGTTTAAGGACCAATATCAAACATTCAAAAAACTCTTCAACGACGAACCTGATAAAATAGGACCTTGGATTAATAATGGAGAATACGAATTATCTGATGATCTAGATAAAACAGAATTAGCTACCTATACTGTCATCGCATCTACGATGATGAATTTTGACGAATTTATAATGAAACGATAATCATGGAGGATAGATTAAAATCAATTGCTAATCAAATCAACCGTCGCACATTTCTAAACAATAGTCTGTTTGGTATTGGTGGTGCTGCATTGTCTTCTTTGACGAATCCCTTGTCAGCCATGCCAGATTCGGATGAGTTACTCCTACCCCATTTTCAGCCCAAAGTCAAACGAGTCATTTATTTATTTCAAAGTGGTGCACCATCACAACTAGAATTATTTGATCACAAGCCCAAACTCAAAGAAATGTTTGGTCAAGAACTTCCTGATAGTATCCGACAAGGACAACGGGTGACAGGCATGACATCAGACCAGCGCTCTTTCCCATTGGCAGCAAGTCAATTCACTTGGAATCAGTACGGAGAAAGTCAGACATGGTTAAGTGAGCTGTTACCGCACCACAGAAAGATTGTAGATGAAATTGCCATCGTCAAAAGCATGTATACAGAAGCCATTAATCATGATCCAGCCGTGACCTTTGTGCAGACTGGTTCACAGCAAGCAGGACGGCCAAGCATTGGCTCTTGGGTGAGTTATGGCTTGGGCAGTGATAATGAAAATCTACCTTCATTTGTCGTTTTACTATCTCGTGGACAAAACGGTGGGCAACCTTTATATGCCAAATTATGGGGGAATGGATTTTTACCTGCAGATCATCAAGGCGTGATGTTTCGGTCAGGTCACGAGCCAGTTTTATATTTAAATAACCCAGAAGGGATGGCTCGGGAAGACCGCCAGCAGATGATTCAGTATCTCAATAAAATTCATGCTGAGCAATATAACACGATCAAAGATGAATCCATAAAGGCCAGAATCGCTCAGTACGAAATGGCATTTAAAATGCAGATGAGTGTCCCTGAGACTGTGGACGTATCTAACGAGCCTGACTATATCTATGATATGTATGGGCCTGATGCTAAAATCCCTGGTACCTATGGATACAATTGTCTACTAGCCCGGAAACTAGCAGAAAAGGGGGTCCGTTTTATCCAGTTATATCATCAGGGTTGGGACATGCATGGTGGCTTGCCTCATCTGATGAAGCGCTTGGCTAAGCAGACAGATCAACCTTCGACAGCTTTACTCCTAGATTTAAAACAGCGAGGCATGCTCGAGGATACCTTGGTGATTTGGGGCGGAGAGTTTGGTAGAGGCTGCTACTCACAAGGTTCACTGAAGCCAGATAATTTTGGTCGCGATCATCATCCAAGGTGCTTTTCGATTTGGATGGCCGGTGGTGGAGTTAAGAAAGGTGTGACAATTGGAGAGACTGACGATTTTGGTTACAATATCATTAAAGACCCTGTCCATGTGCACGACTTCCAAGCTACTCTTATGCATCTGCTAGGTATTCATCACGATCAATATGTGTATAAATATCAAGGGAGACGATTTAGATTAACGGATGTGCATGGACATGTTATCAAAGATTTATTGGCTTAATAAATATAAAGGTGCAGTGCCGTCCTGTTTTTGAACCACATAGACACATAGATACATAGCTAAGTTTGCTTGTACCTTAGAAAGAAATATATCGGAATAGGTGATTTGAATTTTAGGTGCAGAGTACCGTTCTCTTTTTGAACCACATAGACACATAGGTACATAGCTAAGTTTGCTTGTACCATAGAAAGAAATATATTGGAATGGGGGATTTGAATTTTAGGTGCAGAGTCCCGTTCTCTTTTTGAACCACATAGACACATAGGTACATAGCTAAGTTTACATGTACCATAGAAATAAATATATCGGAAGAGGTAATTTGAACTCAAGATGCAGCGAATCGTCCTGTTTATGACAACGGTGAAATTTGTAGACACGCTTCAAAGTATGATTTAATCGATAAACCGTATTTTCACAACCGATCTCAAAAATCATCATGACAATCGTATCGACAAAAACCAAATTATTCTAGGGCTTTGGCTTTGCAGCTCTATCTTTATGTTTTATCCAATTACTAAGAATTGATATGCTGACATTCGGGCAGGGCTTAATTCAAAAAAACACTAACAGTAAATGCAAGATAAAAATACATGTCTGATTGTGGAAGGTGGTGGATTTAGAACTGGATTTACCACAGGTATATTAGATGCTTTTTCTGTCGCCGACTATAGACCGTTCAATCAATATATTGGTGTGTCTGGAGGTTCAATTGCACTCTCCTATTTTATCAGCAGACAATACAGGACCTGCTTATCTGCAATTGTAGCTTTAACCAGCGATAAAAACTTTTTACAATTCAAACGGACATTGAGCGAGAAGGGATTTATGGATATTGATTACATTGGTATCGTCGCACAGCAGCAAGTCAAACTTGATATTCCTGCTATCGTCAAACGTATTCATGAGCATCCCTTTAATATCGTCGCCACTGAGCGTGATACAGGTAATCCAACATATTTCAGACCAACTATTGACACACTCCTTGACCAGTTAATCGCCTCTTGCACCTTGCCCTTTGTGACCAAAGGTAAACACTTTATTGATGATGTCGAATATTTTGATGGTGGCTGGAGTGATCCGCTACCCGCACAATGGGCTTACGCGCAAGGCGTCAGACGAATATTGGTATTGCGAACATGGCCTACTGGTCAGCAGTACTCACAGAGCTGGCCAAATTATTTTGGCAGTCTATATTTCAAATCTCAACCAAATCTAAAACGGACCTTTGATCTCGCTCATGAGACCTATAATCAGAGCATCGAGTTTATAGAAAATCCACCTTCCGATTTAGAGATTGTTCAGATCAATCCTGCTAAAATTTTAAAAAGCGGCACCTATTCTTCCAATCGAAAAACAATTATGAAAGACTACCGCTATGGATTGGATATGGGTTTGGATTTTGTGAATAAAGAAAAATTTAAAAAAATCATTTAATCGAGAGGTACGGAGACCTTCGATTCAGGATCAAGTTGCTGTGTCTCCAATCAAACTCAGGCAAAGGACTCCGCTCCCAACCTGAGGCAAAGGACGCCGTTCCTAATCTGAGGCAAAGGACTCCGTTCCTCTTGCCGTATTGATATATGGTCCACCAACTTCACCCCATCCCCATTTAGGCATTGGCTCATCTGGATTCATATCAATACTGTCTGCATTTGAATTGATAACAGCTAAGCGAGTTCCCCATTCCAAATAACTTAAAAATGCTGAACGAAACTCTGGATCGTCGGGCAGATCCAATTCATCTGCGGTTTCTAATAACAAATTCATCCATCGTTTTCTATGGACTTCAGTTAGATTTTTTTGGAAATGTTTTTTTACCATTCCAAAGTGAGAACCACCATTTTCAGTATACAATTTTGGTCCACCAAATACTTCTGAGATAAAGTGAGCGACATTGATTTGATGGCTTTTTGACATATGCTGAAAAATAGGTTTAAGAATATCGTCTTGCACAACTTTATCGTAAAACTTGGTAATTAAGGTCTCAATGATTTCGACTCCTCCAATCCATTGATATAGAGTTGGAATGTTTTCTTTTGATGTATCCATTTTTTGAATTTATCTTAAAAGATACTTAATTAAGAAATAGATTAATAGCGCAAAGGAATTTTATGGGCTCGGAATGACACGGACTTTTTAAAACACTACAGTGCCTATAATACTGATTTATTAGGCTCTACACAAATCAGATTCTGAATCAAGTTCAGAATGACGCGCTCTTTTTTGAACCTGCCTGACCCTTTAGTATTGTAATTGATTATTTATAATCACATTACTATTACTACTATGTATATTTTCTTTTTGCTTCTTTTTCTTTTGTTAGTTTAACATCTTAATTGTTAATAAAGTAGCGGAAGTGAACTATCTGCCTGTCTAAGGATTATGCCTTACTTTCCGAATTAGTCTTCCGCTACTATTTTAGATTAGCACCATGTAGAAATTTAGGCGTTAGGGCCTACTAAAGGTAATAGTGATAATCTTCTCATTTATAAATTTAAAGTTATGTCTATTTATTCATTTTATATTGGATCTGA
>CALGLU010000138.1 GCA_937959275.1 uncultured Saprospiraceae bacterium | reverse complement strand
TTCCGGTGTAGTAATAATACCTGTGTTGATCACTGAGTCCAAACATCCAATCAGAATATTGGCAACTCGACTTTTAGGCCACTTGGGAATGTAACTCGTATGCTTCGGTTCATTACGGCTTCCTCTTCTTTAATTTGTATGGGCACAAATCTATCGAGCTGTTTGTTGTCTAGTCGATCTTCCTTAAATTTGCCTAACCAATATTGAAAGGTGTGCACCTTAATATTGTGTTGGGCACAAAAGTCGACTTTTGATTGACCACTAGCCAGGTATCGTTTAACCAGCGGAAACATTTGAGATTGGTTGCGTTGTTTACTCATTTATTTTTTGGAGTAAATTTAATAGTAGAAACTCGGAAATTTAACACGCGGTTGCTGGAACGCTTACCATAGACCTAAATAGATATGACCTTGATCTAAAAAAAATACTTGATTTACGGAATGTTATTTTTCATGGTAAGATTGTTAAGGACATTGAAGAACTTAATTCAATTAACACTAAAATGGAGCTGTTAGCTGCAAAACTAATTAGATTGTTACTGAAATGTTTGGATAAGGAAGATTCCGATTACCTAACTCCTATATCTGAGCATACCTAATCCACACTAACATCAATACCTCGATTTATACCTCCGGTTTACTGATTAGATTCAGCTAACGACTATTCATTATAAATTCACTACTATTTTGCTTTCGACGTTCAAACACCACATTTGTGATACAACTACATCACCCCATATGGATCGTTAAGGATTTACTAAAATCCACTAAAGCATAAGAAACGATTCTTTCCAACAGTTATACATCCAACCAAAACAACGTCTATACGAATACATAGGAATACACTTAACTCATACTAAAAACTTGTTACTCCTATGAAAGGTATTCGCATTTTCTCCTTCCTCTTTATTATCGTCCTCCATCAAATGATGCAATCTTGTGATGTCTTACCAACTGAAGAAGTTGTCACGACACCTGCGGTCAGATCATT
The DNA here is from genome assembly GCA_937959275.1 of uncultured Saprospiraceae bacterium. GTDB lineage: Bacteria > Bacteroidota > Bacteroidia > Chitinophagales > Saprospiraceae > CALFUK01. The sequence continues at coordinate 26,705 of CALGLU010000138.1, read as the reverse complement.
TGCTAATGTAGATGAGCGTCTCTGGTCTTACTTTGAGGACTTTGAAAAACAGGCAGCAGCGCGAGGACTGAATTATAATCTCAATCAGTTTAATTTAACTGGAGCTATATCAGACATACATGATGATGGTGTGGCAGGTACATGTTCATATGGTGGTCGCCAACCCAATAGTGTGACCATAGATATGCCGTTCTGGGATCGTGCTGGATTCTTTTCAAGAGAGATGGTTGTCTTTCATGAATTAGGGCATTGTGTACTAGGCCGAGATCATACTGAGGCGCTTACCAATAATGGCTACTGTGCGAGTATAATGAGAAGTGGAACTGGAAATTGCAGAACATTATATAATGCACAAAACAAAGAGTATTATCTAGACGAGTTATTTGAAACCTTGTCTCCTTAATCATTTAGTCGCTTACCCTTTAGCTAGTATATATATTGTTTTGAAGATTTTTTTATCTAAAAAGAGGCAGCCTTACGTCATGAGGCTGCCTCATTTTTATATATACTTAGTAAAGTCTTTATGTTCTTTTATGACCACGTCTATTTGTGTTTTTCCTTCTTATTCAATATCAATATTAGGCAATGTAGAACAACCTCATTCTCTTTTAAAACAAAATGTCATTTTGATAAATAGTCATTGACTTCAATATAGTCGTAGTCAGGTGAGTGTGTAAAAAATTGTTTTAGTGGAAACACATGAGAATTTCCATAGATCATTAATAATCGTTCTTCAGAATCAAAATTTGTAAGGTCTAATGCATTTGAAAAGATCTTGATATTTCTTTGACTCTGCTTGGCATACGAATCTGCTCCTACATAATTATCACCAGCTCCTTCTAATGCATATGTAGTCAAATAAGCTTGATATGATTTTAATGTCATCCGCGGATCATTGGTGGTTATGAAATGATGAGTTAGACTCTGAACTGATTTCAACGAATCCTCTAGCTCGTATAAGGCATTATAATCATAACGACTAGACTTCTCTAATTGTCCTTTGGATTTAAGATAAGCTTCCGTATCATGATTGTCCCAATCCAATTCAACGCCGCACCACATATGTTTTGCATCTGTGCAATACACCTGAGTATGGCCCAATTCTTTCGCTAATTTAAATCCAATTTGAAATATTTCATTGACCTTATTCTCCATAGTAAATTCACCAGATAGATACTTCTTATAATCTACATTAAGAATGCTATCGCTCCTAATTCGATTACATTCACAGAGGATTTTTGATGGCTTATACGCCGCCAATTTATCTAAGAGTATTATCAATTCCGCTTGATGCTCATCTTCTAAAATATTGAATTCAAATTTTTCTTGATAAGAATCTAGTCCCGGATTTGCGAAATGAAAAACACCCAAAATCATAGCTTTAGCTTTGTGTTTTCCAATAAATACATCTGGATCCGTTAATGGATTAGTAGATACTAATAAATCTTTGACATGTTTTTGCTCAATACCCAATTCATCTGAAATGGAGCTTTGGGAACAAGACATAAAGAATAACATGAATAAAAGCCATAGCAAGAGGTGTTTCATGAGTCGTTGTGTATTGACTACCAAAAGACGAGACTTTATCAGGATGGTTGCATCTAATCTCCACCAATTTCCCAATTACTTTTCTTGACACCAAGCGAAGTGTATTGGGCTATATTCCTATCATCGTTTCCTCCCTAAGAAGTATTACTCGCTTACATAGAATACTTCTCATTTAATGTATTAAGATGATGACGATTATGGAGTATATTAAAATCACAAAACTCTAAAAGACTTAGTTTACCCATGATAGGATGCGGCATGGTATAACTCGTTAACTCATCCATCTCCCATTTCAATAATGACAATTGAAAATTGGCCTGCTCATCACCAAGTCGCTTCCTAAGTTCATCTTTGGTAAATTGTCGTTCTGGATCAGCACTAAAAGCAGGAGGCGCTTTTCCGCCATCAGAAAGCATCTTCTCATAATTACTTTTCAAACGAGCCAGATCATATGGTTCACGTTCTAAAGAGCCAAACATCGATTTTAAAGTTTCTTTAGGTAAATTAAATCCATTGCTAATCGCCTTACTAGATTTAACGATATGGAATACATGTTGAGCTGCTGTCCATTTGTCAGGATACAGTTTTGTATTGAGGTGGGACTCCGAATGTGACTCCATCCAGTCCACCAATACATCATAAGACAGTTTTACGTCTTGAGCAATTGTTTTCATTGATTTCTCCATAGTGTTGCAATTTGATGTTACATTGATTACTTTTAGTAACTATTACAAATATAGACTATCATTAACTCCAATCAAATACATAACACCATCGTAAGTAAGTAACATGGCAGTAACTAATATTGAGAATCAGAAGCTTAGGTTGAAAAAAGATTTAGAAGAATTTTTTATTCGATCAATAAAAACCCGAAAAGAGAAGGGCTTTTGTATTACAAAAGATGTGATGTCCATATTGATTGATAAATGGAGCTTATTGGTTTTATTCAATCTTGCCTATTTTGATACTATGCGTTTTGGTGAATTAAAAGATAAGGTAAAAGATGTGTCATCTCGGATGCTATCTGTCACACTTAAAAAGCTGGAAGAACACGATTTAGTGGTTCGTAAAAGTTATAATGAAGTCCCGCCAAAAGTGGAATATTCATTAACACTATTAGGTATTGAATTAGCAGAAAAAAGTCTCGAACTGAATGCTTGGTTTTTTAAAAACTCATTTTTAAAAATCTAATGATTTTATTTATATAAAAATGCCCCAATCCATATTAGTGAATTGAGGCATATCAATATTATCTATCGTTGGCTTATTCCATCATTTTTATTGGTAACCTTGCCATTGTGTCTTCCCATCCGACGACTAGATTAACCATGTTATCTCCTACCTCTTCATAGGTAATCGACAAGGCCTCTAAAGTAGAAGGCGTTTTAGCAATCGGCGCTTTTACGGTCACAATATTGTCTTCGTCATTATGATTGGGCGGCCCCCAGGATTGCACATTTTTATGGATTATAAACTCCCAGTTATCTTCATGGACTTTAGCAAACAGTCCATACCTGCCAGAATTGATCTTTGTGTCTCCGATCATCACATCAGTAAAGAAAGTCACCTCTGTCGTTTGGTTAGCGCCTACTCTCCACATCTCACCATATTTAAGTAATTCGCCAAATACTTTTCGTCCATTCATTTGAGGTCGACTATACACAACTCTTACCTTAGGTGCAGAATTGTCAAAATCTTCTGGTTTAGCTAAGTTTCTAAATCGTGAGCTAGCTGGGTAAGCTGCTAGATCCATTGGGCTTTTATCGTCACCTGCCATCGTTGGTGCATTCAAATTAATCGGCAAGACCGCTCGAGTTCGATCCCATTCGAAAATCATATTTACATTTCCTTCATCAACTTTTTGAAATCCGATTGTAAACGCTTCTCTAACATCATCAATCTGAGATGTTGGAATCTTTGCAGAAGCAATAATTTTCGATGCATCTAGATTACTCGTGCCAGCAATAAATCTCTCCGTCGATATATTCAGTACCCAATGGTCTTCATGCAATTCGGCATTCATTGTATATGTCCCAGATTGGATTGTTTTACCCCCAATTTCGACTGGCACAAAGAACATAACTTCTGTTCCTTCATTAGCGCCTAATCGCCATAACTCGCCATACTTTAGTAATTCACCAAAGACAACTCTATCATTTTTATTCGGACGGCTATAGACTACTTTAATCTTCTGATTTCGATCAGGATCATCTGCGTCTAAGTAATTTGCAAACGCGGATCGACTTGGATAGTGTGCAGCATCCAAAGGACTCTTATCTAATGAAGGAAACTTAACGTCTTGTCCATTCACTGTAAATCCAGCACAAGCCAAGAAAGTTAACATAAAAAGTAGCGTATTCAATTTCATAATTTCATTTTTAGTTTTCAATGGTTTAAAAACTACAAAAATCGTGCAATTGTTTAAGGCATTATAGTCTCTCTTCTTAAAACCACTAAAACTATCTTGTTCTTGACATTTTATATCCTCTAGATATTTCTTATGTCTGTAACTTAAGAAATAACTCTATTGGACCATATCCTCCGTATTATTCTCCAACGAGTCATGACCCAATGTCGTTTAGTTAAGCTCATAATCTTTTAAAATTATAGGATTTTCGTTTCTTAAAAACATGGTTTCTTGTTTCCTTTCGATTAGGCCTTATGATAGACCTTGATTTTTCAATAACCAGATCAAAACTGTTTATTGTAGCTTTATAGATTTTCTTAATAAGAAGTGCAATTAGATTATTTTGAGTCTCTGCCAAAGCATCTGTTTTATTAATTTTTTGATCGTAGTGGTTGCCAGTTTTTGCGGCTGTATATTCTTTCCTAACTTTTTCTTCGATTGGAAAACTTAGTGCTGAACAAATGGTCATCAATAATATTTTTGCATGAAAGTCTTGGTAAATAGATCGTGCTGTTCTACCCGAAAACGATTCTAAATCTGCTCTGATTTTTAATAATTTATATGCTTCCTCTACAGCCCATCTCTTAAAGTACAGATCTTTAAACTCTTTTCTAGCATACTTTACTTTATCCAATAGAGAGGTACAAAGAATTTCTGTTTTCCCATTATCTAAAAACACCTTAATCAATCGTACTGTTATTGTTTTGCCGTATTGTATGCCTAGCTCTTTTGCTAGTTTATCAGTGTATTTAAACTCTACTATTTTATCTCGTTCCTTGGACAAAGTAAATTTCTTCACTTCCTTTCTATGATTAGCTTTTAGTCTTATACAAAATTCTATTTTCCTCTCTTTTAGCCAGTGAAGTATAATGTTATAGCCATATCCCCGATCTCCTAGAAGTAAATCTCCTTGTTGTAATTTATCTAATGACTTTTCTAAAAGAGCCTTTTCACTAGTGGTACATTTACCTAATTGTGCATCTATTGTTAAACAGTTTAATACGTCATAAACAATAGAACATCTAGCCATGCTCCGCTGTGAAACATTATCTGATGGACAAAATACAGTTCCAAATTCTTCAATTATACTTTTAGTATTTGGAAGACTCAATGAACTGCCATCTACTGCTAATAATCTAAATCCCTTCCATTTAAGATAAGGTGCTTCTTTGTAAAATGATTCAACCCCAACTTCATTCAATCTTTGAAAAGCCCATGGGTTAAGTTTAGCTCTTGCTTGACTAATAGCTCCAGATGTGACTTGTCTAATATTATAATCTCCTCCCAGTATCTTTTTACAAAATGAATTAATTTCTCTCTGATAAGATGTTTTTAAAACCATAATAAATACAATTATTTTCCGAAGACTGAAAAACCTGTTTCTGCTAAATGATGAGTGATTACCATATATAGATTCATCAATGAAACTGTCTACAGACAATTCATTTTCTAGGGTACTAAAAAACTTGAGACGATAGGATGACATAAACCAAAGTTTTGATAATTAATTGGTTCTATATCAAACATTAAGATATGTAATTATTTCGTAATATATTCCTTAACTAAACGACATTGAGTCATGACCCATTGGAGGAAAACCAACAAGTGAAATTGGGTTTATTTAATTATAAACACTAAAGCTTTAACAAAATCAATGCACAGCCGCCCCAAACCTCGTCACGAACGACAAATTAATACTTCGTCCAGGCTCAAGAAAAACATTTTGATTGCCCGGCGCGCCTCTTGACACATGGCTGCGATATGTTTTGTCTGTCAGATTTGTCACACTGGCGATAATAGATGCATGTGGCATTTGGTCACTGAATTGATGTAGATTTAGTCCTGCTTTTATATTCAGTATTGTATAGCCTGGCGTTACAATTTCGTTAGGAGCGGCATCATTTTGTTCGCCGACAAATAAAACTTCAGGTTGTACAAAAAACCGATTGTTTGCATCTCTGTAATGGACACCTAGCCAAGATTGCATTGCCGGCATGGCTGGCAGTGGATTATCTGTAATGTCATTATTACCATTAATCATCGCGCCACTTAAAAATACATAGGACAATGTGCCGATACTCGCCTTGGCATTCCACTCTAATCCTGTGATGGTTGCCTCTCCCACATTTCTAAATTGTATAGATGGCGAATCTGCAAATGTCAAATCTGTGGCGACAAATAAATTATTTAAAAAGTTCTGATAAAAGGCAGCTTCCAGTGTAAGGCTTTTGGTTTTATAATTTGCGCTCAACTCATAAAACACACCTCTCTCTGGATCAAGATCTGGATTGGGAACCAAAAAGCCTGCTCCAACTGCTGTAAAATGATATTTAGAAAATAAGTCTGTGCCTCTAAATGAATTGGCCACATTTGCTTTTATATTAAATGCTTCTGACAAAGAATACTTGAGCCCAATATTTCCCGAAAGCGCAAGATCACTATCAGATGTATTGTCACTATTATAAATTGTCTCAATGGCCGCAATATCAAAAGGTCCATCTTCAATACTCGTGCTCACATTATCTATCCTTGTTGCAATAAGCAGATTCAGTTTATCACTCAGTGTCAATTCTTCAATCGCAAATAGACCTAAGCTCGTACTATAACTATCCGGTTGTATTTGGGTAAACGGTCTATTAATTTCATTCACCATCATACCCATGGGATTAAATATTTGAATATTTAAATCACGATGAGTCCCTATCCGATGTTCTCTCAAAAAGTCGACGCCAATACTCAGTTTCGCTTTTTCTGATTGCCGTAGTGTACCGAAAAATTTAGCGCCCATAAAAGGAACATCAACATCTAACTCAGCATTAATGATTCTATTCGCATTCATCGTCATTGGAAAGAAAATATTCGTCGTTTGACTGATGTGTAGGTCTTGCCGTTTGAAAAATAGACGGGCACCTATCATCTCTACTTTGTCAGAAATATTCCTGCCTTCATAACTCAGATTGATGCCTCTCTGCGTATCTGGATCAAACCGGCGATCAACTCTTGGAGGACCAGGCGCACCAAGCCCACCCGGAAAACCAGCATTCTTATTCTGATAATATTTACCACTTAATTCTAGACGATGGTTGGCCGCCCATGAGTAACCCAAATTAAAATCTACATTGTTGGACTCAAATTGACTGTTTTCAATATCACCTTCGGGTGTCGCCGTATTACCAGCGTTTCGAATACCACCGCCAATTAAAAAATCAAAGCCATTGCCTCGACCCTCGACTTCTAAGCGTCCGCGGTACATGCTATTCACAGTATGATAGCCTCCATACAAACTACTACCTACTTTAAACGCTTTACCATAACCATTCTCTGCTTTGCGCGTCACGATGTTCACAAGTCCTGAAACAGCATCACTGCCCCAAAAAGCAGAAGCTGGACCTTTAATCACTTCGATTTGCTCTATTTGAAACGGATCAATCAAGCCGTATGATCTGATCCGTCCTCCGACAAATGGATTGCCATCAATTAAAATAGGAGCTCTTTCTCTTGATAATCCTCTAATGATCGGCGTACTCGCCAAACCACCATCACTTTGTCTAGTCACTCCAGGCACATATTGCAAAGCTTCTGTTGGAGATACCGGTTGAGATTCTATGATTTGTCGTTGATTAACAACATCAATATTCAAGGGCAATCTGTCTGCTACAGTCAAGTTTCTGGTTGCCGAGACAAGTACTTCGTCTGATGAGATAGACAGTATGCTGTCAGACACTTGTGAGTGCACAGAGAAACTGATCAAAAAGAATAAAAAAAGACCACTTAGTCGAGATAGTTGGGTGTTAAAAATCATGTATTGTCTTGATATGTTTTATATGACTCTAAAGCGAAAATAGTAAATCCAACAAAAGTCTACCATAGGATTAGAAAATATTTTCTAATATTACCCTCTATCAAAATTTTCGTTTCCTAAATTAGGTGATATCTTGATTTTGTATTGTTCTTATTCATAATGAAAGTATAAAATCATGACTACCAACCATGGTCGCAAATCATTACTACCTAACCACATCGAAGAGGTTCATGCCTTTTGGATAGCTGGGGGGAGTTGTGATGGTTGTTCAATTGCCGCAGTTGGTGCAACATCGCCATCAGTAGAAGACTTATTAAGAGGCGTCTTACCAGGTTTGCCTAAAGTCGTCCTCCATCATCCTGTACTAGCTGTTACTGCTGGTGAGGAGTTTATGAAACCATTTCGATTAGCAGCGAAGGGAGAGCTTGGCGCACCTTTTGTGGTCATTGGAGAAGGGTCAATCATGGACGAGCGTATTGCTGCAGCGACTGGTGGTTATTGGTCAGGTCTAGGAGCAGATGAAGATGAAGAGGGTAATCCACAACCAATCCCATCCTCGAGTTGGGTATCAAGAATGAGTAAACATGCCGCAGCCGTCATAGCAGTCGGTACTTGTGCGACTTGGGGCGGTGTACCTGCAGCAGCGGGCAATCCAACTGACGCCGTCGGTATGATGGACTTTTTAGGAAAAGATTATAGGAGTACACTTGGGCTTCCTGTCGTTAACTTGCCAGGCTGTGCGCCTCAAGGTGATAATATAACGGAGACAATCGCAGCAGTCTTACTGTTTTTACATGGCCTCGGACCTCTACCTGAATTTGATGAATTAGGCCGGCCATCTTGGTTGTTTGGAGAGACGGTGCATAGAGGTTGTACCCGAGCAGGTTTTTATGAAGAAGGCAAATTTGCTGAAGAATATGGTGACAAAGAATGTCTTGTAGAAGTTGGCTGCTGGGGACCAGTTGTCCAATGTAATATCAATAAGCGCGGTGCCATCAACGGGCAAGGCGGCTGTATGAATGTCGGTGCGCCATGTATAGGCTGTACAATGCCGGGCTTCCCAGATAGCTTCGCTCCTTTTTATGCGACACCTCCTGGCACAATTGTATCATCAACTTTGTCAAGAATGACGGGCGGGCTAATTAGCAATCTGCGTGAGATGACAATGGAATATCAAAACAGGACTGCAAAATGGAATAGAGACAAAGCCGTGCCATCTGGTTGGGGACATGTCGCTGAGCCAAATCCGATGAAAAAGATTATGCATTTCGCTTACGAAAAATTACAGTTTAGAAATAGTAAAAAACCAGGATCAAATTAATCTTATGGATGATTCTACATTATATACGTATTACTTTATTGGCTTGGGCATCGCTGTGGTGATCATTCTTGCCGCTGCTATATTACTCCTGCTAGTAAGAAGTCAGGCAAGACGGATACTAAAATTAGCAACAGCCGCCTTAGGTCTTGTTGTCAAAATAAAAGAAAATACAAATTGCATTTGGGAGTTAGAACAAACCAATGCCGTCGCAGGTAATATATTAGAAGGTGCGCAAGCAATCGAAACGCATGCCGGCATGGTCGCAGAAGCATTGTATGAAACTCAAACTGATTAAGCCATTATGGATACACACATAAAACTTTGGATTCTGTCATTGATTATTGGATTGGTCGTTATCGGTGTCGTTGGCTTTCTGCTGCATTTGATAAAATCGACAGCTAAAGACATTGACACAGCAGCCGCTCAAATCTGGACGCAAGGCAAACTGACTGCTAACAATACAATCCAGATTCCCATTTTCCTGTCAAAAACAAATCAGCTTGTCAAAAAAATATATGGAACAGCTGTGAATATTATAAAAGGTTCTGATGCCATTAAACAGCATGCTGAAGGATGTCCTGGATGCCCTGCATGTGTTTTAAAACATCACTAATTTAAAAAGCTTGTTATGGAAATTTTATTAATGTTATTAACCATTCTTGCCGTTGTTCTTTTAGTCATCGTTCTAGTTAGCTATTTAAGAGCGATCATTAAATTATTAAATAGTATTGGTGGTAAAGGAGATAGTTATTTAGCAAAATTAAGATTGGGGCTTCGAGCTATAGAAACAGAAACGGGTCATTTGCCAACAGAAGTCACTAAGCTGAATGCGGCCTTAAGTGATACTGCGAATGGACTAGTTGTTGTCAATGAAAACCTAGCTGGGACGATAACAGCTGCATTAAATCAGGAAAATCCGTAAACTATGTCACAAACAGTACTTATACTTTGGGCAATTCTACTCGTGGTAACAGTCTTGTTGCTTCCATTAATTGTCAGCTTACTCCATAGAACCTGGAAGGCTAGTCTCAATATTGAAAGATACTTTAAAGAAATGCTTGAGGCTGGAGTGGGCATTGCTGGGAATACAGATGCAGTGGCCGCACTTGATGATACCATTGAAGTAGCGAGTACAATGTTGGGAGTCGCTGGTGGAATTAATGAAAATGCCGAAACCTTGAAAGGTGCTCTTGCAGGAAGGGCAGCAAAACTCAATTAATAATAAAATCATGACAGCATATTTACTTTATATCATTACCTTAATCATCGTCGCCATCGTCGTGTTGGTATTGGTGATTTATTTGGTCTTAATTATTATAGCTTTAAGACGAGCAGGAACCCATCTACAAGATTTAGCGGGTGGTCTTCAAAAAATTGTAGATGATACAGAACCCTTAGAGGGAAATTTAAATACAATAAATGGTGCGCTCACACAGCTGCATGGAGGTCTTTCCTCTGTAGATGGTCATTTGGTTGACATTGCAAAGGTGTTGAAGCTTGTTTAAATAAATTGATATTCAATAGAATAAAAAAATATGTGTTTTAAAAATCTACCAATTGCATTTGATGAACAAGGCAATGCCTATCTGAAAGAGGATATCGCAAATCCCTACGAATATAAAGTTGTTGACCTCGGTGTGGAGCAAGATAAGCTGAAGAGCCTGATGGAAAAAAATGGCTTTATCAGAAGTGTTGATTATGATCCTGTGACACGTGTTGCGGGAGCACTCGCCTTTCACAGCGTTGTTGATTTGAAAGAAAAGAAAGTTTTGTCAACCAATTCAATGGCAACACTCTTTCGTGGCTATGAAATTATTTTGAAAGGAAGAGATCCTAGGGATGCGGCCTATATCAGTAGTCGTGCCTGTGGTGTATGTGGCGGTGTGCATGCTACGACGTCAGCCTTAGCCATTGAAATGGCACTCGGTATCAAGCCTCCGCCATTGGGAATTGTAATGAGAAATATTCTTCTCGCCATTGAGTATCTGTATGATCATCCATTGCATTTATTTTTATTGAGTGGCCCAGATTATTCAGAAGAGCTTGTCGCTGCAACGAATCCAGAATTGATCTCAAAAGCAGGAAGTAAAAAAGCAAAAAACAAAGCTGTCCATGGCTATGATACCATATTAGATATCATGAAGGACCTCAACCCGCTTAAGGGAAAGTTGTATTTGGAGGCCTTGTCTATGACACGTGTTGCTAGAGAAGCTTATGTACAAATCGGTGGAAAATATCCTCACCCACAATCAGTCATTCCAGGAGGAATTTCTGTGACGGTGACGCCTTCAACACTCAATGAAGTCTATACTCGTTTAGTCAAATTTTTCGATTACGGACAAAAGACAACGGGCATTTGGGATGACATTTTTGATTTCTTTTTAGAAGAGGATCCAAAATATGCACAGTGTGGTGTGCGCCCTGCGACGATGGCTGATACGGGCGTTTGGGACAGGCCTGATTCATATGATGGCACATTTGAAAATTGTGATAAATGGGGAAATGATAGATGGTCCACACCCGGCATCTTAGTTGATGGAGAAGTTGTCACGACGAATCTAACTGAACTCAATGCTGGACTGGAGGAATTTGTCGAACATTCTTATTATGAAAAATGGGATGGACAAAAATATAAAACGGATGCCAATGGTATGCCATTGAGTCCAAATCACCCATGGAATAAAGAAACCATACCGAAGCCAGGCAAACAAAGTTGGAGAGACAGATATAGCTGGGACACATGTCCGACTTGGGATAGGATGCCTATGGAAGCAGGCGCGTATAGCCGGATGTATATAACAGCCAAAGCACAACGAGCACCTGCAAGCCAGTTCTTAGAAAACACAGGTCATAGCATGTTGATCAATGTGCCAAAATACAATCTGCCTGAAGCACAACTAGAATGGAAAATACCTGAGCATTGGAATGCCTTTGAAAGAAATAGAGCACGTGCGTATTGTATTCCTTACTCTGCCATGGTGGCTATGGAAAACTGGCAATTAGCGATGCAGTTACTCCGTAATGGTGAGACTGCAGTCAGTACACCATATGAGATTCCAAAGACAGGCACTCAGATTGGTTTTGGAGCTTGGGGAGCAGGTCGTGGATTTTTGACACATCATTTAATTGTTGAGAATGGCCTGATTAAAAACTATCAAATCATTACGCCGTCAACATTAAATGCAGCACCAAGAGCGCCATGGGGAGCACCTGGTCCATACGAAGAAGCTGTCTTGAATACGCCGATTCTAGAAAAATATGACAATCCTGAAGACTACAAAGGCATAGACATACTAAGAGCCATTAGAAGTTTTGATCCCTGTATGCCATGTACAACACACATCATGGCAAAAGATACAGATCATGTTGTCACAAGAGAAGTTACAACCTGTGCTTGTGGAATTGAGTAAGAAAACCTTAATTGGTACAGTTGGCTATCATGTCCTTGGCAATCACTCTATGCCGCCGATGTTATTCCCAGAATTGCAAAAAATGACCTTACCTGATTTTGTAAGCGTTGATGAATTGAACTGGGGACCAGTCGCAGTGATCCAAATGTTAGAGGCCGAAAAGCCTCCCTTTGATCGAGTGATTATTCTTTGTGCTATAGAAAGACCAGAACGACAAATTGGAGACTTAACCGTTTACAAATGGGAAGGAGGTTTGCCGGATGAAGAGCAAATTCAGGCTTGCGTTGGTGATGCCGCGACTGGCGTGATTTCTGTAGAAAATTTATTGGTGATTGGTGAGTACTTTAAAGTGTGGAGAGATGATGTGTACCTTGTTGATGTTGAACCGGGTCCTGAAATCGCAGGCGAGCAATTGACTCCAGATATGGAAGACAAAATTCCAGAAATTATATCGGTCATCAGATCATTAGCAGTAGGAAATCTTGCTAACTTAGCTAGCATTACGCCATTGCACAGCGATCACTTATTTCAAGAAAACAAAATTGCTTAATGGACAAGGTTGAAAAATCAGCATTGCGAGCTCTTTTTTGGAAAGATGAAATCCTTCAGATTTTGTACTGGATGGATGGTGAGGGATTTGGTAAAGAAGTATCTGTTACACAAATTGATGCTTTGCTCAATACCAACATAGACAACCTCATATACCATTTAAATCTATTGGTCGAAAATAAAGTGCTCTCCTCTAGTAGTGATCCCATTACAAATAGTTCTGTTGTTGGTTTATCTGAAGAATCAAGAAAAGAGGCAGGAAAACGGTTCTCAGAAGCCTTTCAAGGCTATCAAAAAGCTGGTCATGGAGAGTGTGGTCCTGACTGCGAATTTTGTTATGGTCCTGATGGACACAAATTAGAAAACTGCGTACATAACTGCGCCAGCTCTCCCAACTAATCATGAAAGAGGTTCTATTTAATAATGAAGAATACAATCAGATATTAGCTCAGCTAGATCAGTTGATGCAAGATGCCGAACAAATTTCTGATGTCGACCACAAAGTCTTATTGTATCAAATCCTTCAATATTTTGACTCCATACATCGAGAGCCCTTGTCAAGAATCATGGAAGCATTGCAACAAGACGAAACGCTGAAAGCCAAAATTCTATCGGATCCGACAGTCTCAAAATTAGCCTCTCTCTATGATTTAAAAGAGCACGAAGAGCCCACAGCGAAAAAGGATGAAAGACAAGTCGCATTTATCCCTGAAAGTGAAGTAGGTTGGATCACACCACCAAAGAAAAAAGACTGGCTCGAGTTAGGCGATATCGAGTTATTTCAACAAAACAAGTTGTACGCAAAAAATTATCAGAAAGTAAATTTTATTATTTCTAAAGTGGGATCAACATTTTATGCTGTTGAAAATCAGTGCGACGGATCCTTTCTCCCTATTGATCAAGGCACGCTGGACGAACACGTCTTAACCTGTCCATGGCATGGTTGTCAGTACGATTTAAGAACTGGGGAATCCATTAATGAAACCGATAAAAAATTAGATACATTCCCTGTGGAAGTTGAAAAGGATGGTATGTTGAAAGTGGAAATAGCTTATTAGAGATGGAAAAATTATTGTTAGCAATCTGTCTAGTTATTTGTATGGTATCGTGTCAAACTGATATCGCTGAAAATCAAACACATCCATTAGAAAGACTACCAGATAATCGCGCTGGTGAGATCGTCAAAAAAGCAATAGAGTATGCTGGAGGATGGGAGGCATGGGAGGCAAAGCAAGATTTTGCGTTTTATAAAATCATAACGCAGTTAGATACAGCTGGAGCAGTTAAGAAAAAAGTTACGCAATTTCATGAGTACAATATGAAGCCTCATTTTCAAGCCAAAATGACTTGGTCAATGGATGGAGCAGATTATCAAATTATCAACGACGGTCAGGAAGCAAAAAAATATGAAAACGGCATTGAATTAACTGATGACAAATCAAAAAATGAAGCTTGGAATTCATCTTATGGTTCTAACTATGTGATCCAGATGCCATTCAAATTAACTGACCCCGGAGTAATCCTAACAGATGATGGTATTGACTCAACGACATTCGATACACCAGTCCTTGCTCTAAAAGTTGACTACAAAAAAGGTGCGGGAAGTACGGGCGGCATGCACAAATGGTGGTATTACTTTGATATACATACATATGACATGGTCGCTAATTATTTAGATTATGGGACAGGTTATTCTCTAACGACCTACGAAACTTATGAAGATGTCAGTGGCTTCAGAATCCATAAGAAGAGATATAGTTATGCCTCAAATGAGCATAAAGAGATGCTCTATATAAAAACTATTTATGAGAATGCTGACATGAAATTTGATACTGGTTATACCACCGAAGCGTTTACATTGAAATGAATGAGCTAAAAGACATATTGATCGCAGGCGTTGGTAATGAGCTCCGACAAGACGATGCTTTTGGTGTTGAGTTTGTCAGGCACTGGGACCGAGATGTACAGTCCTATCCGCATATCAAAACAATGGAAGTGGGTATTGCTGGGATACACTTGGTACAAGAATTACACAGTATGTATGATGTGCTTGTTTTAGTCGATGCTATCGATTACAAACGGAAACCAGGTTCGGTATCATTAGAGCGGGTAGAAAAATTAGCAGATATTGAAGAGATGGATGTCATGAAAAAACGCGAATTTTTAGCTGATATGCACTTTACGAATCCGACAAGAGCGATGATGCTAGCAAAAGCACTAAAGATATTGCCAAAAGATGTCTATCTTTTAGGTTGCCAATCAGCTATGCATGATGATTTTGCATTGGGGATGAGCGATGAAGTGACAGAAGCGATTCCTATAGCCATTGAAACCTTAAAAAATTATTTTCATTTAAGCTGATGAATTAAATAGTATTTGAAAAACATTCCATTATGAAGGAAACACAAAAAACTCAAGTCCAACAGAAACAAGAGGTAAAAAAAGCAGAGCGAATACCTTGGCGTTTTGGTTTAGAGGTCAAAGATTTGACTAATCCCATTACGATCAGGCGTATACGACTGTTGCAAGTCGGTATACTTTCTTTGGCTTTGGCATATGCTGCTTATTATGTCTGGGATAATTTCCTACGTGCGCCAACTGGAATTGAATTAGTCAATGAGATGGTCGACGCAGCCGGAGGGATGGAGGCGTGGAATGCAATCGAATCTGGTCAGTTTACGCGAACACAGAATGTGTATGCAGAAAATGGTGACCAGTTATCTAATCAAGTTGAAACCTTTTATTTTAATAAAACGGAAAGTGGTATGGATCTCATGATCGAAGCCACATCCAAAGACGGGAAGAAGGTCGTTATCAGCAAGGACAAAGAAGGCTTTTGGGCAACCAAAGAATCTAAACCTTCGGATCCAAAAAACACCTCTCGTGATTTAGGTATGATGTGCGATTCCAAATTTTGTGAACCGAGCTGTGCTGCACAAATGGCCTTTTATCGATTTTCGATGCCATTCAAATTGCAAGACAATGGTGTTAGGCCAGATGTGAATAATGTGACTGCCTTGGGTCTGCTTGACTGGAACCCCTTAGAGAATATAGATATTGAAGCTGATCCATTGGTCCTTGATGTTTCATACAAACCAACTGTTGGAAAAGACAAATGGCGCTTCCTCGTCAATCCGGAAACGAAGCTGATTCACAAAATGGAATATTACAATAAATCTGACTTTGGTACGTACAGACCTGAAGAGATTTATTGGTCAGATCATAAAACAGTAGACGGTATAACCTTTAGTCACAAGTGGACTCGCTATTGGGGGAATGGCCAGATCATGGATGAATATATTTATTCGGATGTAGAATTAAATAATCAAATAGAGGAGTCGTTCTTTAGTCGTCCTGCTGGTTTAGATTGGGCTTCAGCTGAATAATTACAAAAGAAACAAAAGATGAAAATTGCTATAGCAGGAAAAGGAGGTGTAGGAAAAACAACGATTAGTGGGACCATCTGTCGGGTGTTAGCTCGCCAAGGTGAAAAAGTGCTTGCTATAGATGGCGACCCAAATCCAAACCTGTCTGTGGTGTTGGGTATTGATAAAGATTTGCCAACGCAAAAATCCTTGAGTACGGATATCATTGAGCGTGTAGAGGATGGGGATAGCTGGCGGTTTCAAGTAAAAATGCCTTTTGCTGAAATTCTTGAGACCTATGGGCAGGATGCCCCGGATGATGTCAAATTATTGATTGTGGGAGCGCCGGAGCAGGCGGGGACAGGTTGTATGTGTGGCTCTCATACTGTTGTGCGAGAGCTGATTCATTCTGCGCTTGCCTCAGAGGAGCATGCCTCTATGGTCGTCGATACAGAAGCCTCGCTAGAGCATATGAAGCGGGGCACATCTAGACACGTTGATAAGATGTATATGGTGCTTGAGCCGTATTATCGGTCGCTTGAGGCTGCAGGGCGTTTTGCAGAATTGGCTCATCAACTAGGCATTAAAGAAGTCGAGGCCATTGCCAACAAGGTCCGTACAGAAGAAGAAGCCAAAGCCATCGAAGAATATTGTGAAAAAATTAATTTGCCAATTGCGGTTATGGTTCCCTATGATGAAAATGTAGCGGCGGCAGATTTAAAAGGTGTATCCATAATGGATTATGACAGCGAGTCCAAGATTGTGAAAGCTATTGAATCGTTCATTACGTCTCTAAATTAATCCAGCTATGTGTTTAGCAATCCCCGGAAAAATAATGACCATTGAAGAATCTGAAGAAACCGTATTTCAAATTGGTAAGGTATCATTCAGTGGCGTTACGAAACGAATCAATTTGAGCTTGGTGCCAGAAGCCAAAATAGGTGATCATGTCTTAGTCCATGTGGGTGTTGCAGTTAGCGTCATCGACGAAGAAGAAGCTAGGAAGACCATGAACTTTTTGCAGGGGACCGGGGATTTGGAGGAGTTGTTTGAGTGACACCGTCCTTTTGTATACCGTCATCCTTCTCTACATCGTTTTCTTTTAGTATACCGTCATCCTGAACCAGCCAGCAGGCGGGCAGGTTCGATTCAGGATCTCATCCTTTAAGAATGTGCCATTCCTCAAAATTATTACTTAGATTTAAGTAGTCACTTTACATAATACAACTTACAACAAACAATGAAACAGGCATATGTATACATCATGTCCAATAAAAATAGGTCAACAATTTATATAGGTGTAACAAGTAATTTAGATCGTAGAGTCTTAAAACATAAAGCTGGAATTGGATCACGCTTTACTAGTAGATATTACCTTTCCGATTTAATATATTTTGAGCCAATAAAAGGAATCCATCATGCTATCAAAAGAGAAAAGCAACTGAAAAATTGGAATAAGGATTGGAAATGGGATTTGATTAAGCAGAATAATCCTACTGTTGAAGATTTAGCAAAAGAATGGTATTCATCAGAGGATATTGAGGTCTATATAAATAAAGTGAAAAAGATATGACTAGCTTATCGTTTCAAAAGATGAGATCCTGAATCGAGTTCAGGATGACGGTACAACTGGAGCTATAGAATAAAAATCGTGCGTCATTCTGAACCTGCCTGTCCGGTAGGCAGGTTCGATTCAGAATCTGATCTGTGAAGAGCCAAGTAGATCAGTAATCCGGGAACGACAATCATAAGCTACGTGCCATATTAAGATCCAGAATCAAGAGGCTGTGTCATAATTATTATAAAAGAAATATTAAATGAACATTCAAGGCACTAAAGTTCCTTGGACTTAGTAAACCATAAAGATTGCTCCCTCCAAGTGGTTTTAACCACTTGAAAATCATCAAAGTTTGGAAAGTTATTGGTTAAATCTATTTGATCAGTAATTGTGACACAGCCTGCAGGTTCAGGATGACAGTGCGCTAAAATAATCTCCGATGGATAGAGAAAAAGCAGATCTAATAAAAAAAGTGCCATAGATGGTTATCTATGACACTTTTAAGTAAACCTTAATTTCTAAAAATTAATTCGTACAATTTTTAATAATCTTTGTAACTGTGAAATTTGGAAGTATATCAACTAGACAATCAATTCCAGCTGATGGAACAGATTCACAAATCAAGTTTCCAAAACAATCGAAATAAAATATTGGTTCGCCATTCATGCAATCTTCAAATATTTCGAAAATACAATTCCCTTCTTCGTCAATTCCTTGATTGATTGCTGTGGTTTGTTTCTGATAAAACTGTTGAAACCAAGGTTGTGAAAAAACATCAATTCCACAGCAAGTTATTTCAGAATCGCAAGCTTCAATGTCAACTAAAAACCGAGAACCAATTTGAATGTCAGTTCCAATACCTAACTCAACAGATTCGCCTCCCTGAAGTGTTACATCTTTTCCTTCTTCTACATAGCCTATACTTGTTAAATTGAGATTCGCACCAAACGTACCAGTAGGAATTGAAATTGGTCCTACATGAACTACATCCTCAAAACACTCATATAAGGCAGGTTCATCCACACCAATAACAATTATGCCACCGATATAAAATTGTTTAGAAATTCCTATTTCACATACATTTCCATATTGGTCTGTAAAGTAAACGATCAACGTAGCACCATAAAATCCAGTACTAGGGAAACTCACAATAGGGTTTGTAGCAGTACTTGTACCAGGAAATCCTCCATAAAAGGTCCATTCATATCCAGTAACAGTACACGGTGAATTAACACCAACATTTGGATAGAATTGAAATGTATTAAACGCGCCAGTATTTAAATAGGTGAAATCTACATTTGAAATACAAGAATAATCACAATCAAATGGGCAATCAGGAATGGTTACATCTCGACAAACTTCACTTTCCCAACAGACGTTACCTTGCGCATCAAGTTCTCTTACGATCATACACAAGTAGTAGTTTCCAGGACCAGGATAAATATGACTTGTACTTGCATTATTTCCTGCAAATGGACCACTAGACGTTCCATCTCCCCACAAATAAATGACTTCCATACATGCATCAAGAGATACAGGATCAATCAATAGTGAATAACAATTGTTCGCTCCCGAAGAAAGAATAAAACCTGGATCTATATGGTCATGTAAAAAATCTTGGAAAGTGCCCTTACAGCAATCACCACAATCAGGTAAAGTAAATATAATTGGGTCAACAACACAACAGAATCTTGGGTCTGGTCCATCGTGACTATGGCTAAAAAGCGTAACCACATCTCCCGGACTTCCGCCAGAAATTGTAAACGTAAATACATCACAAGTACCATCTAGTAGTGGCGGTAAAACAGAGTACACTGGTGTTATAGATACAGATGATGGATCTACATTATAGAAATGATAATCGTATAAATCATATCCACTATTGTTACACATTGTGTAGCTAACGGTGTAGCTTCCAGGTTTTAGCGGATCACACTCTACTTCTAAGTCTAATACTTCTATGCAAGGAGAAGATTGTTCGCAATGGAAAACTAATGTATCCACACATTCAACCATATCGTCAACCATCCATTTCACTAAAACAGTTTGTGGATAATCCGTTGTAGTATCAAGAATACTTCCAAAACATATTTCTGGTAAATTTGAATTTCCAAAGGGAACAAAACCTGAGCTTGGCATCCATTCTAAATTTGTTTGGCTAAATGGCGCAGCATCATTAAATGTCCAATTCCCATCATTCGTTTTCGTTCCAAATACTGCATTGCCGCTGTTGATGATTTCAGTTTGGATTGACGTAAAATAATTACTTGCTAAATTATTCTGTAAATCAATTGTATAGCAACATCCGTCATTTCCAGAAGCTGTTGGCGTATAATCTGCAAATACATTATCACAAGGATCGCAATTAGGTATAGGAATACTATCAATAACTGTTGACGTACAGCAACTATCAAATGGGAAATTCAAACTATGATGAATCGTGTATTCTAATATTAAAAATGGATCTGTAATTGGCTGTGGAGTAATACAGAATGTTTCTGTTCTTGTTCCATTTATTGGAAGTGGGCTTCCTGACCAATCAATAAAAGGAGGAGTTATCGTGACTCCGCTGTTGATAACATTGACAAAAAAGCCAGTTGCGTTTGCAGCAATTTGAGATTTATTTGTAATGTTTAATGTAAGCGTATATTTATCATCAATACATTCAAAATCTATTACATCTACAAGCAAACATTCGCATGGATCTAGTTGAATACTGACTGGAGCTACAGGATGGCAACAGAATTTATTGTTGACTAGACCAAATTTGAAAGTCACATTCGTTGTTGACGTAATTGGAGTTGCAGAGTAAATGTAAATACAATACGGACCTCCTGTACTAAGTGGAGGTATTGAAATTGGCATTGTTGTGCTTGTTACATTTGATCCTCCAGGTGTCGTTCGGAATGAAATTCCTGCAGGCATTGGAGAATATAATAAGAGATTTGTTGCCGTATGTGTAGCATTGTGGTTTGTAACATAAAACTCTACTTTATACACATTTGGAATTGAATCACATTCAATTTTTGTCACCGCTAGTTCTGCACAATCTGGTGGTGGTGGTGGATTGTCACAATGTGTCATTAAAATTGTGTCACATTTTGCGATGGTGTCGTTTCCTACAAGTTCATACCACGTAAATTCTATCTGTTGCGTTATCGATGGGCTCGAAATTGTGCCATCTTGAGCCAGACAAAAATCAAATAAGTTTGGTTCTATGCCAGTTGGATAAGCTCCCGTATCATAATCAATTTTTAAATTATAGGGATCAGGAATTCCGTTCCAACCACCATTTATGTTTATAGTTCCTGTATTAAATTGCCATCCTGGAGTAATAACAGAAGCTTCAAGACTTACGATTGGCTTGCAATAATTATTTTCGAAACCAACTTCATAACAACACTCTCCCGTTGAAACTTGAATTGGATTCATAAAGACTTGAAGTGAGTCGCAATCTGCTTCGCAACAATCAATAAGAGTCAGGTCTAAAATTCCGGTTGTATCAACACAGCCCCAAGCGTTACTTAATATAACTTGATACTCTCCGTCCATTGTAGCAACAAAGCAAGTGTCATTTGCTCCAGCAATTGGTAAACCGTCTTTTAGCCATTGGTAACCACTAAATAAATCAGGAATGCAAATGGTATCAGGATTGCATCTTGTGTAACATCCCATTGGGAATACGCATACATCAGGTAGTGGACAAGCATCTACGAGAGACGTTGAACTACAACCATTCATATCGCTCGCTGTCACACTTATTGGTCCATTTGCAACTATGGTAATGCTTATTCCTGATTGCCCATTACTCCAATTGTAAATAAAATTTGGATCTGGAGAAGCGATGGAATACGTCACTACATCTCCTTCACAAATAGGTGAACTGCTTGTAATCACAATAGGTGGTGCCGGCTCTGGATAAACATTGACTACAGTTGTCACTACCGTTTTGCATCCCAATGGGCTGCTTAGGTCTGTAATTTCGAGAGTATAAGGGTAGCTTCCTGGAGGAAGTGCAGGAACAAATATTGATTGACCTGTACTCGTATTTCCAAGTCCATCTGTCCACTCGTATGAATACCCTGGTGGACCTGATAAAATAGTCGTTTCACCTGCACAAAGTTCTGTGTCGCCATCAATAACTGCAGGTGGATTCGGATAAATTGTAACGACAACTTTATCTGATTTGTTTACACAACCTGTAATATTATGTTGAAGTTGTACAGTATAAATTCCCGATTGGTATACAGTATGAGTATTAGAACCACTTGGTGAAGTTGAAACCCCAGTTGTGGTATTTGTAAACACATAATTTGAATAACCAATTGGTGCAGTTAACGTTATTGCCGAGCCATCACATGCGTCACTTGGTGCTGCTGTTAGTGTAATTGGACCTGGTAATGGCTGTACATTAATCGTTTGCGTTGTTGTATGTACACATCCTTTTGAGTCTGTAATATCTAAGGTCACGGTAAAGCTTCCTGTACTTGTATACGTGTGTGTTGGATATTGAAGAGTTGAAGACGCTGAATCACCAAAATCCCATAACCAACTGGCAACAACTATTCCTGAAGTTAAGTCTGTGAACGTAATTTCTTCTCCAAGACATGCCGGAGTAGAGGTGCTAAACACAGCCAAATTTGATGGTTGAGTTATTGTTTCCGTGTGCGTTAATATGCATACATCTCCAGTAATTGAATTTACTGTTGTAATAGAAAACGTAACATTTAAATTACTACTACATGTTGGACTGTAAACTGGGTTTTGTGATGTAGAATTGAACACAGGAGCGCAACCTGTTACATTCCAGTTATAAGAAACAGAATTATTTGGTGAAATAATTGATTGATCTGTAAACTCTATGTTTCCATTACAATCTATATCATAGTCAAAATCAATGACAGCCGGAACTTCTATTTTTCGACACCTAAATAATTTGCAAGTAGAACCAAGGCAGTTCGGAACATCGCCCGTTACACATACATCATAAAATCCAGGGAAACTATATACATGAGGCGGTGGAGTTGCGCCAGAATAGGAACTGCCATCATCAAATGTCCAAATGAAATTACTCGCAGCAGTAGAATTGTTAGTAAATGAAACTGGATTACAAATTGGCGAAACTGGAGCAAAATCCACAGTTCCTAATGGACATTGACAACCTTGTGTTGGTGTGCAATCATTGACAACAATTGTGTTGAGAATATTTGAATAATAAATACAATTATTGACTGTGTCTACAATTTTTAATCTATAAGAGCAAGCAGTATTGACTCCAAAAAATGGTGCAGATGGTGTTGTTATTCCAGTTGGAGTCCATCCACCGCCGCAATTTATTTGCCAATCATAAGTTAGTGCACCAGGAAGTGGATAACTATTTAAAGTAAAATTGATTGATGTTGGTCCAGGGTTTAGACAAATTACCATATTGTCGTTGGTATAAATAAACGGGTCAAGTGGTGGAATTTCAGTTACACAAAATGTTGATGTAACAGGACAATCATTTACAGTGCAATCGTCTGCTGCTAAGGTATAGCAACCTCCTCCAGTGATACTTGCAGTTGGCCCTGTAGATATAATTGTACCATTTTCATCTGTCCACGAATGGTTTATATAGCAGCCTCCAGCGACACTCAATATATCAGTATCATTTTCACAAATCGTTGTAGGTCCAGAAATTGTAGGAGCGGTAGGTGGCGTTATAGTCACATTGTACGTTGTTGATAAACCACAATATTCAACTTGAATAACTGCAGTGCCAGAGGTATTGTGCCACTCGATGGTTGAATTGGCAGTTGTCTGCCCAGCAATGACACTCCCATTTATTCCAGAAAAAGTAGGTGGGTCAATACTCCATATAAATTCTTCAGTAGGAATTCCTGTTGAAGCTGGAACTGTTGTCACTGTATAATTTTCTTGAGTGTCTGGACACACAGCATTCGCTCCCGTGATAACTAAACTTGTGATTGGATTTACATTTAAGGTAAACACATCTGATTTGCAATATGGCGCGTTATAAGAAGTTTGAGCAACAGAAAGTGAATAAGCTCCACTTGGATCCCAATCTACAACTACAGTAGTAGCATTAATGGGAGTTATAGTTCCACCTATCGCAGACCATTCAAAGGTTCCAGAAACAGGACTTGCGGTTGCTTCATATGTGTACGTGCCGTCTAAACAAACGACATCCGGTCCTATGATTGTTGGCGTTGCTGGTGGTGGAACTACGTTTACTCCTAGTGCAAAATATGAATTGCAAAAGTCAGATGGATTAGTTGGATTTGCAATGACTTGGTGCGATCCTGGTCCCATGTCCCAAAGAATGTCAATCGAATTGCTACCATTAGCAGAAACGATTGTTCCTCCGATTGCTGTCCAATTGTAGTTGCTAAATACACTTCCATAATACGTATGTACAGTATTTACGCATACGACTTGAGTTCCAGAGATTGAATATTTTGGTTTGAGATCTACATCTAAGGTATCAGTTGCAGTACAATTTCCTGAGCCATCATCTAAATAGGGATGAGAAATTGTAACAGTGATTTGGCCAAAAGTGCTTCCAGAAAACCAGGAAACATCTACCGCATTTGAATACGGAGCTGGACTTGAAATCATCCCTCCGGTTATGACTGTCCAATCGTAAACTGCACCAGGATATTTTGGTACGCTATAGGTTTCAAGTTCTGAAGCACAGGCTGGATTATCCCCTTGAATCGCTAAGGTAGCATCATCGATTATTGGAACAGTAACTGTTGTAGGCGTTGTACAATATGGCGGACTGCATCCTGGAACTGCTAATGTTAAGCTTCCTTCAGCTCCTGCATTCCATTCTACACAAACAAAGTCGTCTAAAGGTCCTCCACCAGAAACAATAGTGCCATTTAAACCAACAGTCCATAAAAAGTTGGAGCAGGTTGCACTTGTATAGTAGCAAGCAGTATCATTCACACAAACAGTAGACACACAAGAAATATCGGGCCCAATTAAAGGATCAACGACTACCTTTAGTTTAATAGTATCTGTACAAACACAGCGCGTTTTGCAAGGAATCTCTTGTCCTTGTCCTGGATCAATAGAACCATCCTCATGAGTACGTGGAGATGTAAACCAACAATCTTGATGATAGTTACTTACGACTAAACAAACATCATGAGAGCCCGGCGTACTAAAGGTGTGTGTTGGATTTTGTAAATCTGAAGTATTGCCATCACCAAAATTCCAATGCCAATCATCAGCATCGATTGATAAGTCGGTAAACTGAGTTGCAGTACCAAAGCATGCAACGGTAGAAGAAAAGTTAGCTCTTGGAGATTCCATAAATTCAATGCAATACTCTATTGAATCAACACAACCAGCAACGTTCATCTCTACAAGTTTAATTGAAGCTGGAGCTACGTCTCCCCATTCAATTGTTACATCAGGCAAATTATCCGGGCCAATAATTGTTCCTCCTTGTACTTGCCATTGATAGATACTTCCAGGCGTTTGCACAGCAAAATAATTCAATAGTGTGCTGTCGCAAGTCATAATACAACCCTCATCTCTTGGACCACCTTGGCATGGATCTATATCATATTTTGGTAAAAAACTGGCTTGTGGATGTAGTGTATCAAGGTAGTTAAAACAATTCTCCGGAAAAATGATGTCTGGATGAGGTTGATCTAACGGATCGCAGGGTGCAAATGCACTTGCTGTAAGAAAAAAAACAGAGATTAAAAGGATAGAGAGGCTTAGTAGCATTCTTTTCATAGCAAAATGGTTTTTTTGTTTTATAGAATATGGAAGATTAAAAAAGGGTCCTACCAACAGAGGGTTGCCAGGGCCATTTGGAAAAGACCGCTCATTGGGATCAGAAGTTGTGAGCAGCGTGTCTAAACAAGAACACAGAGATAATTTTGTTTTCATGGTATTCCTTTTGGATATTTTATGATTGGATCCTGATAACATGTTGCTGAATAGCCACAGTGATGATGCCGAGTTCAATGCTTTTTCTAACTAGGCCTGCTGTATTTCTAACGCGCAGTTTTTGTATCAAATTTCTGCGGTGTGTGGCTACGGTTTGATGACTAATAAAGAGTGCAGCAGCAATCTCATTATTAGTGAATTCATTTATAATCAAATTTAAAACCTGGGATTCTCGTTTGCTGATTTTTGCTGCTTTTGAAGTTGGGAAGAGTTCTAGTTTTGCATTCATATCATTTCGATTTACATTTCTGTTTACAGCACGATTTGATCTTTGCTGTATGGTTATATCGCAGGATTGAAAGAAACCTTACTAGCTAATTGTAGATTTTTTTTAAAAAGCTGGATTATGCGAAGTAGATTCGAGTATCTACACTAATAGACGATGAACTTTTGCAGGGAGCTAGGGCTTTGGAGTGGTTTTTTGAGTGAGAATATAATTTATATGCCTTCATTCTGAACTCGAAGGCTGTATGACAATTACTGATCAAATAGATTTAACCAAATGACTTTCCAAACTTTGATGATTTTCAAGTGGTTAAAACCCAATGTCGTTTAGTTAGTGGCATATGAATTAATTTAATAACACAGGTTAATCTATTGAAACATTAATTTGTCACGATTTTTACAAAAAATCCCGCCAAATTAGCCTCTTTTAATATAATAATGCACGGCACTTTGTGCCGTGCAACCAATATTTGACACCTATGGTGTCATGATATCCTTAACTAAACGACATTGGGTCTTGAGCCAATGTCGTTTAGTTAAGGAAATAGAAGC
>CALGLU010000137.1 GCA_937959275.1 uncultured Saprospiraceae bacterium | reverse complement strand
GACTGGGAGGCTGGAAAGAATTTTATAACAAATCAAGACCTCCAGGACATAAAACACTTATTTGGGGATTAGATAAATTTGAAGGCATTGTCATAGGCTACAACATATCAAGAAAAAAAGATGTGTCCCAACGTTAGACCTCTGGTTGGCGATTTTAGTAAAATTCCATGAAAATTTAATTTACAAATAGGCGAATTAAATAGAAGAACACCAGAGGTGTGACATGATTGTAGACCCGTGATTCATCTCGGGTCGGATAATATAAAAGATGCAATTTGGCGGGATTTTTGGTAAAAATCGTGACAAATTTATTTAGTAAGCTAATTAATTTTAGAGGAAATCATGGAAAATTAAATGTTGGATATTATGCATAGAGTGCAATTTGTTTTACACACGTCTCATTAGGCCTTACATATTTAAGTTATGATCTTACATTTTATAAACGAGTTGAAGTCTATAAATTTATCAATATACTCAAGTCTTTAAATTTATCAATATTAGGTCTCCTAACAATTTAAGCTCAGACTTGACATGTTTAAATGGAAATTAAGACTTAGTATATTAATCCATTGTTATTAGGTGGTAGTTTAGTATATTCATTATTGACTTAGCAGAATATTAAATTCTCGATCCACAACATTTAATCGCAATTGGCAATCCAGACTGTAAAAGTAGCACCTTGCTCTATTCCAAAACCTGGTAATAAAGTCACTTCCTCACCCGCTCTAAATGCAACCCAATTATTAGCCCCATTCCAAGGGATGTACGTATCCGAAGTAATCGAACGATTTGCCTTATAAAAGCCACCGTAAATATAAGGATTAAATACCTCGATATCAATATCATTTGGATTTGAGTCATTACAGTCATAAGGAACTGTAGTATGATTTGAAGGAATTGGAAAATCTGCGCAAGCTAAATATTGAGTACTTGTATTACCATAACCATCATTATCATTATCTTGATATATTGTGATCAATTCCGGACAACCACATGTATTAAACACATCCGCTTTGCTAGCACAATCACCAAGATTTCCATCAATATCAACTGATTGAGGATTTGTCGCCATGTATTCACAAACAAAATTAGAATTGCACTGTACTAAAGACGGATTATTTTCAATTTCCAGCTTGGACAAAGACTGATAATCATCTAAATTGTCAAAAGCCCCTATGTCAATTAAGTTGTTATTTTCTTTTATTTCCAGATTGCCAGTTATTGTGTCAAGATTAGATAATGGGTCAAGATTGATTAGCATATCATTGTTATAGATCTTAATGTTTTTTGCCTTAACGATACTTTCAAGTCCAGATAAGCTGCTAAGCGATGCATTACTAAATACACTTAATGTACTACTAAGATTTGTTAAAGCATCCATACCTGTTAAAGATGTAAGTGACTCATTGAAGCTTACTGAGAATGTATAGTCCCCTAATTTGTCTGCACTTTCAAGATTATCTAAGCCATCCAAGTTTAGAAGTGCATCATTATTATCTATGGTAAAGTCCTTGTATACATTCTTTAGGGTATTTAGTCCATTTAAGTTTAGAAGTGTATCATTATTATTTATTCTAAAATCCTCGTATACATTTTCTAGGCTATTTAGTCCATTTAAGCTTAGAAGTGCATCATTATTATCTATGATAAAATCTACGTATACATTCTGCAAGCCATTTAGTCCATTTAAGTTTTCGAAAGCAGGATTATCTTCAATTAAAATATTATTTGCGGATCTAAGCGTTTCTATTCCTTCGAGATTTTTCAGACTTGGATTGCTGCTGATTGATAGGGTGCCTATGGAATCAATGAGATCTAAACCAGAACAGTTCGTGAGTACATTGTTTTGAAAAAGAGTGAATGTACCTTCGATTAATTTTAAATTATTAAGCCCTTCAAGATTTAGCAGCACACTATTATTCTCGACACGTAATCCACCAACATTATCTAAATTTTCTAAGCCATCAAGATTTTGCAAAGCATTGTTTTCTCGGATGTTAAAATTTCCACCCACTGAATTTAAATTTGCAAGTGTTTGCAGATTTGTCAATTCTGGATTGTTTGTTATTGAGAATACGCCACTAACAGATTCCAAATTATTAAGCCCGGAAATGGTTTGCAAACTAGGATTGTTTGAAAGATAAAAATTATTATCAGTAACCCGAAGGCTATCCAATCCATTTAAGTTTTGAAGGTTTTGATTACCTACGATTAACATAGTCTCTACTCTTCTTATCGAGTTTGGCAAGCCTTGCAAGTTGGTCAGCATATCATTATTATCTATATATATGGTAGCCGGCTTAGTTGTAGTTCCAATTGTTACATTTTCCAATCCCGTAAGATTCTCCAGTATTGGAAGGTCGGAGATATAAAGCCAAGATGAAATAAAATTAAGATGACTAAGATGGCTGATCGTACTGAGTTGATTATTTCTATAAATCATCAAGTCATCATCTATGGTGTCAAGAGTTTCAATACCTGCTAAGGAAATAAGCTTGTCATTGTCATGAATATCAAAATCTTCAACTTCCACTAAATTATCAAGACCAGTTAAATCTGTTAAACTCGTTGATCTAATCTCAAGTTCCTTTGCTACTTCAATTTGTGAAAGACCATTAAGATTTGTGACTCCAGATCCATAAATGGTGAGTCTATGTGTCAGTTCAGTACAAGATGGATAATTATTAATGAAAAAAGTATCAACTAACACTTGACCTCCTAAATTAAGGTTATGAGAAGGGCATTGAGCGTTTAGGTTTTGCTTACTGACAAAAATGACAACTATTAATAAGAAGATATTCGATTTCATTTTGTGTTTTATTTTAGTGTTACGTATTCAAGACACATCTATAAATAGTTTCTTTGCTGAATCTAAAATTCATGCATATTATTTACTTTCAGTTTTAGATAAATAACCAAATATTTAATTTTCAATTAAACCATTAAACCAGTAATGTTTTTCGTCCATAGCTGCAGGTTAAATTGCTTTAGTAGACCAAATAATTGTTTCTAATAATACCCAATATTAGATCAAAATAACTTCTCCTTCAAGTGCAGTTTGAAAAATCCCCATAAATTGGGATATGAATTTTCAGAGGTGAAAACTAGTACAGACATTGATTACTTCATTCCAAGTATTCTTAATTTGATCAATATATTCTATTGGTTTACAGCAAATAAGCATTCCTTTTTATAACAGAATTGCCTCACCCTTTTTCCTTACGTGTAATTCGTTAGATAATATGTTGGTTTTAAAATAATCTATGTCAAGCTCTTTGCTTCACTTTCATTAAAATAGAGTGGTCATTATAAAAATTGACAGTTTTGCTTCATTTTAAATACAACAAAAAAAGTGCCCCTCAGATGTTATCCAAGAGACACTCAAACATGTATGTAAATACTGGCCTAGCCTATTTGACTATGACCACTTCAATCCGCCTGTTTTGAGCTCGCCCTTCTGCTGTTCCATTGTCTCCAATTGGATTGGCAGCTCCAAAACCTTTTGTTTTTATTCTATTTGCTCCGATCCCTTCAGCTGTGAGCCTATTCTGAACGGCATCAGCACGCTGTTGAGACAGAGTAATGTTTGAATCCGCATTTCCCTGACTGTCAGTATAGCCTTCTATATTGATCGAAACATCAGGGTACGCTTTCAATATAGCTGAAATATTATCAACTTCTTGAACAGATTCTCCATTAATTACTGCGGATCCAGAAGCAAAATTTAAATTATTAAATCTAAATCTACCATCTCCTTTGGCTCCTCCTTTTATGAACTCCATCATTTGTGATCCTGCTGATCCAGCAGCAAATGAGATACCTCCTAATGCTTTTAAGGCCGCATCATTCACAGATCCCAAAGTGCTTTTTGCAACTTCTGCTGTCTGTTCTACGACTGTTGTCGTTTTCGTGGCGACAGTGCTTACGGCTTTCTCAG
Organism: uncultured Saprospiraceae bacterium; assembly: GCA_937959275.1. Lineage (GTDB taxonomy): Bacteria > Bacteroidota > Bacteroidia > Chitinophagales > Saprospiraceae > CALFUK01. The sequence goes on along the minus strand of CALGLU010000137.1, from coordinate 26,614 downwards.
CTGCTCCTCCGCAACCTGTCCGAAAGATTAAGTAAAACAAAATAGCTGCAAGTGCTAATAAAGGTAATAACCATCTTAGCCACCCTGTGCCCCCACTCGTAGAGGCAGCTGTCGTGACTGGCTGCGCTACGGCAGCTTCTTGTTGAACGAATTCCTTAACAACTTTTTCTTTTTTGACTTTTTTTGGCTTTTTCTCTTCGACAACTTCAACGACTTCTTTCTTCGTCCAACCAAAACTTTTTAACTCTAATTCATCAATCATTCCTTTTGGTAATCCTGCCTCTACCTGTGATTTTTGAGAGTTGACTAAAGCCATTAGACCATCTGCATCTAGATTGTCTTCCTTCACTTTTTTACCAATCACAGCCATTAGAAATGGTGTAGCAATCTTCATCAATTTCGATGTCGCATTTCGTTTTAGATTGCTGGTTTCAGCGATTAAGTTACCTGCTTCACGTGTATGATTCCCTAAAAAACTAGGTAAGTCTCGTGTGCCTATATTTGAAAGACCATTGACGGTTTGAGGGCTTCGAGTAAAAATCCGATCGACATGGTTTGTAATCTCTGGATCTTGCTTTTCTATTGTTTTTAACAGATTATTCGCTCCTTTTTTTGTTGAGCCTTGTTCGATCATCCCGGCTAGAAGCGTTGAGAATGTGGCATTGATGCCATTGCTTGTGGATGCTTCTTCTTCTCCTAAAAATTGAGATAGGTGAGTTGATAATCCATAACCTACATTGTCCCTCAGAACATCTAATAAATTCATTATTTAAGCTTTGTTTTAATTGATTAAGTACTTTCTACGCACGGTTAAAAGTGATTTCCATTGATTATGACGCACAACTATCAAAAAAGAAACCCATTTTAGAGGGAATAAACAGAAAATTTTATGGAAGCTATCCACGACCTATCTTTCATGTTGCCTCTATTCATTGCAGCATTTTTTGCCATTGTATTTCTACAATCGGGCGTAGATAAAGTCCTCGATTGGGGTGGGAATCTATCCTGGTTAAAATCTCACTTTGAAAAAACAGTATTGGGAGGCATGGTGCCCTTCTTACTTGGTACGGTTACGTTTTTCGAACTATTAGCAGGCCTATTGTGTGTTGGAGGTGCTGTTTACTACCTGATGAATAAGTCAACGTTTTGGATTTCGCAGGGACTAATTGTTGCCATGATAAGTTTTTTGATGCTCTTTTTTGGACAGCGGATAGCTAAGGATTACGATGGAGCTAAGACAATCGCGATTTACTTTGGTGTAGCCTTGCTGAGTGCGCTGATATTAAAGTAGCTCCCGTGGAGCCTGCCTGCTGGCAGGCTAAGTGATCATGCTACAACTTATCCATAGCCATCACTAGGCTAGTCAACAAAGGCGGTAGCATCACCCAAAACCATGAATTCGCGAAGATTAAGAATAAAATGGTCAGGACTAATGATACCAAGAAGATAATCCAGTATAGTCGAGTTGATTTCTGTGCTTCAGCCATGTCAATCGTCAATTTTGCTGCAAAACTAACACATATCAAGGATTAATACCACGATGTCATCAAGAATTTGAATGATATCTGTCAAATTCATTTTGAAGATGCATTCGAACTCCCTTGAGGTTGTAACAAATTGCACAAAAGGCATTGAATTTCAACAGGCTAGGCTCGCCCTATGATCCCTAAATGGACAGCAGCGCGGATATCCTTTAGGAATTTAAGGCGCGCGGTGGCAAATTTGATTATAAGCAAATGCAATTTGTTACACACACCTACCTTCCGATCTCACAAAACACCTGAAAATTCTGTTATCTTTGGCGCTCTTTAGATAAGGCTAAAAATTAGAAGCTATGGATTTCAAGCAGTTAGTATCACATTGTAAAGAATACGGATTCATTTTTCAATCCAGTGAAGTATATGATGGCTTAGCAGCTGTCTATGATTACGGGCCTTACGGTGTGGAGTTGAAAAACAATATCAAGAACTATTGGTGGAAGAGCATGGTGAGTATGCACCAGAATATTGTGGGACTAGATGCTGCTATTTTTATGCATCCTAAGACCTGGAAAGCGTCTGGACACGTTGATGCATTCAATGATCCATTGGTGGATAATAAGGACTCAAACAAGCGATACCGCGCTGATCAACTTGTCGAAGGCTACTGTGATAAGATAGAAGCCAAGATCAAGAAAGATGTTGAAAAAGCGAGAAAGAAATTTGGTGATTCATTTGACGAAGAGCAGTTTAGAACGACAAATGGAAGGATCGTAGATCGGCAGAAACGGATTGATGATGTGATGACTCAATTGGGTGAGCATATGCGTAATGAGGATATGGCAGGTCTGAAGAATTTGATTGTAGAGCTTGAGATTGCTTGCCCAGAAAGTGGGTCTAGAGAATGGACAGATGTGCGTCAGTTTAACTTGATGTTTTCAACTCAGTTAGGCAATATCGCAGGCGAGGAAGGGAAGTTGTATCTACGTCCTGAAACGGCGCAAGGTATCTTTGTCAATTTTCTGAATGTTCAAAAAACAACACGTCAAAAAATCCCATTTGGTATTGCACAGATTGGAAAAGCATTTAGAAATGAGATTGTCGCGCGGCAGTTCATCTTTAGAATGCGTGAGTTCGAACAAATGGAAATGCAATTTTTTATCCCACCTGGAACTGAAATGGAGTGGTACAAGTATTGGAAAGAAACGCGCATGAACTGGCATGCCGCTTTAGGTACGCCCGCCTCCAAATTGAGATTTCACGATCATGATAATTTAGCGCACTATGCGAATGCTGCAGCAGATATAGAGTTTGAATTTCCATTTGGCTTTAAAGAGTTAGAAGGGATCCATTCTAGAACAGATTTTGATCTCAGTAGCCACCAAGAGCTATCAGGCAAGAAACTCCAATATTTTGATCCGGAGAGAAATGAAAATTATGTTCCTTATGTAGTGGAGACATCGATTGGTTGTGATCGGATGTTTTTAGCCCTGGTTAGTCAAGCCTTACAAGAAGAGACAGTACCAGATGCTGAAGGAAAAGAGTCAACTCGAATTGTCATGAAAATACATCCGGCACTTGCTCCAGTCAAAGTTGCTGTGTTGCCTTTGTTGAAAAATAAAGAAGCTTTAACGAAAGCAGCTAAAGATGTCTTTGATCAATTGAAATTAAAATTCAACTGTCAATATGACGAAAAGGATGCGATTGGTCGACGCTACAGAAGGCAAGATGCGATCGGGACGCCTTATTGCGTGACAATTGATTTTGATACACTTGAAGATAACACGGTTACAATCCGAGACAGGGATAGCCTTAAGCAGGAGCGAGTGGCTATTGATCAATTGACTTCGATTATATCTGAAAAAATAGATATTAGTCAGGTGTTGGCTAGCTAAATGCCACCCACCTGTCCTCGAGGGAGGCCCGAAGACTCTCGTGAGTCGGCAAGACTCTACGGAACAATACGATACGACCAAACCGTAGGACTTGTTTTATTCAAGAATTAAAAGCCTCTCTTCGAGGGAGCTTTGGTGGGTGATTGTTGCCTTATATTTTTCTAGTCACACCTCTGTCCTTGCTAGCGAATCAAAATAGGAACTAGTTGTTAGTATATGCTCTTTTTAGAACAACAGCGTAGACCTAAAATCTCAGGTATACATTATTTGGTTTTTTAGTCAAAATTAGTGGATTGATCACCAATCTTAAGTATTTTACAATTGCAACTGACAGTTTAGTCACGAATTGAACATGTAGACATATGCCATATAAACGCAATACACGCTTTGATAGCCGTATCTGAACGGTTAATAACGCTTAGGGTGTGTTTATTTAGATGTTCTCAGCCATATAAATTCAAAAAAAAGAAATGTTTACAAACGAAGAAGCATTAGCTTTAATTGAAGCAGAAAAAAAGTTAAAAGATCCAACTCAGAATATTGATTTGGCACTAAACAAGAACAGAATATTCTTGATAGCACCAAGTGAACCTGATTACGAATTTTTTATGGAAATTACGTCAAACCAAAAGATTCAATTCAAGATTTCTTTACATCATCAAGAATCATACTCAAATGTTGGTTTAGTAAGGCTTGACTTTAAGGGGCGACATCAAAATCCAGCTCAAGCAAATTCTAACTTGCCTGAAAAATTCAAACCCTACGTTGGTAAGTTTTTCGAAAAAGATGAACCACATATTCACTTTAACCGCTTGCATGGGCTATACCCCTATCTGATCTAGATTTTGGTACTATTAGTGTCCAAAATATGACTGATTTCAACCAAGTAATATTGAATTTTAGTAGCATAATTAATGTTGTATCTTCGTTAAGTATACAGCAAGCACTAGTATGAATTGGGTAAACTCAATGATTGATGATTATTATACATGGTTAAAAGAGAAGACCATTGTTGAATCGAGCGAATTCTCGGATTGGTATAGTATTGATACTCCTTTCATAGGTGCTTTCAATGATACGATTGAGCTTTTCGCACTTAAGCAAAATGGTTCAATTCTGTTATCGGATAATGGTGAAACATTAAACAATTTAGAACTTCAAGGAGTTAGTATTCAAGGATCAAAAAAAAGAAGAGAACTTCTTGACACAATTCTATTGAGCTATGGTCTAAACCAAAATGACAAAGAACTAGTAATAGAAGCAAATGAGAAAAATTTTCCGCAAAAAAAGCATAATTTTCTCTCAGCTATACTAGAAATTAATGACCTTAATATTCTGTCAAAATCAAATGTTCACTCAATTTTCAAAGAAGATGTAAGGCAACATTTGAATGATTTAGACATAATATTTACATCAGATTTCATTTCAAAGGGTTCAACTGGATTAGAGTTCACTTTCGACTTTCAGATAGCAAAAAAGCAAAAAGAAATTGTTATAAAATCTTTTAACTCTATTAATAAGAGCACCCTATCAACTTTTCTATTCTCTTGGGAGGATATTAAACCTGTAAGAGAAAAAGTGAGTAAGAAAGAAGTTAGCGCAATAGCAGTTATAAACAACATTGATAAAGATGTAAAACCTGAATTTCTTGAAGCCTTAAAGTCAAAAAATGCTAAATATATTCTTTGGTCTGATAGAGATACTGCTGAAAATAAAAAAATGATAGCAGCATAATAAAAATACGGCTGAAACAATTAGCAACAAATGTCCAGTGGGTGCAGGGCACCCCACGGCATTTTTGGTAGTGTTGTGCTAAACACCTATCGGTGTTTTGTTGGCTCTGTGTGGTTTAAATAATCTCCGATGTTGGAGTTTGGAAAAGCACGATCTTCGTTTTTATTCAAATGCTTACATTATTGGTATCCATTTTTGATCTTAGGTTTTTGATTTCATCATGTTTTTAGTTTTGACACTGATTTTAGCTCAATTCTCATTGTTGTGGACATACCTGTCTCAGTTCGTCCAATAACAGATTCATGAGAATTTAATTTTTCTATCCTTTGCAAAGTATCTACGTGGAATTTTTACTGGCGACCCTCTGATAGAAGGAATAATTGAAATGATGACCATTTCTCCTATTTCGCAACTCGGACATCGATTATGTGGAACAGTAGGACTTTCAGTATTTCTGTACTTTTAAAAAACCTAACTACAGTTAAGTTATATGCTCTTTTTAGAACAACAGCGTAGACCCGAAATCTCAGGTATACATTATTTAGTTTTTTAGTCAAAATTAGTGGATTGATCACCAATCTTAAGTATTTTACAATTGGAACTGACAGTTTAGTCACGAATTGAACATGTAGACATATGCCATATAAACCTAATACACGCTTTGATAGCCGGATCGGAACGGTTAATAACGCTTAGGGTGGTGTTTATCTAGATGTTATCATCCAGCAAAAAAAAAATAAAAATCTAAATATATGAAACAACTAATAATTTTCTTTTTACTAATTACATACTTTGAAGCTACATCACAATATGATTACGGACTTGAAGTGGATCAACATGATGCGAAAATTGAAGGAAAACTGAACTTGTACAATGAAAATAATTCGGTGATTATTGGAAATGATGCAGGCATTGGAGAGATACCAATAGTAAATAATCCTACAAGTGAAAATGTTTACATTGGATTTAGCGCAGGAATAGAAGGAATACAAGCATCGGGAAATACATTTGTTGGATCAAATGCAGGGAAAAGTAATGTTTCAAATCACAATACTTTTATTGGAAAAAATTCTGGACTTAATGTATCAGGGCAAGATAGTTGGGACAATACATTTGTTGGAAGATTGAGTGGCTCATTTCTAAGTGCTGGACAAGGAAATACATATCTTGGAACTTTCGCAGGAGGAAGTATATTGTCAGGTAGTTTTAATACTATATTAGGTTACGATTCGGGCCCTAATAATGTGGGTAATATTAACACTCTTACTGGTAGTTACAATGTTTTTATTGGCTCTCATGCGGGAGAGGGAATAGCTCCTCAAGAAGATTTTAAACTAGTAATTGAATCAGATCCGAACCAGCAAGGATATCCATTGATATATGGCGAATTTGATCAAAACAGTTTAACAATAAATGGCTCTTTGCACATATCTGAATTATTGCAATTAACACCACAAAGTCAACCAACATGTGACGCAACCTCAATTGGTACAATTTATCTTGATCCCAGTGAAAATTTATTTCTATGTAAATCTAATGGATGGAAAGAAATTTCAATTGAACCTTAAATGCCAGATGATAACACATGGTGACAACTCCATACAGCAAATGCACGAAAGCCAACGCAATGTACGGCGTGTACCATCGAAACGATATGAGATCAGACTTCCTTCGGTCGTCCGCTCCATATCACCGATCCGTTACACAGAATTAAAGAAATACATATGAATTACAATAAACTATTATTACTGTTTGGATTTACATTATTTTAACCTCATGTAATCAGAAAATAAACTCTAATTCCAAGAGTGAATATATTACTTCTCTAAGTAAAATGAAGAGCGGAATGTCTGAACAACAAATCGATAGTTTACAATCTGATATAATCATGATAACTATAATAGAACCTATTGGTTCGTTAGGTAGTGATGCGGATATGAATTTTTTAAAAAACTTAACTAAGTCCGAAGATGAAATAGTTTCATTAAGAAAGAAACTACATGGGCTTACGTATAAACAAATTAAAAATAAAGCTAAAAATATAAGATCAGAACATGTAAATAGATTGTTAAAAGAGGAACAAAATATAGAGGAAGCAAACAAGGTTTTTAGTGAAATAAAAATAGATTCTATTGACTATCTTCCAATTACTGGAAACAATTCCAAAACACCTAGACTAAGATTTATATTAACAAACAATTCGATACTTAATCTTTATAGAATTTCAGGTGAATTAATAGTTTCTAGAGGAAAATTAAAATTTTATGAACCATATTTTACTCATACATTAATGGAGCCTATATCTAAGAATAGTTCAGTTGATATTTTAGTTGAACTAAATGATGACAAACAAAACGCTGAAGCAAATTTATATTTGGATGGGAATCCAGAAATATATCTTACTTCATTAGAAGACGATAAGGGAAAAGCTATAGAATATGAAGATGAGAGCATAACATCTATAATAGGTCGTGATCTTATTGTATAAATGTCAAAACTTGCATTAATTGAATATGAGTTGTTATAAACTCTGTGTAACATATGGTGGTCACGGCATACCCTTCGGGATACGCACATATCATAATTCTGTTACCGATAATTCAATAAATGAAATACAAATAACTTGCAAATAAATCTATTTGACGCTATATTCAAATAAATTACAGATAAATAGCAGATAAAACAAATGGAATCTAAGTTATCATTCAATTTCAAAACAAATCAGGAAATACTAAAACTAATAGGGTTCATCGATGCATTTAAGGGCAAATGGCAACAAATAGAAGGTAAAGAATCAAGATACCTAAATGAACTACGTTTAATTGCAACTATAGAGAGTATAGGTTCGTCAACTCGTATTGAAGGTTCGAAGATGTCAAATGAAGAAGTTGAAGACTTTGTTGACTCTATTAAAATCACATCTTTTAAGTCAAGAGACGAACAAGAAGTATATGGATATTATGATACATTAAATCTGATTTTGAAATCACATGAATCAATATCCCTTTCTAAGAACCATATACACCAATTACACAAAACGCTTTTAAACAAAAGCACTAAGGATAACAGACACAGGGGCAAATACAAAACTCTATCCAATAAAGTAGTCGCGAACTATCCAGATGGGAAACAAAAAGTCGTTTTCAATACCACAGAAATACATCTTGTCTTGCAAGAAATGGAAACGGCCATTGAATGGACAACTAATGCAATCAATAATGAGGAAACTCATCCTTTAATTGCAATAGGTACTTTTATTTATGAATTCTTATCAATTCATCCATACCAAGATGGAAACGGCAGATTATCTCGATTGTTAACAACTTTACTACTTCTTAAATCCAACTATGATTTTGTACAATATGCATCAGTAGAATATGAAATTGAAAAACAAAAAAAGGACTACTACAAAGCTTTAATGGCTGGTCAAAAAAATAGATACTCTAAAAAAGAAAAAATAGATAAATGGATACTCTTCTTTTTGAATTCTCTTAAAAATACAATCATTAAGTTGGAAATAAACTATGAACAAATAAAAGACAAAAAGAGCTACCTTAATATAAGGCAATCAAATGCATTGAAATATATAGTAAGTAACGAGCCAATTAAAATAAGTGATCTGACTAATGCACTCAAAGAATATACACCATATATCCTAAAGAAGGACGTAAGGTATTTAGTAGATGAAGGACTAATAAAGAAGATTGGGAAAGGAAAAGCAACAACCTATATCTCAAATCAAAAAAAGAGTATCTAAGGGTAACAATATATGATCATCCCATATCTCTCCTTCGTCGAGAGATGGGTGACATAATCATGCGTAAAGCATATAAAGACTGCTGAATTGACAATCTAAAACTTAAGGACTATGATACTTTGCGTTTATTGGGCATTTAATGTCATGGCTTTGCTTGACTTTTTGAACACTTCTGCACAAACTGAAACTGTCATCTTTGTACTCGATTCAGGATCATTCTGTCTTTAACAGGATTTATAAGATTACAGGATGTACAAGATTTTATTTACATATCTGACCAGAATCAATAAGTTAAATCGGCGCAATCACCCTGAATTTGCAGGCTGTGTCATAACTATTAGGAAAGAAAAATTAAGTAAACAGTCAAGGCGCTAAAGTACCTTGGACTTAGAAACCATGAAGATTGCGTATCTCCTATATTCAACCCATTTTAAGCTGCCCCTTACTAACAGTTTGACTATCTTAACATTCTAAAATAATACACATGTTTAAACAATCACTGACAATACTACTTCTGTGCCTTGGGTGCATACATCTTACATTTGGTCAAGACAAACAAACTGAGAATCCATTCATGGGAATGTGGACTATAGATATCGAGCACGGTGGAGTAGGGTGGCTTCACGTCCATGAAAATGAAGGCTTTTTGGATGCGGAGTTGATGTGGATTGGAGGCAGTGTGCTACCTGTGAGCTATGCGTATATGGCAGATGAGCATACCTTAGTATTGACGCGGAGCCAAGCGCTGCCTGCGATTAAAGATGCGAATGGAAAGGACAGAGTGCGTGCTAAAAGCTTCACCATGAGAGTTAAAAAAATTGGAGATGCAATTACTGGAGATATGGTTGGTCCAGTTTGGGGTGGGCCTGGTGAAGAGGTGAGAGCCTTTGTTGGGCATAAATTGCCACCTGTAGGGCAAGCGCCAGATCTGAGTAAGCTTACGTATGGGCCGTCCATACAATTATTCAACGGGAATGATTTGACGGGATGGAGTATTATAGATCCCAATCACAAAAATGGATTTTATGTGGAGAATGGTGAATTAAGAAATAATCCTGTTCAAGACAAAGAAGGTGAATATCAACACTACGGTAACCTCAGAACAACTAAAGAATTTGATGACTTTAATATATCATTAGAGGTTAATGTGCCTAAGGGTGATAATAGTGGTGTGTACTTGAAGGGCATGTACGAAATCCAAGTCAATGATTCGTATGGTAAAGAAAGAGATTCTCATTATATGGGTGCTTTATATAGTCGTATTACACCAACGGTGTCTGCAGAAAAGCCAGGCGGTGAATGGCAAACATTGGATATTACATTGTATCAAAGACATGTCACTGTTATTTTGAATGGGCAGAAAATTATTGATAATCAGCCAGTGCATGGACCAACGGGTGGTGCGATCATTTCAGATGTATTTGCAAAAGGTCCCATCTATCTACAAGGAGATCATGGTAATGTGGCCTATAGAAATATCATGATTAAATCAATACTGTAAGCTAATTCTAATCTTAAACATCAGTTGAAGTACATTGATGAAACCGGTCATAAATGTATAGAGTTTTAGTTATGGTTTTATTGTTAGTTGGCTTTATGTCATGTCAGAGTTCTGAAAAGGAAGTTGGCAAACTTGACATGGCTAAACAATACTACAAGGTTCTTGATAATTCTGATGAATCGGGAATAGTATCCTTACTTAGTGACAGTATTGTGGTCAGAGAAAACGAAGATGACTATGAAGAAGTTTTTTCTAAAAAGGAATATGTAGAATGGTTAAGATGGGATTCAGTATTTGACCCGACGTATACTATCCTTGATATTGAAAATAAAGATGGAGTTGTGAAAGCAAAATTATCAAAAATAGACAAGAGAATCCTTTTTCTTCATGAGGAACCAATGGTTTGGAATGAGCTCGTTCGATTTGATAAAAATAAAATAGTAAAAGTTGAAAGAATTAAGTACGATGTCTTTAACGTTGACAAGTTTCTTAAAAATAGAGAGGGATTTTTAAAGTGGATCGACGAGAACAAGCCCGAATTAAATGGGATAATAAATGTCCAAACAAAACCTGGCGGTATTGCGTATTTAAAGGCAATTGAACTTTATAAAAACAATAAATAGGCTTGGGAGATATACATTTATTGAGGTGTATATAACAAATTAGACAATAAGCCACTCGCGCCCTTATTGCCTAAAGGGAGGCCAGCGCAGAATAATGTTAGGATTTTACTTAGGGTGATTTCCCTTTAGGGTTAGGGCGTGCGATGGCAATTATTTTTTTTGCATAACAAAAGTGCAATAAGTTATTCACCCATCATCGAGTGGTTTGTGAGCGGCTGTTATACAATTCAGTATCTTCTAACATATATTCTAGAATAGGTCGACATCTATCTTTACAGGCCGGATAATACTCACGATGTTTCATGTCTTTATTTTTAATAGAACTTCCCCACCAAAACTCTGTCAGTGCGATCGGCTTTAATTGATGCTTAATGGCATATTGAAGTAATTTAGGAGCTGCACACTCACCCGCTGCTGATGGAGGATATCCATTTGACGAATGCTCAAATATGTCTAATAGATTTTTCATTTTTCCAGACAGGTTTAAAAAATGATAATTCTTGAAAAGCCGTTTTTGCAAAGCAATGGATTTTTGTTTTCTTTTTTCCTTGAGTAAATTAATTTCAGATGGGATTGAGGACTTTTTAATTTGTCCTCCAAGTTTAGTCAATTCTGACATGCCTCGATTAATAAAATAATCACCGATTGACGTATCAAAAATAGAAGGGATAAAGTTGTCACATATTTGATTGTCAGGCATTTTTCCTGAATAGGTACCTAGGTAGCAATAGGTGTCGTCTTCTAATTGAACGACAAGAACGCCAAACATTTTTCCTTTTTGAGTTTTAAAGTCATGTGCCCATTTTTCAGATTGAGTGGTAATGAATTCTTGAAATTCTTTCACAGCTATTTTTGCTATTTCAGGAATGGAAGAGCCAAAAGGGTTATTGAGTTTTGGAGACGGTGTGATCCTAGAGATGTCCGATTTAAAGTTAAATATGAATTGTTTGTCCATTTAATTATTTGCTGCTTGCATTAAAAGTCCTTGAGAGAGCTATTCTTTTAGCTCTATTGTATTTAAGTATCTGAATCAGGTTTGCATTCTCTCAACACAAAAAAAATGGCAGTACTCTTTCGAATACTGCCATCGTATATAAATCTTAATACTCGTCTATCCTAGAAGATTCACTTCTTCTGAGAATGGTTGACTACGATGTCTTGTACCAGTCGCTTTATACAATGCATTGGATAAGGCCGCCCCAATTGGTGGCAAGGAAGGTTCTCCTAAGCCTGTTGGATCAATTCCATTATCAACGAAGTGTACATCAATGGCATCTGGTGCTTCGCTATGTCGAATCAATCGATACGAATCAAAGTTTCGTTGACCAGGCTTACCATCTTTAAATGTCAATGCACTATACATGGCATGACCAATCCCATCAACGATGCCGCCTTCAATTTGATTCTTAGCACTGCCAGGATTGATGACGATACCGCAATCGACTGCACAACAAACGCTTTTCACTTTTGGTGTATTATCGACCATTTCAACATCGAGTACTTGTGCCACATAAGAATTGTGACAATAGTACGCGGATACGCCTCTCGACACGCCACTCGCATCTGATCCCCAGCCTGCTTTCTCCTTGACTAATTTTAATACGCCAGCATAGCGCTCAGCGTCATAGTCATTTTCTTCTCCTACAGGATTATTTTTTGCTTTTTCAAATAAATCCAGTCTAAACTCTATCGGATCTTTACCGGCAGCTTCCGCGACTTCATCTAAAAATGTTTGCTCTGCACAAGCAATGAAGTTTGATCTAGGTGCTCTCCAAGCTCCAGTCGAAATGTTGGTTTCGACTTTATAGTTTTCGACTTTATAATTGTCTACCGCACCGGCAGGATAACGATTGGCAAACACTGGACTACCAGGTATGCCTGCTCCCTTAATATGAAATGCTGTCAGATTACCTGCTGCATCTAACCCCGCTTTATACGTCACCATATAAGCTGGTCGATAGGTGCCTTGCGTCATGTCATCTTCTCTTGAATAGACAAGCTTGATTGGTGCTGCAACTTTTTGCGAGATCATTGCTGCTTCAGTTGCATAGTGTCCATAGAGTCTGCGTCCAAATCCTCCTCCCATTCGAGTCATCATGATACTGACATTCTCCTTAGGTAAGCCGAGTACAGCCTCAAGCGTTGTTTCTAGAAATTGAGCTGTTTGGATTGGTCCGATGAGTTCAGCCTTGTCTCCTGTTACGTTAGCATAAAAGTTCATAGGCTCCATTGTATTGTGGGCCAAGAACGGAGCTGAATAGGTTTGTTCTATAATTTTATCTGCTGCTGCAAATGCTTTATCGACATCTCCATCTGATCGTGCGACTTCACCCTTACCACTTTTTAAAAGATCTGCCATCGCAGTCGTGTGATTGCTAGAGTTTTCTAATTCAGTATCGACTTCCCATTCGACTTTAAGCTCTTTTTTAGCCTGCATGACTTCCCAGGTTGTTTTACCAACCACAGCGATTAATTCAGGATATGCATTCACATCAGACCATTGAGGATTCCACCCTTCTGGCTCGACATCAATTCGGATGACATCTGTGATGCCGGGCATTGACCGGACTTTGCTATCATCCATGCTTTTTATTTTCATGCCGAAGGCTGGCGGATGCTCAACCATAGCGACGAGCATATTCTCTTCATAGATATCTAATCCAAAGAGTGGCTTACCTTGAACGATATCAAAACCATCTACATTTTTTTGAGATGTCCCAATGATTGAAAAATCCTTTGGATCTTTCAAGGGGACTTCTTCTGGTACTTCGAGCCCAGCAGCAGCTGAGGCTACATCTCCATAGCCTAATGTTCGATCACTTGCTTTATGATAGATGACTCCTTTTGCTGTTGTTAATTCTGATGCTGGTACATCTAGTTCTTTTGCAGCAGCCTCGACGAGTAAGTGCCTGACGGTTGCACCGGCTTTGCGTAGCCCTGGCCATCCAAATCGAATAGACTGACTACCACCAGCAATCTGGCGCTCATACAATTCTGTATCAAGACCAGCTTGTTCGACAATCACATTATCCCAGTCAACATCAAGCTCTTCTGCGACGATCATGGGCATCGCCGTTTTTACATTTTGTCCAATTTCTGGATTGGGTGACATGATGGTGACAATACCATTTTCTCCAATCTTTAAAAACCCGTTCATCGTATTCCATTTTTCAGGAATGGGTAAGTTTGGCTCTAAAAATTGAGCGATGTCTGGCTTAGTTTCACAGGCCATAAAATTAAAGCCCAGGAGTAAGCCTCCACCAGCAGCTGAAGACACCTTTAAGAATGATCTACGATCAGTATATATTTCTTTAGACATGATTTTCTGTTTAGATGGTTAAGCATTTTTAGCAGCTGTCTTAATAGCAGCTTTGATTCTAGTGTAGGTACCACATCTGCAAATATTTCCTTGCATTGCTTCATTGATTTGTGAGTCAGATGGGCTAGCATTGTCCGCTAAGAGTGCTGAAGCTGACATGATTTGCCCTGCTTGACAATAGCCACATTGTGGTACATCGTGCTCGATCCATGCCTGTTGGACTGGATGCGAACCATCATCAGATAGTCCTTCTATGGTCGTTATTTTTTTTCCTTCTGCAGCAGAGACAGGGACAGAACAAGATCTGACTGCTGTGCCATTCAAGTGGATTGTACAAGCTCCGCATTGCGCGATTCCGCAACCGTATTTTGTACCAACTAATTGTAGGTGATCTCGTAGCACCCATAGGATTGGTGTACTTGAGTCTACATTGACTTCTCGGTCTTCACCGTTTACATTTAGGGTTAAATTTGCCATTGATAATTATTTATTTTTTTCCGATTAGAATATACGAATACCTATTCTAATTTAACGAGTGTTCGTGCAATTATGTGATGCAAACGACGGATCTGTACAACATTTGTGAAGATTATTAAGAAAAAGGAAGCAAATGAATCTATTGCTTGATTGATTCTAGTGGTCTGTAAAGATGAAATTTGACTCGTGCAATTGGCGTGTTTTGCACATGCACCGGATATTCGGGGTTTTCAACCTCGAATCAATATGATTGAATTTCAATCGTATACCTCTGACCTTGAAAACATCAGAGATCCAGTTCGATCTTATAGCCGCGACGGTTCTTCAACGGATATTTGGGGTTTTCAACCTCGAATCAATATGATTGAATTTCAATCGTATGCCTCTGACGTTGAAAACATCAGAGATCCATAGACAACATGACAAGTGTATTTTAAACCACGGATATTCGAGGTTTAAAACCTCGAATTAATATGATTGAATTTCAATCGTATGCCTCTGACGTTGAAAACATCAGAGATCCATGGACAACAATACAAGCCTATTCTAAACAACGGATATTCGGGGTTTTCAACCTCGAATCAATATGATTGAATTTCATTCGTATACCTCTGACGTTGAAAACATCAGAGATCCATGGACAACAATACAAGCCTATTCTAAACAACGGATATTCGGGGTTTTCAACCTCGAATCAATATGATTGATTTTCAATCGTGTAACTCTGACGTTGAAAACATTAGAGATCCAGACTGATAGACATAGCTATCATGGTTTTCAACCTCGAATGCTGATTTGTTGATGAGATAATTTAGGAGTGATAGATGGAAATAATCGAATCACCGAATCAACAAATCACCGACTATACTGCCGTTTATTTTTTCGGTTTGCAAAGAACTCTTGCTTTCGACGCTGCTTTTCTTTATTCCATTCTTTCTTCTCCGCATCCGTCATCGGTTTTTCGGTTTGAGGAAATGGATTATCATTAATGACTTGAAGTTTTTGTTTGATCAATTTTTCGACAGCCTTGACATAAGAATTTTCTTCTGGTTCACAGATTGAAATGGCTATACCCTCTTTACCAGCTCGGCCGGATCTACCAATCCTGTGCACATACGTTTCTGGTTCATTAGGCACATCATAATTGATCACGTATTTCAATTCGTTGATGTCAATGCCTCTTGCTGCAATGTCCGTAGCGACAAGCACTCTGATTTTTCGATCTTTGAATTCTTGCAAGGCTTTTTGTCGCTGATTTTGTGCTTTGTCACCATGGATGGCTTTAGCAGCAATGTTTTTCTTCTTTAAGTCTCTGACGATTCTATCAGATCCATGTTTTGTTCGTGAAAACAAAAGCACCTGATCGATATCGTGTTTGTTTAGAATATGGAGCAGTAGACTTTTCTTAGACGACTTATTCGTGTAATACAAAAATTGTTGGACAGTGTCTGCTGCTGATGATACAGCTGCAACTTCTATCTTGATCGGATTCTTTAGAATTTGATTTGATAATTTGACAATGTTATTCGGCATGGTGGCTGAGAAAAATAACGATTGCTTTTTCTCGGGCAAAAGCTTCAATAACTTTTTGATATCGTTTATGAATCCCATGTCCAACATACGATCTGCTTCATCAAGAACGAATAATTTGACTGTGTCTAAGGACAGGTGACCTTGACCAATTAAGTCTAATAAACGACCTGGTGTCGCGACTAGAATATGTACGCCCCGTCTCAAACGTTCTACTTGCTTGCCTTGCTTAACACCACCGAATATAACGGTGTGTTTTATAGACGTGTATTTGCTATATTCTTTGATATTTTCTTCTATCTGAATCGCAAGCTCCCTCGTCGGTGTCACAATCAGTGAGCGCAGTATTGGTTTTTGGTTAGAATCACCTTCAATATTGTGAATCAATTGGATGATTGGAATAGCAAAGGCAGCGGTTTTGCCCGTGCCAGTCTGTGCACATCCCAGTACATCTTTTCTATCTAGAATAAGTGGTATTGCTTTATGTTGTATTTCTGTTGGTGTTGTGTATTGTTTGTCTTGGAGCGCGTCCAAGATTTCATCAATAACACCTAATTGCTGAAAACTCATGCTTCTGCATTGTTTAGGTAATGATATAAAATATGGTTAGAACTGCAGGACTTACTCTGTTGGCTTCTCAGCCGAGTCTTCTGCAGTCTTCTCAGGTGCTGGATCCTCCTTTGCAGTTTCTTCTTCTACTACTTCTGCTTTAGGGGGTGTTTTAGGTTTAGGAGCTGGTGGTTCAGTAATTGCAACTTGCACTGCAACAGGACCTTTAGGTCCATTCTCAACTTCAAAAGCTACGTAATCATGTTCCTTGAGTGGTCCAGAACATTGATTAATATGAACAAATATATTTTCTTTTGTAATCGTATCAACTATAAATCCAAAGCCTTTTTCTTCGTTGAAGAATTTCACTCGACCATTTCTTGGGCCTTCATCTTCAATATCTTCAGCTTTAGGTATGCCTAAGACGATGTCTTCGACCTTTATTTTTCTTTTCTTAGATGGATCTGGAGGAGTTAGTGTTAAGTTACCATTTTCATCTACATATCGGATTTGCTCCTCAAAAGACATTTTACCAGCCTCTACTTTCTCCATTTTGCGTTGCTCTCTTCTTTCTCTTTTTTCTTGTTGTTTCTTTCGTTTGCGTTTTTCTCTCTCGGTTTTATTAAAAGTTTGCTGCGATTTAGCCATAAATAAACGATATTAATTTTTTGTTTTCCCGAGGGAAGTGATGCAAAATGAACTGCAAATGTATCTAAATTAATTCAGATTTGGGGTGTTTGGTTCCCGTTTTCGCCTTTATCTGACATTATCTTAACACATTTCACGAAAAGGAAACGACTTAGAGCTACTGGTTTGGACTTAATCGATATAGTACAAGAGCTATTTCTTCAGCAAAAAATTAAATTTTCATCAGGTTTTGCATCTTTTTGAAGCCATTCCCGTCTTAGGGTCGATATCAAATTGATAAACCTAAATTTTTAATTATGAAATGTAATAATAAATGTACCTGTAGTTGTGAAGCTTGTCAGTCAGACGGCTGTCAGAATTGTACCTGTTCGAATTGCACCTGTGAAGGATGCGTTTGTTAGAACTAAATAGTCATCAATACTTGTTAAACGATTATGGAGCTACGTGCAGAAGATCAAACAATATCAGAATTATATAGTGCGCATGCGGATAGCTTAGGCGCCTATTTACGAAACAAAGAACAGAATTCTGGGCTTGTCGAAGACATCGTCCAGGATTCTTTTTTGAAATACTACTTACAATTACAAAACGGCAAAACGATTCAATATCCTAAATCATGGTTATTCAAAGTAGCTGACAACTTACTGATAGACCACTATCGAAAGCTGAAACGTGTTGAACTGCCTCTGCAAATCGAAGGTGAGGTCACGATAGATGACAATAAGCATGGTCCAGAAGACTGTTTACTTGGCATCATTGCTCATTTACCTTATAAATATAAGAAGGCAGTTTTCTTAGTCGACGTAAAGGGAGTCAAACAAGTCGATGCTGCTAAACAACTGAATCTGGCTCTGCCTACCTTTAAATCTCACATCCAGCGAGGTCGAAAACTTGTCATGCAAGGCTATGTCGATTGCTGTGACTATGAAATTAGTGATGAGGGTAAATTAGTGGGTGAGCATCAAGCGAAGGAGAACTGCAAAGTTTGCCATGACTGATTACAGGAGGTTGAATGCCTTACCCTAAGTTAGGTGTGAGTGTTCAACTGTGTTTTCTTTCTCTCCACAATTAATCAATTCACAATAGTAATCCTCGTATTGCTGTACAATTTCATCGAGCTTAAAATCATTCGCTCGTTTAAACGCATTGACACGAAACTCATCGAGTAATGTTTCATTAGACAGCAGGTTAATACCGTGCTTTGCCATTGCCTGAATATCACCTACATTTTCTAAGAAGCCATTGACACCATGCTGTATTACTTCAGGTAAGCCTCCCACATTAGACGAGATGACGGGAACTTCGCAGGCCATGGCTTCTAAGGCAGCAAGGCCAAAACTCTCATTTTCAGAAGGGATTAAAAAGAGGTCTGATATGGCTAATAGTTCTTCAACAGCATCTTGTTTTCCTAAAAACCGGACTGCTTCATGACACTCTAATTCAGTACAGAATGTCTCTAATTTATTCCGCTCAGGACCATCTCCGATGAGTAAAAGTCTAGACGGTACACTCTTATAAATTTCATTAAAGATGCGCATGACATCATCCACGCGCTTGACCTTTCTAAAGTTGGATACATGGGCAACTATTTTTTCTCCATTCGGCGCGATAGCTTGTTTGAAATGATCTTTATCGACTTTTCGAAAGCGATCAAAGTCGATAAAGTTGTAGATGACCTTGATTTCTTTTTTTATACCAAATTTTTCTTGTGTCTCCTTTTTTAGATGTTCTGAAACTGCAGTGACACCATCAGAATTATTAATGCTGAATTCGACAACTGGTGAAAACGCAGCATTTTTTCCAACTAAGGTGATATCTGTCCCGTGAAGAGTTGTAATGACCGGAATATTTTTACCTCGAGATGCTAGTATTTTTTTTGCCATAAAGGCGACTGCGGCATGCGGGATTGCATAATGAACATGCAAAATGTCTAGTTGCTCCCGTTCAACAACCTCTACCATTTTACTCGCAAGAGAGGTCTCGTAGGGCAAATATTCAAATAGTGGATAATTGACAGTTGTGACTTCATGCAGATAAATATTCTCAGAAAATATACTGAGCCTTGCAGGTCGTTTGTAAGATATAAAGTGAATGTGATGGCCCTTTTTTGCCAATGCTATTCCTAATTCTGTTGCTACAACGCCACTTCCTCCATAGGTAGGATAGCAAACAACTCCAATTTTTAACTTCTTATTCATTCGCGCCTTGGTTTCTCATTTATCAATTATCGGACAAAAAAGTGATGGTTGATCGCAGTATTACCTGCCAATCAATCGCTCAACCTCAAAAAAAACATTTTTTACCTATTTTAAACAATATAATCTGCTTTCTGTTGTGTGTTAGTGCCTACATTTAAGGTCAACCCATGGTAGTATACTCTATTAACGATATTGAGAAGATTTCTGGTGTTAAAGCCCACACTCTCCGTATATGGGAAAAACGCTATGGCATTATTCAACCAAAACGAACGGATTCCAACATTCGATATTTTCTTGATGATGACTTAAAGCATGTTTTAAACATCGCTTTACTCAATAAAAATGGGATTAAAATCTCTAAGATCGCTAAGATGCCTTTGGATGAAATCCTTAGGATCGCGGCAGAATTATCGGCTGTTCACTCTCAGCATGAAGATCAGTTAGATTCTTTAACACTGTCTCTGCTCGAATTGAATGAAAGTAAATTCGATAGAATAGTGGAATCCTATATCGATCAAAGAGGCTTTGAAGTTACAATGCTAGAGGTCATGTATCCACTCTTAGATAAATTAGGGTTAATGTGGATGACCGGGTCGATCACTGGAGCACACGAGAGATTTATCAGAGCGTATATCAGACAAAAAATAATCGCTGCTATTGACAAGCTTGCTGTTAGCCAACATGAGACTTTATCGTTTTTAGTCTTCCTGCCAGTTAATGAAGATCACGAACTCAGTATTTTATTTTCTCAATACTTGATAAAACGGAGAGGATTCAGAATTATTAATTTGGGATTAAATACATCGCTTGATAATATTTATGATGCGTGTAAGATTACTCAGCCAGATTATCTTTATACGATTATCAATGATGGAAATCTTGGCGTCTCAATGAAAGAATACATTGAAAAATTGAGTGAGGCATCGAAGGGGTCTAAGATCCTTGTGTCTGGTATTCAAGTCGCTCGACATCATATTAAGACTCACAATAATATTCAGGTGCTTTCTGGCTTTACAGAATTAACAACTTACTTAGAAGCGATTTAAACGTCGATGGTCGATGGTCGATGGTCGACAGTCGAATGTCCATAGTCCATAGATGATTATTAGTTGTCACTGGCTTGTACGGTCGCTTTCCAGCAAATGTGTTGCAAACCATATATTTGTCTTATTATCAGTAATATCTAAGAGCTCAGCAAGGTCGTCAAGTGTTTCTGCTGTCTGTTCAAAACTAATTTTATCTGCTTTCTCATACAATCTAGCAATTGATTATTTATTATGCAGTCTAACAGATTTCTTGTCTTCATAGCCAGTCGAGGCACAGGTCTTTGTAAGCTCAATGTATTCTTGAATCAATGTCACTTTTATTCTTTTACATTCATTGAGCATTTGTCAAAGGTCTTATTGAAATCTCTTATCCGTTTCGGAATTTTTGTTTCTGCTATTCCTGTGTACTCTGCCCAGAGCATTATATCTCTTATGTCAACAGTTGCTGATTCAATGTATTTGTTCAAGTCTGTCAAGTTGCCATTTGCTAAATAAATAATACAACGAATGACTCTGTCTGTTTTGAGATAATCAATTTTGGAAATTGCATCAAATAACATCTTGGTCGCTTCGTCCGCGCTTTCTCCAAAGTCGATATTTATTCTTTTGACTATGTCATCTTTAAATGTCATTCGTTGGTTTTATTTTAATCCAGTTAACGAGTTCGCAAACTTAAGTTTATAATCTTCTATTGACTAAAAACCTTACAGCCTTCTGTACAATTCTTACAAATATCAATCTGGCTTCGTCCTTTCAAAATTAAGCCTCGAAACGATTGAAACGCATCACCCTGCCAAACTTCCTTGAATGACAATGTTTTTAAATCGCCGAGTTGGTGTTGTGCATCCTTATCAAAACAGCAAGGCACGACCAGTCCATCCCACGTGATCACACAAGAATGCCAGACTTTCCAACAATGGTTTAAGAGTTTATTTTTGATGGTATAGCTGCCATCTTTTTGCTTGCGATATCGTGAATACTTATCAGTATCTGGAATCAACGGATTACCGTTTTTATAATCATAGACCTGAGCGGTTTTTAGGCGGACTTCATCGATACCGATCTCTGCTGCTAATTGGTGGACCTCGTCGACTTGGTGCTCGTTAGGTTTGACAACTAAAAACTGGAATATGGTATGTGGCGTTGGGCTGTTTAGTTTTTGCTTCCACTTCACTATATTTTTTGCTCCTGTGATGACTTTTTCTAAATCACCTTCTTTACGATACTGCTCATAGGTATTTTGAGTTGTCCCATCGATAGAAATGATAATTCTATCTAGTCCGCTTTCCACTGTTTTTCGTGCATTGTCATCATCTAGAAAATGAGCATTCGTAGACGTCATGGTATAGATACCTTTTTCAGATGCATGCTTCACCATGTCCAGAAAATGCGGGTTGATGTACGGCTCTCCTTGAAAGTAAAAGAGCATATACATAAGGCGATCAGAAACTTGGGAGACTGTCTGTCTGAAAAAATCAAATTTGAGGTTGCCTGTATTTCTGGTGAAGGATCTAAGTCCGCTGGGACATTCTGGGCAGCGCAGATTACAGGCAGTTGTTGGCTCGATTGAAATAGAGATGGGAGTGCCCCATTGGATTGGTTTTTTGAATAATTTGGTCAGCTGATAACTGATGTAGACCTGGGTTGCATTGAACAGCCGAGTGGGTGTTTGCTTTTTAATGAAATTAATGCTGTCTGACAGGTGGGCTGGCATGTGGTGAAGATAGCCTAATTGGTTGTTTATTCAGACATTTTTCGCTTACAGCGTGTAGTACTTTAACGTCTAACTTTAAGGTAGATCATGATGATTGTAAATAGATATCTTGAACTTTTGTATAATTTTTGAAGTCCATATTTATACCGGTAGGTTTCGGATTTGTAAGAAATCTCTAATATCTATTGGTTTTTGAAACATTTTTTTTAGCATTCGTTTTTTTTTTTCATTGAACGCTTTGTTTTACGGTTTTTAAAGAATTTAGCAAAAGCCTTACGATCTTCAGCTGTGTTAGGTCGGTCTTGAGATCCGACAAGTTCTACATCTAATTTATCCTTTTTACCGTTCATAGGTATTCTTTATAATAACGACTAATCAATGATTCTGCTGCTAATTCATGTATGATCATTCGTTGATTGCCTATGTGAATAGCACCAATGGAATTTTCGTAATGCTCAATCAAATTAGTTTTAGAAATAAATCCAATATTGCCTTCATGTCCTACTAATTTTGAGTGATAACATGCAAAAGCAAACATATTCGCTGCAACACCAAGATACAACTTTTTTGTACCTCTGTTATGTGGAGCTGACTCTATTAGTTCGAGTTCCATATAATTTTCACGTTCAGCTAAACATACTAGTCCCTCTATGGATTCAGTCTTTTGCAAAGTCACAAGTTTGAACACTTTTCTATCTTCTTTTTTAAACTCTGTGCTCCAATTAAATAACCAACCATTTTTCTTGAGTGTTAGTTTCAAATCTGATTTATTTATAGGTAGACATTGTGTTTTATATGTTTTACCTGACTTAGCATGAATAATAGAATTAGACAGTTGATCTATGACTATGTCTACTTGGTTTTTTGATTTAGCCATGTAAAGTTGTTTTTGTCTAACATGAAATTAAGCATTTATGTGGAGAAAATTATTGTTTTGAATAAGAACCTTATGTGTCTTATGTCTTCTTTATGTGCCCTTATGTGTTTCAAAAAAAACCTAAGTTCTACAAAAGCTTATGTGTCTTATGTCTTCCTTATGTGGCCTTATGTGTTTCAATAAAAACCTAAGTTCTAAAAACTTATGTGTCTTATGTCTTCCTTATGTGGCCTTATGTGTTTCAAAAAAACCTAAGTTCTACAAAGCTTATGTGTCTTATGTCTTCCTTATGTGTCTTATGTGTTTCAAAAAAAGTCAAGGTCCTAATCCAACGCCAACTGCACCATTCGATCATCCACCTTTTTATTCGCTTTAGCACCAAGTGACTTTATTTTCTCTGCGCGCCGGACTAAATTGCCACTCCCCGTATGAAGCTTCTTCATCGAATCACTAAAGCTATGTTGCACTGTAGAAATTTGTTTGCCGATCTTATTCATGTCATCTAGAAAGCCTACAAATTTGTCATACATCTTGCCTGCCTCATCTGCTATCTCCATTGCATAGCGATTTTGTTTGTCGTTGCGCCAGATAGATTCGACAGTTTTTAGGGTGGCGAGTAGGGTAGACGGTGTTACAATCACAATGTTTTTATCAAAGGCATAATTGTACAATGAGCCATGCTGCTCTGCTATACTAAAGGCCGTATCAATGGGTACAAACAGTAGGACGAAGTCAGGACTTTCCATTTTATATAAGTCATGGTACGCCTTAGCAGACAACTCATCGATGTGATTACGGATGGCAATAATATGTGCTTTTCTGAATTGTTCAGCTTCTTCTTTCGAATCTGCATTGACTAACTTGTCATAAGCATTCAGCGAGACTTTGGAATCAATAATGATGCGCTTGCCGTCGGGAAGGTGAATCACTACATCAGGTTTTTTCATTTTACCATTGTCATCTCGTTCGGTCTGTTGCACAAAATATTCTCTGTCCTTATCAAGACCTGACTTATCCAGAATCGATTCTAAGATTAACTCACCCCAATTCCCCTGCTGTTTAAAATCTCCTCGCAAGGCTTTTGCCAGACTCGTAGCCTCCTCTGATATTTGCTCTGATCGTTCACTGAGAAATCGAATTTGTTCTTTCAAGGATTCATGCTGTTTGATTGACTGTGTACTGCTGCGTTCGACCTTGTGCTCAAAGGCATGAATTTTCTCTTGTAAGGGCTGCAAGATATTGGCCATATCTCGGCGTTGTTGATCTTGAAAGCTGGCGGATTGACGATGTAGTACTTTATTGGCGATTGATTCAAAGAGCTCCTGTTGACCTGACGTATCGTTTAATTTTTCCTCATAAGTGGCTCTAAGATGTTTATACTCATTTTTTAGAATTGAGCTTTCTTGAACCAATTGGTTTTTCTCTTCTTTCTCCTCATGCAAGAGTTGCCTTTCTTGTTCTAGTTCTTGTTTGAGCAGCCCATTTGCTTCTTGTAAATGCGCTTGATTTGTTTGAGCTAAAGTCAACTTAGCATTGAAGTAGGCATATAAAAAAAGTAGTATGGCAGCAATAATTCCTGCATTAATAAAGAGGATGAGTGTGATATCTGGCTGGTTCATGTTTTGAGACTTTGTTACAAATTCAAATTTTTCGTGCACTGTATATGCACGGAAGATGCTTGGTTTCAATTTAGGCAGAGAGGTTGTTGTGCGTAACCCTAGTGTTGCAACAATCTGTTTTAGCCTCATTATTGCTATTGCCAAGGATTTATTTCTAATTTTGACATTCTTCAAACTTCCAAAATTGTCGACGATTCGCTATACACTACAACCAATGGACGTTTGGCTGTATCATCTAAGCCAAAAGGCACCTTCCATTTTAAAAGCTAACCGATTAGAGCTGCTTCCTCAATTGGGATCAGGAAGCATTCAAACAGTTCAACTGCAAAATGGATTGTCTGTTGCAGTGACTGATGTCATTTTAAATCATCCGATTAGCCTCCACAGAGAAGCAAAACCGATCAATGATGGATTTATATTAAATATCTATCTATCAAACTCTAAAGTTGAAACTACGATTAATGACAATCGTATAGTTTTAGGTGATGAAAAAAGCAAAGTGATTTTGTCTTCATCTACTAGCTCTGCTGAACTGACATTTCCCGCAAAAATTCCCCTTAAAATATTTCATATTTATGTGTCAAGAACCTGGCTCTTAGAAAATGGTATTAATGAAAAAAGTCTCTTATATGAGCCAGTCGTTGCTGATAGGCAGATTCATATGATTGAGCAGTTAGACCATAACTTTAGTAAAGTTAAAGAGTTGATTATTCCTCTGTTGGCATCACAACATAAGTTGAAGTTAATGTCTATCGTTTTTCAAGTGTTAGAACACCTCATTGTGAAATTAGAAAAAAGAATAAATCCAGTTTTTATTCCCATACACGCAGGGGATTTAATTAGTCTTGAGAAAGCTGTAGGTACGATTGAATTAGATGTAACCAAGGTTTTATCCAATGGTCAGTTGGCAAAACAAAGTGGCATGAGTTTATCAAAATTTAAAAACCTATTTAAGCATGTGTATGGCATTACACCCTATCAATATCACATAAGGCATAAATTAAATTTAGCCTTTGAATTACTGAAATCACGTGAATATTCAGTAACTGAAGTCGGATTTTTGGTCGGTTATAAAAATATGGGACAGTTTTCAAAACGGTTTTATAAACAGCATCAGCTATTGCCAAGTGAAGTCATCTGAAAATTTGGATGTATGAATAATCCTATCATATCATTTGAAACTCAGCACAGTAGAACTAACAAAAATAGCTTCTTGGGATAGTAATATAACGTTTTGGGATAGTGAGTAACAGAAGACTAGCCTACCTTTAAGCATACTTTTAACTTTTAAATATGTATGTATCTTCCATTTACACCTTAACAGATTATCACATCTAGACAAGTACTATCTACAATCATTTTGCTAACCTTAGCCAATGTAAAATCAAACAATTTCCAAATGAAAGCACCGAATTCTTCAATCGGTGCTTCCATCTTTGTGTGCCATGCATACTACACACGTTTAGGGTTAAAGTCCCGAACGAGCCTATTTGACAGGAATCGTTAGTCGATCGCAAGGGTGTCCTTCGTGAGGAGGAATCTGAAGGAAGCGTCAAGCAAAATGTTGATATGACGGACAGAAACATGATATAAGGCTGAGCATCTGGATGATTGAGCAATAGATCAAGAAGTCCAAAAGTCAAACGTAA
>CALGLU010000136.1 GCA_937959275.1 uncultured Saprospiraceae bacterium | reverse complement strand
GGTGAAGCGTACGTACCGCGGAGACTGGAGTATGGGCTAATCGGATTAGCCTTTTGTTTAAGTTAAAACGACAATTAGACTCGTGTCTCAAGCACTAAATAAATGGCTGTATGAAAGTAGTTATTTTTCGTCTACTCAAGGACAGGTTCGCTTTGATAGCCAAAGCTATCAAAGTCGGTTGTGTAACGCAGAGAAGGTGGAAAAGAACAATTTAATATGGTTAGATATTTAGTGCTTGAGGTACAAGAACAAATTTATGCTTATCGAATAATTATTGCGATCAACATCTCACTAATTGAGCATGTTGTGTTTCAACTGATTTTACTGTAGCTTTACATGAGAGTCACTCTTTGAATTGCTTAAATTTTATTGAAATGCTGTAATCTAGCGCACTAAGCGCATCCTTTGGAATGTCTGACCCCCAAGATCATACTAACGAGAATATTGAATCTGATCATCATCTAACCCTATCTGTTATTAACAGTTTTGCTAAGGATTTATTGAAAGTAAACTCAAAATCTGAAATCGCTTGGGCAATCACTAAAAATGCAATTAATAAGCTGGGTTTTGAAGATTGTGTCGTCTATTTATTTGATGATGCAAGATGTAAGCTTCTGCAATACGCAGCTCACGGCCCTAAAAACCCTTCAGGCTATGTAATCGAAAATACTATTGCAATACCCATTGGTCAAGGAATTGTTGGTTCTGTTGCTCAAAGTGGAAAGTTTGAATTGATCAACAACACCTCCTTAGATCCACGTTATATAGAAGATGATCGCATTCGCCTTTCAGAATTAACAGTCCCGATTAGTTTAGAGAATCAAGTCATAGGTGTTATTGATTCAGAACACTCCGAAGAGAATTTTTTCTCTAATTATCATCTAAAAATTCTAGAGACGATTGCATCCATGGTTTCCAATCGCTTGGGACACATCAAGTCTCATGATGAGTTGGAAAAACATAAAAATGAACTTGTTGAACTTGTAAAACACAAAACTAAAAATCTAACTGAAACGGTTTCTCTTTTACAAATTTCAAATAAAGAAATCACAGGTTTTAATCATGCAATAGCCCATGATTTGAGAGAACCTTTGCGCACGATCTGTAGCTTTTCTGAATTAGTCCTTAACCGATCCAAGAGTCTAACAGAAAAGAATCAGGCGTATCTGCAGATGGTAGTAGACTGTGCTAAAAATATGGACCATATGTTAGCAGGACTCCTAACTGTATCTTCGGTCGATCATTCTACAATTGAAAAAACAGAAGTAGATATCAATCAAGTGCTGAAAAAAGTATTGAAGAATCTGTCTCTTGATTTAGAAACCCTCCCACATGAGATTAACGTCCAAACTCTACCCACGATAAAGGGCTACGAATCTCTACTCATTCAGTTATTTCAAAACCTGCTCTCCAATTCCATTAAGTACCGACAGAGAGACCAATATTTACGTATCAATATCAAATGTGAAGAGAATCAAGATCAAGATAATTTGACAATCAGTGTCACTGATAATGGGATAGGCTTTGAGCCAATACAGGGCAAAGATGCATTCCAACTCTTTTCCAGACTCGACAACGCTCAGGATTTAGAAGGCACAGGATTGGGATTAAGTTTATGCAAACGGATCATTCTATTACACCATGGGAAGATTTCAATGACATCCAAAGGAATAGCTCAAGGCACGACAGTTGTTTTTAATTTACACAAGCACTAAGATTTGTAAGGGCATAATTTTATCTCAATGTATAGGTCAATCCTATCCCACCATTTAGGCCAAGTGCTAAGCCAATATTGCTATCTCGCTTATGTAACATCGGAATACCCCAACCAACTAATCCGCCTAACACGTATCCAGCCACCACATCAGTCAAAAAGTGCCGCCCCCCAGCCACCCGCAACCCACCAACCACAGCAGGCAATACCGCCCCAACAGTCCAAACTACACCTTTCCACTTTGATTGCGGATATAAATCTGCAAATACCTTAGCCGTAAAAAAGCTGAGCGACGCCGCACTCGATGTATGTCCTGACACAAAAGAAAGACGTGCCGAACTAGATTGCTTATCCGAGAGAGAGACTTCAGGATCATACATGAAAGGCCGTGGTCGCTTAACGATATATTTACTTGCAAAGGTGAGCGTGGCATTGAGCCCAATCGTCTCTAACAGCATCAAACCAATGATACCTGTCTCTTGTTTATCAAGCCTCGTAGTTGTTAGCAACAAAGGGAAGGCCATAGCGCTATAGTGAAGGTAGTCACTCCAATTAGCAGCTTGAGCAGAAGAAAGCGTGATCGCAAATCGATCGATGGCTAGGACTTGATGCCGATCTAATCGAGAAAGCTCTAGGGCCGAAAGAGCGGCTGTCGATTGTCTGAGTGAATAGTCGAGACCACCAAGAGCCACAATTGATGATCCTAGTAAAATATCAGTCTTCTTATCGAATGTATAGACTTGAGAAAGAAGTACCTGTGAAAATACTATGAAGAATATTAAGCTCCATAGACTCTGTTGTCTTGGTATGTCCATTCCACTAAAGTAAAATAAAAGGAAACTTAAAGCATTTTCTTAACCAACTCCAACCTCACAAAGCTCCGCCCGTAAATCTGTATCAGGTACATATCGCTCAGTAGCAATATTGCTTGATATAGCTTGAATGTTAGTGATCGAACTGACATTTGGAGACCAGGTAATTTCTATGAAAAAACTAGAATAGGAGTAAAGAGTGATGAACTTATCCTTATAACGCCAAGATTCGATGTGTTGGCCGAAACCAAATACTTCTTCTGCTTTCACAAAAAAATGTGATGAATTGAAATCACTAATCGTATAGTATTCCATGAGCTAGCATTTGTTGGTTCTCAAAAAAGTTCAACTAATATGATCTATCTACAAGACTTTTAAAATGTGAGTAAAATTATAAGATACCATCACTTCACAAAAAAGTATAATATATTAACCCCTGATAAAGTATTCTTTAAACATATATAATATTTTTAACATATTTACATAATCATGGCAAAAAATATTGAAATAAAAGCTCGAACAACTCAGCATGAGTTTATACGACAAGTCCTGAATGATCACCAAGCTAAGTTTATAGGGACTGACCATCAAATTGATCAATACTATCATGTTCCTAAAGGGCGCTTAAAACTCAGACTTGGTAACATTGAAAAGAGCCTCATTTTTTATGATAGACCCAATACCTTTGAAGCAAAAGAATCTAATTATTCTTTGTATAAAAGTGAGAATCTTGCTGATATCCAATCCACGCTTATTCAAGCTTTAGGTATCTTAGTGACAGTCGATAAGCAGCGAGAAATTTACTTTGTAAAAAATGCCAAAATTCACCTTGATTCACTTGAAGGGCTAGGCACATTTGTTGAAATTGAGATTATAGATGAAGTCGCTAAAGACACTCGATTTGATACCTTAGAAAATCAATGCCAATATTATAAAGATGCATTCAAAATCAGTGATACAGATTTAGTCGATTGTTCGTATTCTGATCTTATCCTTGATAAAGAGGGAACTGATAGCTGATGTCGGTTATATGACCTGATGATATCTTTTAAGCTCCTACTGTCCACTATCCACTGTCCACTATCCACTGTCCACTATCCACTATCCACTGTCCACTATTCACTGTCCACTATTCACTGTCCACTATTCACTGTCCACTATTCACTGTCCACTATTCACTGTCCACTATTCACTGTCCACTATTTACTATTCACTATTTCCCGCCTTAGAAAGATTATCCATGAGTTCTTTAGCAATAATATTAGCTGATTCGAACTGTTGCTCTTCAGTAATATCCATACTCTGCATGTTATAAGCAAGCATGATTAATAAGTCATTATCTAGTCTCCAGTAATATTTCCCGATTTCGTAATTGTAAGATCCATCGGTACCTACATTGGGAAACATTTTGAATAGATGAGGCTCTGAATCACCCATCATGGTTTCACCAGTGGTGCGTTTATTGGCAACCGCCAAAGCCATCCACTCACCATACTCTTCTTCATCCATGGTATTTGTCTGTAGCTGTATCAAGATGCCAGCGTTTGGGAAATTAGGATCATCCCATTTATAGAAGCAAGCTCTATGTTCTTTTTTGTTGCCATCAACATTGCCGTCAACGGGACTAATGAAGACAGGATTGATGTCGAAGATTTCGGCTAGGGTTTCTCGACTAACTAAAGTGCAAGCATCTGGGAGGTTCTTCTTGGGGTCGACTTTGTATGTCGTCGTAATTGCATTCTTACTATCCAGTATGGCAGATGAATAACCAGTTGTCGTTTTATTGGATTCACATGATATGAATAATAGACACAAACCAAATAAAAGAGGTAACAATTGAATTTTCATTTTCTTTGACATCTTATGTTGTTGAAATTTCTGAAATCGCCTGAATCAAATAATCGAGCTCTTTCTCTAACGTATACACATTTGGAGTTATTCTCACACCATGGATATTATGATAATCCATCGCGACAGCATGTATTTTATAGTTTTTAAATAAGCTCTGCGCAAGAGCTACCGGTTTTAGGTGGTCTATTTGCAATAAAGCGATGCCACAACTATATCTAGGATCAAGAGATGTGCCAATATGAACGCCAGGTAGTGTATGAACTGCTGTTGCCCAATAGCGCGTCAGATGATGTAACCTTGCTTGCTTGCGCTCCGATCCTATTTTTAAATGAAACTCGATAGCTTGCTCTATCGCTTGTTCAATAGCAAACGATCGAGTACCTAAATGCTCAAATTTTCGGATATCTTTCGATCTAGGATTTGGAGCTGCTAAGAGAGGGTATAATTTTTGGATTTTATCTTTCTTAACGAACAACATACCCGTACCAAACGGTGCACCCAACCACTTGTGTAGACTGGTACCAAAATAGTCACAACCAAGGTCATGGATGCTATAGTCAAGATGTGCAAAACTATGTGCACCATCGACTAGGACTTCTATCTTTCTATTATGCGCAAGCTCTACTATGGGCTTGACAGGCATGATCTGACCCATCCAGTTGATAACATGGGTCACATGTAGTAATTTCGTTTTCTTTGTGATCGCTTGAGCATAGGTGTCAACAATCGTCTTTTCATTCTCTATTGGAAAATCAAAGTCTAACCACTTCAAGACAATGCCATCTCGCTTTTCTCGCTGCTTCCATGCGTTCATCATGTTAGGATAATCCTGCTTTGTGAGGATGACTTCATCACCTTTCTTCAAGGGTAAACCGAAAATAACAGTTTCCAAAGCTTCACTGGCATTTCTTTGAATAGCAATCTCTTCTGCGTTACAACCTGCAAGCTCTGCTAATTTTTGTCGTAGGGGTTCTCTGTTTTTATCAACTTTACGCCACATGTTAAATGACGGAATTTCGTTACTAAACCTGTGGTATTTTATCATGGCCTCCTCGACGACTAATGGATGTGGGCATACGCCTCCGTTATTGAGATTCATGATATCTGGTGATAGTTGATAGGCATCTTTAATCGTTTGCCAAAAGTCTTCTTCTCGTGCTAATTCAAGAGGACTGTAGCTAGCAAAGCGATCATTATTACGATCAAGTGATCTTTGTATTTCTGGTAATAAGAGGGTTTCTGCTAGGGCTCCACCAGCTGATAGCACACTTAAGTGTTTTATAAAATGCCGTCTGTTATTCATTTGTATCAGAAAATTAAGGAAATCTAGAGTAAATAAGAGATTAATCGGCCATTAGTTCAATATAGGCCCGTAAATCCTCCATTTGCTGATCACTCATTTTTTCTTTTGGATATCTTGGCATATAAGATGATTTGCCATGCATTGAATAGGTACCATATCTGATTACTTGATAAATAGAATACCTCGAATACTTATCCGCTTTATTGTTAAGGAAATCAAATGTTAAACTAGAATCATCCAAGTTTAAGTAACTGTATTTATTTTGGTAATGACAATGTTGGCAACTGTTCTCATAGACAAGACGTCCATTTTTCGGATCACCAATCCAATTGTAATTTTTCTTATCCCTTGCCGGCGGCTCGATAAATTGCGCGGGAGAATTCTTCAAATATTTTGATTCTAGTATTTGAATAGCATCTATTTCCTTACCTTCTCCGGCGACTGCTGATGCAACCGTTTCTTCCTCAGCTCCCGTCATATTCAAATCAGATAATTTTAAATCAATCGTCCATAAATAGGCAAGTATTGATTCAAGCTCCCAATCTTTTAATGTCCGCCCTTGAGCACATTCTGTAGCACAGAGTTGTATCGCTTCTCTTATATCATGACGAGCTGGTTCGACTAGCTCTCCATATTTTTTCTCGTAATCTCCATTGTAAAACTCCTTTCTATTGACGGCACCATATAAGCTTGTCGCTTGAAGGAAAGGAAGTCCCTTTTTAGTGACATATGCCAGTCTGGCTTCTGGGTCTGTGACACTTAGATCTGGATCTTCTCGTTCGACATTATGGCAGGATACACATACAAAGTGCCGACTTTGCCGTTTTACTTTTTGTTTGCCCTCTCTCTCTGAGAATCCATACTTCACAATATCTTCGCCGATTAATGCTGATGTTCCTTCAACCGTTAAATCTGTTAAATGATCGACAGAGCGATAGCCTAGTTGGGCTAAGGTTTTATACAATTTGGCATCTTTATCCAGAGGCGCACTCGAATCTGATGCAGATTGAAACATAAAAGCAGCTGCTAGTATGAATATGCCGATAAAGACCCGATATGTTAGCTTAGCATTTAAATACATCATAAACTAAATAACCTTGATATGGTAAAACCTAAACGAAATTCACCATCACTTATATTGGACTGAGAGTACGGAATAAAATCAGTTTCGCTCATGCCTCTCACATTTGTGAAGTTCATTTGAAAAACGTGACCACCGCTTGTACTAAACTCTATACCTAAGCCTAAAATAGGATAGTAATCTGTGTCAGGCGTTCTGAATGAGGATAGCGGGAAGACGGTATCTACGATCACTGCCATTGATTTAGTGACTTGCCCTCGACCAGCAAAACCTAGAGAGGGTAGAGCATTTTGATCATCTGCTGAGACTATATTTCTGTATGTCACTGATCCACTTAGCTGTGCAGAGAAGCGCTCATTGATCTTGCGAGCAGCGTGTACACCAAGATGATAACTCCATCTATGAGCAGCACTCTCAAAAAAGTGAAGTACACCTTCTGTTTCACTTCTTGGCATGGTTGAGATGGTCGTCATGCCAACAACCGCTAGACTGAGGGGTTGATTCCCCTTCGAACCTTGCGTCATTAATCGAGTTTTGAGGAAGACATTAACAAGTTGCTTAAGTGGTCCAGATCCTTTTGTTCTGTTGATCCCTACCATAAGATTGTCTCTGATCCCGTATTCAAAACCAATCATGACATCTGATGCATTTTCTAAACCGTAGAATGTGCTCCATCCACCCGCAGCACCTGCTAAATCTCCAAAGCGGTGACCGATACGAAAATCAAGTTTTCTCTCAGGTAGCATTTCAACCGAATGAGTATTGATGATTTTGCGGTCACCAAATGTGCCATATACAGGACCCTCTTGAGCTTTGATTTCTCCTAGAGATAGTAGGACAAGACAAAGTATATAATAACTTCTCATGATCTAATCTTTATAATTATTATCCATCCAGCACACCAACATGTCAATTTGCTCTTGCGTTAAGGATTTTGGGCCTGTCGAATAGTTAGGAGGCATATCGCGTTGGTTTAAGGTTCGACTTTCAAACAAATTATTTGTTAAAAAGGATTCAAAACGTCTATATGAGGTGAAATCACCAGGTGCATTTCCACCACCATCATGACAGCCACTATAGGCACATGTCTCATCAATAATCTCTTTTACTTGTATAGAATAAGCAACTTCTTCTGGACAAGTATTCTCTACAACAATGAGTTTATCCTTGGTACACGATACTATAACGAAGAAAAGTGTAAAAATTATCGTTATTTGCACAACCTTTTGCACGATCATCTGCTTTAATGAAAAAGGGGCGAATTTAAACATTATAGTGATTTGCCGCCTAATTATATTATTTTTGAATAAATTAAATTACACTGATATGTATCCTGTAGAACTTGTAATACCAATGGCTAAAGAATTAACGGACTTTGGCTTTGAATCATTATCCACATCCGAAGCTGTTATCGAAACGATTGATAACATGAAGGGAACTGCCTTAGTTGTAGTGAATTCTGTATGTGGTTGTGCTGCAGCGAATGCTCGTCCAGGCGCACGAATGGCTGTTCAGCATACTAAGATTCCGGATAACTTATATACTGTATTTGCTGGAGTAGACAAAGGTGCCGTTGAGAAAACTAGAGAATATCTGCTTCCATATCCTCCATCTTCGCCCTCAATTGCTCTTTTTAAAGATGGGAGTCTTGTTCATATGATTGAAAGACATCATATTGAGGGCAGAACTGCAGAAATGATCGCTGAAAATCTAAAAATGGCCTTTGATCAACATTGTTGATTTTTCCCATTGAATTGCAGTTTTTTAAATTAGTTTAAACCAATATATGTCGGAGCCAACCCTTCCAGGTAACCCTAGTCTGCCTAGTACTGTAGACCAAATTCAACTCTTAATTGAGAAGGACAGTAGAGACCACCAATATTCTGTCGAGGACTTTTTCAAAATTCCGGAAAAATCAAATTTTAAGATCTCACCAGATGGGGCTCATATTTCATATGTCGGGCCTCACGAACGTCGGCGTAATGTATTTGTTCAGAATAGAGCTTCAGGGCAATTGCAGCGTGTCACGAATGAATTAGCTAGAGATATTGGAGGCTATGCTTGGGCAAATTCTCAACGGCTCATCTATATTAAAGACTCTGGCGGTGATGAAAATTTTAAACTCTTTGCTGTCGATAAAGATGGTTCCAACTTATTGGACTTAACACCTTTTGATAAGGTTCGTATCCAAATCATAGACCCTCTAAGAGATCAAGATGAGTTCATGATTATTGGTATGAATAAAAATAATCCCATGTTGTTTGATCCCTATCGGATCAATATAAACACGGGAGAATTGACTCAGCTAGCAACAAATGACAATCCGCAAGAACCATTAGAATCATGGATGTGTGATAACGAAGGAAAGCTCCGAATCTGCTCAAAAACAAAGAATGGTGTGAATCATGCCATCATGTATCGAGATACAGAAGAAGATGCATTTGAAGAGATCATAACGACAAACTTTAAGGATCAGCTGGTACCTGTCCATTTTGATCAACAAAACAGCCACGTGCTTTATTGTATCTCTAATTTGGATCGAGATAAATCTGTGTTGATCAAGTATGATATGCATGATAAAGCGGAGGTAGGGGAGGCCATCTTAGCAAATGATACGTATGATATCGGCTCAATGCAATGGTCACGTAAGAAGGAAAAAATGGTCTCTGCCTCCTATACAAGTTGGAAAACAGAAATCGTCTATTTTGATGAAGAGTCAAAAGCACTTGCTGCGAAATGGCAAGAACTCTTTCCAGATAAAGAAGTCAGAGCCGTGAGTATGAATACTGAGGAGGATATTTTTATCATCAGGACATTTTCAGATCGGTCATTAGGTGCGTATTACCTCTATGAATTGGAGACGGAGCTTTGCCAGAAGATCATCGATGTTAGTCCTTGGCTTGATGAAGATCAGTTATCAGACATGAAACCCATTAGCTATACCACACGTGATGGTGTCGAGATTAATGGTTATTTGACTCTTCCAAAGCAAGCTGAGCCTGGGCAGGCATTGCCATTAGTTGTTAATCCACATGGTGGTCCTTGGGTGCGTGATTCATGGGGTTATAATCCTGAAGTGCAGTTGTTAGCGAGTCGAGGTTACGCCGTATTCCAAATGAATTATCGATCAAGTACGGGTTATGGTAAAGCGTTTTGGGAACTCGGGTTTAAGCAGTGGGGCAAAACCATGCAAGACGATATCACTGATGGCGTTAACTATTTGATAGCTGAAGGGATAGCTTCTAAAGAACAAGTTGCCATTTATGGTGGCAGCTACGGAGGCTATGCGACACTAGCAGGTATTTGTTATACACCTGACTTGTATGTTTGTGCTGTTGATTTTGTTGGTGTATCCAATTTGTTCACGTTTATGAATACCATTCCACCGTATTGGAAACCCTATCTGGATATGCTACACGAAATGGTTGGTCATCCAGAGGACGATAAGGCATATATGGAGGAGTCATCTCCAGCATTTCATGTTGATAAAATTAAGACACCACTATTTGTTGTCCAAGGAGCGAATGACCCGAGAGTGAATATTGATGAATCTGACCAGATTGTCAGCTCACTTCGAAAAAGAGGGATTGATGTTCCATATCTCGTTAAATATGACGAAGGACATGGATTTGCAAATGAGGAGAACAAGTTCGAATTTTATAAGGCTATGTTAGGTTTCTTGTATCAATACTTGAATTGATTTTTTTGTAGTCTAATTGTGTGTTGATTTGTAGCTGAAGTGTGGGTCTAACTAGACCATCATTTCTTATAATTTTATTGGACCGTTAGTGTCAATGCATACAGTTTGAATAATAAAGATCAATTTTCATCTACTACAAATTTGCAATATTCTGAAATCGAAGAATATAGGCTCAAATTATACAAATGGGATAAGTTGATCGCATCAGTTTTACCCTTATTTGTATTAACGTCATATGCGTATATAATTAAACAAATGCCAATCATCTTATTTGTTGGATTTGGTAATTTGATCTTGATTCTCTATAGTACGATAAAGATCAATTCGATTAGCTTTAAAAATGCAAAACTACTTCACTTCACAGCAGCATTTGGTGTTATTTTAGTGTGTGCTTTTATCTTTCCGTTTATGAAATACGAATACATGTTGATGCCATTGACGGCCTTGACAGTATTCACCACCTATCCATTTCAAGAACAAAAAATGAACTATTGGATTGGTGCTATTTGTATGCTTACTGGATTTTTTCTATTTGCTCTAGAAACCTTGCAAACAACTTCTTATCCTGAATATGATACATTTAATCAGCTCTTTCTTTTTATTATTTTTTATATTTCTTTTGTAGAAATTGTGATGACTGCCCTTATTGGCAATAAGTATGTACAAATTATTAATCGAAATACAGCAAAACTAGAACAACAGAAACAAGAACTTGAAAAGTATATTGAAAGTAATCTTCAATTAGAGAATTTTGCTCATATAGCTTCGCATGATTTAAAAACACCTTTGTCAAATGTGATTCGGTTTTCACAATTGTTAGAACTGAAAATAAAGGACAAATTATCACCTCGTGAGATGGAATTGTTTTCTTTTATAATTGATGGTTCGCGACATATGAATGAGACCATTAATTCATTATTTCAATTTTCAACAGCCACAAATAGGAAGCTTTCTTATACTAGATTTTACTTGCAGGATATAATTGCCGAATTAGAGAATGATATAACTGTAGACGTACGTGAATCGAAAGCTGATATTCAAGTAGAGGCATTTACAGATATCATTATTGCTGATAAAGTATTAATAAAACAATTGTTTTTAAATCTAATACTGAATAGCATGAAATTTATTAAAAAAGGAGACAGTCCTAAAATCTCAATTCGTGCAAGAAAAATTGATCAAAATTATCGGTTTGAAATACAGGATAATGGAATTGGTGTTGATGCAGCATATGCAGACAGTATATTTCTCATCTTTAAACGATTGCATGGTAAAGCAAGCTATGAAGGGACTGGGGCGGGACTAGCTATCTGTAAGAAAATCGTAGAGCAACATGGCGGAGAGATCTGGGTAGAAAGCGAAATTGAAAAAGGAAGTTCATTTTATTTTACTATTCCCATACACACCCATCTGCCACAAGAGTAAAACACATCCGACATTATTCCCCAACTACAATCAACTTATCGCTAATCCTAAGATCTTGCCCAATTAATTCTACAATATATAAGCCAGCAGGAATACCGTCTAAAGAAATAAATTCTGAAACATTATTTCGCTTAATATCTAATGGTTTAGTTGAGATGACAGCTCCATCAAGTGAGGAGATTCTTAAGATGGCCTCTTTGAGATTAATGGCATCGAATTGAATCGTTAGTTGGTTTCTTGCTGGATTGGGATATATTGAGAATGCATATTCAGCTTTTAATTCGTCATTCGTTGAAATCGTTTCATCCGCTTGGATGACCGTCATAGCCCCATTGCATGCAGTAGCTCTTTCCGAAGAGTTCACACAAGCCTCATTGAGATTGTAAGCACTTAAATCATAAATAAATAATTTCGATATAGTCCACCCTTCTTTTACAGATGCCAATTCATCTACACCTTCAGGGATATTGTTTGAATACCTAAATCGAATTAAAATAGAATTGCCAATGTAGTCACTCAGGTCCACAACTGATTCAATAAACCCATTGCTGTCTCCCGTAAAAGCTAATGCTTCATCTTCTTTAAATACCACATCATCGGTATAGCCATTGCTAATAAATTTTTCTTTTGAAATGGCAGCCCAACTAGCACCGTTATTCGTCGAGACCTCTATGTCTGCTCCTGCAAAAAATAATTCTGTATCGTATCTATGTCTGAACTGCATCACTGGTTGGTCACCACCAATGCTGATAGGCTCGGTGAAACTTAATACCTGATCATAGAAGCCAACATTTCCTGGAATATTCCACAAAAATCCTTCATCAAAATCATCCAGACGTGTCCACTGTAAATCACCTAATAAACTTTCTGGCTGAACAGCAGTAGATTCAAAATCATCAAATAAGATAAGGTCAGAAATCAGTGTAGAAGAAGTCGCCAATTGGTAGGCAAGTTCAATTGTTTGCAGTGGTGCCAAGTCACCAATTTCAAAGATGACCATATCGTCTCCCTCAGTATAGTTAGCATCTAAGCCTTCTAATGAAAAAGCAGTTGTGCCTGTCGGGATTAAATCTGTAACATTAACATTCGTCAAGGTTTGATCAGTATTGTTCGAAACTTTGATCAGGATTTCAATGGGATCACCAGCGATAATAATGTCAGTGGAGGTCTTATCAATCACAAGTTGATCCTGACATCTAGGCGATGTGATGAACCCTTCTTGGTTGTCTTCACGATCAAAAGAGGAACCTTGCTCTGCATCGAAGCCTATGCCTCGTCTCGCAAACACATTCCAAATCAAACACTCATTTTCAGCACCAAATAAAGCTGCATCTGCTGCAAGAATGGCATCCCGACCATCAACTAACCCAGGGTTACATGTCTGTAAGTTAAGCCCTTCAAAAACTAATTGTATAGCTCTATTATTTCCAGAATTCAAATCCATCCAATCTTCATTGAATCCATAGGCATCAATAAATGCCCAATACATATCCCACAAAACACTCGCCCATATTTCGCCAACTTCGTGCTCACCTCGACGATTACCATCAATCATATATCCCGTAAATCGGATGTCATTGTAGGTTTGAGAATTGATGCTAAAGTCAGTAGAATAGGGAAACCGTCTAATACCACTTGTGCTAGGCGATAAGCGATCTAAATACGTACCGAGGCCTCTTGCGTCTTCACCCGAATCTCCCGCTTTGTGTGTTGCCACCAATGACAGAAAATCACTCCAGCCTTCACCCATTTGTTCATCACCTGATAAACAGCCGCTATTATTTCCCCCGCCCGTCATTCGAATTGAAATACCATGACTATACTCATGTACAGTAACGCCATTGTCGAAGGAGCCAGAGACCTGTGCTGGGATTGGTGTAGTATAGACTAATTCCATAGTCACTGGAGTCCCAGTATCTAGGATAGCCAAGATAGAATCACAATCAGATCGTCTAATAAAAGAGGAGAAGATCGATACAAATTGTGCATCTTCACCTGCGCCCATAGTTACAAACTCTTCATCTCGATTACACACAACAACAGCAATTGCTCCAGCATTTTGCAATTGATTGACTTTAAAGCTAAAGTCACATTCACCCCGATCAACAAAAGCAATTTTGCCTGCCAAATCAGCAGCATTGGTTATTGAATCGCAAGCATCTAGCTCGGAGACGCCACCACTATCTAGTGAGATGGCAATTAGACCTGATACTGTTTGCGATGATTCTGGTATACCAAATGCAGGATTACTATGCGGCACAGAACTTCTGCCTGGTGAGAGAATATTTAAGTCTGTATCACTCGCCACCCAGGGAAACATAAACATCACACCATTAGATCCATCGCTAGGCGATGAAAATCTAGCATTATTCGTTACTGGAACATTATTCGTTAATTGGCGTTCGACTGCTCGGGCGATAACATAGTCAGAACCTCGACCTAGTCTATCAAAATTGCTGTCCTGAAAATTACCAGCTGCCTCATCAAATCCAAAAAAGTAGGAGAAGTCGTGTATCCAATTGGAGATATAGAATAATTGCGTAACATCCGATTCGATATTTTCTCCAGGTTCTCCGAGCCGATCATGCACAAACTGAAAGCTCAATGATTCTCCACCGTCTGGCTCATCTTCCTGAGATCTACCAGAACCGCTGGCATTACTAAACGCATGAACATTATTCCCTCGTGTTATTGTAAACTCTGGTCCTGGGAGGGTGTCTGTGTTATGCCAACCGTGAGGCGACGCAAATTCTAGTGCAGGAGATGTCAATAATTCTTGATCACCTTGGAGCGGATTTTCTAGTGGCACTGGATAGACAAGATAAGTCGACCCATCATCTACTGCCTGATTAGCCGTATTTGCCTTTTTATTGTTTCGTCCGTATTCGTGTTTTAGTTTTTGATTTTGATTTTGATTTGCATTTGCATTTGCATTTGTATTTTCTCTACTCGTATTCGTATAGATGTCCTTATGAAAATGACAAGAAGTCGTATGATTATGTGAATGTATTAATTCTCCAGTTTGGGCATCAATGAATGAACTCCAGTAATCCGTACTTGAGTTTACATCAACTTCAACTTGCCAAACCAGTCTAATTTCTGATGATGACACGGGGTAATACATTAATTGAACGGGTATATCATTATTCGAATAATCAAGGGCGGCAAACGTGAATTTAGTTTTACTCGCCTCAGATTTTAATTGTTTGGGAGTTTCGCTGCTCTTAATATTGTATGCTTGTTTGAAGCTTGTCAAGGCGTCAACTGCAGAGAGTTTACTTTTTTTGGTGTTCACTTTATTAGCTGCTTCGGTAATGAAATTGTTTCCAGCTCGAAGGAATCTTCCCTCTTTTGTGATATGTATGTTATTGATTGCATTGTAAATAGGAACATTATCTATAGTTTGATTAATGTAGATATGTGTGACCCCACTTCGACTTGATGTATGATAACTACTAATGCTATAATTGGCTATATCTTCTGATGAGAGAGCCCATTCGGCTTGTTTCTCTTGGAGTGCGTTTTTTATAAATCCCTCTATATCAGTTGTTTGTGCACAGAGACTTAAGCCCCAAACACTGAATAGACTCATCGCTAGTAATATTCTCATCATTCTAAAAGAGATTGTTTAGTAATAACAGTACTGTAATAAGACGTAATTGAATAGATTGTACTTCAAAATCCACTATCTTTCGCATCCTATTGTCATTTATGGAACTAAACTATGATATAATTTTCGGACGACACGCAGTTGAGGAACTTCTTCGCTCAAAAAAGCCCATTTCTAAAGTGTTTGTGCATAATAAACTAAGTGGTCTTATTGAGGTGCAGATTAGACAAACTTGCAAAGAGCGAAACATCCCGCTGGTCCGTACAGAAAATGAAAACCTCAACAGACTCTGTGCAGGGCGTAATCACCAAGGTGTGATCGCAGCGACGTCTCCAATCGATTTTCATGATTTGGAGGACATCATTCCGCATCTCTATGAAAATGAGTCTGCTCCATTA
Source organism: uncultured Saprospiraceae bacterium (assembly GCA_937959275.1). GTDB lineage: Bacteria > Bacteroidota > Bacteroidia > Chitinophagales > Saprospiraceae > CALFUK01. The sequence goes on along the minus strand of CALGLU010000136.1, from coordinate 7,727 downwards.
CTCGTCATCTTAGATCATGTCAAGGATGTACGCAATTTTGGGGCGATTGCACGATCTGCAGAGGTATTTGGCGCACATGCTTTGATCATACCACGTAAGAATAGTGCTGCCATAAATACTGACGCAGTGAAGACATCCTCGGGGGCACTTTTGCATATCCCCGTCTGTCGGGTATCGAGTTTGCAGGATACCATTCCCTTGCTTCAGAGCCATGGCATTCAGGTGTTTTCCAGTTCGCTGTTTTCGAAAAAGAGCATAACAGATGTAGATTTTAAAGGGCCAACAGCAATTATTTTGGGTGCTGAAGGTAAAGGTGTACAAAAAGAACTCGTTGATGCCTCAGATGACTCTTTTAAGATTCCGCAATACGGAAAAACGGATTCATTGAACGTTTCCGTCTCTGGAGGCATTATGTTATATGAGATTATCCGGCAACGGATTTTATAATGCAAAATATGAATATGACAAAGTTAAAATACTCCCTTTTTAGTGCACTGGCGCTTATTTTCATTTTTCAGACAACTGCCTGTAAATCAGCTAAAGATACAGTCGAATCTGGAGCAAAGGCTACTGAAGCAGTGCCAATGCCTCAAGCTGCTGATACAGGAAAGCTAGAAAATAATCTATTGTGGAAGATATCTGGTAATGGACTGGCAAAATCATCTTACCTGTATGGTACGATACACATGATAGGTGCAGAGGACTTTTTTCTTCCAGATGGTACGATGACAGCTATGGATGAAGCAGATCGCGTTGTCTTTGAGATTGATATGGCTGATATGACAGATATGTCGGCTATGATGGGGATTATGGACAAGGCCTTTATGAAGGACAATTTGTCATTAAAGGATTTGTTATCTGCAGAGGACTTTAAGTTAGTAGAAGACCATTTTCAGGAAATGGGCTTACCGATCTTTTTTCTGCAGCGTATTAAGCCCATGTTTTTAACTGTCTTTACATCAGGCGATATGAAGCCAGGAGATATGGAGAGTGGTAAAATAAAGTCCTATGAATTTGAATTTATGGAGATGGCTAAAAATGGAAGTAAAGAGACGGCTGGCCTTGAAACAATCGATTTTCAATTATCAGTATTTGATAGTATTCCGTATCAAGATCAAGCAGATATGCTCATGGATGGCATTAAGAATGGTGGATCCGATACTGACTCTTTCAAAGAAATTGTAAAAATATATAAAGAACAAAATTTGACTAAAATGTTAGAAATGACATTGTCAGAAGAAGGTGGATTATCGGAATATGATGATTTACTATTAAACCAAAGAAATAAAAATTGGATACCTCAAATGAGAAAGATGATGACTGAGAATGTCAACTTCTTTGCCGTCGGGGCAGGTCATTTACCAGGTGACGAAGGGGTGATTAACTTACTTCGTGAAGCTGGATATTCTGTGAAGCCGTTTAGCTCAAAAGGCATTTGAGGAGCAAACTTTAACTGCATTTTTAGGGTTCTATGTGTTTATGCACCTAGGACCCTTTTTTATATTTGATCGTCTTTGTTTCTAGTCGATAGATTATATATATAACTTGTTATTCTAAACTGTATGAGATTTACTTTTATTCTATTCATTATCCCGCTCCTATTTTCTTGCCAAAGGACTCCTTTCGATACTAGCCAAAGCGCATCGGTGGAGAAGAGCAAAACCAAAACCAAAACCAATACCAATATTGATTCACTAGCCCATAAAACCATAGTAGCTAAACTAGACTTAGCTATACGAGAGACTTCAGGCTTATCTATCATTAACAATACGTATTGGACTATTAATGATAGTGGTAATGAACCTAAGTTATATCAATTTGAACTATCTAGTGGTAATGTCTTAAAAACAGTAACTATTACAGCAGTAGAAAATCATGACTGGGAAGAACTAACAGAAGATAAAACTCATATGTACATAGGCGACTTTGGTAATAACAGAGGTGGTAGGGATAATCTTATGATTTACAAAGTAGATGTGGCACAACTACTGACAAACCAAAAGGCTACTGCTAAAATAATAGAATTCAACTATCCTGATCAAAAGCAATTTTATTCAGCGTATAATCACAATTTTGATTGTGAAGCTATGGTAAGCAGCGGGGATAGTTTATATCTCTTTAGTAAAAACTGGCTAGATCGTAAATGCAAACTTTACAGTCTCTCAAAGAAAGCAGAAAAGCAAACTGCTAATCTGATAAATGAATTTGATACTGGAGGCACGATTACGGCAGCCGCTTTAGATGAAGATGAAAAACGGCTTTACCTTTTAGGTTACAATGGTATCGGTTTTTATTCCTCTTTCCTCTGGGAAATTAAAGACTGGGAAGGATCAGATTTTTTCACCGGTAGTAAGACAAAATATATGCTGACAATGAATCGTCAAACTGAAGGAATTGTAATCGACAAGGACGGTAGCCTACTGATATCTGCTGAGCAAAATAAAGGAGGCTCCCCTTCTTTGTTCAGTGTGACACTACAATAGTCGAACTATAAGCACTAAGGTAGCTTGGATTGTAAATCATTCAACCCCGGCTTTCACTACATCCACTGCGTTCACTGCAGGATGTTCGCTTCGCTCCTACATTCAACACTTAAAACTCAACATCCAACATTAAAAATAGCGACCAACGGAAGCTATTTTTTAGCCTTCGCCTGTACAGTCATAAAATAGACTTCAAATGATGTGAAAAGCAGGTATATCAGAACAAATGCCAATAGATACCAATCGTTAGTTGGATTTTTCAATTTGACATATATGATGATAGCAACAAACGACAAGAGGATTTTCGAGATCAAATTAATCACGATCAGATTGTTGTATAGGTATTTATTCTTCGAGCGAGCAAGGTAATTTCCAGCATAATAAACGGCTACGCTCAGGCCAGTGAATAAAACAATCATCATCATTGAAAATGAAATATGTGGGCTCAGCAAGGGGATGAAATATGTTAAGCATGATAGCCCTATACACATCGTAATCAATATGATGAGCCATTTATAAAATTGTCCAGCTGGCATATTTATTATGATTTTTTATTTGTGTGTAATAGTTGATGCACTGTCGAAGTTATTTTCTGTTTAGTTGCTTTAGTCTTCAAATGGATTCGAGATGAGTTTTAGTCATCTCATGATCAACTGTTCCTGTATGTTTTGTTTGCAGTGGTTCAAATAACATAAGTGATACTTCTTCAGGAGCGTAAGGGCGGTGTTCTACACCTTTAGGTATGACAAGCATTTCACCTTCACGGATCGTTTTTGTCTCATCTCTAAATTCAATAAAGAGAGTCCCTTTAATCACGAAAAAAAGTTCGTCCTCTTCCTTGTGGGCATGCCAGATAAAATCGCCTTTGACCTTTGCAATTTTTACTGCTTGACCATTTAATTCGGCAATTATACGGGGATGCCAGTGATCTGAAAAAAGATCTAATTTGTCTTGAACATTGACGACATTCATGAGATTATTTTTGACTAAGATAAACAATCATTGCTAAGTTGAAACATTGAAAAAGTTAGCGTTCTTTTAAATTTATGAATCTAGTAGTCTGTCATGTTTATCTTGACAGCACTAGTGCAAGAGGTACAGCTTGAAAGTATATATATAACGTAGACTATTTTTATCTGATTGAGGCGAAGGTTCGTTCTCCTAACCGTAGCTATGAGAGCGGTTCTTAAACGAAGAGCAGGTAAAAAAAGCAAGTTTTATATGCTGCCAACTTGTGCCTCTTGCTCTAGGATTGAATACCTTTGTTGAATGCAAAATTTACCGATTTCTGAGATCGAAATCTCGAAGGCAACACAAGCACCTGTTTATTCTCCCATTTTATGCGCCTCTTTGGACTATTTTAATATTGATACAAAGGCATTCATAGATCACTTTAAAGGCTCTTTTGTAACCATGAGCTGGGATCAATATGACGTAAAGAGAAAGCAACTCCAGATTTTGATTGAGCATCAAGTTCAAGTTGATCAATTAAATTTTAAAGAGTATTATGGTAATGATGATGTCACATTTACTGAGTTTTCAAAAACCAATGATATCCCAAAAGATGTTTGTAAACTATGCGAATCGATCATGCCATGGAGAAGAAGATCAGTTTGCTCTTACAAGCTGACGTTATCAGAGTCTGTGTATGTTGAGAGAGAGTATCCTGAAGCATTTGTACAAAACCTAACTGATGATGACATTCGATCTTGGCCGCGTAGCTTTGATCAGACCGAAAAGACACTCGTGGATAATGACTTGTTTTATTCCTTTTTGAAACGCGTTGCGCTTTATGCTCAAAAAGTAACGCCACATATTCGCATCACTGAGATGTCAATGACTGCACACTTTATGAGCGTCAAAGCGAAAGAGGGGCTGCCAGGGAATAATTCTCCAGAAGGCGCTCATGAGGACGGAGCAGATTTTATCGTGTCTGCACTGGTTATTAATCGACAGAATATTACAGGTGGAGAGAGTCAGGTTCTTGAAAAGCTAGAGAATGGATCGATGATTAATTTATTTAATCGGGAGTTGCAGCCTGGCGAGTTTCTATTCCAAGCAGATACTGGAGAAGAGAAGCACTATGGCAATGATCTCTGGCATTACGTAACTCCATTCTATGTAGAAAGACCGGGTGAAGAATCATGGCGCGATATAATCGGGCTCGATCTCGTTATTCATCAATCCAAAACTTAGCTTCATCCAGATTTGTCCCATAAGTAAAATCGATATTGAGCTTAACGGGCTTGCCCATAAACACAGTGACTTCATTTTCAAGTTTACAAATTGTCGGTGGCATCAAACTATCAGTTCCTGTAAAATTACAACCCTCAGCTATTTGGACAAAGGAGTGCATATAAATACAATTGACCTGTCCTGCCATGTTAGGCATTACTTCAATAGATTTTTGGATCCTAAGTTCTTCTTCTTGGTATAAGTCAATGGTATTGACTTCGAATTGAAGAGACAGCTGCTCGGGCAAATGACGTGTGAAATTAATAGGGTAGTGCTTATAGTTGGCCTCAAATTCAGCATATGCGATTTGACCGACATTCACAATCCTTTCGGGAAGCAGTTTACCACCAGGTTTCAAAAATTGTCTCAGGTGTTTGAATATTTGAACTTGATATTCATTGCCACAATAGATACTCATCAGTTCGCCCACCACAAAGTCGACTTTCTCTGGTAACTCAATCTTCATGGCATCTCCAAAGATCAACTCTACTTTATCGGTCCAACCATTTGAGGCTATTTTATCTTCTATAAATTCCCTTAAGTCTGGGTTATTTTCAATTAGATATGCCTTCTTGACGTACGGTAAAAAGTGTTGAGTTAGCGCAAGGGTTCCGACGCCTGCTTCACAGACTATCTTATCAGTAAAATCATATTTGGCGAATGCTTTTTGGTAGGCGCCAACGCGGACTTGGTCGGTCTCCATAATCTTATAATAGATCGGAGGAAAGCCATAATGGTCTTGACTAAATGTCTGTGCGTGCAACAAAGAATATTTTAAAGACTGGTATTTGTCAACAATTGTAGAGAGAAAATCAAATTGCATACTGGTTTAGATTTATAGGATTCGAATGTAAGATATTTGATATGAAATTAATAGCCATACCTAATATTACATACCGTCCGTTGACCCCAAACCAAAGACATCGTCTAATGTGTCGCCCTCGTTAGTTTCCGAACCAACGAGTATGTCCTTGGATTCTAAAGACATTGCTTCTGCGGGGGACAAATATATTGAAAACCTTGACTATCAAAATGAAATGTTATATAACTATTTGACCGTGGTATCTCGATTAAGGAGAGCCTCGTTTTCATCTAACTTCTTGAATGACTGATAAATAGTTATAATTATATATTTTTAGTTTTAAATTGAAAGGGACTTAGAAAAAAAAATACACTTTTTTGTTATCAGGCCATTATATCAAGTTCTTCTTCTATTGAAATTGATTCTCTTAGGTATAATGATTTTTTAATCCCAAAAGAAGCCCTGAATTCACTTGTATTGAAGGCTAAATCTATAGCACCTGTTGATTTTAGTGAGTCGAAGAACGCTATTGGTGTCATTATCGATCTATTATCTGAAATTATTGAGAAAGATATTTCGACCTATGAATCCAAACTATCTCAAGTTCAATTTGTAAGAAGATATATTAGAGACCTAATTGATCTTTCCTTAGCGAATAATGATATAGAATTTGCCTTCTCGCTTTGTCAATTATCGCATGGCTTAATCCTAGATCTACAAATGGATGAAAACATAATTAAGTCTGAGGTCTTACCTATTAATTTGGTGACTCGAGATAAATCGTTTAAGAAAGAACTGAACAAGTTGCAATCAGAATTATATCATCTGCAAGACTCAATTGAATTTCAAAAAGAACAAAGACAAAAAGTTTTCGATCTCCAAAATGAGTATGATCGTTTTCAAGATAGTATGAATATGGAGTATCCAATACTTGGCGAACGTCTTTATTCTCAAGAAAGCCCTTCTATAAAAACGCTGAGACAAAAATTATTGAATGAGGAATCTATGCTGATTGAATACTTTAATTATGATTCTATCTTGTATGCCTTCTCATTAACTATAGATACGCTCATAGTCAATAAAGACACAGTCAATGTCGATTTTGAGGAATTGGTTATTGACTTTAATAATTTGATCCGTACACCACAGAATGATCAGTTCAATGAATTTACGTCCATTTCTAATGAACTGTATACAATTCTTTTTGAGCCGATTTTAGAAGATGAATCGCGCAGTAAAGATGTCTTATATATTATTCCTGATGGGATATTAAATTATATTTCATTCGATGCACTGATTTCTAATGTGCCTGAAAATCTTGGAAATAATCGCTACGATTTATTAGACTATATGGTCAAGTCGTATGAGATCAATTATAACTACTCTAGTTATTTATATCAGTTTAAAAGTCATTTTGATTCACGTGGGGTATCTGGTTTTGCACCATCCTTTGATAGATACGGTTCCAGTCCAGATGGTCTTTCTGCGCTCCCGTATAATACAGAAGAAGTATTATTCATTGATGACATATTTGAGGGCGAAATGTTTATTGACACCTCAGCAACTCTTGATACATATAGAGAGTTGATACATACATATAACATAGCACATCTTGCGACACATGCGATTTGCAATGATTCAATCCCGATGGAGAGCAAGATCTATTTTCATGATGATGAATTAAGCACGTATGAGATATATAATATGCCGAATAGCCTTGACCTTGTGGTCCTTAGCGCTTGTAATTCTGGGGCAGGTAAGTTGCGAGAAGGGGAAGGTATCATGAGTTTGTCAAGAGCGTTTTTAGCGAGTGGATGCAGTAGTATTATAACAAGTCTTTGGAATGTTAATGATAAAGTAAGTTTGGATCTCATGACACACTTCTATTCAGCACTTTCAGAAGGCAGTACCGTTGGGCAATCACTCAGAGAATCTAAACTTAATTATCTTGAAAATCCTTCTTCTATCATGGATGCGCATCCTTATTATTGGAGTGGATATGTGCTGGTTGGGGATAATGCCTCATTTGATATGAATTATTCTTGGGTTTATATTCTTTTAATAATTATTATGAGTCCCCGCAATTATACCTAAGTGTATTATAGCTGCACGCTACTTTTGATATTGGGTTAAAATAACTCAAAATGAATATCTTAAAATTTATCGAGAATTTCCCTGACGAGACAAGTTGTAGACAGCATTTTAAG
>CALGLU010000135.1 GCA_937959275.1 uncultured Saprospiraceae bacterium | reverse complement strand
CAATGTCGTTTAGTTAGTGGCATATGAATTAATTTAATACCGACAGGTAGTCTATTGAAACATTAATTTGTCACGATTTTTACAAAAAATCTCGCCAAATTAGCCTCATTTAATATAATAATGCACGGCACTTTGTACCGTATAGCATAAATAACTTACAATTGTTACAGCTTTATATTATGCTAAAAGCTCACCCTAATTAACAATGAGCTTTCACTTAAAAATCAATAAACCTTATTTCTCTTCACTCATATTCGTAATTACATCAATCGGACCATCACAACCTTCTATGTAAGCATGAAATTCATTACCATTTATAACCTCAAATCCCGCTTGTAATTCGATAAATGTCTTCGCTGAAAAATCTACATCACCTGCAGAGATAACACCACCAGAACTGATGGTGGAATACACCTCATAAAGACCGCTGTTGATAGGATTGTCATTTATCTGTCGGTCTTCTATACATAAGTTCTCTAATGTGAATGTTGCATTACAAGCAGGTGATACATTCCCTTGATTATCGACTGCATACACGTCAAGTGGGTAAGAGCCTTCTGTGTTAAAATCCATCATTGTCTCTCCAATAATATCTACTTGGAATGTATAATCCTGATTGGTGCCACCTGACCACTGTACATAATCCAGCATGGTTCGACCACCAAGGTAGCCTAACGTGCCGCCGCAATCGTAGTATAGACTAGTCACACCTTCCAGTACAAATGTATATTCACTACCCGCGCTCACTGGGAAAGGAGTTGCTAGCAACATCTCGGTTAATGCTCCACTCGGGCTCGCAAATAATTCAATAGCTTGGCTGTAAAGCGGAGTGCCAATACTGCTTGCTACACCACTGCCATTATCACCGGCGTAAAGATGCAGCGTGGTGGATACAGATGTAGCGGATCGCACACGGATGGTCTGAACAACGCCATCTTGACCAGCAGTGAATGATTGCCCCTGGCCCTGGAAAGCAAAATTGCAGTCTTGGATGAGGTGCTCCTGACGATCAGTTGCAGGGTCGAAGACAAGTGAGTACACACTACCGTCATCTGTAGAGCCATTGTCTAGGCTGTTCGCATCTAACGTATACGTGCCATCTGTATTAGCAAGCGCAGAAAAGTCTTGGCAGACCGCTACGGGGTCAGTTCCACAAAAACCAAGCGGGTCATTGATCTGAATCTTTGCAGCACAGAAATCCTCTAATTTGTTAGGGTTTGAATTGGGTCTGTCTCTAAAGAAATATCCCTCATTATTTATGCCTAAATCATTACAGCTAAAGCCGAATTGGAATCCTGTAATAATTGGGTCAGGAACTGTAGCACAGTTATCGCTATATGAGGTTAATATATTACTCGATACATAACTACCAAACATGTTAAACGTCCCATTGGCATCCAAGTCAGCAACAATGTTTTGACAAGTTACCACAGGTGCAATATTATCTTCTATAGTCACTTGGGATGTGCAACTGTTTGTTAGTCCTGCATTATCTGTGACGATTAAGCTAATTGTTTGTGCTGGCATGTCCACGTCATCACAATCAAGGAAATTAGCACCAAAGTCTATCGAGAAGACCAAATCACCGGGCAAGGTGTTGTCATCTGTTGAGCCATCATTGAGGCTCGCTGGATCGAGAACCAAATTACCCGATGCATCAATCACAGCTATGACAGCCGCTTGACAGTTGGCTATTGGCGGCGCATCGCAGGTTGTCAAACAAGAGACTGAAAGATCGATTGCAGTTGCTGAGGTAGTCCAATTCATTTCGTCGCTGATTTGACTTCGTATTGGGGCGGTATTTCCAGCAATTGTGCAGTCATATTGAGCGTTTCCTGTTTCAGGAAGAGTGCCAATGTTGGTTGAATAGTCTGCAGTGCCCGTACTAAAAATGCTAGGGCGTTCTGAGTCGTTCGTGTCTCCTGGATTAACGGTACCATCCCAGCCAGTCGACGTGCAGTTATTACAATTCGTATGAATCCCTGCTAGAAAAGAACTTTGATTTGCAGCTGTCGGTTCGGTGCCTTGATAAGCAAAGATTTGGTCACCTGTACTCGTAGGCGCGAAAGTAGACAAACCACCCACTTGGCTTAGATTACCAACAGACTCTGTCGTCCCGTTGAGAAAAGCTGTCCAACTCGTAATTTCTGTACTACTGCCTTGTTTCAGAAAGACAGATTCTCCACACGCTAATGGCATACATAATTCTAGATTCATAGTGCCTTCTGAAGTGTGAAATCCGGACGCATTTAACCACCCACGAATCGTGAACGTGATCGTCGTTCCAGCATTGATATCTGTAAGGGCTGCAAAGGAAAAGCCATCTGGTGAATTTGTATTAATGCCAGTGAAGGCTATATCTCCCAGCGCAAGTGTTGAGCTTAATGGGAAGACTACAGTGAATTCATCCATCGTCGTTGGGCAAGTACCACCTATATGGCTGTATTTTAGACGATATGTTTGTCCAGCAGTCCCATTGATGGTCCAAACATTAGATCCAGTTGGACCTGTAACAGACCCAAGACCATCTCCTGCAATGAACTCAAGGGTAGCTATTTGCCCATTTTGTGGAGGGAATGGCTGAATGGTCGTCGCCGTGGCACCTTGTACTGTAACAATTTTGTCTTGAGGAATATCTGCTTCATTGCCACTTACGTTGATCGTGATGAGTGTGCAAGTAGGCGTGGCTACACAGCCATCAACACCGGCAACATAATATGTTTTAGTCACGTCAGGGTTAAACACAAGAATATTCGTTGTGCTTGTTGCCAACTGATTAACACCACAGCTCGTCTCATAGACAGCCCAACGGTTAGCGCCATTTAAACTGCCATTAACCGTAAGGGTGACTGGGGTGCCTTGACAGACTGGATCTAGATCAATATCCACACTGGTAATAATTGGCTCATTACAGTCTTGACAGTCCAAATCACAGGTGGGACTAAGTGTAATTAGATCATCGGATATATTCCAGTTGGATGCTGTATTGATGGCAGTAGCAAGCGTACCAGGTAGGCCGCTGGTGACCGCACAATTGTAGATAGCATTGTCTATATCAGTTGTAATATTTACTGAGGAATTGTTGCCTGTCAATGCGGGCGGTTGAGCTGAGCTTTTATTATCAACAGCATTAGCAGACCAGACTGATGCGACATGAATACCTGCTAATAAGGTCGGGGCATTTAGCGCTCCTTGAAAGGCAAACAGCTGATCACCGATTGTGGCAAGTCCAGGGATTCTGGTTGGACCTAGTGGTTCAGTTATTGAACCTGCTATTGCATTATTTTCATCAAACGCCACCCAGCTATTCGTAGGAGATACAGGACGAGTCAAATAAAAAACATCCCCGCAGTTATAATTTCGGTCGAAGCTTAGAGTAATCTGTCCTTCTGCAGATGTACGAAATCCGCCAGCTGCTAGCCAGCCCATATCAGTAAATGATATAATTGTACCAGCCGCAATTTCTCGGAGGATAGCAAAGGTAAATTCATCAGGGGCATCACTGTTATATCCCGTGAAGGCCAGATCGCCAGCCACTAGATCAGTCGTACCCTGAGCAAAGCTTATCTCAACGTCGTCAAATGAACTTGAACAGCCACCACCGTTGACCGTCCAGCGAAGCACATATGCCTGACCAGCAGTCCCAGAAAAGGAGGATGTTTGGTAGGTCGGAGTGGATATACTCCCATTACCATCACCAGAGATGATGCTCCATATACCATTACCAGGGCTAGGCGAATTGCCCGTAAGTGTAGTGGACGTTCCACTGAGAAGTAATTGATCAGGACCAGCCACTGCATTGTCTCTTAAGCGAGTGACTGTCACGCTAGCACATACAGGCACACTGTTACAGTCTAATACACTAATAAAATAGGTGGTTGTTGCTGATGGGTTTACAGAAAAGCTAGATCCCGTCGTTGTCGTGATGACAGGATTAGAACAGCTGCCTTCATGCAATCGCCATTCTGGAGCATCTCCAAGTGAACCGTTAATGTTTAAGGTCACTGCTACACCTGGGCAAGCGTTGTTGGGGCTCGGTGACACGCTCGTCAGAACAGGCTCGTCACAGCCTGCTAGGCAAGTGAAGCCGCAACCGGTTACAGGATAGGGTGTGTCATTGTTACCACTCCAGTTGCCTGCCGTATAGATATTCGTTGATATTTGTGAGGCCGTGCCAACACCGATGGTGCAGTTATATTTGTAGTTATCGATTTCAGCTCCGCCAGGACCAGCAGGTAGTGCTAGTGCATTGAGTCCGACGGTAAGGCCCGGTGGTAGAGAGCCGCTCCCTGTAGCTGTGCCTCCAAATGCAACACCTGTATTTGCCAATGCAGAGATATAAACGGCAGGAGATGTCGTGTTGGGGTTACTATCCTGAAAGGCGATCAGAGTTTCACCTCCAGAAGAAAGTGAAAGGCTTCCACTGCCTACATTTGAGGTGCTAAGACCTGTTGTGTTTCCCGGACCAGTGGAGGCTTGGAAAGTATATACAGTAGTTGAAGGGTCGACATCTTGTATAAAGAATTCAGTACCGCAAGAAAAGGCTGACGTGAATGTAATTACCAAACGGCCTTCGCCAGTCGTAAGGCTACCGGTATATTCATCATCTGTTATCACAATTGTGGTATTCGGACTGATGTCTTTTAACAAGACGAAAGCTAAAGCATCAGTGTTACTTCCGTCCATATTTATCAAGGTAAAAGCGATGTCGCCAGGTCCAAGTGTTGTCTGGGCAAAAAGGATAGTACCGAATAAGGACAAAAGAAGTGTGTGATAGAAGTGTTTCATAATAGGTTTTAAAACATGGAAGAACAATAAAAAATCAGAACTAAACTAATTCAACAATCGTCATATTAGTCAATCCATAAAGCTAACTAACTGATTGCTCCTGTACTATCCCCCAAATGGGTGATAGATGTTAATATTTATACTGTTCTTAATATGAGGATTAGCTCTTGAATAAAATGTTATTATACTCCAGACAAGTCACTGGAACTAGTGTCTCAAGCACTAAATAAAGGGCTTTAATAAAGTAGTTCTTTTTCATCTACTCAAGGCACAGGTTCGCTTTGATAGCCTTAGGTATCAAGGCCGGTTCTGTAACGCAAAGAAATGAGTAATAATTGATGTCTTGGTGGTAACAAATCTAGCAAGGGCGAGTACATATAGATTTTTTATTGATAGAAACTCGAACAAATTTATTTGAAATACATTAAGTTAATGCAACTCACTCAACATTCAACACTCAACACCGCGACCGGAAATAGCACTACCACCCTATCCCATAATCCTCTCCATAATTACTCGAACCACCCCACATCGACCCTTGCACCCAATCAAAATAAATCGCATTCATTGGTCCCGATGTCCGATCCCGCAATTCTATTTTGTAACCCATTTTCTTCAATGCTCGACGTGTCCATACAGGTGTGTCATCTCTGACCAACATCAGCCCTGGCTTGATTTCATGCTGCCCAAACGAACCCTTCATTTGAAAGCTATTCATATTAGCAGCCTCCACTGCCTCTTGCACGTTCATCCCAAACTCTACCATATTCAAAAAGAACTGAAGCCCATTTTGATCCTGACTATCGCCGCCCTGTATAGCAAACGAGATATGTGGCTTACCATCCTTCAAAGCCATCGATGGTGTTAGCGTCGCGCGCGGCCGCTTGCCTGGCTCAACCACATTAAATGGATTTTCTTCCTCCTTCAGCACAAAGCTCTGCATCCGCTGACTCAAGCCCACGCCCGTTTTGCCAGCAATCACTGCAGGCACCCAGCCACCACTCGGCGTAATCGAAACAACCCAGCCCTCCTTATCCGCAGCTTGAATAGATGTCGTACCAGAATAAAAATCATCCAACGGAAATTCATCATCTTCCGATTGCCGCAAAGGTGAAACAGAAGAGACATCGACAGTATCCATTTGCTCAATGTATTTTAAATACGGATTGTCTACTTTTTTATTTTGATATAAATAGGGATTACCTGGCAAGACATGCGCATCATTTTGTTCCCAATTAATTTGGCTGACTCTCTCCTTAGCATACTCTTTTGACAACAACCCTTCCATCGGCTCGGCTGGTGCAAAATATGGATCTCCATAATAAAAGTCTCTGTCGGCAAATGCCATATTCATCACCTGATATAGGCCATGCATATATTTCGCAGAATTATACTGCATGCATTCCATATCCAATTGCTCCATCATGTTTAGCGATTGTAACAATACAGGTCCTTGTACCCACGAGGTGAGCTTATACACATCAATGCCTTTATAGTTAACCTTATCTGGTTTTTCGATGTACACTTGCCAGTTGGCGAGATCTTCTTTGGTGATAAGTCCACCTTGTTCCTGTGTGCCTCTTACGAATTCATCAGCAATATCTCCTTTGTAGAATCGATCGTAAGCTGCATAGATTGCATCCTTCCGTGACAGGCCTTTCGCCAAGGCTTTGGATTCTGCTTCAATCAATTTTTCAAGAGTCTGTCTTAAGTCGTCTTGGATAAAAATCTCTCCAGCATGAGGTGCTTCGCGCTCCTCTCCTTGATGCGTTAAATACACCTCTTTCGAATAAGGCCATGCTTTAATTTTTTCTTTGTGCGACTCGATTTGATTTGCTGTTTGTGCTTCGATTGGATAGCCTGATGCCAGATCAATAGCCGGAGCTAGGACTTCTTTCAGACTCATTGTCCCGTACTCAGCAAGCATCGTCATAAGGCCGCCTGGTGTGCCTGGAGTCACTGCAGCGAGTGGACCATATTGGGGAGGATACTTCATGTCTTTGTCCAAAAAGAAGTCTGCTGTAGCACCCGTTGGAGCGACACCGAGTGCATTGATACCAATCACTTCTTTGGTATGCGGATTATAAATTAATGCTTGTGTTTCACCACCCCAGCTCAGCACATCCCACATTGTACTTGTTGCAGCTAGCATCGCACAAGAAGCATCAATCGCGTTGCCTCCTTTGATGAAAATCTGCGCACCAGCACTTGCACCTAAAGGTTTGCCTGTAATTGCTAACCACTCCTTCGCATGTAAAACGGGCTTTTGAGTGGACTGGCTGGTGATGATCAATGGAGTTAACATGATAATGCAGCAAATGATATTTTTCATAATCCTAAAATTAGATTATCAATATAGTGAAGTCAAGACACAATAGATGAGATTCAGTTCAAGGTGTTCATAATAAATAATAGTTAAACCTGTTTTTGCGCGTTGCAAATTAAGTCTTTGTGTAAATAAAAGCTTACAAGTTGGACTTTGTATGTAATTGAAAGGTCTATTATTTCAAGACGCCAAATCCCGCTTGCTCTGGTAAAATAAAAGTCATGACAAAAGAGTGGGCCACAAAAAATAGCCCAAACTTTATTTGAGAGATCAGTCTTTCAGAGCGTTAGTGGAGGAATAAAGGGATGGTCTATTGCTCAATTTCGACCTTGTGGAGAAATCTATACATCTCATCTTTTGAGAACCTGACTCAGCTATTGTTTTCCCTCGTTGTTTGACCGATTAGGAAAAGAGTTTCTTAGCCTTGATTAATCTTATACCCAATCGTTAAATTAATTTGTCTTTGCTGTCGCTGCGCATTTCTGTCTGTGAAAAAACTTTGGCCTTGTGAGATTATTCTCGATCGCCTTGTATTAAAAATGTCTGTCACATTGAAAGTCAATGTTCCTTTTGATTCGAAAATCTGGGTATTAAAAGCCAAATCAATAAAGTAAATCGCCTTGCGCCTGCCCTGAGCTATATTTTGTGGAGCTTCATAATTCGCTCTTAGTTGTAGGTAAGTATCATTGTTAATTGTAAATCTAGACGTATAGCGAGCAAACCAACTAAAGGTTTCGCTGACGTAATCCTCATTAATATTACTGCCATCAACTTCTGCTCTGAAAAGATTTATATTGAGATCCGACTTCCACCATTTTTGTGGAGCATAGGATGTTACGAATTCTGCACCATAAGCATTTTCACCAATCAAGTTTTGTGGTAAGGTTCTAAAAAAGCCATTTTCGTCCACCTCTCTAAGGCGTTCGATTTTATCTGTTGTTTTTCTGTAATAAATAGACGTAGCAATAGACCCTTTGTCAAAAAATTTGATGTGCCCCAAATCATATACATCACTATACTCAGGATTTAGATCAGGGTTGCCACTAAAGAAATTTCGATTGTCTGAAAAGGTGACATACGAACTCAGATCATTATACACAGGTCTTCGTACTCTTCGACTATAACTCAGTTGAATGGCATTGTCTTTTGGTAAATCGTAGCTAAAGTGGGCGCTTGGAAAAAGGTTGACGTAGTTGCGCGGATTTGATTGGGAAGTTTCTTCTAATCTAGTTTCAATATCCGTCCATTCTGAACGTAGCCCAAATTGATATGAAAAGTCATTGGTTTTATTTCCGATGATTCCATAAATAGCATTGATGTTTTCTTTGTACACAAATTTGTTATCCAAACTTGCTATGGGTATTTCTTGTCCCGCTTCATTCACATCATTAACAACATAATCATTCGTCATGTCTCTAAAGCTAGCTCGCAGACCAAACTCATATTTTCCTTTTAAGCCAAATGGTTGGCTGTAATCTAGCTGAGTGATGAGTTGAGTTTCTGTCTCATCATTTGGAGCTGTTTGTGTAAATCTATCAATTTGCCCATCAGCAAAAATTGTCTCCTGCGTATAAATCTGATCAGAATCTTCCCAATGATCAAAATATCTCACCTCAGCACTAAACTCATGGTCCTTTTCTTTAAATCGTTTTGTATAATTTAAAACGTACTCTGCGATTGGTTCAACTTCATCTTCGTCCTGCGTTCTGAGTGTCCTGTCTATTTGGTTTGGTAGCAGTTGAGAATAATCTTCGTAGGTAATATCAGATAAGCGTTTGCCTTTGCTGCGGCTGTACATATAAGAGGCTAGGATACTATTTGATTCGTTGATAAAATATTCGATACCACCACGAGCATTATTAAATAAACCAACATGTTCGCTTTCGTATCGTTGGTCTGAAATAAATGTATCCTCCGCGGTATAGACTTCTTGATAAGTCGTCGTCACTCTAGGGATACGCCGATAATTCATACCGTAATTGAAGAAGAAGTTGACTTTTTTATGTCGGTAATTTAAATTGGCAGCTAGACCAACATTGGCAGGATAACCAACTGTTGATTCGAAGGATCCATTAAAACCATTTTTTTGTTCTTTTTTAAGCACAATATTAATGATGCCCCCTAAGCCTTCTGCTTCATACTTAGCCGATGGATTTGTTATCACTTCTACCTTGTCTATCAAGCTTGCTTGCAATTGTTGTAAACCGGCACCACCTTTAAAACTGACTAGCCCAGATGGTTTTCCATCAATTAAAATTCTGACATTGTCGCTGCCTCGCATTTTAATATTGCCTTCTCCATCGACAAGAACAGAAGGGATATTGTTTAAAATTTCTATCGCCGAACCGCCCGCATTGCCTAAATCTTTGCCCACATTAAAAATACGTTTGTCTTGAGCAAACTCCATCGTACTGCGTTCGGCCTGTACTACAACCTCGTCTAATATGGCTGAAGACATAGCAAGACTTATAGTGCCGATGTCAAAAGCATTATCTCCACTGTTGATCGTAAACGCATTCGTTTTGAACTGTAGATAACCAATGTAATCAACTAATACATGCTGCTGCGCCGGCAATGTTTCGATTAAAAACCTCCCGTTATCATCAGTGATGCCGCCACCGATTAATTCACCAGTCGCTTCGCTTATGATTTGGATCGTGGCATAAGACAAGGGAGCATTGGAGCTTGTATCTTCAATGACGCCTTTGATAAAATTTTGCTGTGCTATGCTACTATAGGAGTATGCAAAACAGATAAGAAGCAAGAAAACAATACGCTGCATCGTAAATATTAATCAATTTAATAAGACTCTTTGGATAACTTCTATAACTAAGATACGAATTCAGGACGGTAATGCTTGGTAACTGAAGTAGAGCAAAAACAATACCTGTCTTCGGCTATCGTAAAACGAACGTCCTTGCTTTGAGGTACGACGTTCTTCCGCATCTGGTGTGAACCCAATATAGACTGCTTCAAATGAAAACTAGCGACTTTTTTGCTGTATGACATTTTACTTGATTTGATTTAAAACAATTTGTTCCATGGGTTAATTTCTTTCTCTTATCTGCATTAAGAGGTAAACAAAACATTTATTATGTCAAAATATAGAGCTATAATATTCGCAGGTTCGTGAGTATCTCAAGTAAAGAGAGCCCCCATTAAGAATACAATTAAGAGAAGCATCCCTTGATAAACCTAAGCTTGAGAATCATTATGGTGGTGCTACAGCATCAGTATTCAAAGAGGGAGACCTTTGTTTGATGGACCTAAGGATTCAATTTTTCATTAACTAAAATCTCAATTATATAAATCATCAACTACACTATTCTTATTGCCATTCTTCTTTCAGATTCAGATTCTTAGTTAAGTAATACATAGAAGAATTTAATCTATTCTGATGCTTATCGTATCTTCACCTGAAGGTAGCTTTTGTAGAATAAATGTTATCGGAAGAAACAATTCGTAAACCTTTAATAAAAGAGCTATGAGCTCAGAATACATACTTGGAAATAAGGATATTTGTATTAAGTATATAACATTTGGACTACCTAAATGCGAAGACGATAAATTCCATGCTCACATAATAATAGAAAGGAAGAGGTTTACCTCATCTATCACTTTAAAATTATTTGAATCCGGCACAAAACTTAGATTAGATATATTAGCTTATAATCTAGTACATTTCGAATTCATAGATGATATTACAATAAAGAGTAAGGATATTAATAATGATGAAATTGATTCTATAGTTATTCCTTCGTCATCTATTTTTACATTTCAGTCAAGTTCTGATTTTTACGAAAACGGTCAGCAATATGTGTTGCTATTTTTAAATGAAGTGTTCATCTACTCTAAAAAAGACTTAGACAACAATCCACCACTTAAGCAGGAAAGCTACTTCCACCTATCCAACCATGCATCTTTTCTATTTGATAATTATAATCATAAAAGTAATAACATAGGAACATGGAGCGCTAATCCCCACCAACCTGATTTTAGTGTATTCAGAGGAATTGAATATAAGTTAATTATGTTATTTCAGCCTCGAAAGGCCTTTCAAAAGGGCGACGATGAGTTAGTTATCATTAAACACCCTGTTGTACAACTTAAATATCAAATTGGTCATATGAATTTTCATTGGGCCGCGAATTTCATAAAACTGCTAAGTTTCTATCTTAAGGAGGATATAGACTATCATTATGGATTCTATTATACTGCTGACAATACAATTGACCATTACAAATCACTGAGTTCTATCCCATTTAGAAAAAAAGCAACTAGATGTTTACATTCAAAATTTGAGTCCATTTATGATTTTATAGATAGAGTTGATGTTCCTTTGTTTCCAATAAAAAACTGTGATTTTCTATTACAGATCATAGACAACTTTATTGCTTCAAATTATTTGAAAGAGGAATCAAAGTTTATGGTGTTTTTCTCAATTTTAGAGGCAGTTAGAAACAATTCTGTTTCAGAAAATGGAGTTTCCACCAAAGAGAAATTTAATATCAAAAGTGAAGCATTGAGAAAGGCATTGATTAAGTTATCCGTGGATATGAATGAATCTGAAAGGTCTTTATTTTTAGAAAGTATTGATGGTAAGATTTCAAACATTAAATATTTACCGGTAAAAATTCAGTTTAATTCCTTCTTCGAATCAATTTCCATAGACCGTAAGCGTGCCAGCAACTACCTCTCACTAAATCCTGGTAGCAATTCCTCTAATCTATTTACAGGCTGCTCCTTTATTTGCTCCAATGTTTCTTGAAGCCATGTTCGTGGATTAACACCATGCATCTGGCATGTACCAAAA
>CALGLU010000134.1 GCA_937959275.1 uncultured Saprospiraceae bacterium | reverse complement strand
CCAGTTGCACCGGAAGGTCCAGCACAATCTAAGGCATTAAATGCACCATCGCCATTTATATCTTCGTCAGCATCATTGCTTCCATTTCCATTTGTATCCCAACAGCTTACACCATTAGAACCAGAAGGACCAGTTGCACCGGTTGCTCCGTTAGCACCATCAGCACCAGCAGGTCCGGTAGCACCAGTTGCACCTGTGTCACCTTGAGGACCAGTTGCACCTGTAGGTCCAGCAGGACCAGTATCGCCTTGAGGGCCAGTAGCACCGGTTGCTCCGTCAGGACCAGTTGCACCAGTAGCTCCGTTAGCACCATCAGCACCAGCAGGTCCGGTTGCACCAGTTGCGCCTGTATCACCTTGGGGACCAGTTGCACCTGTAGGTCCAGCAGGACCAGTTGCACCTGTATTACCTTGAGGGCCAGTTGCACCGGTTGCTCCGTCAGCACCGGCAGGACCAGTTGCGCCAGTATCGCCTTGAGGACCAGTTGCACCAGTAGGACCAGTTGCACCAGTATCACCCTGTGCTCCGGTTTCACCTTGAGCACCGGTTGGTCCTTGCGACCCAGGAATTCCTTGAGCACCTTGAGGGCCAACAGCACCAGTAGCACCAGTTGGGCCAGTTGGACCAGCTTGTCCACTTGATCCTTGAGGACCAGCAGGACCAGCAGGACCTGTAGCGCCAGTTGGACCAGCTACACCATCTTTACCTTGTTGTCCAGTAGGACCTATTGGACCTGTAGCACCTTGCGGGCCAACAGGACCTTGTTCTCCGGGAAGCCCTTGTATGCCTTGGGAACCAGCAATACCAGCAGGACCAGCAGCACCTGTAGCACCAGCAGGACCGGCAGGACCATCTTTTCCTTGTATCCCAGCAGGACCAATTGGACCAGCTTGCCCAGGTTCACCCTGTGCACCTTGAGGACCCACTGGTCCTTCAATACCTTGCGGACCTTGTGCGCCAACCACACCTTCTATGCATTCCCATAGAGGCAGATCATCGGTACCTTTATTTATCTCGAGACATTCTGTCTCTATATTATATATAATGGCACCCCTAAGTGGAGTAGGTATCGCATCCCTTTGTGATGTGGTCATCCTTGGAGGAATGAATGCTCCATCAGTAGCCTCAAGCTCCAGTATAGATCCATCATCAATGGTTTCGGGATCTCCACCAATTTTAATTTGTCCGTAGGACAAATTAACAGACCCTAGAAAGAGGGTGAGACAGAGAAAAAAGTTGAAGGAAAATTTGATTTTAATTAGATTCCGATGGGTAAAACCACACTTCATCATGCAAGGATTTTAAAAATTAATAAATGAATTCTTTTACAGAAAATTCTAACCAGATTCGAGAAAAACAATCAGTATTGCAGCAGATGTGTCATCACTGCATATTTTCTATACAATTTGACTTACCGAGCCAAAATAGGATAAAATCTCTGTTTTTTTTAAGGTAAACTTTTTAAAAAATAGATGATGAAAATCTGTTAGATATAACTATATGATTTCTATAGTGTTACGGATTTTATTAGTTGCATTAATTATCGATTAAATTTAGCCCAATAATTTAATCTCATTTAAAAGTTGTAATCCGTGATCTTTTGTTTTTACTTTCGATATTATACTTTGTATAATTCCTTTTTCATTAACTATGAATGAGGTTCTATAAACTCCAACAATTTCTCGTCCCATAAATTTTTTAGGACCCCATAAACCAAATGATTCTATGGTTTTTTTATCAGGGTCAGAAAGTAGCTTATATTGGAATTCATATTTCTCAATAAACTTCTTGTGTTTTTTAATAGAATCAGGGCTGATTCCATAAACTTCATATCCTAATTTGCTTATTTGTTTAAAGTTGTCTCTGACACTGCAGGCTTCTTTTGTGCATCCTGGTGAATCATCTTTTGGATAGAAGAATAATATAAATTTTTTGCCTAATAATGACTTATTGGAGACTGTTTCATTCGTATCATATTCCAACTCAAAATTAGGTATTCTGTCTCCCTTACTTAAAACCATTATCTATAATTTAATTGGCAATAATAACATAAAAGAATTATAGTTGTTTAAACAACATTTGTATTCTTAAATATTTAAGCCTATTTAATGTCCAAATCTATAGAATAACAATTTGTATTATTTTGATTATCAGTTACTTGTAGCTCAAATGGATGATTTCCAATTTTAATTGAATCTTTTAATTGATAACTGATAATATCGGACTTAAGGTCATAATCAAATAGTATCCATTGTCCGTTTAACGTAGCAGTATATTGTAGAAGATGCTTTTTTAATTTAGGTGTAATATTATCGGTGATTTTAAAAGAAATAATAGAGTTTCTACTCAGATTTTGTTTAGAGAATATAGGTGTTATTGTGGGAGGAATTGTATCTCTTACAAACAGTACATTTTCTATTGATGATATCGATGCAGCACAAATTGAATCATTCTTGCAATTTTGGATTAGCTTGAATTTTCCAGAATCACTTACATGAACGAAACAATACGATTCGTCAAAAGAAAATTCAGAACTTCTATAGTATATTGAGATGTCCTTATGTAATTTGATATAGGAGGGTTCTAAAGCCAGCATGTCAAGATGCTGAAGATTCAGATTTTTCTTTTTGTTCGTTTTTATTTCTTTTACGAATATTGCTTGAGTCGAACTAAATGAATTTTGGGGAAAGACTAGGTTGAAATTTTCAAGTTGAATGAAGCTAGGTTTTTCTGAATTGATTGTGTAGTTCTGTAAATTCGATTTGTGTTGATGCTCTTCTTCAATTTCTTGAATGTTGATTTTTAGTGTCGTGATATTCTCCTCTAGGTCTGAGACCTCTATGGTTATTAAATCTTCATTCGAATTGCTCATACTCGTATCTTGACTAGAAAAGCTAAATGGAAATGCATATGGACTTAACGGTAACAAATATTGTATTCTATTTTTTCTAGATTTTGTTCTTTTATCGAGCAGATAATCAATGCCATTGGAATCATAGAATTCCATTGAGTCAAATTGAATATTGTGTAACCGATTTTTACCTGAATTCAATTTTATTTTATAAATGCCATTTTTATTAATTGAGCCATTCATACTATCGTACATTTTTAACGACAGTTCTGAAAGTGACTTGTCTCTTATTTTAATGGTGTCTTTAAGTTTACATGTGTTTTGATTTAGTTTTATGATTTCATATTCGGTCTCGTTTGTGATTTGCAAAACAGAATCATATTCAATAACTAATACAGATTGAATAACTGGATATTTAGAGTCCAATGGTTTAATTCCAAACAAAAGCGGATTTAGTAATTTGTCATTTGATGTTTTTCTAATTTCAAAATGTAAATGAGCTCCAAAGGATTTTCCAGTATTACCCATGATTCCTATAAGTTGACCCTGGGCTAATGGAAAAGCTTCTTGCGGAGGTGTGTGGTCAATCGTAAAACACATCTCTTCTGCTTGTACTTGATAGACATATTCCTTGATTGATTCTTCATACTCCTTTAAGTGTGCATAGACAGAAGTATATCCATTTGGATGATTGATATAGATCGAATACCCATATCCACCTGGTTCAACTTTGATTCTAGAAATATAACCTGCTCCAATACTGAAAATAGAATCTCCTTCTATGCCTCGTTTGGATTTTATATCCAATCCAGCATGAAAATGACCTGTTCTTAATTCACCAAAAGAGCCAGAAAGAGCAATTTTATGTTTTACGGGAGACCTAAACTGTGGATAAGATTGTGAGAATATAATCTGAGAGAGTAGCAATAATGTAAAAATGTGAATAAGGCGAATCACTTTTAAATTGTTTTTTTGAACAAGTCTGCTGCGATTTTTAAAGGTGATTTTTCACCAAGGCTCAATTCTGACTTTATGAGGTCATCATGTTGTGCATTTAATTTGCCAAAGTAATGAGATTGCAAGTCTTTTAGGTGGCTATGAACATGTAAAAATAATTGATTTTTTCGATTATGATTAATGTAATCATTATTTTTGATTAGGCTAAAAAAATTATTAATATCATCATAATATTTTGCAATACCTTTATTCTTCAATGAAGATATATCAGAGATATTCGTATCCCAACCCGATTTATTTGCTCTAGCAAGGTGCAAGGAATTCTTCAACTGATCCATTGAAATTTTCACTAAATCTGCTTTACTCTCTTCCGCTTTGTGGACAACAATAAAATCTACATTTTCCATGATTCCTTTCTTAATCCCTTGTAGTTCATCTCCCGAATCAGGCAATTGGAGTAATGTCAGGCAGTCTACAAGATGTCTGACTTCAATTTCTGATTGCCCGACACCTACAGTTTCTACTATAATTAGGTCGTAACCTGCTGATTCGCATAAGATTATAGCTTCTGATGTTCGTTTTTGAAGGCCACCTAATACTGCTTGATTAGGGCTAGGTCTGATGAACACATTGGGTTCTTTTGCAAGTGTCTCCATTCTAGTTTTATCACCTAGGATACTACCGTGTGAAATAAGACTGGATGGATCGATTGTAAGCACTGCAATTTTATGGCCTTTGGTAAGCGCAAATGATCCAAACTTATCTATAAATGTACTTTTTCCAACTCCTGGTGGCCCAGTAATTCCTATTCTCCATGTCTCTTTAGAATGTTCCCAACACCGTTCTACGATTTGCTCTGCTAATTGTCTGTCCCGATCTAAATTGCTTTCAAGAATTGTCAATGCTTTGGCTAGAGCAAAGCGATCTCCACTTTTGATCTTAGAGACTAATTCATCTGGATGCTGGAATTGTGTTTTCAACAAGAATTTTGATCGTTTAACAAATATACTAGAGTTTATGGCCTTTTAAGAGATTCTTAACGAGTCTTAATATTGCTCAATTTGACACTAAAACCTTGACAAATTTATGTTAATTCTCTTAACGCTGATTAAAACCGTGTTATCTAAGTTTAGAATTGGACTTTTTAAAACTCCTGCCCATATATTTAAATAAAATCATATGAAATACTTTTTTCTTTTAAGTCTAACACTTCTTTTCATTTCATGCGATGATTATGATTCAGATACATTTGAAATAGCAGGTGTTTACGAGGCAAGCATTGTAGGCCTTAACGGTTCTTTTAGCATGCCAATTTCAATTGAATTTGGTGATGAACTTATCATAGAAGCTCCCTTTGATGGGACTGTTTGGGACCTAGTCTATGCCGACGTTGATTGTAGGGATTGTGAAATTAAAGACATTGATATTGAGTGGCAGGAACTAGATAATGGTGTTTCTATTTCAGGACGGGGTGCTTATTCTTATGGAACCATACAATTAGACTATGAAATGACAATTTTCGGTGAGGAGTACTATTTCACCCTTATCGGTTCAAAATAGTTGTAAAAGATAGCCAGCAGGGCATTAATTTATTTAATTATTGACTTTCTCACACCTTGCTGGCTTATTTTTTATCTTATTTTTTGTCATAACAACAAATCATTGAATGCCTTGCAAATTATATTAAACCTTTTTAAATAATTAGCGTTATATTTACCAATTGAATTTTAACCCTTTTTAAGGCAATTAATGAGTGTAAGACAAATATACCTAGACAACAATTCGACAACACCAGTGGATCCACGAGTAGTCGATACAATGGTGCCGTATTTTCATGAAATTCCTGGAAATGCAGCCTCTCGAACTCACCCTTTTGGCTGGAAAGCGGAAGAAGCGGTGGATTATGGTCGAGAGCAAATAGCTAATCTCATTGGTGTTGATTCCAAAGAGATCATCTTCACGTCAGGAGCAACTGAATCTGACAACCTTGCACTGAAGGGGGCTTTTGAGATGTATAGCCGTAAAGGAGATCACATTATTACTCTTCAAACAGAACATAAAGCTGTACTTGACTCTTGTAAGAAAATTGAAAAATTAGGTGGGAAAGTAACCTATTTAGAAGTTGAAAGAAACGGGATTGTCGATCTAAATAAACTCAGAGAAGCGATAACGGATAAGACCATTCTTATTTCAATTATGTGGGCTAATAATGAGACTGGAGTAATTCAGCCCATGAAAGAAATAGGGGAGATATGTGCTGAAAAAGGCATCTTATTTATGAGCGATGCGACTCAAGCGGTTGGCAAAATTCCAGTAAATCCAAAAGAAGTTGGCATACATCTTATGGCATTTACATCACATAAAATGTACGGTCCAAAAGGTGTAGGAGCCTTATTTGTTAACCGAAAAAACCCTCGGGTTAAAGTCACCTCACAAATGGATGGAGGTGGTCACGAGAGAGGCATGAGATCTGGTACGTTAAATGTTCCAGGCATTGTTGGGTTTGGTAAAGCAGCAGAGTTGTGTGGCCAAGATATGGTCAAAGATACTCAGCGCTTATCAGCATTACGAGATAAGTTAGAGAATAATCTGATGACTAACTTAGAGGAAGTGTACATTAATGGATCTGTTGACCATAGAATGCCACATGTAACAAATTTGTCGTTCAAACATGTAGAGGGTGAGGGACTAATGATGACGTTTAATAATATTGCAGTGTCTTCGGGTTCAGCATGTACTTCTGCCTCTTTGGAACCATCGTATGTCCTGATGGCGTTAGGATTGGGAGACGATCTGGCACATTCTTCTATTCGGTTTAGTTTAGGTCGATTTAATACAGAAGAAGATATAGATCTCGCGGCGGATTCGTTGCTTAAAGGCGTAAACCACATGAGAGATTTAAGCCCTATTTGGGAAATGTATAAGGAAGGAATTGACTTGGAATCAGTAGTATGGTCTGAGCATTAAAATAAAAATTTATAATCAAAGAAATTAATTACTATGGCATATTCAGAGAAAGTTCTTGATCATTTTAAGCACCCAAAAAATGTTGGTACGCTTGATAAAAGTAAATCAAATGTCGGTACAGGTCTTGTTGGAGCACCTGAATGCGGTGACGTTATGAGACTTCAAATAGAAGTTGATGAAGAAAGTCAAATCATAAAAGACGCTAAGTTCAAAACGTTTGGATGTGGATCTGCAATTGCATCTTCTTCTTTAGCAACTGAGTGGCTTAAAGGTAAAAGTATTGATGAGGCTCTTGCCATTGACAATATGGATATTGTAGAAGAATTAGCACTTCCACCAGTAAAAATTCACTGTTCTGTTTTGGCTGAAGATGCGATTAAAAGCGCAATTATAGATTATAAGCAAAAAAACGGCGTTCAAGTCGAAGCTGAAAGCCATAGTCACTAAAATTGAGGATCATCTATGTTATTTGTAGCAGATAGTGCCAAGAGCAAAATAAGTGAACTGATAGACAAACAAAGTCTATCATCTAGTCATTTTGTAAGAGTCTCCGTCACAAGTGGTGGATGCTCTGGTCTTAGCTATACTTTAGATTTCGATGATGAAGAAAAGGAAAAAGACCAAATATTCGAAGACAACGGTGTCAAGGTTGTGACTGATTTAAGAAGTCTTTTGTATTTGGTCAATACTACCCTCGAATTTAGCGGTGGATTAAATGGATCAGGCTTCTCCTTCAATAACCCCAATGCATCTAGAACATGTGGTTGTGGTGAAAGCTTTTCAGTTTAAATAAAAATAATACTGATTTAAAACTTTACGAAATGTTGGATTTAGAGTCAACATTTTACTGTGTAATTGTTGTATACAATAGATTATGCCTCTTAAATTCAAATCTAGCTGGCTACAGTTAGACTCAGTTCTATATTATTTAGCAATTATCTTGTTCAATAGTTAAACTCTCACAAAACACCAAAGTTTTTGCAAAAAGTGTTCATATGATTGAAATTAGTTTTACTAATTTGGTTTCAAGTCTTTAGGGCTTTCATAGCCTAGCCTTGTTAATATTCGATTTATGTCTTCAAAAATATCAAATGCCGTCGGAGAGATTTGGCATAAAATCACCTTCAAAGGAACTACAAAAGGTAAGGATTACTATATATCAAACTATGGTAGAACCAAGTCTGTAGACAAGTTTTCAAAGGAGGAATCTCTAATGAAAGCGACCATGCTAAAAACAGGTTTCCCTAAAATTACGTATAGACTAGAAGAAGGTTGTGAAAGTGTTTATCCTCATAAAACAGTAGCGCAATACTTTATCCCTAAACCAACTGAGAATCATGAATACGTTATTCATATTGATATGAACAGAAGGAATAACAGTAGCGGAAATTTAAAATGGGTAACCAAAGAAGAAAGAAAGAAACACAATAGGAAAAGAGCCGAGACTTTTGGTTATAACAAGAAAGAACACGTCAGGGGAGTAGGTAATTATAAGTTAACTGAAGGCAAGGTAGCAATCATAAAAAAGCAACTGACAACAGGCAAGACCAGAAAAACCATGATAGCCAAGCGATTTGGCATTACTCTTACACAAATCAAACGAATCGAAAAAGGCGAAAATTGGGCATATGTTAAGCCTGCTAAGTAGCATATTTGCGGTAATATTGGAATAATAATTGTTTTACTATCTTTTTACATGCTATTAGCTTAATTTAAGCTCTAGCAGTTCTGCACCTTTTTACATCTCCTGAGTCAAGTTATTGTTGGGTTGTTAATTAAATACTAGTTGTGTTATGGTCTACTCCAAGACAACAAAGATGCACATAGCAAGCTTTTTGCTTGTATTTGCTCTCCTTTTACCCGTCTACTCCGTTTTTGGGCATGGCGTACAGGTAGGATATTGTGTAACCAATAGTGGTATGGTCCGCGTATGGATTGAGCATTGGCATGGCCCCAATGTAACTATTGCTCAATTGGCAAATGCTCCGGTCCAGATCAGAGTTGATGACGGGAATACTGTCATTGATCAATTTTTTCCAGCACAAGGGACTGTAGCAAATACAACTTTTGATAATCTGCCAGACTGTAAGCAAATGTTTATACAAACTTCTGCTTGTAATGCTATTTCACGACCTGCTAATTCACAAAACAATTGGGCATATTGGGATTTTTCTCCACCAGCATGTGACATCCCTCTGATCATAAGCGTGATTTCTGTCACAGGCTCGCAATCGTTTTATTTTGACGAAGGTTGCGGAGAATTGTATCCAACAACTTTTAATGCAACGTTCCCAGATTGTGTGCCGCCTACTATCAGTTGTCCTGCAGATCTCACTGTAAATCCCACCAGTGCCGTTGACTGTTCAGCTGCTGTAACTTCTGGATTAGATTTTACAGTAATATTTGATGATTGTACTGCAACTGCTGATCTTGATGTCATGTATGATATTACTGGAGCAACAGTGAGAAGTGGTACAGGCATTGCAAATGGAATATTTAATATCGGAACTTCAGTTGTAACTTATACAGTGACTGATGAGTCAGGCAAGTCAGTTACTTGTTCTTTCTCAGTTACAGTTGTTGATAATCAGCCGCCAATTATAGATTGTTCTGTAGCTGGTAGCCTGTTAAACCAAGTGTGTTCGTCGGGTCCACCGCCTCAACTAACAGCTGGCAATTTTAGTCCTAGTGATAATTGTACCGCTACTGGGGACATTGTTTTTTCGGTATTAGATGTCATGACCTCAGCTGAATCGTGTCCTGCTGGGTCTGGTAATTTGATACGAACCTATACATTTGCAGACGAGTTTGGAAATGAGTCTGAGTGTGTCCAGACGATCACATTCGTTGATGATACAAGTCCACCTACACTTATTGGTGCGCCACCTGCAAATGCAATACTTGAGTGCAATCAAGCCGCTCCACCAGTACCCACACTAGCATTTACAGATAATTGTGATACTAATGTTTCTGTTGATTTTTTCGAGACCTTTTCTCCTGACCCTTCCTGCCCAAGTGCCTTTGTGATTACACGAAATTGGATTGCGGAAGATGATTGCGGTAACCAAACAGCGATCATGCAAAGTATCTCTATCGATGATACGACACCACCAACGTTCCCTAATCCTGTTGCTAATCTAGTCTTAGATTGTAATGATGATGCCTTTGGACAAATAGCCGTTTGGTTGAATGGTGTTATCGCTGATGACAACTGTGGTCCAGCAACCGTAACTGACAATTGGAGTGGTACTATACCTGATCTTTGTGTCGGCGGTACTCAAATAGTCACCTTTACAGCCACGGACTTATGTGGCAATGAAAGTACAACAACAGGTCAAATCATAACACAGGCAGACACAGATGGCCCCTTATTTTTAAATTGCCCATCAGATTTTACGATAAACTTAGATGCTAGTGAATGTGATGATATGGTATCAGTTGTATATCCAATTCCAGTAGCCACTGATTGTAATGATCCTGTAAGTGTAAGCCTAACAAGTGGTCCTCCGTCTGGTGGTTTGTTTCCGAATAATGTAGCAACAACAGTAGAGTATACAGCGACAGATGCCTGTGGAAATCCAACGGTATGTTCTTTTGATATTACACCAATTGTAAGTAACGAATTCGAAATAAGATGTCCGGTATCACCATTTATTGTTTGTGCAGATGATGGTGCTTGTACATGGATGGCAGACGGATCGATTGATCCGGTTGTGACAATTTGTAATGACTATACTTTAATGCATAGTGTCACAGGTGCAACTATTGCTATGGGATTAAATAGTGCATCCAATGTGAGTTTTGAAATTGGAACATCAACTGTCACGTATCAATTAAAAGATGAAACTGGTGCTGTCGTTGTACAATGTAGCTTTAATGTAATTGTAGAAGATTGTGAGCCACCTTCAGTATCATGTCTGGATGAACTAAATGTAGAGTGTGGTTCTGAAGATGTTCAAGGATGGATCAATAACACTATCAGTGCTATTCTCGCTGGAGGAGGAGCAGACTGTGATATAGCCGTCAACGCAGAAGCTTTTCTCGAAGTTGATATATCGAGTTGTGGGAATTCAATTGAGCAAGTGTATACCTTTGTTGCCACTGATGCTGCAGGTAATTCTACGTCAACAAGCTGTACCTACGAATCTGATGATACAATTGACCCCATGATTTCAGCTGCAACAAATTTAATGTTGGAATGCGATGGAACAAGCCAGGCTGATGAAATCATCGAATGGTTAAATATAAATGGTGGTTCTATCGTGATCTCTGAAGTGTGTGGTGATGTGACATGGATGCATGATTTTACAGCAATTGATCCAGCATGCCAGACAAATGGAATGACACAAGTAACATTCACAGCAATGGACGAGTGTGAGAACACCACCACCACGACTGCTGATATAATAATCAGTGATTCGGAGTCACCAACAATTACTTGTCCTTCTGACATCCGGATAGAATGTGGTAATCTAAATAATACAGCAATTGTTGAAAGTTGGTTAGCTGGAGCTTTCGCAGAAGATAATTGTGGCCCTGTCACAGTTTCTGATAATTTTAGTTCTCTACCATCTTGTGGACAGACAACTTTAGTTACGTTTACCGTAGAAGATAATTGTGATGGCGAAGTCGTCACATGTACAGCGGTGATTGGATCATTCGATACTCAAAAGCCAATTATTATGACACCTCCGTCCGATTTATTTGTTGAGTGCGATGGCAGTGCTGATCCTGGTGGATCCATAGCAGCGTGGCTAGCGAATGATGGTGGTATGATTGCAGTAGACGCATGTGATATGGACTTGACGATTAGTACTGGGTTTATTGTAGAAATCGAGTGTGGAGATGCAAGAGAAATACAATACACATTTACAGCTACAGATGAATGTGGAAATTTAGCGATTAGTGAAATTGCTACAGTTCATATAGTCGATTCAGAAGCTCCTACACTGACACCTCCAACCAATACAGTCATCAATTGCACTGGTCCAATTGATCGGTTGACTTGGGTAGCTAGCGCAACGGCCGTTGATGTTTGTGATCCTAATGCGACAGTAGTGCCTCACTTGCTAGACGTATCTACGATGTGTGTTGGGACGACTACGTCGACTGTTTATACATATAGATTTGTAGCAACTGATGGTTGTGGGAATTACTCAGATATGGTTAATCGGACGTATACTGTCGTTGATAACGCAGCTCCAACCATTACGCCTCCTCCCACGCTTAATTTAATATGCGGCGATGATTATAGCGGAGAGATATTGGCTTGGTTGGATAATTATACAATTGCTGATAATTGCAAAGATGAATCTGAGCTTTTTGTAACAAATAATTTCACAATGACACCTCCAGATTGTGGTGGAACTGTCACTGTCACGTGGACAGTTAGCGACGGATGTGATGCAATGGCATCTACGACTGCTAATATTGTATTGGCGGCTGATGCAACTCCGCCCAATTTTATAAATTGCCCAACACAAGATATAACAGTCGGAACTGATGTAAGTGAGTGTGCAGCCTTTGTTAATTTTAGTATACCCGTCGCTGAAGATTGTAATGGTATTGCAACAGTTATCAAAACGACTGGTCCTGATCCAGGGACGAGCTTTCCAGAAGGCTCAACACCAATAGTCTATACAGCTACTGATAATTGTAATAATCAAACAACTTGTAGCTTTAACATTATTGTACAAGATACAGCAGACCCGACTATCACCTGTCCTTCGAATGACGTTGTTGTTTGTGCTGATGATGGCAGTTGCGAGTGGGTAAGTGATGAGAGTATTATGCCTACTGGCTTAGATAATTGTCCAATTGCAGGTATTCGGTATTCGATAAACTTTGCAGATGGAACTACAACGACAGGTGAAAACGATGCGTCTGGTGAAACATTCCCCTTAGAAACAAGTACAGTCACCTATCAAATTTCTGATGGTAATGGTAACCCTATTGGGAGTTGTTCATTCGATGTGATTGTTAACGATTGTGAAGCGCCTGTTATTTCTTGCAATGATGAGCTCAATGTTGAATGTGGGGCTGAAGATGTGGATACATGGATAGCGACAACCATTGCTGCAATCATTGCACAAGGTGATGTTGCTGATTGTTCAGATAATCTAATGGTAGAATCATTTTTACAAGTAGATATCTCGGGTTGTGGCAATACAATCGAACAAGTGTATACATTCATTGCTACTGATCAAGCAGGTAATTCTAGTACCGTATCCTGCACCTATAAATCAGAAGATATAACACCTCCTCAATTGTCTGCCCTCACTCAAAATCCCCTAATGGTTGATTGTGGAATAGGCCAAGATGCAGCAATCACAAATTGGTTAAATATAAATGGAGGTTCAAGCGTGATGGCAGAAGCTTGTGGAAATGTGACATGGACAAATAATTATACTGGCATTACAGCTGGCTGTGGCGGAGAAGGGACCGCATTAGTTATTTTTACTGCGACAGATGAATGTGGTTTGTCTACTAGTTTAACGGGTACTGTCATTGTATCAGATAATGAAGTTCCTACGATCATCTGTCCAAATGATATTACAATTCAATGCGGTGATACACAAAATCTAAGTGATGTCAATGCTTGGATTAGTTCTGTGTCATCAACAGATAATTGTGGAGACATTACGATTAGCAATGATTTTACTACTCTTCCGACTTGTGGAAATTCTGTAGATGTCACATTTACTGTTGAAGGTAACTGTGACGGAATGGCTGTCACATGTATGGCTTCAGTTGCTGTCATTGATAATCAAAAACCTGTTGTTATGAATCCTCCCCTTAACTTAACTGTTGAATGTGATGGCGAAGGAAATACAACTGAAATAGCAAATTGGGTAACTGCCAATACGGTAAATAATCTAGCTCATGGAATGATGGCGCTTGATAATTGCACCACAGTGACAATCAGTGCTAGCCCACAAACACCTACAGACGAATGTGGAATGACACAAATAATTCCTTATGTATTCACAGCAACAGACGAATGTGGAAACACAATAGATGAGGTCGCTTATGTGCGTATCATTGATATCACAGCGCCAAACCTAGTCCTGCCAACAGCAATGAATGTTGTTGCATGTAACGGACCTATTACAACAAGTTTAAATACCTGGCTAATGTCAGCTTCTGGAGAAGATGATTGTGGAGATCCTACAATTTCATTTGCCCTACTAAATTCGGTAACAAGCTGTCAGGCCACAAATACTATTGAAACAAGGACATACGTATTTACATCGACAGATGAGTGTGGGAATAGTGTGAGCGATCAAGCAGATTTTATTATCAATGATGTTGTTGCGCCCGTCATTGTAGCTCCATCAATTTTGAATTTAACTTGCGGAGATGATTTTAGTGCAGAGATAGGTGCTTGGCTGAATATGTTTTCTGTAACAGAAACATGTAGCGATTTTACAGTTACAAATAATTTTGTTGGTGTTCCACCAGATGTGTGTGGAGGAACTTTAACCGTGATATGGACAGTCGTAGATGATTGTGGTGCAACAAGCTCAGATCAATCTATGATCATCGTTGCTGCAGATAATGTAATTCCAGAATTCGTAAATTGTCAATCTAATTTTACTGTTGGGACTGATGTCGACGCTTGTAATTCTGTCGTCGTTTTTAGTACGCCTCAAGCTACAGATTGTAATGGTATTTCGAGTATCTCGCAATCAGAAGGACTTGCTTCAGGTTCTGTCTTTGAACTTGGACAAGAGATCATTGAGTTTACTGCAGTTGATAATTGTGGAAATTTGAATACCTGTACTTTTACGATTACAGTCGTTGATAGCGATATTCCAATCATCAGCTGTCCTTCAAATGCTGTCATCGCATGTGCAGACCCTGGATTGTGTATGTGGACAAGTGATGATGGTATTGCACCCATAGGAGTGGATAACTGTCCTATGGAACAAGTCTCCTACAGTATAGCTTTTTCTGATATGACAACCACGTCTGGGACTGGTAGTGCAGAAGGCACAATATTTCCAATAGGTCAGAGCACAGTAACGTACACAGTCACAGATCAAAACGGAAATACAAGCTCTTGTACATTTGAAGTTATCGTTGAAGATTGTGAGGCACCAACTATTACTTGTGCAGATCTTTTAAATGTAGAATGTGGAAGTGAGGATGTTGATGGCTGGATTGCAACAACTATAGCAGCTATCATTGCGCAGGGCGATATTGCTGATTGTACTGAACCTCTGGTCGTTGAGTCATTTTTGCAAGCTGACATTGCAGCATGTGGAAATACAGTAGAGCAGATATACACATTCGTCGCAACTGACCAAGCTGGAAATTCTAGTTCAGTATCTTGTACCTATAAATCCGACGATACAATAGCACCAGCGATTACCGATGCCACTGATTTAGAAATTGAATGTGGCCCAGGCCAAGATTTAGCGATTTTAACTTGGCTAATTATAAATGGAGGATCAACTATAACAACAGAAGCATGTGGCGATGTCATATGGACAAATAACTATGTAGGTATCGCGAATAATTGTGGAGGTGAAGGGATGGTCACGGTGACCTTTACAGCAACTGATGAATGTGGATTGTCTACAAGTGTCATGGCGGATATTATCATTTCAGATAGTGAAGTCCCAACAATAACTTGCCCAGAAAATATATCTCTCCAATGCGGGAATCCTCAAAACCTAGCCATTGTAGAGTCGTGGTTGACGACTGTCGGTGGAACTGATAATTGTGGAACGATCATGATCGAAAATGACTTTGATGGGACTTTACCAACGTGCGATGAAACCGTCACAGTGACCTTTGATATTACTGAGAATTGTGATGGTATGACTGTTGCCTGTATGGCAGATATTGTCATCATAGACAACGAAAAACCGGTCATTATGAATCCGCCAGTAGATTTGTTTGTGGAATGTGATGGTGCTGGAAATACGACTGAAATAGATAATTGGATAACGGCAAATACAGCAAATGATATTGTTCAAGGCATGATAGCAATTGACAATTGTACAGCTGTTGAGATTTCAGAAGCAGTACAACCAGCAAGTAATGAATGTGGTCTAACACAAACAATACCTTATATTTTCACAGCAACAGATATGTGTGGTAATACGATTGATGCGATTGCCTATGTACATATAACTGATGTGACTAATCCTACATTGGAATTACCAACTGAAATAAATACTGTTGACTGCAATGGGCCGATTACTGCAACATTGAATACATGGTTGATGTCATCTAGTTCAACTGATGACTGTAGTGACCCAGTTGTGAGCTATGCATTAATAAATACAGTTACGGCATGTAGCGGGACGAATACGATTGAAACAAGAACATACTTATTTACAGCAACAGATGAATGTGGAAATAATATAAGCGACCAAGCAGAATTTACAATCGTGGATGATGTGCCTCCTGTGATCACAGCACCAGATAATCTGGATTTGTCTTGTGGCCAGGATTTTAGTGCAGCGATCACAGATTGGTTAGACAACTACCAAGTTGTGGAGACTTGTGGAGACTATCGAGTCACAAATAATTTTACTGGTGTACCACCTGATGTTTGCGGTGGGACTCTGACTGTCACATGGACAGTAGTAGATGATTGCGGTGCAAGTACGACAGCAACATCTATGATTATTGTTGCTGATGATGTTGTGCCACCAGTTCTTATCTGCCAAACAGATTTTACAGTCAATGTAGATGTTGATCTTTGCGAGTCAGTTGTTGTCTTTAGTAATCCTCAAGCCACGGATTGTAATGACATCTTAATCATTGAGCAAACAGATGGACCTGCATCAGGCTCTTCATTTGAATTGGGAGATACTAGAATAGAATTTACAGCTACTGATAATTGCGGATTAACGTCAACTTGTGAATTTACAGTAACCGTAGTTGATAGCGATATACCAAGTATTAGCTGCCCAAGTAATGATGTGGTCGTATGTACCGATCCAGGTTTATGTGAATGGACAAGTGATAACAGCACCGATCCAATCTTCAATGATAATTGCGTCGGCCTTATCGCGACCTACACTGTAACAGTGGGAGGCGTACAAACAGAATCCTCAGCAACATCAGGCGTCAATACGATAGCAGGCGATAATGTAATATTCCCACTCGGGACAAGCACTGTGACCTATACGATTGCAGATGAAGAGGGTAATACAAGTATGTGCAGTTTTGATGTAGTTGTTGAAGATTGCGAAGCTCCAACGTTGATGTGCATTGATGTAATGGATGTAGCATGTGGATCAGAAGACCTAGATGCATGGCAAGATGATATCTTAGAGACAGCACTTGATAATTGTACAGCAGAAGGAAATACTATAATCAGTCGTCAGTTGATTACAGACTTTAGCAGTTGTGGTACAACAATAGAACAAATCTATCAATTCACAGTGACAGATGAGGCAGGTAATACGACGAGTTGTTTAGCAACATATGAAACAGATGATACAGTACCGCCAGTGATAACAGAAGCAATCGACCTTCCTTTAGTTTGTGATGGCACGAATCAAAGTACGGCTTTACTCGCGTGGTTAAATAATAATGGAGGCGCAACCTTCACTAGTGACGATTGCAGTGGTCCGGTGGTTTGGACAAATAACTACACAGGCAACTTTATCATTGATTGTGGCTCATCAGGAAGCATTGATGTGATCTTTACAGCAACAGATGACTGCGGTATGAGTAGCGAGACAACAGCTGCGTTCAGCATCTCAGACATAACGCCTCCTGTATTGACAGTACCAGCGAATATAACATTAGAGTGTAGCGGCGAACTCAACGAAGTGATTATCAATAATTGGTTGTTGACAGCAAGTGCTATAGATGCCTGTGATGGCACTGTGGCAGTGACTAATAATTTTGACTTAGCTGTAATGACCAATGGCTGTGGTTTAACAGGTGTAACACCTATTGTTTTTACAGCTATAGATGCTTGCTTAAATCCAATAACAGAAACTAGATTCATAACGATAGAAGATACAACCGATCCAGTTATAGATGTTGAGGCACAAGACCTATCAGTAGAATGTAGTGCTGATAATACAGTAGCCATTTCTAACTGGTTAACCTTGAATGGTATGGCAATGGCGAGTGATTTATGTGGAGATATAACCTGGCTAAACCCTGTTGCCTCAGGCGCTTTACAAGGGTGTGGTAATAATACAGTCATTACGTACACCTTCACAGCCCAAGATGATTGCGGTAATACAAGTACAACAACAGCCAGTGTGATCACCTCAGATACGATGGAGCCAACGTTATTGCTACCAACAGATCAGTTAGAAGAATGTGGTAATATCACGCTAAGTTTAGCAGACTGGTTACTGACAGCAGAGGCAACAGATGATTGCGGATCAGCCACAGTGAGCAATGAATTATTGAGTGAAGAGCCAGGCTGCGGCGGTACAAGTGTCTTGACGTATGTATTCACAGCAACAGATGATTGCGGAAATGAATCAACAGGCACAGCAACATACTCAACAGAAGATACAAGCGAGCCGACCATCACATGTCCAATGCCATTGGTATTAGAATGCGGAGATGCGAATAACGAATTATTAATCTTACAGTGGTTATCCAATGCCA
>CALGLU010000133.1 GCA_937959275.1 uncultured Saprospiraceae bacterium | reverse complement strand
AAGGTTGGCATAGAAAGTCAAAGACCCCAGCAAGTCATGAAGGAATGAATAATCTCTGGTTCGCTAGCATTGGGCTATTCGATATGTATGCTTATTATTGTTCAAAATTAATGAAACCGCCCAGTACGTAAGGCGTACGCTGGGTGGTGTGAGAGGACGAAACGACCAATTTTATTATTGCTCGTTTCTCCTACTCGATTCATGTATTCAAGTAGGGAATCAAATTTCATTTTACATTTTATTTTGATCCTAATCAACCGTAGAGCGATTAATGAATACCTTAACTTTCATCAAATTAACATAAGTTAAGCCTTGTGGTTTTGAATTGAAATTTGTTGTACTTTTGCTATCCATTCCCGTATTAACATGCCCGTAGTCAAACCACAGATCAGTGTTCCCTTCGCGGATATTGTCCTTAAGAATAAGGCCGGTCTCTTTATTACATTAGGTGAGACGATTTTGTTTTGCAATGAGGCTTTTTCGGCCATACTCAATCTTACTCCAGATGAAGTTGCAAACACCTCTCTAATCAGTTTTATCCAAGATCATGAACAAGAAAGATTAAAACAAAACATTTACAATCTGTCAAACGCTATCGGTACAAGCTTTAGTGATAATATAGAATATAAAACCAATACAGAGAAGAAGGGCTACCTTTCGCTTCACTTACATTCTTATAAAGGTGACGATGGACAAGTTTATATCGTCGGAGCCTCAAGGAATTCGACGGATAGAGTAACCAAGACACACAAACTTGTAGAATCAAATTCAATGTTTACATCTCTCTATCAAAATATTGTAAGAGGGATCGTTGTCTATGACTATGAAATTGAAAAAATAGTAGACTGTAATCAATTGGCTATTGATATTTTGGAGTACGATACAAAAGAAGACATCATTGGATTATCTAGATTTGATTTTATCCCAAAATATTCTGATTATTTTCCGTCTTCTGATTTGCACGAATTAGCTAAAAAACATGACATCAACATTAAGGAAGGTAAATCCTTCAACATATCTGGAGTATTCAAAACAGGAGATGGTATACAAATGCGCATTACAGGAAATGTCGTACCTACACATCGGAAATCAAATGAATCGTTCATAATCTTCAACGATGTTACAGAACAATTTAATCGAATAGAAGAAAAAATAAAAGTAGAAAAATCTTACAGACATATTTTCAATAATTCACATGAGGCAATTATTTACATTGACTTAAAATCAATTACATCTATACTAGCCAATAAAAATGCTCTTGACTTATTAGGCGTAGAGACCTTAGAAGAACTAGCAAGATTAGATCCTAATGAATTTTTGGTTCTTAGTAAACATGAAAAGAGAAGCCCTATTGACTATTACAAAGATTCTCTACAATATGTTTTGCAAAATGGTAAATTGAATGATGAAGTGTGGTTGTCATCTGATAAAAATGGATTTGTAAGAGTAAAGGTGACATGTGTACTGGATAATAATGAAGTTGAATCTCCAAAGATCATTCTTTTTCTAAAAGACATCACTTCTCTTTTTAAAGCGCAGCAAGAATTACAATCAAAAAATACAGAATTAGAAAAATACATCAAGTCTAATCTACAACTGGAAAAGTTTGCATACTTCGCTTCTCATGATTTACAAACTCCGTTAAGGTCAATTATTAGTTTTACCCAATTATTGGAAAGAAACCTGTCCGCATCTATTTCAGATAGGGAGAAAGAGTACATGGAATACATTATCGATTCTGCCAAAAACATGAAGGATCTGGTTAATGACATTTTATCTTTTTCTAGAGTAGAAGCAGACGATCTTGAGCTAAGTAAATTTAAAGTACAAGAATTATGGGATTCTATCATTCCAGATTTTCAAACAGATATTACCGACAGTAATATTAAGATTGAACTACATGGATTTGAAACCATCATTGTTGCTGATAAAATTAAGTTGAAACAAATCGTAACTAATTTATTATCCAATGCCATTAAATTTAGAACTAAAGAAGATCGACCAGTTATCAAAATAAGCTGTAAAGAACAGACAGCTGATTGGTTATTCACAATCAGTGATAACGGCATTGGCATAAAAAAGGAATTTCATGCCCAAATATTTATGCTCTTTAAAAGTTTGCATCCAAGAAGCGAATACAAAGGGACAGGAATTGGTCTGACCTTGGTTAAAAACCTAGTAGAAATTCATAATGGACAAGTATGGCTGTCTTCGAAACTAGGAGAAGGAACAACGTTTAATTTCACACTTGAAAAGAGATAGCAACTATTCAAGACATGCGTAGAAAGTTATTTCGAATTTAAGAGATGCTTGTTTCTATGTTGACAAACCACTGGTTTCTATTATTGAATAAACTCGATATTCTCCTCATAATCGATGTCTTTTACCAATGCATACAACGAGTCGAGTTCGGCGACAATTGCCACATCAACAGAGTCCACATACCGATAGGCATAGTGGATCTCCTTTCTAGCTTCATAGCAGAAAAAACCTTTATCGTAGCATAAATCAGAAAAAGATCTGACCAGATTGATACGGGGTTCTATACGTTCAGGAAAGATCGATTTGGCCAAGAAAAAGGCTTCTTTGGCCATGATTAAGTTCGATGAATCCTTTTGTGTATAGGCAGTCATTAACATCTCATCATACCAAAATTCTAACTTGGTTATTTTTAATTGTTCTCTTGCCTGTTGGATGGAGTCCATCTGCTCTTGTAAGTAGGATTTACGAGGCTCTACGTCAGGTTGCTTTTTCAAAAAACTATTTACGATATAAACCAGCATGAATGAGCCAGCTACCAGATAGAGGATTTCCTTACTAATTATTGATTTCATATTGACTATTAGTCACTTTCTGTGATGAAAAAATAGTGCGTTTTGGTGTATGATCCTAACTATGATGGTATTTTTCTCCTTTGTTGATCGTACAAGCCCTATACAATTGCTCTAGGAATATGACTCTGACGAGCTCATGCGGGAAGGTCATCTTAGACAGAGACATGAGAGAGTTAGATCTGGCCTTGAGAGATTCGGCAAAACCATAGCCACCACCAATCAGGAAGACAACTCTCTTATTGGATGACATCTGCAATTTCTGTAGCTGCTTTGAAAATTCGATTGAGCTGTATTCTTTTCCCTTTTCATCTAGTAAAATGAGATGATCTGTGTCCTTTAGCTTATGCAACACCAATTCGGCTTCTGCTAGTTTTAACTTGGCTAAGGGAAGCTTACTGGCTGATTTAGGAGCAGGGATGACTGTCAGATCAAAGCTTATGTAATGTCCTAGGCGTTTGACATAAAGGTCAATGCCATCACGTATAAATTTTTGCGATGTTTTATTAATGCACCACATTTCTATTTTCATAACTCAAGTATACTACATATTTTGTTTATTATATTTAGACAGTTAAATCAAAATACTTATGAAAAA
This sequence comes from uncultured Saprospiraceae bacterium, assembly GCA_937959275.1. GTDB lineage: Bacteria > Bacteroidota > Bacteroidia > Chitinophagales > Saprospiraceae > CALFUK01. The sequence continues at coordinate 33,982 of CALGLU010000133.1, read as the reverse complement.
GCTATTCTTATTACTGATTCTAAGCCAAGCTATAGTTGGCTTCTCTCAGTCGGACTCAGACCAACTATCTGATGAGCAACTCCAAAACTCGTTTGCTTTATTTAAGGAGTTGATCTCAATGCCAAACGATGCCCACTTTCCAGATGATATTGAAGTCAATGTCCAATGGTTAGAGAAGGCATTCGTGTCAAGAGGCTTTTCGACAGAACGTTTATCGACGTCTACAGTTCCCCTTTTATTAATAGAAAAAGGATCAAGTGACTCAAGCGCACCAACAGTTCTGTTTTACATGCATGCAGACGGCCAACCCGTTGACAAACGGTTTTGGTTCCAAGATAACCCTTATGATATCACGTTAAAAGCGCAGGCTGAGGGTGGGGGATTTGATGCCATTGACTGGAGTCGATTACAAACTGATAAGATAGACTATGATTGGCGCTTTTTTGGTAGAGCCGTATCAGATGCCAAAGGACCAATAGCAATGTACCTAACTGCTCTTGATGTATTAGCTAGCCAGAGTATCGATGTAGCCTATAATGTTAAAGTGATTATTGATTTTGAAGAAGAGATAGGATCACCACGCATACCCCAGGCTGTAGTCGATTACAAACAAAAATTAAAGGCTGATATGTTAGTTATTTTTGATGGGCCGCGACACAGTACGAACAAACCGACGCTTACATTTGGCGCTCGAGGAATAGGGACGATTACATTAACGGTTTTTGGTCCTTTATTTCCACAGCACAGCGGACACTATGGTAATTATGCACCCAATCCCGCTGTCCGCTTAGCCCAATTGATCGCGTCAATGAAAGATAAAGATGGTCGAGTGCTCATCCCGGGTTATTATGACGGCATACAACTAGATGCAAAAACAAAATCCATATTAGCCAAAATACCTGATGATGAAAACCAATTAAATGCTCATCTCGGCATCGCAAAAGCCGAGCAAGGTGTCGGACCCAACTATCAGGAAGCTTTGCAATATCCTTCACTCAATGTGCGCGGCATGTCGTCTGGCTGGGTTGGTTATGAAGCACGGACAATTGTGCCTTCTACGGCAAAAGCAGAGATTGATATCAGATTGGTCTTAGAGTCTGATGGTGATCGATTGATCCAACTTGTTAAAGAGCATATCAAAAACCAAGGGTACTATATTACAGATAAAAAACCAACATCTCAAGAGCGAGCTCAGCACGAACGAATTGTGATGATGGAATCCAGAAAAAGTTATAAAGCATTTCGAACCGAATATGATGCTCCAATTGGTGTCTGGTTAACCTCAGCCATGACTCATGCTTTTGGAGAAGAACCAATTCGAATCCGAACATCTGGAGGTAGTATTCCGATCTCGCCATTTGTCAATACATTAGGTGTGCCAGCTGTGACTGTACCAACTGTCAATAAGGATAACAACCAACACAGTCCAAATGAAAATTTGCGTGTGGGGAATTATATAGAAGGCATCCAAACGATGATAGCGATACTAACCGAACCCATTTCGGCATCCCTTTCATCTGATAATGACCTTGTCTATGCTGCTGCCAAAGATTATCTAGATGGGTTGTATGAAGTGGATACAGCTAAGATCATCAGAAGTGTCGATCCAAAATTGACAAAGCTCGGCATGTGGTATAATGAGGAAGAAAAAAGCTGGCAAGGACCTGGTACAATGACATACGATCAACTGGTCAGTCTCACTGCGAAGTGGAATAAGAGCGGTGACCAAGTCACTGATGATTCGCCGTATGGCATCGAGGTGCTCGATATAGAAAGCCAGACTGCAACAGCAAAGGTGACAGCGGTTTGGGGTGTGGATCACATGCAATTGGTTAAAAAAGATGGTGCATGGAAAATTCTGAATATCTTATGGCAATCAAAGCCTTAATATAGATCTCATTAATGGAGGTATTATTAACTAAACTCATTTATATAGCTGGACGCTTTCTTCGAATAAGCATGTTTATCGTGTCTTGCATGCTCATTGGGCTTAGCATCCAATCGTGTTCTAAAACAGAATCAATACCTCCAATCGAATCAGAAGATGACTCCTTGATTTTTGAAAGTTTCCATTTTGAGCAAAAAAACAATCCTCAATTTGCTAAAGATGTGGTCTTTGACATACAAGCTAACAGTCTTAACGGTCAATTAAAACACTACAACTATACAGCGATTCCAAGCTTTACAACCAATGCTAAGTCAGTGAAAATCAATGGGATAGATCAAGTTAGCGGCAGCAGTTCAGTTGATTATAGAAAGACAATTGTGTATACCTTGACATCAGATAGAGGCACGAGCAAAACATATCAGATTAAAATAGCTTGGGATAATGCCTTAGCTCATATTGAATTTACGACTGAAGGCAATGTCGATGTCACATCTAAAACAGAATATGTAGCGACTGATATACGGATTGATGGGCAAACTAAGTTTAGCGATTTTGAAGGGCAAGCTCAGATACGAGGCAGAGGAAATTCAACATGGAGTCTACCAAAAAAGCCCTATAAATTTAAGCTTAATGATGATGCTGAGCTATTGGGGCTAGCTGCAGAGAAGGATTGGATTTTGTTGGCTAATTTTTTAGATGGTACACATATGATGAATGCTGTAGGGATGAAGATAGCTCAGTTGCTCGAGATGCCTTTTACCAATCATATCATCCCGGTAGAAGTTAGCTTGAATGGGCGTTATCTGGGTGCTTTTATGTTAACAGAACAAGTAGAAGTTAAAACGAATCGAGTCGATATTGGAAAGGATGGAGTACTCTTAAATGTAGATAGAAATTATGATGAGCCTTGGCAGTTTCGATCTTCAGCCTTTGACCTGCCTGTAACAGTAAAATATCCTAAAGAAATTGATGCTGAGGTATTGACTGAGATCAAAACTGAGTTTCAAGCGTTCGAAGACTTAGTAGAGAGAGATGATTTTGCTACGACAGATTATTTAGATTATTTGGATGCAAGTTCTTTTGTCAATTATTTGATTGTCTATATGCTCATCGGCAACGAAGAAATCAATCACCCAAAGAGCACCTATATGTATAAAACAGAAGAAGGTAAATATACAATGGGCCCAGTCTGGGATTTTGACTGGGCGTTTGCTTTTGAAGGGTCATTAGTCCACTTTAGTCGTTATGATCGACCTTTATTTTGGTCACCGCCGTCCAAAGGCACTCAGTTCTTTTCAAAAATATTGACGGATCCAGCCATTAAAACCTTGCTTAAAGACACATGGTTTGACTTTAAAGCGAGTCATTTACCAGAATTACTGACTTATATTGATGACTATGCCTTCATTGTCCAAGGTGCTCGAGCTAGAGATTATAATCTGTGGTCTCAAGGGAATGCGAACTATGATACAGATGTTTCAAATCTGAAAAATTGGTTGGCTAATAGAGCAAACTGGATGGATAAGTCTATTGGTGCACTATAAAACGCTTGCTTTTTATACAAGTTTTACTTTTCAAAACTCCCTACCTGATAAGACCAAGCCTCCAGTTCAACACTATCTCCTTTTTTATAGTTGTAAGATTGACCAGTAAAAATATCTTTTGTTGTTGGTATATCTCTTGTCAGAGTAGCAGTGACAGGCTTATCGCTCAGATTAATTAGGACTGAAACAACATCACCATTTTTTTCTCGCATAAATCCGTAAACATCACTTGAATCCACGATTTTCGTTAACTCCCCTCCATATTCACCATTCCAAATAGCTTGGTTTCTGTCTTTTAGCTCGAATAATGATTTGTAAAACGGCGCATAAGCATACTTGTTAAACCCGATATCATCCTTTATAAAGAATTCTAGACGATGTTTCATCGGCTCTTCTTGCCCGCCATAGATAAGTGGCATCCCATCAAAGGTAGATGCCAGTACCGCTAAGGCCTTGTGAGCCTCTCCCATGCGCTCAAACACAGTACCATTCCAAGTATTTTCATCATGATTTGAAGTGAAATGGATATGGAATCCTTTGTCGTTTTTAGTTCGATTCCGAGTCATCCATTCATCAATATGACCAGCATTCTTGTGGCCTTTTGCTATATCATTCATTAAATGATGAAATTCCCAGCCATAGTCCGCGTGAAATGTTTCTGCGGATCTTAAGGCTGCTTGCTCAGCTTCTGCCAATAAAAAGGCATCTGGTTTTGCTTTGAGTACAGCTTGAGAGGCATCTTTCCAAAAATCAACAGGCACATTATGAGCTACATCATGTCTAAAGCCATCCACATCCATCTCATTCACCCAGAAAAGGAGCGCATCGATTTGGGCATCTCGCATAGCCTGAACATCATAGTTTAAATCAGCCACATCCGTCCAGCCCCAAGATTTGCCAGTGCCTGGATCAATGGGATCTATAATGTTTCCCTTGTCATCCTTTGTATACCAATCGGGATGATCTGTGATCCAATGGTTATCCCAGCCTGTATGATTGGGTACATAATCGAGTATGATTTTCATGCCGCGTTGATGAACCTGATTGACAAGCTCTTTGAAGTCTTCCGGTGTTCCCAGGTCTGGATTGACAGCTTTATAATCAGCTACAGCATATGGACTACCAAAGTACTTTTTACGCTCGTTGAGGTCAGTTATATCATCCACTAAGAGTTCATTTGTTGCCTTCCGTTTGGCCATGCTGATTGGATAAATTGGCATCAACCACAGTATATCTACGCCCATTTCATCTATACGATCTAGGTGTTTGATAAGTCCTTGGAAGGTTCCTTCTGGTGTAAACTGTCTAAGGTTAACTTCATAAATAACAGCGTTTTTTGCCCAATTAGGTAAAGTAAAACTTGAAGCTTCAACAACAGAATTTTGTTCGATTTCAATAGTTTGTTTGCAGCTAATGATAATGATGGCGACAAGTAAGATGAAAAGGCTATGTTTTATGGATTTCATGTGAGAAAATGTTAATGATGTAAAGGCAATATTAGCTTAGCAGTGGTAAGCATGAGTATATAATTAATATTGCGGTGAGTATATATATGTTAAAATTCAATTCGTATTAATAATTAACAAATCAATTAAAAAAAGATCTATGTGTTTACAGTGGAAAGACGAGTTTTTGGCTTGGATTGAGCTTACATCGCTCTGCTTGCACAAAGCACTCTATGTCTTCAAGGCTAGTGTTTTCTAATTCTATGTTCGACTTCGTAATCTTGACATTGATCGTTTGATTTCGAAATAAAAGCTTGAACTCAATCGATTCCCATTGCTCTGGGCAAACAGGACTAAAGGCCAGTCGTCCGTCCTTTACACGCAGACCTGCAAAGCCTTTCGTAATCGTCATCCACGTGCCGGCCATACTTGTGATATGCAGCCCATCTTCGCTATCGTTATTATAATCATCTAGATCCAAGCGAGAGGTGCGTAGGTACATTTCATATGCCTTCTCATGATAGCCAAGTTTGCACGCCAATATGCTGTGCACACAGGGCGACAATGATGACTCATGAACTGTCAACGGTTCATAAAAATCAAAATGTCTCTTTAGTTCTTCGTGTGAAAAATCATCTTCAAAAAAGTAGAATCCTTGTAAGGTGTCAGCTTGCTTGATATAGCAAGATCGTAAGATTCGATCCCATGACCAATGTTGATTTAAGGGTTGATCTGCTTGTTCTAAATCACTGACAGGTATAATCTCCTTATCTAAAAATCCATCCTGTTGGAGGTAGATTTGCTTTTTCTCATGATACGGATAATACATATTGGCTATAATGTCTCGCCATCGAGTCATTTCCGTTTCTTGATCAAATTGGAACTTCGACAGCACATCTTGTAGTCTTATCTTATCGGATTGCTGTAGTTCTTCGATACTGTCCAAGGTATATTGCAAGCACCATCTTGCTATATAGTTGGTATACCAGTTATTATTGACGTTGTTTTCATATTCATTTGGACCAGTTACCCCGAGTATGACATACTCATTTTTAGCTTCTGACCAGTTCACTCGTTGGCTCCAAAACCTTGCAATAGCGATGAGTACTTCTAATCCGTGCTCAATCATGTATGCCGTATCATCAGTGTGTGTGATATAATCATAAATGGCATAAGAGATGGCTCCATTTCGATGGATTTCCTCAAATGTAATCTCCCATTCATTGTGGCATTCTTCACCATTAATGGTAACCATTGGGTAAAGGGCTGCCCCTTGATGAAATCCTAGCTTAGTCGCATTCTCTATCGCCTTTTGCAAATGCTTATAGCGATATACAAGCAGGTTACGTGCTACATGTTGCGGTGCAGTAAAGAGGTAGAAGGGTAGACAATAGGCTTCGGTATCCCAATAGGTTGACCCACCATATTTTTCACCTGTAAAGCCTTTAGGGCCAATATTGAGTCGATGATCGTCTCCCGTATAGGTTTGATTTAAATGAAAGATATTAAATCGAATGCCTTGCTGAGCGGCTATGTCGCCTTCGATTCGAATATCACTTAAGTCCCATTTATCTAACCAGGTCTGTACATGCCTAGCTTTTGATACGGCATAACCCTTTGCATTATGCGTGTCTAAAATCTGTCGGCATGTATCAGTTAGTTTTACATCAGGATGATGAAAATCACTGACAATAGCTGCCAACTTATGCAGCTCTACACGCTGCCCAGGCTTTACATTCACCTTATACTGATGGCTGACTTTGCGCTCTTCTTGTTTTGGTTTAGGCCTTCGCTTTTTACCGTCGACGGTCAGTGTAGATGTAAAGCCAGCACAAACTTTGAATCCGGTCTTTTTGGTTTTACAAAAGACATGGCCCCAATCTTTATCGATGTGTTGACAATGAGAATCCCAAAAGTTTTCATCATAATTCGAGTCTTGGTTGCGAATGTCAAAATCAACAAAGGACTGAATCGTGATGGGACCAGTATAATTTTTTGAATAAATACTGGCGTATGACCAGCCCGTTTCCTTATCTGCATAGCTACAGAATCTCTCTGTTTTTAAGATACACTCGATTCCATCTAAGTCAAAATGTACCTGACGACTCAGCATACCATATTGCATATCGAGCTCTCTGTGAAAGGACTTGATCTCAGCCTTGTTTAAATCTAAGCGAATGTCTCCGAAATAGACATCAAGTCCGATCCAATTGGCACTGTTCAGCACTTTAGCAAAATACTCTGGGTAGCCGTTCTTCCACCATCCAACACGTGTCTTGTCGGGATAGTAGATGCCAGCAATATAATTTCCTTGTAAGCTGTCTCCGCTGTAATATTCTTCAAAATTACCTCGCTGGCCGATCATGCCATTTCCCAGGCTGCACAAGGACTCTGTGATTTGATTGTATTCAGGTCTGAATTGATCTTCAATGATTTTCCAGGGATGTTTGACAATGTAATCCTTCATACTTATTGAACCTGTGCAAGCATAAATCTTAATTCGTTTAGATTAAAATTTTCAAATGTTTGGATTGTAAAATCTGCATTATGTAGTATATCTTTTTCACCAACCCCACAGGCAAGAAAGCCACCATCTTTTGCGGCTACAATACCCTTATACGAATCCTCAAACACGAGAACATCTTTTGGTTCTTGATTCAGAGCAGCAGCTGCTTTTAAAAAGACCTCAGGATCTGGTTTACTCTTGACGGTATCGTTGCCATCAAATACGGCTGCAAATCCGGATTCGATTCCAATTTTTGACATGACAAATTTGGCATTGCGACTCGCTGATCCAAGAGCATAGGGGATTCCTTCTGCGGTGAGTTCTTCCAAAAAATTAACAACCCCAGGTAAGATGACACTCGAATCGACGGATTGTAAATACTCCTTATACCATTCGTTTTTGACATGAGCCATTTTGAGTTTTTCCTTATGCGACACCTTAATATCTCCTATCTCAAGGACGACATCTAAAGAGTCCATGCGGCTAATGCCTTTCATAGCTTCATTTTGCTTCTCAGTAAATTCAAAGCCGAGCTGAGCAGCTAAGCGCTTCCACGACAGATAATGATAATCAGCCGTATCGACTACCACACCGTCAAAATCAAAAATGCACGCTGCGATCACTTGTTATAGTTTGATTTAATTGAATAAATCTAGTGCTTTGTCAAGATCAAATTGACGTCTGCCTTTGGCGAAATTTGAGCCTGAACTTCGTTAAAAATACTCGCCATAGCTATGGCTATGCCTATGTTTTTTGCCTCGATCAGATTCAAATTTCACTCAAACTCAACTAGTCATTAAAACCTTGACAGAGCACTAGGATGAGTGCAAACATACACTTTGGGATTAAAACTTCATGGATTCTAGGGTTTAGAACTGTCAATTTATCTAGTTTTTTTGTCGGTAACGATTACGATGTGGAATAAAAATAAATATGAACGATATAGCAAGACACGATTGGTCTTCAAAAGTGGCTTACGATTTGAAAATCTTTGTATGTGTCCTACGTTGTAAGATTTACATCAGTTATATCTTGACAGAGCACTAGCCATGATTTGACTTATGTGTTTCGTCCTATTCGCGTGCGGTATAACTTTTATGAACAATCTTCCACGAACCTTCATATTTCAATAGCAGAAAATAATCAACGTAGGTCTTCCGATTCGGTATAACAATTTCCGCCTTAGCAATAGCAGCATCATGTTCATAGTCAATAGAAATGATCTCGCCGATTCGACTGGATTTCTCACCTTCCTTAAATAAACCAATATAGTTTTCTCCTGATCGGGTGACAAGGCTGTCCTGTGTATTCACAGTATACAAGTTGAAATCTGGGTGGAAGGCTTTTCGGAGCCTATCTGGTTCTCCATTACCAGTCCCGTCGATGTAATCCATCAAAGTCGCGGTGATGAGTTCTATCTCGGTTTGAGCACTGAGATTGATAAACAAGAGAGCCATTACGATGCACATACTTAACTTTTTCATTCTGAATACTTTTATCACAATATGCAAGAAGTATAGGAAGAATGCCATGTCTAATGACTAGAATACGTACTGGATTATAAATTGGGACAGATTTGTAAGGAACATTTGATGATATCTGTAAAATTAAATCTCTGAAGTTTTTTATAACCGTTGTACTATAAAGAGACTTGGATCTCTGGAGCTGTCAGTGCCATACAATTAGGCGTAATGCCGCACTGATCTAGTTGTTGATAGCACCGATTTTTCTTAAACATTAGGTTATATCAGAATGTAGTGTAGCAATGAGCTATTTTTTCATTCCAATCATATTGCTGCGAGGTTGAAAACCCCGCAGATCCGTTTTGAAATTTAATGCTATTAACAGATTTGGATCTCTGGAGCTTTCAGCTTCAGAGCCATACGATTGTATTAAAAACAGCCATTAAAATCTCATTTACTAATTCGTAAAAACCATCCCAAATTAAACTCACCCCAGCAGCCCCAACTCCCAAACTATACACCCAACCCAGATCAACCCCGTCAACACAAAACACAACAACACCACCAACGCCGCCACATCCTTAGCCTCCCCAGCCAACTCCGCATACTCCGGCGAACACAAATCTACCACCCGCTCCACTGCTGTATTCACCGCCTCACCAATCAACACCAAAAACATCGAACAAAACATCACCCATCTGGTCACCCCAGAAAATGGAACAAACAATAACCCAATCGACAACACCACAAACGCCACCACATGAATCCGCGCCGCCCGCTCTTCCTTCACCATGTTCTTAAAGCCTGCCAAGGCATAGCCCAAGTGCCGAAAAAAATTATACTTCTCTGGTTTTTGATACTTCATCGTGGTTGATAGATATATGACAATACAATAATCCAACTCATCGAAAGGGCGACCCCTGCAATCACATCCGTAGGGTAGTGTACATTTAGAAAGATACGGGTAAAACTAATCAGTACTGGAAAAATAAAACAAGCAACCAAAAATAAGGTCCGGCGCTGCTCACTCACCCTAGACTTAAAAATAAAATAAACTAATAGACCCATAATCGTAGACATCGCCGCGTGCCCTGACGGAAAGGAGTTAAGACCAGGATCATATAACATCGACTCCGGCCGCGCCCGGCCAACCCACGCCTTAAAAAATGAAAATAAAAACAAACTACCTATCAATGATGAGAAAGCAAACCCAAAAGTATTCCAATCACGCCTAAAGCCTAAATAAGTTAATAAGCCAAACCCAAAGACTGGCACAGCAACATGACCTGACAAATCTGTAATCCATAGTACAATAGAATTCATTGGACCTGACCACATACCCTGAAAGCTTGCCAAAACACTTGCATCAACACCTGCCAATTGATAAGCCCACATCGCATCCAAGAGCAATCCCAGAAATACAAGACCAGAAACAACAAGCCCAACTGTTCGTCTTTTCATAGCATTGAATTAATCCGGTTGTTTAATGGCTTTAGAAAAATGATACAATTTATAAAAATCTAAATTGCGCATGCTCGGACGTCTTGAATGCAGATTGGCAATAATTGACTTTTGTCTAAACTCATAAAACTTCATAAACGCATTTACCGTCTTTGTCTTTATCAAGAATTCATAGGCCTTGATCATCGGCGTATGCATAATCTCCTTACGTTTATAGAGTACCGCTAGACTCTTTGACGATTCTTCCATTTTCATCAAGAAATCATTCGCAGGAATAATATCTTCATGCTCAACGGGATTGTCAATATGATGAATAGCAATGCCATCTTGCTGTAATCGTGTCGCGAATGCAAGATCTTCATAACCATGCATGGATAAACGTTCTACAAACGGATAAGCCTGTGCTACTTCTTTGTTGACGATAAAATTATTCGTGTGAAAATAGAGTGCTGGTTTATTACTCCGTTGTGCTACTGTTTTGGTTTCTTTTTGGATGCCATAGATGTAATGCAACATCAGTTCATCGCCGGCTGGCCGTTGAGTAGGATAGGATCGTCCGCCATTAATGACTTGCCCTGTATCAAATGAATCTAGATACGTCTGAATGAATGAATCTGAAATTATTTTACTATCACTATCTAAGCACAGCAGCGTTTCGTAAGCCGCTTCTTGGATTAATCGATTTCTGATCCTTGATCGCCCTAAGTTTTGTGTTAATTCTTTATAACTGATCCGATCTAGATGAGTGATCGATGTATTCTTGAGTTGCCATTGCGGCTCTGAGGCATCATCAAAACAGAGGATTTCAAAATCGATGCTTGCTTGTGTCAGCTGTCTATGCAACGCTGAGACGAGTGCATTGACATCTTGGTTATATATCGGGATGAGGACCGAGATCATCTACTGCGGATAATCTTGAGGTACCCATAACTGTAATGATCGTGGCACAATACTAAACTCTAATTTACCCGAATACAAGCCGCCCTCTCCATCTCTATGATAGTGCATCTCTTCCGTTGATTCGATGCTGACTTTGGTTGTCTTTTTGACATCGACAATATTACTCTTGTGCAAGGAGCTCGTGAGAAAACGCCATACAGAAACGATGTATCTGACCTTGCTAGCGTCTTTAATCATCACGAGATCAAGTACGCCATCTTGGAGGTTTGCTAGCGGTGCGATTTTAAAATTATATCCAAACATTGAGGCATTTGCTATATTGACTGACAAAAATTTGTCTTCTATGATTTGATCATCAAAGCGGATACGGTAGTCTTTGTTTTTGTAACTCAAGGCTTCTTTCATGGCACCGTTAAAATAGGCCTTGAAGCCACGCTCAGGACTTTGCTTTGTAAAGTAAGCGACTGAGGCATCAAAGCCCACACCAGCTAAGTTGAGATAAAATTCGTCATTCACTTTGCAAGTGTCAATCGTTATTTTTTTTGCAGTGTTCAAAAATGAAAGCGCCTTGTCCATATTCCGACCAATCCCAAGATGCATCGCAAAGCCATTACCAGAGCCTCCTGGCACAATGCCAAGTCCTACGCTTGAGTGAAGGAGTGGCTCTGCTACCTCATTCACAGTCCCATCACCACCAATGGCGACGACCATATCCAATCCTGCCTGAACTGCAGATTCTGAAAGTTCTTTAGCGTGTAAAGGGGCTTCTGTAAAACAACATTCATAGTCAAATAGTGACAAATCTAAATTTGACCTAATCTTTTCTTCGATATTATTTTTTTGACTAACACCGGCAAAAGGATTTACAATGAATCGTATGGTTCGCTTTGTCAAAGACATTTATTTGTACACAAAATAACGCTGCATTGGAAAACTATAAAGTAAGCCAACCACAACGCCTGCTATTGGGCTCATAAGATAATAATCTTCCATGCCAATATAATCCCTTAGAAACCAAATTAATAGCCAATTGAGTGTAAGATTCCCTATGGCTATAATTAAAAATTTAAATCCTTGGTTTGATATTTTGTTGTCCTTACTCATGAAAGTCCAATTCCTTCCTAAAAAAAAGGCAATGATAGAACCAACTGTCATCCCGATTGGTGTAGCAACTAATTCGTCAACGCCAAGTCCATAATGGAGAGCCATTTCTAATGACTTATCTACGAATGTCGCAGTAAGCGCACTTAGATTCCACCTAAAAAAGGAATTGACCAGCGGAACCTGTACACCTGACTGATTTGGTAACTGGTCATCCATATCTATAAGATATTTAAATACAGAATGATCTGCAAGACGATATTGGCATACACTCCTGCTAAGATATCATCCGCCATCACACCCACGCCACCGTCTATAGACTCTAATTGTCGAATTCCTAAAGGCTTCCAAATGTCAAATACACGAAACAATACAAGGGATAGTAGGATAGTCGAAATTGAAATAGGGACAAACAGCAAGGATATGAAGATACCAACCATCTCATCAAGAACCACTTTTGATGGATCTTTGCCCCATTCAGATTCTAAAATATTACAACTGATCACACCGATGATTGTAGCCACGATACTTGCCGTGATCAGTCCGATTAGCAGAGTCTGTTCGCTGATACTAAATTGAGTATATATTAGATATATCGCAAGACTTGCAACTATACTACCAGCAGTACCCGGAGCGACTGGTGCATACCCCGACCCGAAGCCACTGGCGAAAAACTTGGCCAGTGATTTCATCTATTCGTAATAATCTAGTCCAAGATGTGTAATAATGTCTTCGCCACCAATGTGTCGAATCGTATTCTTTAGTTTTTCGAATTGCTTGAATAAATCATGCTGAGGGTATAAGCCTTTGGCCGTTTGCGGAGACTTTAGGTAAAAGGACAACCATTCTTGGATACCTTTCATATCTGCCCGTTTAGCAAGATCGAGCAGTAAGGCAAGATCTAATACCAACGGCGCTGCTAAAATCGAATCACGGCAAAGAAAATCCACTTTGATCTGCATGGGATAGCCTAACCATCCTTTGATATCAATATTATCCCAGCCTTCTTTATTGTCACCTCTAGGTGGGTAATAGTTAATACGAACTTTATGGTACATATCTCCGTAAAGTTCTTTGTGCAAGTCTGGCTCAAGTATTTGCTCTAGGACTCCAAGTTTGGAGACTTCTTTTGTTTTAAAGTTATCAGGATCGTCTAGTACTTCGCCATCTCTGTTACCTAATATGTTTGTTGAAAACCAACCATCAATACCTAAATATCTCGCTTTGAGACCCGGCGCTAAAATCGTTTTCATTAATGTCTGTCCCGTCTTAAAATCTTTTCCGGCGATCGGTGTGTTTGTCTGATTTGCTAGTTCAATCATGGCAGGCACATCACAGGATAAGTTAGGCGCACCATTAGCATAGGGAACACCCATTTTTACGGCTGCATAGGCATAGATCATACTAGGTGCGATGTCTGGATCGTTATTTCGCAATCCTTCCTCAAGAGAGGCGACTGTCTGATGTACATCACCTTCTTCTATATAGATTTCTGTTGATCCACACCAAACCATGACAACTCGGTCACAATTATTTACTTCTTTGAAGCGCTTGATATCTTCCATCAATTGCTCAGCTAAATCCATTTTAGTCGTTCCTGTCTTCACATTTGGGCCCTCGAGACGCTTGACATAATTCTTATCAAAGACCGCCTTCATTGGTTTGATAGCCGAGAGCTCATCTTTGATTTGATCTAACAAGCGCTGATCGAGCACCTGGGCATTTGTTGCTGCTTCATAGACGTTATCTTCAAAGAGATCCCATCCTCCAAATGCAACATCATTCAGATCCGCAATGGGTACCACATCTTTAATGTGAGGCTTTCTATTTTCTGTTCTCTTACCGAGTCTGATCGTCCCCATTTGTGTCAATGCACCTATAGGTTGGCCAAGTCCTTTTCGGACGGCGATACAACCTGCTATAAATGTTGTCGCTACTGCTCCTAAACCTGGGGTCAGTATACCTAATTTGCCAGTTGCTGGTCTTGCTTTCACGTCTGCCATATTCTACTATTAATATTTATATCCAATTATGCTTGTTATACCATGTATATGTCTCACTTAGAGATTGCTCTAAGCTCGAATGGGGGGCGAAATTAAAATCTTTTTTTAACTCTGTGATGTCGCAGACCCAGTTTCTCGCCTTTAATTCATTTACTTTATCTACGTCAAGGGTGTCAGGCACTTTTGTCAACCGACTTTTGAGTTGAGTCAATCTTGCAATACCTGCTATGACAGGCATCGGGATTCTAGGGTAAATCGCCCTTTTATTCATTGTTGCCGCAACTGTTTTGTGAAAATCATTACCTATATATTCCTCTCCATCACTGACAGGATAGACCTTATTATTAATTTCGGAAAGTGTACTGTCTAAGACTAATCGTGCCAGGTCTTTTACATAAATGAAGCTTAATTTTGATTGTTTGCTGCCAATAAGCGGCGCGATGCCAAGCTTAATCCCCTTAAATAATTTTAAAATGTCTTTATCTCTTGGACCATAGACTGCCGTTGGCCGTAAAATGATATAAGGTAGAGGAGACTGTTTCAAATAGTCTTCAGCACATTTTTTACTTTTCCCATAATGGGTAGGAGGCTTCATTTTGATATCTCCTGTGATCCGATGATCTGGCAGATTCGGCGCTGATCCACAAGCAGCTAAACTGCTCATATAGGTGAACTTGGCAGGATGAGTTTTTGTCAGTTGCAATGCATCAATGAGGCTCTTTGTGTAATTGCAATTAACATCATAAAATGTCTGTGACTCTAGTGCTCTGACAACTCCTGCATTATGAATGATGTAGTCAAATTTTGAATCAGCTAGCTGTTCATGTAATGTCTTCTCTTCCTTATAAGCTAGATCTATAAAGTTGATCCGTTTATCTTTTAAATACCTCTTGTCACTTGTAGCTCTTATGCCTGCATAAACCTCAAGATCTCGAGTCAATGCTTCCGCTATAATCCATGAACCGACAAATCCACTTGCTCCAGTGATCAGAATTTTAGACATAGTATTTATAGATTCTGGCTATAAATTCGATAGGTTTTATATTTCTCGCCATTCAGTTTTTCAGCGCCTTTTACCATTGCTTCATTATTTTCAAGAATCCACGAAGCTTCCCCACCAATCATATTTCGTCGTTTGGCTTCATTGATATTCTTTGCGTAAAAGACGGCTTCAATTCCTTTGTTTCTATATTCCTCAATGACGCCTAAAAGGGCTATGCGCACATGCTTTACTTTATTTTTATTAAGCAGGAGTTTGATGATGTTAAACGGAAGAAGCCGCCCTTTCCTGAATGATTTTGTGATTTCATTAATGTTAGGAAGTGAGACAAAGAAGCCTACTGGCTTGCCATTGTGTTCAGCTAGATAAGCAAAGTTTGCATCAATCAATAACTTTAATCCTTCTGCTAAATGATCAAACTCTTCGTCTGTAGGTGGTACAAAGCCCCAGTTTTTTTCCCATGCCTGCCGATAAAGGATTTTTGCTTTACCTACATCTTCTTTGAAGTTTTTTTTATTTAGTTTTCGGATGGAGATTCCCGCTCGTTTTAAGCGTTCAGTCAGTAGTTTTTCGAGTTTTACTGATTTTTCTGTTGCTGTTGAAGAATAGATCATATAGGCAAATAAATCCATTTCTTTTGCAAATCCACAACTCTCCAAATGAGTGACGTAATACCTCGGATTATAGGTCATCATAACCATAGGTGGACTATCAAAACCTTCTACAAGTATGCCTCCTGTATCTATTGTTAGCGAATAACTAAAAGGTCCAATAATCTTATCCACTCCTTGACCAATTAACCATGATTTCGCCTTAATAAACAAAGCCCTGGTGACTTCAAGGTCATCCTCTACATCATAGAAACCAAAAAAACCGACATTGCAGTCATGGTAGTCATTATAATTGTCGCTTACATGTGCAGCGATTCTACCGACTATTCTATTGTCTTTGTAGGCAAGATATTTCTCGACTCGAGCATTTTTAAAATATGGATTTTTTGCTAGGTCATGAATCTCCTTTTGAGCTAAATATAGCTCTGGTACATAATGAGGATCTGACCCCAAAAGTGAATGTGGAAAATCTATGAATTGTTTAAGATCAGCTTTGCTTGAGACCGTTCGAATCTCAACTTTCATGCATTTCTTTTTGTAATTCAAAAATCCCAATTTCATGAGAGATTTTTGAGATTTTGTCTATTGACTCATCAATTTGATCAATCGTATGTGTAGCCATCAATGAGTATCTAATCAATGAAGAACTACTTGGTACGGCTGGAGATACGACGGGGTTAACAAATACACCTTCTTCGAGTAGTCTCTTAGTCAATGTAAATGTTTTAAAGTCATCTCGGATATAGACAGGGATAATAGGCGTTTCTGTATGACCTGTTTCAAAGCCCTCATCTTTTAGCCTTTTTAGCGCGTGGTGGGTATTGTCCCATAGCTTTTGAATGCGTTCTGGTTCTGCCTCAATCAGATCTAATGCTGCGACGACACTTGCTGCATTTGCAGGTGCTATACTCGCACTAAAAATAAGAGACCGGGCATTATGCTTTAGATAGTTAATGGTGTGATTATCCGCTGCTATAAATCCACCGATACTAGCTAATGATTTACTGAATGTTCCCATGATCAAATCCACATCTTCTGTCATCCCAAAGTGATCTGCAGTACCACGACCATTACGACCTAATACCCCTAAGGAGTGAGCATCATCTATCATGATGTTAGCATCATATTGCTTAGCCAACTTTGACATTTCTGGCAATTTACAGATGTCGCCTTCCATTGAAAAGACACCATCTGTGACGATTAATTTGATCTTATCAGGCTCACATCTGTTGAGCACTTTTTCTAAGGATGCCATATCGTTGTGCTTGTACTTCATGACTTTAGCAAATGATAATCTTGCTCCGTCAATGATGCACGCATGATCATATTCATCAAGTATCAAATAGTCATGACGCCCTAGTAAGCTAGAGACGACCCCAAGGTTAACTTGGTATCCTGTACTAAAGACAAGTGCTCCTTCCATGCCAACAAACTTGGCTAGCTTTTCTTCAAGTTCTAGGTGTAAGTCCAAAGTCCCATTCAAGAATCTTGAACCTGCACAGCCTGAGCCGTATTTATCCACAGCTAACTTAGTAGCTTCCTTGAGTTTAGGATGTATTGTTAAGCCTAAGTAGCTATTAGATCCGAACATTAAGACATCCTTGCCATTGATTTTAACAACGGTATCTTGTTCAGATTCAATAGTCCTGAAATAAGGGTAAAGACCCAAATCCATGGCTTTTTGAGGCGCGTTATATGCCTGCATTCGTTTATGAAGCATGGGGCAACATTTTTGTTATGTAAATAGTCAATTTATTAATCAGCATATTAAGTTTTGACCGAAGTAATACTTTCTCAAAAAAAGCAATTGCAAAGATAGCACAAAATATACCTAATACCACATCTACAATGTAGTGATGTACTGAATAAACAGCTGAAAACCACGTCAATATTGAGAATATAGCAAGTATTATAGAGCCTACTTTTAGGCCTTGTTTTTTAGCGTAATACAAGGAAATTAGAGGATAAGCAGAGTGTAAGGAGGGTACAGCACCAAAAACATTGAAGCTTTTACTGTAAATATCCTCAAATATGCTTGTTCCCGTCAATTGATCAAAGCTCAATAAGCCTGCTGCACTACCAGGAATATTGAACTGTTCTTTAAACCCATATAGATCTACATACCAAGGTGGGGCCGCTGGATAGGAATAATAAATAATGACTCCTATCACATTTGTTAAGAAAAAGCAGATTGAAAATCTTAAGAGTAGATTTCTGTTTTTAAAGAATAGATAAATACCAAATATAAAAGGGATTGGCGTCCATAATAGGTAGGTAAGCCCAGTAATGAAGTCCAAAAACGGATTGGCTATACGTTTTAAAAAATCTGTAGGAATACTTCGAACTCCCTCAGCATTTGTATACCCAAAAAGGCTGAGTTCTAAGTTGTATATTTCTTCGATATGCACATCGTTATACAGATAGCTAGGAAACACTCTTAAGCTATCAAGGAGTACCCAAGACATAGCAAGACCTACAAATCCAATAAAAAAACGATGACTCTCCTCTGTTAAAATAAATGAAATACCTAAGATGAGAATAAAGGGCAAATGGTCAGATCGATAACCTAAGCCTAAAAATATCCACCCCAAATAAATGGTCATGAATATGACATAAAATGTCAAGTTTTTGGAGCTAAATCTGCCCGTCATTTTGAAGTTTTGAGATAAGCTGATTTAGATGGTTTATTTTTTTCTTCTTCAAATTCTGTTTGTGCTACTTTATCCCAGACAGGACTTGTAACACCAAAGCCTTTATCTGGATAAACATAATGATGTTTTAAATGCTGTGTTTTTAAAACATCCCATAATTTGCCTTTAAATTGAAAATGATGGATGGCATAGTGAGTCATATCATAAAACAAATAACCTAGAATGAATGCAGCAAAAAAAGCATAAAATTCATCCCCCCTTATGATGTTGGCATATATTGCATAAAAGAAACTAGCCAGAGGGATACTCACTATTGGAGGTAAAACTAATCGCAACTTATCTTTTGGATAGTCATGATGCACACCATGAAATATAAAATGTAAGCGCTTTCCTATTTTGCTTTTTGGCTCATAATGAAATATAAACCGATGCATAACATATTCTGTTAGTGTCCAAATGATAAGTCCTAAACCAAAAAAGAGAAGCCCTGATAGTAACGTTAATTCAGGGGAGATAAAAGCTTGATATGTGCAATAAAGAATGACTGGAATAAATATAATGAGAGGCACAGTAAAGTGAACCTTTGAAAGCGCTTCTATAATATTGCTGCGAAACATCCTAGTAGACGTTTCACTATTTGACACATATAGCTGTTTCATGAATCTATATTAATTCTTTGATATGTAGGTTCTTGTGTTTTCAGATGTGTACCGAAAAGCTCTATGAACTTTACATTAGGAAATACGCCGAGTTCTTCTGCGTAAACATAGATATTATTTAACACGGACATTTCTTGATTGATCGAACAGCAGACATGATAGTTATCATTTTTATTGAGCCCTACATATAAAGTCAATTCTTTATACGAAACAAAATTAAATGAAAAAGAATTAGAGCTGAGTTGCCGCGAATCATAGCCATAAGCCATTTTATTCTGGTAATAATTTAGCTCTTCAATCTCACCTCCAGCTGTGTATTTCAACCAATACGCATGCATTGGATAGTTACGATTTATTTGCTCGCTTTGAGCCGTGTAGTTGACTTCATAAATGACAGTATTTAAGTTATGGTTTCGTTGAATATAAAAAAGAAGTTTATCTGTCTTCGTTGGACTTGGATAGTGGTCTGGCAATCCTGATAAGCCAAGATCTTGGTACTCTTCTTTTTGAATATCTGAAATCATCCTTATGCTGTTTTAGAGAGTTGGTCCCTTGCATACATAAGCCGTCTGTAAGCAGTCATATTTGCTCCAATTGCTAAAATGAAAAGAGGAAAAGTGAAAACAGAAATTGTTTCAAATAATGGAAACGGTAACAAATCAACATCAATTTTAAAGTCATAGCCGATGATGTTTGACGTAATCGCGCAAAGAATGGCAGATATTCCAACGATCAATATTCTCTCTGGTCGCTGCATAATACCAACACTGCAATCTACACCTAATCCCTCAGACCTTGCCCTTGTGTAACTTACCATGATTGAGCCAATCATTGCAATAAAAGCGAAAATTGAACTTAAAAAGTAATCATGAGATACTAAATAATAGCAGATGCCTAGAAACATATACATCTCACTAAAGCGATCTACAACTGAATCATAAAGTGCACCATATTTGTTAGCCATATTGCCTAATCGAGCCAGTCGACCATCTAACATATCCATCAATCCTGCAAAGAGAATAATGAAACCAGCGATACCCACATAATTGTGATTAGATCGATCTCCATATTCCGCGCCAAAAATAAATACAATTGTTGCCGCTAGATTTAATACAAACCCAAAAAAGGTGATCATATTAGGAGTGACCCCAACTTTGATAAAAAGCTGGATAACAGGATTTATAAGAGTATAAACCATCTGTTGTGCACTGTCTTTCCATGTCATACCACAAAGTTATTAAAAGTCTACTTTAAAACGGGCTCTAATCCCCATACCTTTTACACCAAATAATTCAGGAATTGAGGGATTATCTAAATAAGTTAATCGCTTGACGATGTCGACTCTGAATATTTTGAAAATATTATACAAACCTGCACTGACCTCTATATATGGAGTTCCAGCTAATGAATAAGTCTCAGGGATTCCATCTACGTTTGATTGAAATTGAGGTAGTTGGGGGTTTAATTCAGGGTTGTTTTTATCCGTAAATCTGCCATAAATAAGTTTAGCAGAAACGACTTCTCTAAGCTTTAATTTTTTAATTAGCGGAATTCTATAGGTGAAGAATCCAGCAAAAAAGTGCTGAATACTTGTCTCAAGATATTGATCAGTGGCGAACTCCATGAAGTTCATCATATTATAAGATCTGAGTTGATAGGCATACGTTTGATTCGCCCTTGGTATTTCCAAAAGTATATAGGGTAAATCTTTCCCAAATATCTTACCTCCTTCTATTTCAAATAGACTATGTCCAAAGACTGACAGATTAAACTTTTTAAACAAATTCGCAGAGACCCTATGATAACTATATTCTCCACCGAGTACCTTTAATCCTGCTCGATAGGATACGGTCAGTACTGGAAACTTCGTAAAAACAGGGGTCCTGTATTGGCGACCTTGTAAAAATTGTTCATTAGGAGCAAAGCGAAGGGTAAATCCTGCTTCAACCGAATTTATTTCATTTAGAGTACTGGGTGTGTCACCATCTAAAAAGGGGAGTACAAGATTGCCGTGTGGTTTACGTTCATCTTTTCTAAGTGTAAAGGTATAGTCGAAATATCCACCTTCATTGACGTACTCAAACTTTGTAAATCGATTAAAGATCATTTTATCTGCGATGCCTCTTCTGATAGATAATAGCACATTATCACCTTTAATAAAATCAAGATCCACACCTGGAAAATTCACATCGTTCGCATGCTCCAAATAGATGTATTTCCGAGGGTTCGCTTTAAAATCATCTGTAAATGAATAGATCCCAAACATTGAATATTTGTATCTCTTATCTTTTAAACCATAGGCAGTATAACCACCCAGTCTCATTTTTTGATTCCAACTATGAGATGTTTCAGCAGCTAGTTTGAATCGAGCACCTTCTACCTGATTTGCACTGAAAAAAGTTGGTAAGGGGCCAATATCAATAATGCCAGCTGGAATATAGCCTGTCGTTAAGATCTTGACACCAAATTTTATTTTCTTGAACGTAGGGTTATTGTTAAGGGAATCAATCATTTCATAGGCCTTCAATTTATTTTCTTCCAAAGGCTCAAATCGATTCATAGCCCAATAACTCTCATCTCTTTCATAGGTGTCGGGGGCATCAACAATATTATCGGGCCCGCTAAAAACTCCCTCATCTTCAGGTGGGTCAAAAGAATAGTCTTTGTACACTACATCTTTATTTCCATAGAAACCAAGCCCATTTTCACTTAATGAATAGTCAACTGTGATCTTGTCTTTAACGAGTACAAAAGACTTATCAAAGCGCTCATATTCTTGCTCAATTTTTAGATCTCTTACAAAATTAAGACTGATGCCGTTAATGATGCCTAGCTCTACTTTTTTGACAAAATAATTATCCTGATGTGCTATATACATTTCACCCGTAAACCCCTTTGTTAATTTGTTTTTAGGGATAAAATTCATAACAATGACACTATCTCCCTTATACGAAATAGTGTCCTTAATGTAATACCTGTAAAAGTCAATCCCAACTCTTGCCAAGGGACTTTGGAATTGGCTCCCCAAAATGAATATCCGATTATCATAAATATCAACATCTTGATAAAGAACATCTGTAATCCCATCAATACTTTTGTCATCGATTAGATCATCAAACTCCGTGTATCGCACAGCTTTACGATGCTGTTTTTCAGTGTTTGTCCTTTTTCGGTAGTAGACATCAGCTATCGTCTCTTTGAGAAATATTGGCAGGAATAATTTACCATTGACTTCAGATGTATCGATATAATCGAAAATAAAATCCATGCTTTGCATGACTTTTTTCTCCTTAAGCTGATCAGTTAAATTATTAACATCTAGCTCTATTGTTTCATGCTTACTAAAACTGTAGTAATCTTGCCCTTTTAGGCGGTTTTCGCTCTTATTATCCATGACTTTTTTGATGAGCTCAACAGCAGGATTATTTTTCTTTCGATACCTTTTGTTTTTAGCGGTGACAACTGCTCCTTCAATGACGATGGAAGAACTTGCGAGTTCAAAATTGATTGTTTGCTTACGAACATTCTTCTGAATGGCCACCGTAACTGGTTTATAACCAATAAACGTTGCTGTAATGGAGTCAGTCGCATATCGTGTGTCAATACGAAACAAGCCATCTAAATCAGTTGAAGCGCCTACATTGGATTCCTTAAAATATACATCGACAAACGGCAAAGCTTGCTTGTTGAATTTGTCGACTACTTTTCCAGTAATAATCGTAACATCTTGACTTGAGATACTGCCAATAGCTACAATTAAACCTGTTATAACTAACAATAATCGATTGATAAAGTGATAGCTTTTGTTCATTATGATCTTCACTAAAAATTTAAGTTCAAGAGAACCTCATTAAGAAATTTGTTTGACTTTCCATGTGAATAGATGGTTCTGTATGTATAACGACAACTTTATATGATTACCCTAGTCAAAACACAAAATATTGTAAAAAACCTTAATTCATTGATGCCTCAAATTGAATAGAAGTTTAACTAAAATTATTTCAACTTGCAGACAATCAATGAGTTATAAGTGGTATATGTATAAGCATTAAGTGAAATCTCCAAATTTAAAAACCTTTAAACCCTTTTGATTTCAGAATGTTCATTCATCGTGTTGCAAAGATAAACGTTTATGAATTCTGGATCAATAAGCTGTAAAGCTCAAAACATAAAATTGAACTATTCATTGCAAATGTTGAAAATTGACCCTATATACATTTCTTCTCAATTACGTTAGAATAAGAAACTAGGACCACCTTTTTAAACTATAAATTCACAACAGTCAATAGTTAACACGTGAATATAAATGACAGTTTACGACTCGACAATAGAGTCTAGATGAGTTGAGATTTCAGATTAATTGTCCAAGTGTATTTGGCTTGCTCATTTTCAGTATATTGTCTCTTCAAACCTGAGGAATATGTATAATTCAAAAATAGCGGGAATAGGTTTCTATGTTCCTGAAAATGTTGTGACTAACGATGATCTAGCTGAGTACATGGATACTACAGATGAATGGATTCAAGAAAGAACTGGAATCAAAGAAAGACGATTTGCCAAGAAACATGAAGAGTCTACAACATCAATGGCAGTCGAGGCGTCAAAGATTGCGATTGAAAGAGCTGGTATTCAGAAAGAGGATATTGATTTCATCGTTTTTGCTACACTATCTCCTGATTACTATTTCCCTGGTTGTGGGGTCCTTCTTCAAAGAGAATTAGGCATTCAAAAGACAGAAATTGGAGCTCTCGATATTCGAAATCAATGCTCAGGGTTTATTTATGGCTTATCTGTCGCGGATCAATTTATAAAAACAGGGATGTACAAAAACATCTTACTTGTTGGTGCAGAAAAGCATTCAATGGGCCTTGATTTTACAACAGAGGGTAGAGGAGTAGCTGTAATATTTGGTGATGGAGCAGGAGCTGTTGTTTTACAACCAACAGATGATAATGATAAAGGAGTGTTAACAACAAAACTTCACTCCGATGGATCTAAGGCAGAAGAGTTGGCATTGATAAGTCCAGGAGCTCATGGTGGCTATTTTCATGAAGACAAAGAGGAGAAGTTTGGTTTTGATGTAACTAATACAAAATTGGGTGACATCTTTATTACTCAAAAAATGCTTGACAATAAGTTTCATACACCCTATATGAATGGCCAAGCTGTTTTCAAAAAAGCAGTACAGAAATTTCCAGAAGTCATTTTGGAAGCGTTGGATGAAGTGGGTCTTAAATCCACGGATATTGATTTGTTAGTTCCGCATCAAGCGAATCTGCGAATTAGCCAATTTGTCCAGCGAATGGCGGGTCTCAATGATGAGCAAGTTTTCAATAATATTCAAAAGTATGGTAACACAACTGCCGCTTCGATTCCAATTGCATTGTGTGAAGCATGGGAACAAGGAAAAGTAAAGGAAGGTGATTTGATTGTGTTGGCGGCTTTTGGTAGTGGGTTCACATGGGGCAGTGCCTTGATTCGGTGGTAGTATTAAGTTAACCTAAAAAGGGATCGGTGAGTATAAAGTTAGATATATTGGCAATTGCAGCACATCCGGATGATGTAGAGTTGAGCTGTGCAGCTACCTTGGTTAAACATAAGGCAGAAGGGAAGCAAATTGGTATTTTAGATTTAACGAAAGGAGAATTGGGAACCAGAGGAAGTGCAAGTCAGAGGATCCAAGAATCCGACGCTTCAGCTAAAATATTGGGTTTGGATTACAGGCACAATCTGGGGTTCAAAGATGGATATGTTGACTATTCAGAAAATAATTTATGGCAGATTGCCAAAGTTGTGAGGCAGACGAGACCGGAAATAGTGCTGGCTAATGCACCTAAGGATAGACATCCTGATCATGGAAATGCATCCAAGCTAATACGTGATGCTTGTTTTTATGCAGGTCTCCAAAAATATCAACACACAACAAGCTTTTTAGAGCCTTGGCGACCAAAGACAATGTACTATTACATACAAGATTTTAATTTGCAACCAGATTTTGTCATTGATGTTAGTGAGTATGTAGATGTAAAATTTGAGAGTATTAAGGCTTTTAAAAGCCAGTTTTTCAATGAAGGAATGACAGGTCCTGCAACACCAATTTCTGGAGAAGACTTCATGGAATATTTAAAATCACGGATGAGAGTGTGGGGAAGAGGTATCGGTGCTGAATATGCAGAAGGTTTCTTAGTTGACAGAACAATTGGTGTTAACGACTTATTTGATTTAATCTAATATCTATTATCATGTACGAAAAAATTGCCCTAAAAAGAGATGTCTATGATTCTGAAGAACATAGAATGGTGGCACAAGCTACCAAAGACTTTATAGAACAGGAAGTTATGCCTTTTCATGATCAATGGGAAGAGGATCAAATGGTTGATCGCAATATTTGGACTAAAGCAGGTGAGCTAGGTTTATTATGTGTTGATATGCCAACCGAATATGGTGGCGGTGGAATGGACGTATCCTTTAGCTTTTTAATTGATGAAATCATCTCTGAATGTGGAGCATCAGGTGTCGGCTTTAGTTTGCATTCTAACATTATGGCGCCATATATAGAGAAATATGGGACTCATGAACAAAAACAAAGAGTCTTAGGAAACATGTGTTCTGGAAAGTGGATAGGTGCGCTTGGGATGACTGAACCAGGTACTGGTAGCGATCTACAAAATATCAAGACCACGGCTGTGGACAAAGGCGATCACTGGTTGGTGAATGGTTCTAAAACTTTTATAACAAATGGGTATTTATCCGATGTTGTATTAACTGCGGTCAAGACAAGGCCAGGCACCGAAGAAGAAGGAGTAAGCATGTTAATCATCGAGTCTGACAGTCCAGGTTTTACTAAAGGGAAGCCGCTGAAAAAATTAGGTTTAAAGGCTCAAGACACTTGTGAACTGTTCTTCGAAGATGTGAAGGTTTCAAAAGAAAATTTACTTGGAGAAGAAAGAAAGGGCTTTATCTATATGATGACTGAGTTAGCAAGAGAACGCTTAGATGTAGCTGTACAATCCATTGCAGGCTCTAGGAAAGCCATCAATGACACAATAAAATATGTGAGTGAAAGAAAAGCATTTCGTACGCCAATCGCAGGATTTCAGAATACTCAATTCAAATTAGCCGAGATGGCAACAGAGTTACAAGTAGCAGAAGCCTTTGTCGATAAATGCATAGCACTACAAATTAACCATGAACTTACAGCAGAGCAGGCTTCAATGGCGAAGTTGTATACCTCAGAAATGCATGGGCGCATAGCAGATCAATGTTTACAGCTATTTGGTGGATATGGATTTATTTGGGAGTATGATATTTGTAAGAATTATGCAGATGCTCGAGTCTCTCGTATCTATGCTGGAACAAACGAAATTATGAAAATTGTAATTTCTCGTGGATTACTTCCTGATTACTTTGCAGAACTGAAGAAAAAAAGAAAAGCAGCAATGAAATCTGATACTGGTTTACCAAAACCATCAGCTTCATAAAAGTACAGTTTTAATCTATTTGAGGCTATTAAATGGATAGACAAAACAGCAAAATGTAGATGTAAATTACTGTAAAATATACGGTGGATTACTTTCAGGTTTTCAGAGGCTGATTCTAAGAAATATCACATAATTATCTATAGCATCAGACTGTTTTATTAGACTAGACTAAAAATATTTAACTATCAATCTAAAAATAATAAAACAGGTATTTTAGTTAAATTTCAACTTTAACATCTTTTATTCCAATAGCTATATTTATTACAACAATGGATTTAATCTTAAATGTTAATTTAAATATAATCTAACTAAAAGGACAAATCATTGAATTTTATTGAATACTAAAGGTGATGTGTCTGTAAGTTCTTTATATATATGGTTTTTTAATATATAAGAATAATTACATATTTTTTACCAAATCTAGAGTTTGGTTGATTTAACCATTCCTTCCATTGATATTTTTCTAAAATCATACTAGGTATTTTGATCAATAATGTTATTTTTGACTGTTATATTAAAAACGAGTTGCTAACCACAACTCACAAATTAACCAATCTCGAGTGAACATGAGAATTATTAACCAACCTGAGAGAAGTCTGTATTTGATTGATAGTCAACTAAATAGACTCAAGAAAATGATTGCACTTACCGCGTGCATGACTTTATTTTTTCTAAATTATTCCATCGCCCAATTGGAACCGAACGCCATGTTCGCGACCTTTGATACTCCCGATGCCAACTTTGAAGGCACAGGATCGTTCAATTGCGATGAAATGCCCGATTTCCTTTATTCTATTAGTGGTGATGTTGCACCTGGTGATACAAGTATCCCTGGTCCAGCCCAAGTCATTGATAATAATGGAGGAGGCTTCGAAACAGTCTACGGACAAGCAGATACTGCTGAAAATATCGAAGTAGAAGTCGCTGGTTATACAGGTGCTGTCGGAGATCCGATAACAAATACTGTAGAAACTACGATAACATTTCTTAACATGCCTACGCCAGCTGGCCAATTAGCATTCCTTATTGCAGATGTTGAACAAGATCAAGTTCAAATTTGTGCATTGGACGCAAATGGCGTCGCAGTTCCTGTATCTACAATAGCAGGATGGTTTCAGTCATCATTTGACGCTGACAACACAGACGCAGCGACTGTTGCACCGTCATGGGATGCTGCAACTGGTACTCTAGTTGGTCAAGAAGGGCCCGGTGGAGTTAGACAAACTGTTTACCAAGCTGACCTTCCTGATAATGAAGCGGGTGCAGCATGGTTCCAAGTTGATATCCCAATTACTCAACTTACATTTAAATCACAAGCATTAGGGATTCAACCTGATGATCCATCTCAACACTTTATTCTTGTTGGTGCTTGTAATATATATGATAACGCCTTAACTAAGGTAGTTACTTCACCTGCTCCTTATGTGCCAGGTGGCGATGTTACATATGACATACAAGTATGTAATCAAGGAAATATAGAATCAGGCGTTCTTGAAATCACAGATCTTATACCTACAGGTATGTCTCTTAGTGGTGCAGATGCGAACGGGTGGGTTGGCCCAGCGGCTGGTCCAGTGACTAACACGACTTCTAATTTAGCAGTTGGTGCTTGTGAAATTATTCCAATTGTATTAACAATTGATCCAACATTTCAAGGAACATCAATAATTAATAATGCTGTTATATCTATGGACAATGGATTTGACGTGGATAGTGATCCTGCTATAATAGCAATGCTTGATGATTTAGCGGATGACAATGATCTATTAGAAACAGATGGTGGAGATGATGAAGATCCAGAACAAATTGTTGTTGAACAAACATATGATTTAGCTTTAATAAAGCAAGCAACTGATCCTCCAGCAACTACGTTTGCTCCAGGCGATGATGTAAACTATACAATTACAGTTTGTAATCAAGGTACAGTAGATGCAGGTGGTATCGTTGTAACTGATAATATTCCAGCTGGAATGACACTAAGTGGAGCTGACGCTAATGGTTGGGCAGGCCCTGCTGCTGGTCCAGTTACTAACGCTGTTGGTGGTCTTCCTGTAGGTATGTGTACAACATTAGATATTGTATTGACTATTGATCCTACATTTACAGGTACGTCAATCATAAATAATGCTCAGATTACAGCAGATGATGGAGATGATGTGGATAGTGATCCAGATGTATTTGCTATGCCAGATGATTTGGCAGATGATGATGATTTAACTGAGACAGATGGTGGGGATGATGAAGATCCTGAGCAAATTGATGTGGTGCAAGTTTATGATTTAGCCTTAATAAAAGAAGAAGCATCAGCAGGTCCTTATATGCCTGGTGATGATGTAACATATACGATTACGGTTGCTAATCAGGGAACTCTTGATGGTGGTGACATTACGATTACAGATTATATTCCTGCAGGAATGACTTTAAGTGGAGCAGATGGTAATGGTTGGGCTGGTCCAGCGGCTGGTCCTGTCACAAATATGATTACCGCTCCAGTAGCTGGTGGAACACCTGTCACAGTTGATATTGTTTTAACCATTGATGCAGGGTTTACAGGTACTAGTCTAGTTAACTTTGCTGAGATTACAGCAGATGATGGAGATGATGCTGATAGTACTCCTGATGCAATTAACGGAAATGATGCAGGTGGTTCACCAATGACACCTTCTGATGATGAATTAGATGGTGATGGAACTGGAGCACCTGACGACGCTGTTGCAGCAACAGATGAAGATGATCATGATCCAGAAGAAATAATGATTGGCCAGACATTAAGTATTGGTTCTACAGTCTTTGCTGATGATAATGATAATGGAATCCAAGATGCTGGAGACGCAGGAATACCTGGAGTAACAGTAGAATTGGTAGACGATGCAACAGGTGCAGTTATCGCGTCAGTCGTAACTGATGCAAATGGAGATTACTTTTTTGATGGTCTAGCTCCTGGCGATTACATCGTACAGATACCAATGCCAGATGCAGTCTATCCTATAAGTAGTACACCAACCGATACAGCAGATAATGGTGTTGACGGAAATGATAACGGAGACCAACCAGGTGGAGAAGGAACAATTGTTCAATCACCAGTTATTACATTAGCTCCGGGAACAGAGCCAGTTGGTGCTGCTGAGAATGGTCCAACAGGTGGAACACAAGATGATATCCAAGATGCGAATGGTGACATGACCATTGATTTTGGATTTGTAGCCGTTTATGATTTAGCCTTAATAAAAGAAGAAGCATCAGCTGGTCCTTATATGCCTGGTGATGACGTAACTTATACGATTACGATTGTGAATCAAGGAACACTTGACGCAGGTGACATTACAATTACAGATTATATTCCAGCAGGAATGACTTTAAGCGGAGCAGATGGTAATGGTTGGGCAGGTGCAGCAGCTGGTCCTGTCACAAATATGATCACTGGACCAACAGCAGGTGGAGCACCTGTTACAGTTGATATTGTTTTAACCATTGATCAAGGATTTACAGGTACTAGTCTAGTTAACTTTGCAGAGATTACTGCAGATGATGGCGATGATGCTGATAGTACTCCTGATGCAATTAATGGAAATGATGCAGGTGGTTCACCAATGACACCTTCTGATAATGTAGTAGATGGAGATGGTACAGGAGCACCTGACGACGCAGTTGCAGCAACAGATGAAGATGATCATGATCCAGAAGAAATAATGATTGGACAAACATTAAGCATTGGTTCAACAGTCTTTGCTGATGATAATGATAATGGTATACAAGATGCTGGAGACGCAGGAATACCTGGAGTAACAGTAGAATTGGTTGACGATGCAACATCTACAGTCATAGCGACAGTCGTAACTGATGCAAATGGAGATTACTTTTTTGATGGCCTAGCTCCTGGCGATTACATCGTACAGATACCAATGCCAGATGCAGTCTATCCTACAAGTAGTACACCAACCGATGCAGCAGATAATGGTGTTGATGGAAATGATAATGGAGATCAACCAGGTGGAGAAGGAACAATTGTTCAATCGCCAGTTATCACATTGGCTCCGGGAACAGAGCCAGTAGGTGCAGCTGAAGATGGTCCTACAGGAGGAGCACAAGATGATGTTCAAGATGCAAATGGTGATATGACTGTTGATTTCGGATTTGTAGCTGTATATGATTTAGCTCTTATAAAAGATGCTTCAGATCCTGTAGGTACAACATACGCTCCAGGCGATGATGTGACCTATACAATTACTGTTTGTAATCAAGGTACAATTGATGCTGCTAATATCACGATAACTGACTATATCCCAGCGGGAATGTCATTAAGTGGAGCAGATGCAAATGGTTGGGTAGGTGCAGGACCTGTAACAAATACAATTGCAGCTATACCTTCAAACATGTGTACAACAGTTGATATTGTGTTAACTATTGATGCAACGTTTGCTGGCACAAGCCTAGTTAACTTTGCAGAGATTACTGCAGATGATGGAGATGATGCTGATAGTACGCCAGATGCAATTAACGGAAATGATGCAGGTGGATCTCCAATGACACCTTCAGATGGTGAATTAGATGGCGATGGAACAGGAGCACCTGATGACGGAGTAGCGGCAACAGATGAAGATGATCATGACCCAGAAGAAATATTGATTGGACAGACATTAAGCATTGGTTCAACAGTCTTTATAGATGAAGATGATAGTGGAACACAAGATGCTGGAGATGCAGGAATACCTGGAGTAACAGTAGAATTGGTTGATGCTGCAACAATGGCAGTTATCGCGACAGTAGTAACTGATGCTAACGGAGACTACTTATTTGATGGTCTAGCTCCTGGTGATTATATCGTTCAGATACCAATGCCTGACTCTGTGTATCCTATTAGTAGTACGCCCACAGATACAGCAGATAATGGTGTAGATGGTAATGATAATGGAGACCAACCAGGTGGAGAAGGAACAGTCGTTCAATCACCAGTTATCACTTTGGCTCCAGGAACAGAGCCAGTAGGTGCAGCTGAAGATGGTCCAACAGGAGGAGCACAAGATGATCTACAAGATGCCAATGGTGATATGACCATTGATTTTGGATTTTTACCGAGATATGATTTAGCTTTAATAAAAGAAGCAACAGATCCTGTGGGTACAACGTATTCACCAGGTGATGATGTTAATTATACAATTATGGTGTGTAATCAAGGAACAGTTGATGCTGCAAACCTTGTCATTACAGATTATATCCCAGCGAGCATGACTCTTAGTGGAGCTGATGCAAATAATTGGGCTGGACCAGCAGCGGGGCCTATTACGAATACAATAGTTGGCTTACCTGCAGGTATGTGTACGACTTTAGATCTTATTTTAACAATTGATCCAGCCTTTGCAGGAGGAAGTTTAATCAATTTTGCAGAGATCACTACAGATGATGGAGATGATGTTGATAGTACACCTGATGCCATAAATGGCAATGATGCAGGTGGCTCACCAATGACACCTTCAGATGATGTATTAACTGGAGATGGAACAGGAGCTCCTGATGATGCTGTTGCAGCAACTGATGAAGATGATCATGATCCTGAAGAGATTGTAGTAGTGCCATGTGAAGACATAGCTGGAGTTGTATTCTTAGATTTAAATAATGATGGTTGTCAACTTGGTGCTGCAGAAACTGGAGTTGAAGGAGTAACTGCAAATTTATTGTTGTGTGATGCAGCCGGTAATCCAATAGGAACACCATTGAGTACGACAACAACAGGAACAGATGGTTCTTATTCATTTAGCGGGACTGATCCTGCGACAGGCGCATGTATTCTAAGTGGTGGTACAACATATACAGTACAATTTGCTATTCCAGGTACATTAGCTGGTTACACATTTAGTACTGGTGATGTATGTCCAGGTACAGAATTAGCAGATGATGTAGTTCCAGGTGGAACGGTTACAACCTGTTATGATCCAGCAGGAGATGATGACGATTTACATATAGATGCAGGTATTACACCACCATGTGAAGAAATTGGAGGGGTTGTATTCTTAGATGAAGACAATGATGGCTGCCAAATTGGTGCAACAGAAACAGGTGTACCTGGAGTAACAGCTAACCTATGGGTTTGTGATGCAGCAGGACTTCCAACTGGAGCTCCAGTTAGCTCAACAACGACAGGAGCAGATGGTACATATACATTTGGTGGCACAGATCCTCTTACAGGAGCATGTTTACTAGATCCTACATTAACATACACAGTACAGTTTATATTACCAGGAGCTTTGTCAGACTACACATATAGTGAAGGTGATGCATGTCCAGGTACAGCTAATGCTGATGATGTAGTGCCAGGCGAAAATTATACAGATTGTTACGATCCTGCTGGAGCAGATGATGATGATCATATAGATGCGGGTATTGTACCTCCACCAGTTCCATGTGAATCAATAGGTGGTGTTGTATTTGAAGATGTAAATGATGATGGTTGTCAAGTAGGTGCAGCGGAAGCTGGCTTAGCAGGAGTAACAGCGATGTTGTTTACATGTGATGCAGCAGGTATTCCAGTTGGTGCAGCATTGAGTATGGCGGTTACAGCTGCAGATGGCTCATATAGTTTTGGTGGCACAGATCCTGTGACAGGAGCTTGTTTACTAGATCCAGCATTGACATATACAGTACAATTTGCTATTCCAGGCACATTAGATGGCTATACATTTAGTACAGGTGATGCATGCCCAGGTACAGAGTTAGCAGATGATGTAGTACCAGGTCAAACGTATACAGATTGTTACGATCCAGCAGGAGCAGATGATGATGATCATATCGATGCAGGATTAGTTCCTCCACCAGTAGTTCCATGTGAAGACATTGGAGGTGTTGTATTCTTAGATGAAGATAATGATGGCTGCCAAATTGGTGCAACAGAAACAGGTGTACCTGGAGTAACAGCTAACCTATGGGTTTGTGATGCAGCAGGACTTCCAACTGGAGCTCCAGTTAGCTCGACAACGACAGGAGCAGATGGTACATATACATTTGGTGGCACAGATCCTGCAACAGGAGCGTGTGTATTAGATCCAGCATTAACATACACAGTACAGTTTATATTACCAGGAGCTTTGTCAGACTACACATATAGTGCAGGTGATGCGTGTCCAGGTACAGCTAATGCTGATGATGTAGTACCAGGTCAGAATTATACAGACTGTTATGATCCTGCAGGAGCTGACGATGATGACCATATAGATGCAGGTATAGTACCTCCACCAGTTCCATGTGAATCAATAGGTGGTGTTGTATTTGAAGATG
>CALGLU010000132.1 GCA_937959275.1 uncultured Saprospiraceae bacterium | reverse complement strand
GAAAAGCTATTTTAATCTAGATCTAATCTTTAAATCTTGTCAAGGTCCTAATCGGGTAAAACCAGAAATACTACTCTACTTATGTCTGTGCTTTATTGTTATAGTAGTCAATCCTCAATTTAAAAAATATC
Organism: uncultured Saprospiraceae bacterium; assembly: GCA_937959275.1. Lineage (GTDB taxonomy): Bacteria > Bacteroidota > Bacteroidia > Chitinophagales > Saprospiraceae > CALFUK01. The sequence goes on along the minus strand of CALGLU010000132.1, from coordinate 16,936 downwards.
AAAATTTGATACATTCAAAATTTAATAAACTACTATCACCTATGAAGTTTATTAAAACAATCCTTAATGACTTGGATTATATAATATGCCAAACAACACAATTAAAACTACTTCAATTGAGTAAAACCTGTTGCTATGATATAAGAAAGGACAGGATAAACATATATGAAAGAATCATATATACTTAAATTAGGTTGACGCCTATGTCCTTCGGAGGAGTGGCGTCCGCCGGTAGGCGGATGACGAGGTAGTCTCTCAAGGACCTGACATTTTCCCCCAGAATAGGAAATTCCCAAAGTATAATCACTTTGAGAGCTTTATCTTTCCCCGTTTTTTTAGCAAGTAATTTTTTTCGGCTTCATTACTCACACATTTAATAGCAGTGTCCAAATGAACTAATGCAGTTGCTTGATTGTCAATCGCTAAATAATAATCCGCCATCGTACCATAAAATAGATATTCTCTTTGCTGGAGTTGTTCTGGCTTGATTGAATTTAATAGTTCAATTGCTGTTTGATTCTGTTTTTGTTGAAGCTTGACAATAGCCATATTCACTATAGTGAACGGGTTAGGGTACAGCTCGTACATCTTTTGATAATTTAGAAAGATGAAATCCCAATTCGTCTCCTCAAATGTTTTTGATGTAGCATGCACTAAGGCAATGGCAGCTTCAAAATGATAGCTAGAAACAGCAGGTTGGTAGGCTTCCGTATTTGTCAGTGCGGCGCGACCAATGTCGATCAATGGTTTATACCACAAAGATCGATCTTGGTGTTTTAGGTCGATTAGTTCTCCCGTCGGGGAAAGCTTGCTGTCTAAGCGCGCAGCATGTACACACATGAGGCTGAGTAGGGCATAGCCATTCCCGGATCTGACCATTGGTTTTTTTAGAATGAGTTTTGATAAGCGTATGGCTTCACCACATAAATCTTTACGGATTAGCATGTCTTTTTTACCTGAGTGAAAGCCTTCTGTAAAGATTAGATAAATGACTTGATGGACACGTTCAAGCCTTTCGGTTAAGTCTTGTTTGTTAGGAATCTCAAAGGAGATGTTGGTTGATTTGATTTGTTGTCGCGTACGAGTTAGTCTTTTTTTGACGGTGTCTTCTTTTAATAAGAGTGCCGAGGCTATTTCTTTTACAGTAAATCCAGATATTGATTTGAGTGCAAATGAGATCTGATCGACAGGTGTTAATAGGGGGTGGCATGCTGTAAAAATCATCCTCAATTGGCTATCCTCAATTTCATGATCTAGAAATAGCTCTTGTAAGGCAATGGTTGAAGGGCCAGTATTTATTTTTGTCAATCGCTGGTCATCCACTTTTAATTTCCTGAGCAAATCAATCGTTCTATTCTTTGCTGCAGTTGTTAACCAAGCTTCAGGATTATCTGGTGGTTTTTTCTCCCAGGTTTTGAGGGCTGAGATGAAGGTGTCTTGGACGGCATCTTCAATCAATTCCAGATTAGCTAATCCAAATATGCGTATGAGTATAGCGACCATCTTTCCGTATTGCTGACGGAATAGATGGTCGACTCTCTCTTCATTAGGCTTGGTCAAATACAATGATTTCTCGTATTTCAACAGATCCACCTAAGTGGTAGTCTGGATAATCCTGTGCAATTTCAACGACTTTTTCGATTGATTCGGCACTGACAACATAATAGCCGCCTATTATTTCTTTGCTTTCTACGAAAGGTCCATCAGAGACAGTTCGTTCAGCACCGACGACTCTAGTGGTTGGTGCATGTAGCGCGTGGCCTTCCTTTAGTATACCTAGAGCTCCCATTTTATTACCCCAAGCAAACCATTTTCCCATTTGTTCCTGTGTTTGTTCAGGTGTCAAACCAAGCTCTTCATACGTTTCCCCTAAAAAAATCATCATAAAATCTTTCATTGTTTTTTGTTTTTATTGTTAATAATGAATTTTACTGAAGCGATTTTATATTGTACTATACCCTCACTTCACTACCATGACGAAGCCACTCTAAAAATAGGGGACAGAATCCTTAATTTTTATTTTTTTGTTTAAAAATAGTTTTTCCTTCTTTTATCGTTTCTAGAATCTTAATGTCTTTTATGGTGTTTGCTGGTACCTGTAATGGGTTTTTATCTAAGACCACAAAGTCAGCTAGTTTTCCTACTTCTATTGAGCCTTTTACATGGTCTTGCCTGTGCTGGTATGCACTGTTAATCGTTAAGGCCTTTAGGCCCTGATATGGTGTTAAACGCTCTCCTGAACCAAGGATACGACCTGATCTAGTGGTTCGATTGACTGAAGTCCAAAGTAAAAAGAGTTGGTCCAGAGGTGTGACTGTATAATCTGTGTGATTGGTTGCTGTAATTCCCATCTTGAATGCTGATTGCATCGGACTGAGGAATTCTGCTCGATCTCGACCAAGATTGAGTGTATGCACGTCACCCCAAAAAAATGCATGATTGGTGAAAAAGGAAGGCACAAATTTGAAGGCTTTATACTGCTCTAATTGATCTGGTCTGACAAACTGTGAATGAATGATAACCGTGCGCTGCTTGTCGTTGTCCAAATTCAAGGTAGTCGTTACCTCTTGATGAGCTTCCAATAACATGTCGATAGAGGCATCACCATTACAGTGGACAAAAAGCTGGATGTCATTGGCATAGCAGGCACTCATTACTTTATCAAGTTGATGCCGATCAACCATTGGAAATCCTCTGAACTGATCCACGCAGCCGGGTACCTTAGTGAGGTATGGACGTTTGAAAAAGGCTGTTTTGCCTTGCGGAGATCCGTCCGTCGTAATCTTCATGCCTGTCAATCGAAAGCGAGACGTTGTATCAAACCGATCAACATTTTCCATAAACTTGTCAAAGTCTCTAAAACTTGCTAATGCTTCGATATCAATAATATTGCGACCTTGCTCTGCTACCTGTTTAAGAAAGGTGTAGCTCGCAAAATCGGTTAGACCGTCCTGTGCAGTGGTGATACCATGGCTAGCATAAGTGTGTTGCGTGAGCTGAAAGAGTTGGTGCATTTGTTCTTGAGTAGGGGCTGGCAATCGATTAAGTAACAAATACATAGCGGATTCTTGAAGCAAGCCAGTTGCTTCATGTGTATCAAAATCTCTCACAATCATGCCTCCTGGTGGGTTAGGTGTAGTTTGCTCGATACCCGCAACAGCCATCCCAGCTTGATTTACCACTCCCATGTGAAATGAGGCATGAAGGATGAACACCGGATTATGAGGAAAGGCTTTAGTCAATTCATCACTTGTAGGATGACGGCGCTCCAGTAATTGATCAGGATCGTAACCCCAACCCATTAACATAGCGTCATCCTCAATCCCAAACTTGATTTTATGCTCTTGTAAGCGATTTATGAGGTCTGGAATTGATCGAATCGAATCAATAGGTGGCGAACTTAAGTTTGCCTGAGCCATCATTTTCATAGCAATTGTAAAGTGACTATGCGCATCAATAAAGCCAGGGATGAGTGTTTTTCCCTCTAAATCAAAGACCTTAGTCTCATTGCCAATAAGCTGTTTTAACTCAGCAAAAGGACCTGTATTGAGTATTTTGCCATCTTTTATGGCGATAGATTCCACCTCACGGATTGCGTCGTTCATGGTCAGTATGGCGCCATTGAAATAGAAGGAATCAGCCAATAGGGGCGATTTGGGTGAACGGACTGAAAGACAGGCTGCGGTCACTGTAGAAATAAGAAGAACTAGAGCGATTTTATTCAAATGCTTTCAATTATTGGGTTGAAAATCAGATTTTTATATGCTAATCTACATGAATTCTGTTCTCTTTGGATAATATGCATAATTCTGATACATTTGTGATTCACATCTTTTAGCAACTCCTAATTTTAAAATTACACGTAATGGTCAATTTTTATTCAGCCAGTAATGGTGAGGTTGATTCAGAGAAAGCTATTCATAAAGCTATATTGAGTGCATTCGATGGAGACAATCATAGGTTATGTGACCTCTTGATTATTCATACAACGATTGGACATAATTACCAACAGCTATTGGATGAAGCAAGACGACTTTGTCCTAACTCAAAAATTGTTGGATGCACCTGTGCGGGTGTTATTGGAGTAGAGGGAGCAAATGAAAATATGCGTGCTTTAGGGATCATGGCGATTACAGCTAGAGATAAGAGTGTTTTGCAAGTTGCATCATGCCACCAAATTACAGGTGAGAATTCTTATGATATGGCTCGTGAAATGGCAAGGACATTAAAAGAGAATAATCCTAGGATTAATATGATTCAAATATTGGCTTCGGGTATTGATATAGCTGCAGATCAGGCTATAAGAGGTATAGGATCAGTATTTGGAAACTCTATCCCCATATTTGGAGGTACATCATCTGATAATATGAAGGCAATTAGCTCGTATCAGTTTATTGATACAACAGTCCTAGAAAGAGGAGCTGTTTTAGTTGGTTATGCAGATCCAGACTTAGAGATTGTCATGGGAGTTCACCATGGCAGTGTGCCAGTTGGGGAAGGTTTTGTTGTCACAAAATCCGAAAAAAATAGAGTGTATGAAATCGAGTCACAACCGGCTTGGACTTATTTGATGGATCAGCTTAGACTTGCTCATGATACACACCCAGGACCGTGTATACCAATTGCAGGACTTGGAGAATTATTGCCAAAAGATTTACATGAGACTTATAATAATCAACATATACTGAGGGTTGTTGTTAAAGTAGATATTGATCAAAGTTTTTATATGCCAGTCGATTGCCCTGTAGGGACACGTTTATGGATCACCGAACGAAACGAAGAAAAAATATTCAGCGGAGTAAGTAAGCTTATGGACAACATGACTGATCAAATCAGGAATAGAGATATAATTGCTGTCTTTCATACTGATTGTGCAGCAAGAGGCAGAGCAATGTTTAATAAAATATCTAAAGAAGAAATTATTGGAGTCATGCAAAAGCCATTGATGAACGGTCACAAAATACCTTGGCTAGGCATGTATGGATATGGAGAATTTACCTTGTTAAATAATAAAAATTATTTTCATAATTATACGAGCTCAATTTATGCTTTAGTTAAAAAATCAAATACCACAGCTTAATTACATTGAATAAGCCTAAGCCCACATATAACGAATTACTACAAAAATGTAAAGAGCTCCAATCCCAGGTGCAGACTTCTATTACAATCAGACATGATTTAGTAAAAGCGAAAAACGATTTAGATGATGAGCTAAGCAAATTCCAATTGATGCAAGAATATGGAAGGGAGGCATTAAATATTTTGAATGAAGGCGAGTTTACAAAATTAACCTTAGAGTATTTTATCCGAATTTACAATCAAGCAAGAGGTGGAATATTTAAGTTTAATGCAAAAGAAAATAAGGTAACTCCTTTGTCTGTATTTGGAATGTATGGGGCTGAGCTTCAAAATGAAATAACTGTTTCAGATAAATTTAAAGAGGCATGCCTATCAGAAGGAATTATAATTGATGCACAATCAACTGAATGGTTCGACTTCTTTAAAATGGGATTCTATAAGGCTTATGTCGCCTGTTTTTATGAAGATAGTGTGATTCAAGGCCTTGTATTAATTGGCCATTCGAAAGAAGAAAGTAAATTTTATCCCGAATTAGTCAGCTCCGATTTGGCATCATTTACAACGATGGTCCAATCTGTCGGCTCTCTATATTCAAATCTACATTTACAAAAGGCACTCAAGTATGAATTGCTAGAGCGTAAGAAGATAGAACAGGCATTAATTAAATCTGAAGAAGAACTTAAACTAGCCAATCAACAGTTAGAATATAAAATTGAAAGCAGGACGAGTGAGTTAAATGAAAGTAATTTAAAATTGAAACAACAAACAAGTGAGTTAATAAGCACAAATACTGATTTAAGAAGATTTGCAAATGTTATCTCGCATGATCTGAAAACTCCACTCAGATCAATGGGCAGTTTTTCTGGATTGCTAAAGAAAAAAATAGGGCATAGATTAAATGATGCTGAGCGAAAATATCTTGATATCATTGAGGGAAGTTCGACATCAATGTATGCATTAATAGAAGATTTATTAACGTACACAAAAGTCAATTCGGAAGGCTTGAATTTATATGAGGCTGATGTAAAAGCATTGGTAGGTGAAACACTTGTTTTTTTAGACTCAGAAATTCATGATAAAGATGCGGTCATTATCAACAAAATTGAGGATTGTGTCATCTTCTGTGATCGTATTAAATTAAAACAAGTCTTTCTTAATCTCATTCAAAATGCTATAAAGTTTTCTAGTTTGGAAGGACAGATTCCTGAAATTGTCATTGCTAACGAACAAAGAGGTAATCAGGTATTATTTTCAGTCCGCGACAATGGCATTGGGATAGATGAAGAATTTAAGGATAAGGTATTTGTCGAATTTGAACGGCTTAATGGAAATAAATATCAGGGATCTGGTATGGGGCTGTCTATTTGCGATCGGATTGTGGATAAGCACGGTGGTAAAATTTGGTTTGTTAATAACCAACAAAAAGGAGCGACGTTTTATTTTACCATTGATTTGCAAAACGAGCAATTATCGGAAAGCCAAGCACTAACATCATTATAATTCGCTGAACAACATTCGAATTCCTATTTTAGGTTCTATTTTTGTGATACTAATGTTTTGTCAAGTATATATAGACTAGTGTAATTTGATTGTCTTTTGTGCATGAACTAGGCGTAGGTTCGGTCTGATAGCCTTAGTTATCAAGGGCGGTTCTGTAACGACGTGTATGTGCAAAATACACCAAAAGCACTAATCAGTTTTATCTTGACAAAGCACCAGCTTATGTATTCATAAATGACATATGATAACCAAAAGGGCTGTCATGGTTATATTTTTATTAGAATTTGTTAAAACTCGTAGAATGGCATCTAAGAAAGAAGAAACAGTATCTTTTGTACTCAGATTTACTCAAAAAATATTTGAGACTGACGATGGCGAACAAAATGTCCAATGGCGTGGTAATGTAAAACATGTGCAAGGAGATGATGAGAAGCGATTTACTGAATTTGAAGACGCTGTTGGATTTATGCAAGAAAAATTAACAGACTTAACAATTAAAGGAATAGAAGATAAAAGTCCAAAAGAACAAAAAGGGATTCTTGCTAAGAACTTTGAACTCTGGAAAAAGATGACAATGGAATCCCAAAAATTAGTTTTTGATGTCATCAAAGATCCTAAAAAGCAATTGGCACAGATGCAAACTCAAGTCAGCCAGCTCGGAGATACATTTACTCAGCAAATTGAAGAGAAGATTGGTCAAAAGATAGACGTTGATGAATGGCGAGCCTCTTCTAAGTCGGATCATAAAAATTTGATCGATGTCATTGACAAACTATCAAAAGATGTTGCTCGATTGCACAAAAAAGTTGATAAGATTGGCAAAACAAAAAAATAGGAGTTACTTAAATGATGTCTCCAACCGATCAATTCACTGACTTACTAAATTCCAGAAAAACAAAAGTTATTCAGGTCGATACATTTGGACAATTTCAAATGAGGAGAGATAATGTTTTGCTAAAAGAGAAAGAATGGGGTAGGGATAAATCAATCCAATTATTTCAGTTCTTTTTAACATCAAGAAACAGACGCGCCCTTCACAAAGAACAAATAGCAGACAGGCTTTGGGAGGATATTGCTGGTAAATCGATTGATCAAACCTTTAAAGTTACGCTCCACGGTATTAATAAAGTCCTTGAACCTAATCGAGAGAGACGATCTGATCCTAAATATGTGATCCGGCAAGGAATCACCTATCAGCTTAGCATTGCAGACATGTGGGTTGATGCTGACGTTTTTGAGCAATTTATCCGTATTGGCAATGAACAAATAAATCAAGATGAACAACTCGCGCGTCAAGCCTACTCTTCAGCTATTGAATTGTATAAGGGCGTCTATTTGCCCAATAGAATGTACGAGGATTGGAGTAGTGCAGAGAGAGAAAGATTACAGCTTCTTGCCTTAGGCACTATGGTAACACTCGCTGAATTATTAGTTGAAGAAAATCCTATGGAGAGCATAAGGTTGAGCCAGCAGGCCTTGCAGATTGATAATACATGGGAAGATGCGTATCGTATCCAAATGAATGCGTATTTCAAAAAAGGGAATCGCCCGATGGCCATAAAAACATTTAAGCTCTGCGAAAAAATCCTTGATGCCGAATTTGGCATCACTCCCTTACCAGAAACAAAACAGTTGATGCAGCTGATACAAAGCGCTTAGATGTTGAGTCGTGCTGCTCTTCTTAAATAGTTTTCCCACACTTCAGTAGACTGAAGACCTAGTATGTGTAGCGATGGATTAAATTCTAATGTTGGCACAAGACTTATGTGCTTTTCTCGCGCCATTGTAATGCTAGCCAGACACTCCTCTAATCCAGCATCACTTGAAGTGAATTGTTTAACGATTGAGTCGTCGACTCCACAATCATTTGCAAGCGCGGTTAAGACATTGGCATCTTCTATATTTCTTCCTTCTTCAAAGTAGCTGTGAAACATTTTTTTTGAAAGTGCATACTTTTGAAGCGGGTCAGGTACTAACCAAACAAGTCTGTGCGCTTCTCTACTATTTGGGATTCTATCGATCAATCTATAATTGAATGAAATACTTTCTTGTTTGGCTTCCTCTCTTAGGCTTCTTCCCATGCCTGGTTTAGACGATTTTGAGAAATCTGATTTTGGGACACCTCCAGGTGGAATATGCGGATAGAGTATAAAAGGCATGAGTTCGACTTGAATGTCAATGTCGGCAGATAAGTGATTTATTATTTTGTCCAAACGCACCTTGCCTAAATAGCACCATGGACAAATAAAATCTGAATAAAATTTGACGTGTAGTGATTTCATATGCCTTAAGTTGACACCATAAACATAGGGGTTTTGTTGATATTGTCTGTTGTGTAATTATTTAATATTCATCAAAACTAGTTAAAGTTAAGAGCTTGTCGAAAGGAGCACTAATGTTATGTAATTACTATGTTTTCAATTGGAGTAGAAATAAATTCGTTGTACCTTATCGTAGAATACAGGGGTATGAATTTGAAGTTAGTAAGCAGTGCAACTATGCACTTGCTATGTATTGCCATTCTTTTTCCGTGTCAACTTATCGGTCAATTTTCCTTTTCTTTGATTGACAGCCTAAGAGCTGAAGTTTCCCATGTACCACAATCCATTGAAGCGGTAGATTTACTAAATGATATAAGCTATGCTTTTCGTAGGAACTCCCCAGATTCTATGATGCTTTATGCATTGAAAGCCTTAGAATTAGGGCAACTATTGGAGTATAAAAAAGGCCAATCATTAGCCTTTAAAAATCTGGGTATTGCTAAGTATAAGCAAGGGTTTACAGTAAAAGAAATAATTGAAGACTATGAAAAAGCTATTTCCATAGCCAAACAGGAAAATGATTTCAAAATTCAAATTGCGTGTCTAAATAATATTGGACTTGTTTACCACTCAGCGAATGAAAGTCCACGTGCACTTCTATTGTATTTTGAAGCATTAGATTTATATAAAAGTCAATCTCTTATTGATGATAGATTAAAAGGATTACTGTTTGGAAATATAGCAGGGTCATACCGGAGGATGGGGGATGAAGAGAACGAAAAAGAATATATTACGAAAGCACTTGATTTTGCTGAAAAAAATAAATATCTGGATTTGTATGCCATCTATTCTGATAACTTAGCTATGGTTTATAATCAGGAGGGTAACTACCAAGAGGCAATCGAGCAATGTGAGAAGGGGATGAAAATTCAGGTGCAAGTCAATGATATGCAATCTTATTTGCAAACCCTGAACACATTATCGATCTCTTATTTAAATATTGGAGACATTCAAAAAAGTTTGGACTGTTCTTTTGAATGTGCCAAAAAAGCAGACAGTTTACATTATAAATTAATAACAGCTGAAGCTTTTATTGGACAAAGCAAAGCCTATAGATTGTTGAATGAGTCTGAGAGTAGTTTGGAAGCTGGAAAAATTGCCTTTGATTTACTGTCAACATCTGATCGGTTTGCAGCTGGGTCAGAGGTAGCTTTGCTTTTATCTGATATCTACAAAGAACGTAAGGACTTTGAAAATTCGTTATTTTATTATGAATGGTATCACAAGTCAGAGTCTAGGTCCTTGGATCAAAGAGCAAATTATATGGCTGCTGAGTTAGGCGTTAAATATAAAAACGATGCACGCATATTGGAGATTGAATCACTAAATCTTGCTAATAAAAGGAGGGGGCAACTAATTTATTTTCTAATTTTTATTTCTATGGTTTTGGCAGCTTTCCTCTACGGAGGCTTTAGATTATTTAAAGTGAATAAAAGAACTACGTTTGAATTAACACAGAAGAATACTGCCTTATACAGAGCTGAAAAGAACTTGGAACATAAAAATCAAGAACTTGAAAAATATATAGAATCGAATATTCAATTAGAACAATTTGCTCATGTTGCCTCACATGATTTGAAATCGCCACTGCGCACCATTAGTAGTTTTACAGGCTTACTGAAAAAGAATTTTTCATTCGATGAAAATGAGAAGGCAAGAGGATACTTAAATTTTATAGAACAAGCAACAAAACAAATGTCTGCCTTAATTAGTGATCTCTTATCGTTCTCACAAGTGAATTCTCAAAAATTAAATATTACTAAAGTTTATCCCGCCGATATATTCATTTCAGTGCGAGAAATTTTAGCTGATGATATAATGAGTAAAAATGCAAGAATTGTAATCAATTCTTTACCTAAAGTAATTTATGCAGATGAAACAAAATTTAAAAGGATTTGTCAAAACCTCATTACAAATGCGATTAAGTTTGTGAAACCTGGAACACCTCCAGTAGTTCAAATTCATGGTCAAGAATTAGATGATGCATATGTTTATTCAATCAGAGATAACGGGATTGGTATCTCCAAAGAATTCCTAAAGGAAATATTTCATCCCTACAAACAACTCAATACGAAATCAGAATATGAAGGCTCTGGCTTGGGCTTATCAATTACTAAAAAACTCGTCGAGCAACACAATGGAACGCTAAGTGTACATTCAGAATTAGACATAGGCTCCACATTCACAATTACAATTCCAAAGCATTTAAAGAAGGACCTAAGCTTAGTAGAACAGGAATAGGAGCATTATCCCAAATTGGCTAAAACAGTTGATAGAGCACTGTATAGCAAATCCGCTTCCTTATACCCAAATACCATTGGCGGCTTAAATTTGATAACATTATGATAAGGCCCGTCTGTACTCAATAAAAAATGCAGCGCTTTCATCTCATTCACAATAGATTCAGCTAACTCCCCATCAGGCTCCTTTGTCGTTCTAGATTTTACAAACTCAATACCTAAAAACAATCCAACACCACGTACATCTCCTATGCAATCATACTGCTGCTGCAACGCGCGCCATTGCCCAAGTATGTATCTTCCTAATTCCTTTGCGTGTGCTTGTAAGCCCTCATCCTCAATCACATCCAACACTGCCATCCCTATTTCACAACTCACGGGATTACCACCAAACGAACTAAAAAACTCCATCCCGTTGTCAAAGGATTCAGCAATAGGAGTCGTCGTAGCCACAGCTGCCAAAGGATGTCCATTCCCAATAGGCTTACCCATGATCACGATATCTGGCTCGACTTCCTGCAATTCAAAACCCCAAAACCGCTCACCAACCCGCCCAAAACCAACCTGCACCTCATCGGCAATGCACACACCACCAGCTGTACGAATCTTCTCATAAATATGTTCAAAGTAACCATCTGGTAACACCAACTGTCCCCCACAACTCAAGATCGACTCCCCAATAAATCCAGCAATCTGGCCAAGATCCACAATCCCATTTACCTGCTCAGCATATTGGGCACCACTTTTCGAATACCGATACGTATCTGGCATAGCCAATTTATGGATGTGGCTCCGCGCACCTTCACCTCCTTTGCTGTCAAATTTATACGAACTGACATCGATGCCGATTTGCGTATTACCATGGTAGCCTTGATCAATCACAATAAATTCATCCCGTTTGGTATAGGTCTTTGCCAAGCGAATCGCCAGATCAGTAGCCGCACTTCCCGAATTCACAAAAAATAGTTTATCAAGATTACTTGGCAATTTGTTTAACAGGCGCTCCGCGTAGGTGGTCAAGCTATCGTATAGGTAACGTGTATTGGTATTGAGCTTTGCCAGCTGACGTTGTGCAGCAGTCACCACATAAGGATGACAGTGGCCAACGTGCATGATGTTATTGACACAATCAATGTAACTATTTCCTTGATCGTCATACATATATTGAAGAGCAGCACTTTCCATACTGATTGGTGAGGTATAACTTACACTCTGACCTTTGCTGATGAATTGATTGCGAAGGGCCAGCCTCTCATGTACTGTCCGAGTACGAGGTGTCTCAAAACCGCAGGCTGATAGGAATGTATGCTTGGCTCGCATTGGATTAATGCTTAACCACTTGTGGAGCAGATCCATGCCGCGATCTTCATCAATCGAGATATAGTCATTATCAGGGTTGTTTGCCCTCGACTTGGCAGCCATCACCTGGCTTGTGCATAGCCGTGCCGCAATGATGTAATACAAAATGTCTAACTCGTGTTTTTCTAATGGTAGTCGTTTGTGATATGACGCCAAAAAGGTGGAGGCGACTCTTAAAGGATCTTCTTGCTCCATCATGAGATACGTCAAGGCGATCGCAGGATCAAAGATCAAACAAGAATGTACCATGTCGCCAAAATCGATGTAGCCACAGATGCGTTGATCTTTACACAAGACATTCAACGGATTGGCATCATTGTGTATGATACTCTTTCTTAAATTTGGCAAGACAGGTAATACCTGCTCTTCAAATTGCTTAAAAAAATAATGAAGCACTCGTCTTTTTTCAGGACTGTCAACAAGGTCTAGGTCTTGCTGTTGGTCTAAGGTATGCCTGATATCCCATGTTAAATGCATATGGGATAAATGCGGTATCGTTATAGACAAGAGATGATTGTCCAATGTGGCAAGTGACTGTCCAAAATCAGCCAGTAAACCATCTGATCTGTGTGTTACGTCATTAAGGAATGTGCCGTTTAGATAACTCAAGAGTCTAACGGCATACGTTTGATAATGGATAATGTTTGCACCCGAGATGGAAGGGATGACAGATGGATAGAGTGTCGAGTTGCTCGAGAGTGTTTGAAGAACTTCATTTTGAGCCGCTAAGAAATACTCAGGATCGGAGACGCTGAACTTTAATATGAATTGATCGTCTGTGTCTGTGGTGATTAGAACGTTCTTATCAATATAACCCGCTAAGATTTTTGTCCGACTCACATGGAGATTGTAGTGCTCCTTGACAAACGTTTGAATATAATCATGACTAAAATCCATCCAAGATTCTTTTTAGCAAATATAGAATATAGTCTGTGTTGTATGTATTGTCTTAAACAGGATTTGCTTGATTTCTGGATCGACATGATTATCTTTTGATTTAATTTTTAATTTTCATTGTTATTGAAATGAAAATGAAAATCGAAATCGAAATTGACACCGAAATCGAAATTGAAATTGAAATTGCAATTGACATTGAAATTTATATAGATATTCCAATTGTCATTTAAAGTTTAAATTTGCTACTCTATGTCTCAAAAATCAATAAAACCATCTCTGTACCATTTCCTAACTGAAGGCATCAGAGGCGTGTGGGATAGAGTAAAGTCATGGAGATACAGACATAACTACAAAAAATTACAAAAAGGAGATGGTCATCCCGTTCTTGTTATCCCTGGTTTATTGTCCAATGATTTGACGACTAAACCGCTAAGAACACTGTTAGAAAAATTAGGTTATGCGGTATATGGGTGGGAGCTAGGCATTAATCTCGCTAATCTTGATGATGTGCTTGTCTTGGATCAAACCTTAAAGCGGATTCATAAAGAAAATCAAGCTCCAGTGACCATTGTTGGGTGGAGTTTGGGTGGTCTCTATACTCGTAAAATAGCGCGAGACAACATAGCTCTGGTGAGGCAGATCATCACATTAGGCTCTCCATTTCGTAGTTTGGAAGTGCCAGGTGCAGCGATGACAACGCTTAAGATTTTGTACAGGTCCAATGAAATTCCTATACCTCCAGAACATAAATCTTGGATTGAAAAAATTAAAGAGCCATTGGATGTTAAAACAACCTGCTTATATAGCAAACGGGATGGAATCGTACCATGGACGCTCTGTCTGGAGTCAATTGAAGATGATTTACATCAGAATATTGAAATTAAATCAAGTCATACAGGAATGGTCTCAAATCTAGATGCGATCAAAATTATCGTAGAAAAGCTCATGTAGGCTAAGTAGCGTAGATAAATTCGTCGATTAGATCCTAATTCCCCAAGTACCAACTCACTAATACACCAATCACAAATCCCGAATCACAATTCACAACTCCCCATTTGTAACCAATCTGTAACTCCCACTTTTCATATTTGTGCCATCAAATAAAAATCACAGTTAAAAACAAGTAAATATGGCATCCACAACACAAACAAAGAAGAATCTAACAAAAGCAAGAAACGAAGCTAAGCAAACGCTTGGTCAAGTTCATGATACTGTTTTAACAACCACTGATGAGTTGATCGACGGCATCATTGAAACAGGCGAAAAATGGCAAAAGTTGTTCGCAAAAGCACTTAAAAACAGTAAGCCAATTTTGAACAAACAAGTCGATATCATTTTTGATGGTATTGAGACTCTCCAAGTACAAATGAAAGATGGCAACAAAAGATTCAAGAAATTGACTGGTGTTGACCCACAAAAAATGGCTTCTCAAGTAGAGGGAAGAGTAAAAGAAGAAACTAACAAAATCATTTCACTTGTACAGAGAACAGCCCAAAAAGCTGAAGATACAGCTGAAGAGGCAATGAAAACTGTTGAGAAAACAACAAAGAAAGCTAAAAAGACGGCTACTAAAGCTCGAAAAGCAGTAACTAAAGTAGAGTCTAAAGCAAAAGCAACAGCAAAGAAAGCGAAGAAAACAGCAACTAAAGTAGAGTCTAAAGCAAAAACGACAGCTAAAAAAGCGAAGAAAACTGTTAGAAAAGCAATGAAAAAAGCGAGCTAGACATACTTTATCAACTAATTTTTAAACAAAAAAAACAAGCACATCATGGCTTCAAAAAAAATAAATAAAAAAGATATCAATTCAACTTTCGATACAATAGTAACAAAAGCAAAAGAAGTGACTCATATCACTAATGATTTTGCTTTAGATTCTGCTGATGATATGGTTAAGACCGCATTTCACAGAGCTGCTGAATGGCAAGTGATTGGAGAGAAAACGCTTCAAGGAGGGCTTAAATTAGCTGCTAATCAGCAAGATTTATTCTTTGATACCTTAGAGGTTTTTAAAGGACAATTGATCAAAAGTCAAGACAGATTCAGCTCGCTTTTTAGCAAGAACTAGAATCTTTTCCGATAAATTAGTGTTAGAAGGGCTAAAGGCTATATTTAAGTCTTTAGCCTTTTTGCTATTCTGTATGTAAATTACATATAGTATATTACATTATATAAATATAGAAATCCGCGTCAATAGCTAAATTCTATATGATGATTACTGAGATTGAGCACATGAAAGAAGGGAAAAAGGAAGTAAAGAAGCCAGGAGCATTTTGGTTAGCCACAGAGCTTGTTAGAGCAGCTCTTGAATATGGTAGTTTTATCCCCTATAAATATTTATCATCCACTTCTGTTGAAGGTGATGGTCATCCCATTTTGGTTTTACCAGGTTTTATGTCTGGTGATATGTCGACTAGACCCTTGAGAGAGTACATCAATTCTATTGGATACACAACGTATGGTTGGGGATTAGGTCGCAACTATGGAGAAGAATCTGATATAGATCGGTTGCTGGATTTGACTGATTCAGTGTTTCAGAATCACCGACAAAAAATTACAATTATAGGCTGGTCTTTGGGCGGTATATATGCGCGGCAAATAGCAAAATCCAGACCTCATTTGATTCGACAGTTAATCACACTTGGTTCACCATTCACTGGATTAACAGAAAGTAATCATGCAGCCTGGATTCATAAATTCATTACGAGCGGCAAAGGCGAGGACATTATTGACCCAGAATTGTTAGCGGATATTCCTAAACCTGCACCTGTACCGACAACGGCTATCTATTCCAAACAAGATGGCATCGTGCCTTGGGAGTATTGCTTAGAAAAAGAAGAGACAGATACTCACCAAAATATTCAAGTCTATGGTAGTCATTTAGGCCTAGGAGTCAATCCATCCGTCATCAAGATCATTGTCGACAGATTACAATATGATCAATACAATTGGCAGAAATTTGCACCGCAAGGCGTACTCGAGGATATGATTGTGTATCCCGCTTAACATTCCGACAACGTCACACTTTTACTCCAAGACTCCATCTTCCATCTTCCAACTTTCAGACTCCTAACTTCGTGAGTTCACTATACGCAATATTCACTAACTCATTCGCGCACAAATAAATATAAATAACATACTGTGTAAAATAGTGTACCTTACGCATATTGATAGTTAATTACTTCCAAACATGTCATAGCCAATCTATCGAATAAAGATTCGAAAAGAACTTTTCCAAAATTTTATAAAGTTCAAACCTTTACTCATGATTCAGAATTATCTCCTGAGTCAATTCTAGTCTTTTTGATGTCTATCGATGTCGAAAATTTGATTACAGTCGTTTCCTTTTAAATTTGTTTGTGTTAGCTTTTGTTGTGTCACAGCAGTTGCATGGGGTACTATGCCAATGCCGTTTAGTTAAGGAAATAGAAGCGCTGAAAGTGCGACATTATTGTAGCGCGGTACGAAGTGCCGCGTGGAATGGTTAAAGAAAGTCTCCAATTGGCGGGATTTTTGGTAAAAATCATGACAATTGGATTTTCA
>CALGLU010000131.1 GCA_937959275.1 uncultured Saprospiraceae bacterium | reverse complement strand
TAAAGGTAAATATTTGCAGAATTATTTAAATGAATTTTGCTATAAACTAAACAGGAGGTACTTTGGACCTAAATTATTCGATAGGGTAATTATTGCGACAGCTAAATCATACTGGTAAGATTGCGGGGACTCATATTATATTTTTATTATTTATGAATATTTAATGCTACAACAACTTAATGAATGGCTTTTCATAGACTAACAACACAGCCATTCCTAAAATTATTTAACTAAAAATGCCTGTACAACCGTTGGCTGCACAGGCATACATCTTTTCAAATGACCCTAACTTATCGGTATTTAATTAGACTTATAAATACGTTCTACATGAACGCCTAATTCTGCATTATTAACTTTTACTATATAAAATTGCTGACTTTGTAAGTCCGAAATATCTATAGAATTTATTTGATTTGTCATTAACTGGCTTTCCTTTACGAGTTTGCCGTCAATAGAAAATATTTGTGCTTCCACCGCATTGGATAATTCACCAACGTTTGCAGTGACAAATAAAACATCTCCCACAGGATTAGGATAAATAGTAACTTCAGCTAGTGAAGCAGCATCGTCAAATGATCTGCTCTCTGCAAGAATGTCTGTATTTTCTACTAATAAGCCACCATTGCCACAAGGTCCTCCTGAGCTAAACTTCGTCACTGAAATCTCATTTGAGAAATCAACATCTCCTGTAACAGCATCAGCATGTTGTCCGACTTCGAATCCAGTTAATGTACCGTTATAACTCACATGACAGATAATACATAAACCATCACTAGTTGATGATTCAAAATCAAACGGCGGTCCACTTGGAATTGATATAATATTTCTGAACGCATCCAAAATAACCCATGCGCTAAACTCGCCGCTCTGCTCACCTAACGTTACATTGAAAGCATCACTAACTCCATCTCCGATACAAACATCTATCACAGTTTCTCCATTCTCCAATGCAAGGAATCCACCAGAAACATTATTTACACAATCATCAGCTTCCAGATCAGTGACCTCAATGTCTTCTACTACCTCCAAACAACCAGCACAATCTTTAACTGCAACCATATAATCTCCCGTTTGATTCACCGCTACTGATGCACTCGTTGAAATAGTATCTCCTGTGCTATTCAACCAATAATAAGATATATCATTATTTTCTGCACAATCAGATTCGGTGGCACTTACAGTGACTGCATCTACTCTAAATGAACATTGCCCATTATCAACGATTTTGATATACCGACTATCTGTTGTCAAATCAAAACAAAAATCCTGAAATTCTGCATTATCAAAAATAGCTCCTGATAAAGACGTGAAATCAGAATCTTGTGATAATGATGTATAAATTGAAGCAGATGCACTTGTTGAATCAGTATTCAAGCAGTGCTTCATAAACATTCTAATACAGACTTCATGACCAGCTGTTATTGTCGATCCAAGATCAACTGTTACAAATGTTTCGTCCTGAGCTCCTGCTCTCCATAAGCGGATACCAGCATCATCTGCACAACCACTAACAGCTTCTACATCAATAGTATAACCTCCATAGGTAGCTAGTGTTCCGCAAATCGCAGCTGCTCCACCACCGTCACAACATGATGACGCTCCTGTTACAGTAGCACCCAATGTGATCAAACCATCACAACCAGGTGCACTTTGACTCACTGCTATGTCTAAGCCGCATGTTGGTGTCGTAGTAGTTCCTTCTGTAATTGTAAAATTAACGGTCAACTCATCACATGAGTCACCGTAGCAATCAGCCTCAGAAGACACTTTGACAGTTACAGCATGAGCACCAGCTCCGCCATCCCAGTCCGTCCCTTGATGAGCAGCATTCGGATATGTGTATGGGGCATAGTTTTCACAAACTAACCATCCATCGACAACTAAGCTTACTGATTCTGTTGCACTTGATACTTCAGCCGTTACATAATACCCAGCTGGCAATACATCGCCATCGATTACCATACCATCTGATATGGCTCCTATGCCTGGTACTTCGAGATCCGTTTCTTGATCATAGATCTTAATACTTGTAATACTGACACCGTCACAAGGACTCGCGCAAGTATCTCCGACTACATGATGAGTATTACAAACTAAGTCCCACTCTCCGACTACAGATCCATCTGCATACTTCATGATGAATCGAGTCCCTTCTTCCGCTTCTAGTTTTAGATTAGAACCTACCTGCACTGTACCCATAGATACTGTATTGTATCCACTTCGCACCTTATATACAGTTAATGGTCCACAAGCTTCATTTTTAATATAGGCATCACACTCAGTTGGGCAATCTTCGTGAACTGTGTACACATTATCACAAACAGACGTCCAGCTCCCTGCATGAGAACCATCTGCATTTTTAATGATATAATTTGATCCTTCGTAATCATACAGGACTTTGCTTTCGCCAACCTCTACATAGCCTTTTGATACAAGGACACCATTATGATTCTTAAGAATTTGAACGGTCCCACAAGTTCTGTTTTTGATCGTGGCATGACATGGCGTATGGCAGTTGTCAGTTATTTCATAAGACTCACCACACCAGCCAGTCCAGGTAGATACTGTAGTCCCATCAGCGTATTTAAATTGATAAGTTGCTCCATTTTGAGAAGCATGTGTGTACGTTCTGTCTTTATCTAGCGAACCTATGTACGCCCAATCATATCCATTTTGCTGATATACCTTGATTGTAGCACAACTCTTGTTCTTAAAATAAATATTACAACTAGAACACACATCATTAATAACATACGTCTCTCCACACCATGCATCCCATTGCGCAACTTGAGTACCATCAGCATATTTAAATCGATACGTGACACCTTGCGTTGCTGTATGTCTATATTTCACTCCTTTATCCAAAGTCCCGACATAATTCCAATCGCTACCGTCTTCAGCATAGACAAGTATATCATCACAGGCGTCATTATCAAAATAGACATCACACGTCGTTTGACACTGATCAGTTATCGTGTAGCTCTCACCACACCAGCCTGTCCATGTTGAGATATCTATGCCATCAGCATATCTAAATTTATATCTCGCTCCATTAGTACTATGATGGCTGTAAGTGACACCTTCATTCAATGAGCCAACAAGCGCCCAGTCATTTCTATATTCGACATATACTTTAACAACAGCGCACGCATCATTCTTTAAGTAGATTATACATCCAGTAGAACACTGGTCTGTGGCCGTATAGCTCTCTCCACACCAGCCTGTCCAAGTCCCAACGACTGTGCCATCAGCATACATAAATTTATAAGTCACTCCATTTGCACTATGGTGATCATAGCTTTGCCCTTTACGTAAAAGAC
This sequence comes from uncultured Saprospiraceae bacterium, assembly GCA_937959275.1. Taxonomy (GTDB): domain Bacteria; phylum Bacteroidota; class Bacteroidia; order Chitinophagales; family Saprospiraceae; genus CALFUK01. The sequence continues at coordinate 23,414 of CALGLU010000131.1, read as the reverse complement.
CAACATAAGTCCAATCATTTCCATTCTGTATAAACATCTTAAGATCTTCACAGGCGTTATTTGTCAAGTGCATGATACAATCCTGTGCACAATCATCATCATTAATGGTATATGTCTTGCCGCATTGGGCTGTAACAGTCCCTAGAATATCATCATAAGAATAAGCAAAGATCAAAGTCTCTCCTGATTGTGGATGATATTCTACGGTAGCACCAACAGCAATATGTTTTACGATTGCCCATTCTCCATTGACGGCAGCATAGACTTCAAGTACTTGACAGCCATTATTGACGATATCAATGTCACAAGTATATTGAGAGCAAAGTTGTATCGTGACAGTATAGTCTTGCACACAATCTGCCATAACAGAATTAGATTCCCAGCCAGTAGGCGTTTCGGAATAGACTCTTGCTTGAGAAGCAGTTGGATAAACGGTAACAGAGCCTCCTGGTTGAAGAGTACCCATGTTATAAATGAAATTGTCAGTAGAAATCTCATGACAATAAACAGTCTGTAAGCAATCAGAGTTATTGTAAACGATTACATAACCACCGCAAGATTCAGCGGTAAGCTCTGTAGAGGGAGCAGCGCTCAGATGGGTAATTGACAGCATTAAAAAGGAAAGTACTGTCAGAAAAACAAATTTTAAATTCTTCATAGTTCATTAAGATTATACAACAGGTCAAACTCTTATTGAAGTGTCTTTGTCTGTCAAGATATCTTCATTAAGAATGTGACATTCAGAATAATTGGTGCTCAGTAAATTAGATTTAGATCGTTCAGCCCTTGCTCAGACATCCGAAATATAGGAATTTACTGTCGTTTTGTCTGCAAATACTCAAATCACAATGAATTATAGGGCCAACATATCTTAATGATGACTCCACCATGACGTTTAATATATTGTAAAATGAAATAATGTGACTTTTGGTAAGCGGATAGACTTGCAAGAAAATTTGATGATGTAAATGCCTATATATTAATTATTTATATATTAAAAATTATTTACATATATAAATCAACACATATTATCAAAAAATCAGATCATCTGTTGATTCACAAAACCGGACATCAAATTAGCAAGGAATATATATGTTAAAGTTTGATGAGTTAAAGGGATTGTCTCAAGCTTTCAGTGTTTTACTCCGCAGCTCCATTTGTGACAGTGACAGTCAATACATCTCTATCAAATAGATACAAACCACCTTTATCATCACCGATGAGTTCGAGCTTATCATTAAGTGTGCGGGCGAGAGCCTCCTCTTCGATTTGCTCCGCGACATACCATTGAAGAAAGTTATGGGTGGCGTAGTCCTTTTCTTGCAATGCCAGATCGACTAATTTATTGATGCTTTCGGAGACAAAGATTTCATGAGCGAGTAAGGCCTTAAAGGCATGCTTGATCGACGGGAAGGTGAGCTGCGGTTGTTTGAGAGCAGGTACGGCAGCAAAGCCACCTCTATCATTGATAAAATGAATGATCTTTAACATATGCATACGCTCTTCATCACTATGTCGATAAAAGAAGGATGTTATGTTATTAATACCGGGCTGGATCTCAGCCCAGGAAGCCATAGCGAGATAAGCTTGTGAGGATTCTGCTTCTATGCGAACCTGATCATTAAGAGCGTCTTGGATTGTTTTTGAGAGCATGTTTCCGTCTATTTAAATGATAAATTATATCTAGTATATCTTTAAAGTCAATTAAGATATGAAATGTTCAAACGAATTGATTTGATGTAGGCGTTTAAATCATATGATCCGAGCAAACTATAGTATGTTTGAATTTAAGACTATTAGTGCCTCAAGAACTAAATATACAGCCATATTAAATTGTTCTTTTCCACCTTCTCTGCGTTACAGAACCGGCCTTGATAGCTAAGGCTATCAAGGCGAACCTGTGCCTTGAGTAGACGAAAAATAACTGCTTTTTTACGGCCATTTATTTAGTGCTTGAGACACTAGTTTTTGCCAATTACCCAATCACAAATCACCAATCAACCAAATTCTACTCCACCAATCCACAAAATTCTTCTAAGCTTGTAATTAAGGCAGAATAAGAGATGGTTGCTCCAGATATCCCATCAACCAAATCTTGGTCCGTTGAGAAATCACAAAGTTGTTTGCCTTCATATTTTCGCAAGTACTTTTTTGACGTAATCTGATAGCCATAGTCAGAAAAATAATCAAGTACCTTAATCGATTGTATAACTTTATGTTTATCAGTCACAACAGAGATATCATAATATTCAGACCCTACGTTATCAGTCTTGATTGACTTAGCAGTACAACCATTGAGGCTGCAAGCTTTGACTTCTTTTATAAAGACGAAGCCTTTTAGGTTTGAGCCTTGGACTGAGATTGAATAGCCTTCTAGATTATTAAAATCTAAATTGAGATTTGACAATGTTGTTTTCCCTTTCTTGTCTTCCACAAGTGAATTGACCTGCTTATGAATTTTGGACTTATAATTCGTCAATAGAGGTCCTTCAGTCAAATTAAAATATTGACCAGCGAATAGAAACAGTGTGAATAAACTATATTTTAAAACCATACCCCGATACCTGAATTTATCTGTAATTGTGAATTATGATGCAAGTTCGTCCACTGTGCATCGATTTTGAAGACAGCACCTTGTGCCGCATTGTAATTGATCCCAGCTGTTAAGATATGATTGACACCTTGATTGATCCCATTGACCTTCCCAATATTCAACACAGCATCTAAATACGAGTAACGCACAAAGCCTAACCATTTTTCATTATTCGTAAACGGTCTACCAGCTTCTAAATACAGACCAACTGATGACTTACCCAAATCTGTTTGACCAAATTCGTTGTAGGCCTCTACATTACTATTGATCGCATAAATCAACTGAGATCGGAGTGTCGTCTTGTTAAGATCAAAAACAGCATGTACCCCAAACATATTTGTATTGACCGTCGTGCTATCTGCGATGGCAACGAGTAATTCATTATTGCGATCGATCCCGTTAAACGCATCAGAATTTGATTTGCCCGAATACCAGGACAAGCCTATTCTACCGTTTGAAAAACCAAAATACTCTAACTGGGTTGACAATGCAGGGGATCCAGAAAATATGGTTTTACTTCCTTTCTGTCTACCTGACCTGAAACTATTACTTGAATTGAACTTAGCAGATTCTCCAGCATAACCGAGAAGTCCATTGACTAAAAACGCTTGATACTTCAGATTAGAACCAGGCAACAATCCAGTTATGCCTGCTCCAATATCTCGCCAAGTCGTGGGGACCAATACTTTATCAATAATAGGTCGATCAACACTAAAGTAATTATTCGGCTCATGATTTTCATTGACAAGGCCCATTGGGATTAATAACATCCCGGCCTTGATCGACATATTGCTTGCCACTTTATGTTTGATGAACGCCTGCTCTAAAAAAATCTCGTCTGCGTGTTCTAGCTCCCACTCTGTGACAAACTGGGTTTTACGATCAAATTGGTACCCGAATAAAGCGACGATACGCTTGGCATCAAATTGTCCTTGATCAAAGCGACCTTCTGTGACTGGCTGATAATAATGGACTTCGCCATACATTCTAATGAAGAGATTCCCTAATGAGCTTTGCTTGTCAAAATCAATGTTTTGGCCAATAGAAACGGCAGCATAGCTGAGAAAAACGAGAGTTGTAAAAAACTTAAACACCTTTAATCTTATTTAGACTTAATTAAAATAGAGATACAAATGTAATAGAATTTTACACTATCTGTAATTAATCTAAATAAAAATAACAATAAATTTTAGAGGTCTAATTTAGACTCGCATCCATTCATTGCGCACCTTTTCTAAACCCCACATTCAATCGCCCCAATTATTCTTTTGAAGATTTTTTCTGAGACAGGGGTAAGATTAGAGATCACATGCTGATAGATAAGAAAGTAGTTCTTATGACAACATGTATAATCTTCAAAACCCCAATGTGTATCTCCACTTTACTTTTTTGTTTGTGTATAAATCTAAATACCACATGCGCACAAGCCAAAGTGTTTAAGTCCGCTGATGATGATTGCCAGACAAGTCTAAAAGAAGGCAGCCTAATAGTAGAACTAGATCCTTATGAAGGACCGTATGAAATTACGTGGCCTGACAATTCTCAGACTAAAGAGATCATTCAAAAAAAGAGCAAGAGTTATTCGTTTGATGAATTAGGACAAGGACGTCACTATGTTTCTGTCCAAAACTCTGTTGGGTGTTTCAATCTGATGGTCATTGAAATGTTTGACGAGCAATGCAATCCAGAACTGGCTCTAGGAGCGAAAAATCAAAACCTAGGCCATGCTAGTAGTGTAACTCTGCAATCACTAGACGACGAAGAAGTTAGCCAGATTGATGATAAGCCAACAATAATCAACGATCTTGAATTCTCAATATATCCTAACCCCTTCACTGATGTACTCCAAATTAATGTCCCTCAGTTAAGTGACAATAGCACTTTATTAATTACAAATAGCCAAGGCAGAACCATTGTCAGTCATCCTTTAAATCAAACATCCATCACTTTAGAGACCAGCGACTTTCCACCTGGTATATATAATATGATACTCTTCAATAAAAATAGGGGTCCACAAACGATCAAACTCGTAAAACTAAATTAGAAAAACACCTCAAACTCACCCATAAAATTATATCAAAATGTATAATAAGTCTATCCTTATCCTGACACTTCTATGCTTCTACATGACGCTGACAGCACAAATCATTGGCAGTCATGAGGCGGGTTCTGTTACTCCAAAAGCTGTAGCAGCATCTCCTGCTAGCCAAGGGGGCTTTGCTGGTGATGTCAGTTTATTCACTGGTACGTACAGCAGTTCTTATGATCTAGGATCAGTAAGTACGCCAAGCGGCTTATCTTTTAATGCGTCAATGAGCTATTCATCAAGCACAGCAAGTGGCAGTAATTTGCCATACCTAAGCGGTCTCCCACTTGGAGAAGGCTGGTCATTGAATATACCATCAGTGAGTGTAACAGTTGATGACTTCCGCACTTACACACAACAAGAGCTAGATGACATCAAACGAAATAAAGATTATTGTCTGCCAAATGGCCCACCAGGTGAGCCTGTGCCCTATCCGCTTCAAGGAGACAACGATAAGAAAAAAAATACTGACTTCTGTGATGAAACAGCTCATCAATTGTGGCCAGATTATTCAAACGAAGAAGGGAAAGGTTACTGGCACTCTGCAAAGATCAACATCCCAGGAGTCTTTAGTGGAAAGATGGTCTACAAATACCAAAATGATAAAATGCCCGCACGAATGGCAAGTAATCATTCATATATATTTGTCCCAGAAAAATTTGATCAATATATAGAGGCTTATTTCGATGGCTTCACTTGGATTGTTGTCACCGCTGATGGCACACGTTATGAGTTTAGAAAGGTACAATACAACCTAAAGAATCCCAGAGGACAGAGACAAAAAGCAGATATAGCAAGAACAACCATAAATCCAGCAGGCTGGCTTGGCAACCTTGTAGATGATGATGATCTCTTTCCACAAAAAGAGGCCTTTAGTTGGAAACTCACAAAAATCTATAACCCTAATAAGCCTGGCACAATTTACTTCAGCTATCGAAGTTGTGGCAAATTTGATTATAATAAGGAACTTAGTCAATCTAGTTTAAACGACAACTTAACTAAATTTTCAGGCGGCAATTGGCAAACCTTGAATGAGTACTGGAAACAAATCTACAGTGATCACTTTCTGACAAAAATATCATCAGGATTTGAAGAACTTCGCTTCGAATATGAAATTCATGATTTTGATGCTTCGACAATTGATCTATTAGATATCAATGATCCTTCTGTCACCAGATCGGATCCACTGTATGCTCAAAAAGTAGTTTATTCTACAGATCAAGGATACTCTGGTTGGAGTCGATATCGACATTTAAAATCCGATCAAATATTTAATCAACGCCTCCACAATGGTGGACTTTCCGCTTCTCCAATGAACATATCTGGAGGAAATCCATTCATGGGAACATTTGCAAATGCAGGCACACCTTATGAGCAATTCCAGTGGAAAGAACCCGTCTCTCCCGGAGGCTCTGTGGAGTTTGATCATAGCTATCTCGAATCGAACAGAATCGATTTAGATCTCCCACAAGGAGAAATTTATGAGATTAAAACGACTATCAATGCACCAAGTAATTATGCAGGATCTCATTGTAATTATGATATAAACATTGTTACCGGAGACTTAAATGGTCAAGCAGATAAAATCATTCAGCCCCATTATTATGAAGCAAGTCGACTTAACCAAAGTAGGAATGAATCAATCTTTTCTACATTTGGCAGAACCATCAAGTGGAATCCTGACTATAATTTCTCAACAGGTGCAGGAACTTTAGAAACGTCTAACTACTTCACCATGCCTGGCATCCCTCGTAGCTTTGGAGGATTTCAAATACAGGTGGGACCTGCCAACTCTGACATTGATCATAATATGAGTCCAGAAGAATTCTATCTAGGCAACACCAATCCACCTAGTAGCATTTCCTACAAACCAAACTTACACCATGCCTTTCCTTACAACCAACAAGACATCGGGATGTGGGATTGGACCAGTATTCATTTATGGCCTGGAGAACAAGTTCCTCATAATTTTGGAATGGGTTCAGCCTGGCACAGCATCATGCCATTCTTAAATAGATGGGAAGATAGTTTTGGATTTTATAACGATGATGGATTTGTGATGTCTGGTGGTAACCATTCCAAACTAAAATACTTTAATTATCCCATCAATATTGATCAAGCGACTACTTTTAATTGGGCTAACAATCCAACCTACGCTACAGATCAACACAGGTTATCTAAGGTAGAATTAGTAAGACATGGCAAGTTGCCCTATATGCTCAGTCGAGTCAAAAAACTGATTTATAATGGTAAAGTAAACGATGGTCAAGGAGATTGGTATGTATCAAATCAAATCGAACTTGAGCACGATATCATGACAATCTCAGACAACTGGACAACACTGTATGAAGAGTCAAATGGATGCCCATCGAATCTTACAATAAAGCAAAGTTGTAATCAAGAGTATACCGGAAAACGATATATCATGATACTCAAAAACATCAAGGAGCTTCCGATTAAAAATGAGCTGAATTACGATCCCTCTCTATTGCCTACCACACATTTTGTCTATGACTCTACTCAACTCTCCAACCTATTAAGTACAGTTAGTCATCCACATTTTGATGGATTTAATGTCTATAGATCTACTAATTATGCCTTACTTAAAAAAATTATAAATCCACTTGGCAAAGAAACAGAAATCGAATATTTATCACAACCAATTAGTGTGCCGACAACTGTCACTCCTAGAAAACTTGAACCTCAATATTGTCCACCTAATACAGGAAGTGTTTTAAGAGTTCCGCCGCCATCCTATTTTAGCCCACACCAATTTGCCTATCAGGATAATTTCGTTGTCAAAAAAATTAAAATCAAAAACGAAGATGGCTTATACCAAACAAGAGATTATTTATTTGAAGATATGGATATCAGTTTTTGGACCTTTTCAACAGGAGGAAATTACACGAGGAGCTCGCATGATATAAAGTACGGTTTTGCCAAAGCAACCGTCACAGAACCAGATCTAAATGGCAAACGAACACAATCCGTTTATTACCATTATAACGACCCTAATGATCTACTTTTTGACAAAATATATCGGACTGAAACATTTGATCCAGACGGAAATATATTAAGCAAAAAAAATATCAGCTATGATCCTACCATGGCATTTGAAAGTGGATTTGAAAGACCTGCCTACAGTTTTTTAAATAGTGCATATGAAGATCAAGATCCTAATTATGACATTTTAAATGCTCCTGATCCAATATGTGATTTTGTCAACATTCCACAAGCTCCGAGCAGCAGCACTTCAGCATCTGATTGGATCACATTTTTTGATAATTTGATTAATTGGTACAATGGTCAACCCCAATCAAATTGTAAATTCACCTGGGATCATAAACCTCCAGGAGTTCCTCAGATGGCAAATCGTGCGTCTGTCCTCTTACGCTATAATGATGCCTATCAAATATGGCAGAATAATCGATCTTACTTAGTTCTGACTAGCAATGGATTACCAAGAAGAGCCAGAGAGATTCATGCTCACAGTTATTTTTTAAAGAAAACACGCGAATCAAGTTGGACCTTTGATCCCATTGAACAAGAAGTTATACAGTCAATTACGGATTACGAATACTTTGATGCTGACTACACCGGCAAATCAGAATCTAATGCATGGAAGGTACTGTATCCTGAAAAAGACTTCAGTCAAAATGGCCCAGATACACTTAAATTCGAACCTTCTTGGCAAGTGTTTAGCACAAAAACTTATTCTCCTCAGATGCCAGATGCATATAATCAATCCGAATACTATTATTTCTATGATTTGATGAATGATCCTGATCTTGATAGTGATACTGATCTCTTACGTGGGCCTCAGGGAGATGCTACTAATTTTAGAGAGCTATATAAAACCTGGCACTACAGGATGAGAACATTGGTTTATGAAGAAACAAAAACAACTAAAGCACACAGCCAAAACCCAGTACGAAAATCAAGCTATTTCAACTATAAAGATGTTTGGAATCCATATTATATATACAACAGAATTGTCAATCATTTACCAGAAGGCACGGTTTGTCCTCCAGGTAATCCAAATGGTCCCAACACCCCCAACGACCCTAATGACCCTAATGAGCCCAATGAGCCCAATGACCCAACGCCTGAATGCGTACCAGTCCATGGAGGTCATTGGAATTATCCACCTCCAGGATATTGCGTGGTCTTAGATCCAGGAGGTATAAATCCTCAATGGTGCAAATGCAAAGTACCTGGCCCCAAAGATCAACCCACGATTGAGAGTGGTTTTCAAAGTGACTCTGAAAAAAGATTAAAACATAAAGAAATGGGTCATCCCATAACAGATTATTTAAGGTTTAGTTGCTTGGTCCAAAAGACTGATAGCTTAATAAAACCAAATTATACGAATGTCATCAGCGCCGATCGAGTTGTTAAACCAATACTGAGATATAAGTCTTATGTCGACCCAGATGGTAGTCTATACTTTGAGCCCACATATCCTTATGATACCCTAACGACTTATAAGATCTTAGAACGATATGCTAGTGGACAAGTACAACTAGAACAAGATGCAAGAGGGTTGAAAACAAGATATGAGTACAGTGAGATTTACAAAGTCCTGACACAGATTTGCGATACTGCATGGCCAACTGGCATAGGTTGGATGTCTGAAATAGAACATCAAGATATTTCTCTGCCATTGTCTATTACAGTAGGAGCTGGTAGACCAGATTCTTTACAAACATTTTACGAATATACAGACATCAGGCAAGTTGAGAGCATCACTGATCCTAATGGGATGATCCTCTCTTATGAATATGATGATTTTGGTAGACTCAAATCCACCTATCAAAATGGAGACAAGCTTTCAGAAAACAGTTACGCGCAGTGGCAAAATGATTTCAGCCAGAACTTTGGACAAAGAGCCATGATGAACGTTGCTGGATCTAAACAGTTCAATGATACAGCTCAGAGCTCCTACCTAGAGGCCAAAGCTTATGTTGACCCAATGGGACGCAAGCTTTTTTCCAATAGTCGATCAACAGATGATTTATCAAGTTGGATAGTGGCTGGAGCAGTCCACTATGACAATTGGAACAGACCAACAAAAGCTTACAAAAGCTTCGCTCATGATCCACTCATCGTTATACCTGGAGGAGCAGGTCTTTATCACGGTGTTGATCATTATGCACCGGCATTCTCAGAGACCCAATTAGAGGCAGACCAAAGATCTAGACCATTAAAATCCGCCAAAATAGACCTTGACATCAATGGCTCTCATACAATGGATCACAGTTATGCAATTGTCAATACAACCAAAATGGTACAAGATCTCGACATAACAAATGATGAATTGTTTTTAGTAGCCCCACAGGTGTTCCAGCAAAAACTGACTAGAGTCAGAATGACTGATGAAGATGGCAAGCAACACACAGAGTATACCAATGCCATTGGTCATAAGATTGCAACAATGCAAATCAATGGTGCTGAAAAAATCGTCACCCTGTTCTTGTATGACAGTCATGGAAATATTCGTCAAGTCATTAATCCAGAAAAACAACTTACATACTATAGACATAATTTTTTGGGTCAGCTCTATGAGAAAGAAACTGTAGATGATGGTATCACGCAGTACATTATGGACAAAGGTGGTAATGTTGTCTGCATTCAAGATGAAAATGCAAGACAAAACGATTACTTCCGATTCGCTGGTTTTGATATTTATAATCGCCCAATTGTTCAAGTAACTGCGCATTTCAGCTCTAACAATGACAACCCATTTTTTCAATTTCTTGACGTCAAGAGTATGGGTTGGAAAAATCAGTCTATAAAATTGAATAACACGACACGTCACTACGAAAAGCGCTGGGTATACGATCAACCAGATATCAGTGGGCTATCAGACATACATCCAGACGCAGTAGCTTATATTACGAATCAAATCAACAACAGTAAGGGTATGCTCAGCTGGTCAACCAGCCACGACACAAATGGGGATCCTATTGAATATCGATTTTATTCTTATGATGACAAAGGACGCTTGGCTTGGGATATTGTTCAATTTAATCCAGATGGTATAACAGACCTTGATATAGGAGAGGCCATAAAAATGGATTATGCCAAGTATACCCTTCAAGGCAATCTTATCCAGCATGATATTGATACAAATATTGATGGTTTATCGGATACACAATATTACTACGAATATGACGGGTGGAATCGATTAAAAAACATATTTGTTAACTTTAACCGCCAGGAAGATAATGGCTTTAAGGTAGCAGAATATGAATACGATGATGTCAGAGGCACCGTTAAAAAGCTAAAATATTTTGATTCACAAAATGGCTTGAAGGACTACCCTGTTGATGAGATTAGCTATAGTTTTGACAGTCGGGACAGGACGACAGCTATCAGTTCTGCACTGTTTCATCACTTTTTGCACTATGATGATAGTCCGCTATATACGGCCCATACATCGTCTCAAAACTGGAATGGAAACATCAATGGGATTCGCTCTTTATATACCTTCCAAGGTACAGCAAATACAGTAACGGGTTTTGATAAAATGACAACCTACGGTTATCAATACGACGGGCTCAATCGTCTAGTCAGTGCAGATGCTTCTATCAGTAACACGGCACTAGGTATTGAAGATATGACTCTTGGTGATGTGACATATGAGTTTGATAAAATCGGAAATTTTACAACAATAAAACGCTATGAAAAACTTCCGCATGCAGTTGATCCAGAACTTAGGGACTTGAATTATAACTACATCACAGGAACAAACAGACTCGAATCAGTAAACTATATACCTGGAGCTGTCATTGGTGGCAATCAGTCTCCTAATTCAACAATTGAACTCTGGTCATATCAATATGATCACAATGGAAACTTAATGACAGACAGCAAAAGATCGATCACACAAACCGTGTATGGGAGAGCAAACTTACCGTGGAACGTACAGGTGAATGGTCAGAATTTAGATTACCTATACGATGTGGCAGACCAACGTATTTATAAGAAGCATGGTGATCCAACTAATCCTCTGAATAAAGAATATTATATCAGAGATGCAGCAGGAAAAGAAATCGCCGTATTAGATATGATGACAGATAGCATCATCTGGTATGTACATGGCGCACAAAGACTCGCACAATTCAAAAGCAGTACTGAATATTGGACAGGTGGCACACATCATGAAGATGGCACGCCCGTTATTTTTAATGTGCTGTCAGATGGCAATGGAAATACTGAGAATGTGATTGTTCCAGATATCAAATTCTACAACTATGATCATCTAGGTAATACACGCGTCACATACAGTAGTCAATATGATAATGGTACTAAGCTCACTGTCGAGCAAGCCCTTGATTATTATCCTTACGGTAAAATATTGAGGCACTATAGTCCGAATGGTCTTGAAAAATATGTAACGACACAGCATGAGCGTGATCTTGAAACAGGGCTGGATTATCGAGGGGCGCGATTCTATGATTCGGATGTGGCAAGGTTCTTAAGTCTTGATCCATTGGCATCTGAGTTTCCTGCTTGGAGTGATTATAATTATGTGTTGGGTAATCCTGTGACATATATAGATCCAGATGGGCGAGAGCCAGATGACAGTGATCCTGAGCCTGAGCCTGAAGTATATAACGAACACGAAAACTTTTTCAATGTATTCGTCAATCCAAATTTAGAAGGAATGATGAGTGATAATCCAGAATCATTTTATACTAAAGGAGGTACTTTATATTACAATGAACCAGGTAGTGAAGATGTTTTAAGAGTAGGTGCTTCAAGTTTATTTTTGGATAGTGAAGATGCAAGGAGTCCGACTTCTATGGAGTTATTGGCAGATGCCATAGACTTCGATGTTTACCTGGAAGGTGGTCCAATTTTGAGTGAAGCTACAATAGGAAATGTTACATTGACTAATAAAGTAAGTGGCAAGTATGAAATTACTGAAAATAAAATTTCGTCAAGTACAACTAGTGAAGTTTCAGTTTCTGTAGGAGATAAAGTTTCTCTCAAGGGACAACTGAAAAATGGCGATACAGTAGGTGGGAAAGCTTCATTAAACGCCTGGAAATCTCCCAAATACAGCATGATAAAATCCCCTAATGGTAATTCTGGCGCATCCGTAGGAGTAGGTCCTTTTCTCAGCAGTACAGGTAGTCAAGGTTCAATTGGTTTTGAAGGGGGAGGTAAAGGGTTGATAGGTGGTAGGGGAAGACATGGAAAACTTGGAGCCAAATTCACCTTGGATTATAAAAAAGCCGCGAAAGCTTTTAAGTAAAAAAAATGGCACAGATACAATTACTACTATAAGAGAATCTTAGCCCAAATTTCAAATTCAAATTTTTATAATAGGCAGTCTAAAAACAGGGCTGTCAATTATAAAAGTAAATATCGAAATAACAAAAAAATATTTCCCGATAAGGGTAAGAAGTCCAAATCCATATGGATAATAATATAAAGAAACCAAGTTACTTAAGCCAAGTATCATAGCAGTCTGAGGATTGAGATTAACCGATTCTTATAGATACAAATATGCTTAGTTAATAAAAAAAATACAATTATGAAATCAGCAATATACCTAGTCATTTTCTTGGCATGTCAGAGCGACAGCGGACTACAAGCACAGCACGAAATAGAAATTTTACCAGGAGGTGTCATTACAAGCCGATTAGATCACAGCAGCATTGAGGTGCCTCAAGAGGGCCAATTTATATTTGATGATCAGACTAAGACGTATTGGCTGTATGATGGACAAGAGTGGCAAGAGCAGGTAAGCGGATCAGAATTTTCATACAGCGATGATACCAATGGGAATACGATTGCAGGTATGAATGCTGGCATCGTTAACTTTCCTGATATAGGTCATAACTCTACTGCTCTGGGAGTTGGCTCTTCGTATAATTCAGTCAATGGAAATGATAATACTTTTCTAGGCATTTTCACGGGTATGCAGATTAAACGAGGCACCAAGAATACCTTGGTTGGTGCTGTCGCTGGCTTAAATTTAGATGATGGTTATGAAAACATCGCCCTCGGAAATGGAGCAGGATTTAATCTACATGGATCGGTGTTCAACCTTATTATGGGTACGGGTGCAGGACTAGATTTATCTGTCGGCGGATACAACACTGTAATAGGAATAGAAGCTCTGCAAAAAAATAAAGACTATGCGGGTAATATCGCCATTGGTAAGCACGCTCTCCGATTTAATGGATCAGACCCAACAATACTTTCTTCGTCTATACCAAACCTAAACATCGCCATTGGGCATCAAGCCGCGGCGGCCAATCTTACTGGGAGCAAATTAACAATCATTGGTTCTCACGGTTTGGAAAATGGAGAGGAAGCAAGAGATGTCTCTAGTTTTGGTTATGCAGCAGGACAACACACAGCAATTGGTCGCATGACGGCCTTTGGATCACATGCTGGAAGCGTAAGTTGTAGCCCTGTTGACAATGTATTTATAGGAGCTAACGCAGGTAAGCAATCTACAGCAGCTTATCACAATACTTTTGTTGGTGCCTTAACAGGTTATCACAATGAGACTGGAAATGCTAACACGTTCATCGGTCACTCTTCTGGATACTCAAGTGTTGGTGATGACAATGTCTTTATCGGTGACAGTTCAGGTGCGAATAATGGTGGAGATGGTAATGTCTTTATTGGACATTCTGTTGGCTTCCACAGTGCATCGTCTAATCAATTAATGATTGACAATTCTGATTCAGACAAAGCTCTTATAGTTGGAGACTTTTCTCAGAATCATGAAGCAGTTACAATCAATGCCACATTCAGCGTCACAGATATTCTTCAATTAGAACCGCAAAAGACGAGTCCACAAGAACCAATAAAAGGAGACATATACATGCATCTTGATAACGATCAAGTCAAGCTCAGATATTACGATGGGCAGCAATGGAACAGTCTTTAAAGTGTGTAGAGCAAAATGCACATAATGCGAATACAAAATCCTTGCGCTCGTCTTTTATTCCTAAAGGAAGCTGCCCGGAAAAGTGCAATATGGTTTACATAGGTCTCTAAAACACGCACAATGAAATTACATCAGAAAATTAAAATTATAATCATGACACATTTATATACTAAATATTCAAATCAAAAAACCCACTTAAGTTTTGCTCTATTGTTAATTGCCTTCTGCTTCTGTCTAGAGGTAAACGCACAAACAATGCCACTAGCAAGCACAGAGCTAACTGCTCAGGGAATTATATTGCCTCTAGTACAACGAGATTCAATCATCAATCCAGCGGAATCACAACTCATCTTTGACAGTCAAAGTCGCTCAATCTGGTATCACAATGACAGTGAGTGGATGGAGATGACAGCAGACAGTGAACTCTACAGTAACCAAGAAAATGGTAACACCTTTGCTGGTGAAGAAGCAGGATCAAATACCTTGTCAAATGCAGGAATAAACAATACATTTTTTGGAGTCGCCGCAGGAAAGGAAAACACGAATGGCACACAAAACACTTTCATTGGACATACAGCTGGACTTGTTAATACGAGTGGTCAAAGAAATACTTTCATTGGCTCGTCAGCGGGAAGGTTTAGTGATGAGGGTGATGATAATATTGCCATCGGTCAATCAGCTTTTTTAAACAATGATCATGGCAGTCAGAATATATTTGTTGGTAATAGTTCAGGCGGGAATAATGAAACTGCAAATGATAATATTGGCTTAGGACACTCTTCTCTGTACGAGAATAAACATTCAAGTCAAAATACTGCAATCGGTTTTCAAGCTCTTCATAACCAGGGAAAATCAGTTACTAGTGAAGTAAAAACGAATAATGTTGCAATCGGTTTTCAGGCAGGATTTCATAATGATGAAGGGATCAATAATACAATGGTTGGTTCATTTACTGGATTTATGAATGAGGAGGGTTCAGACAATAGTTTCTATGGTACGCAGGCGGGATTGAAAAATACTCATGGCAACAGCAACGCCTATTTTGGTGTGAGTACTGGATTCAACAATAATGGTTCATTCAATACTTTCTTAGGTTACAAAACAGCTGAGAATGCAAGTATCGCAGACTACAACACTGTCATTGGCAGTATGGCTGGTTATAATCTAGGGACAAGCAGCCATAATGTCATCATCGGAAATGGGGCTGGTGCCGATCAACTTAAGGGTAAGAATGTTATTATTGGCAACTATGCTGGAGGCACAAATAAAGGCGAGGGAAATGTCCTTTTAGGCAATCGGGCAGGATACTATGCAACAGGAGACAATCAACTTTGGATAGCTAACAGTGACACAACCAAGCCTCTTATTTGGGGTAACTTTGCAGAGGGAAAAGAAGAGGTTAAAATCAATGGTCGAGCGACGGTAACGAAAAAAATAAATCTGCAACCTAGAGAAGCTGCACCCGAAGATCCTAAAAAAGGAGACATTTATTTTCAAGATGGAACGCAAGCCAAATTAAGATATTTTAATGGAGATGTCTGGGTGGATATGTAATCCTTACTCATTCGAAATATTAATAACTGTAGCATTGCATTAGGTGGATAGAGCTAAAACAAAGTGGTATTAAATACATGAATCAATACCACTTTATTTTTGTAACAATCACTTCTATTTATACCACTTCACTTTCTCATCAAGCGGCTTTTTTTTAACTAAAAGAGACATGTCTACTTTGGGTACGCCACAATAAAAAAAGCCAAGGCATCTTTCTTGTTGATTCAATTGAATAAATTCGCCAATATGTTCAATCATCAGACCCGGCGAACTCCAATACCCACCAAGTCCTGCAGCTGTGATTGACAAATACATATTCTGTACAGCACAAGCGACCGCAGCAACTTCCTCCCATTCTGGAATAGAGGCTTTAGGATCGCGCTGCATGCAGATAGCAATCACATGACTGCTTTTATTCATTTTTACAGGAAACTTATTGTACTTCGATTCTTTGAAATCATCACCAAGAACATGTGCAGCATAAGTCTCTTGAAAAAATGTACCGAGTTCGCTCTTCTTCTTACCAGTCATGACATGAAAGCGCCATGGCTCTGTGTGTTTATGTGAGGGTGCCTGATTGGCATTTTCTAGTATTTGATGAATGACTTCATCAGCTACTGATTCTCCGGTAAATACTTTTGGAAATATGGATCGTCTCTGGTGGATGAGCTTGGTGGCTTCATTTAAATTCATGTTACAAGAGTTATACACTGTTGAAGGCAAAGCCTTATTTTATGGCATCACCGTTTGCATCACCTACTTTATTAGCCGTGATTTGCAAGGGCGAATCTGGGATCGCCAAGATAGGAATATGATTTTCAGAAAATCTCCATATTGGCGTATTATTTGGGAGCTCGTTTGTCAGACCCAAGATAATGTTTCGTAAAATAATCAAATCAACGCTTGACACACTAGCATCATTATTTAAGTCTGCTGAAGCAATTTGAAGTTGATGTTCAAATGGAATAATTCCAAGAATATGATTTAGGATTTGCACTAGATCCACTGAAGATAATCCTTCAGGTAATTGATCATCGTCTTTTGAAAAATTGAGTGTTAGATTTGAAAAGTCATTGATCTCATCGAATTGAAAGCGGCCACTGGAATCAGTTTTTACTTCTTCTCCACTAGACAATCTGACATTTACATTTGGTACACCAATATTATGTCTATTTTTTATAAATCCGGAAAATTCTGATTCGCCAGATTCTATAAATTGAGCATTGGAGTCCAAAATTGTGAGAAACAAATCGGTATTATTACTAAAGACTAGAAGACCATCAAAAAATAAATCTTTCTCTATCGAACCAGTGAGTGCATAACCGTCATTGAGTTGAATGATATTTCCAAAACTGAAGACATTATCCAATATTGTTCGTTGATTTAATAGTAGATTTCCATCAGAATCAACCTTCATTAATAATACAGCTTGATCTGAAACACCGGCCATCAAGACATCTCCATTATCTTCAGTAAATAAATTAAAGATGACTTCAGAGAATGGCATAGAAAACTGTTTATCCCATATCAATCCTTCTTCGTTTAATCGGATTAAACGCACATCATGAGGTCTTTCTCCAAAAGCATATGTGGCTGCTAGATAAGAACCGTCAGCTAAAACACTGATATGTGTTGCTCCATCTGTTCTGTCATTTCCAAAACTCCGGTCCCAATGAATCGTACCAGACATATCTAAGCTCGCCACATGAATACCCAAATCTGACTCTGACTCATAAAGGACAACTAAGGTAGAATCCGAGCTGATATCAATAGAGGACTGCAAATTCCTAAATTCATCTCCTACAGTATGCACCCATTGTACAATACCAGCCTCATCTATAGAAGCCACGGCAATATCAATAGAGCCAAACATAGAAACACTGTGGATAGAATCAGTGAGAATAGTGTAGGACGGATTGCCAGAACTAAAAGAGATAAAGCAGCCACCAGTAGGATTCGGAACTAAATCATGGAAGACCGCGCCTCCATCTTCCAGAATTCTGGTTTGCCAAATCATCTCTCCAGTATCATTTATCTTGAATATCCATGGACTAGGTCCAGGTGAACCCGGTAAGTTATTTTCAGGTCCAATGGCTGAGGAAGAGGTTGTCGAGATGACATACATCCCATCACTGTCCTGCATAATTTCAATATCGCCTACGCCATCAAGTTCAGTGTCGTGGCCTTCTCGATCAGAACCACCATAGGTTTTAGACCATACTTCTTCCCTATCTTTATTTACTTTCTTAACAATCACATCTAGACTCTCTTCAGCACCTACAAAACCAACGAGAAGAAATCCGTCGTCAGGAGTCTGAATCAAGTCCTTACCCGTTTCATACACATCCTTTTGTCCGAACGAATATACTTTCGCCTTGTGTGGTTGACAATTAACAATGGGTATTGGAGAGTCTAGAAAATCAGCCTCCCCAGAATCCATCAATTCGTAAGTCAAAAATGGACTAAGATCACTATAATCGCCATCCTGAGGCAGTTCATCTGGTCCTTCAATATCTATCAAAAAAGCTGATACTGGACGCGACTCTGGCTTAACAATAGCTCCACCAATAGTAGAACCAAAATCAATGTTGTTGAATCCTTCTCTGAATTCACCTACATGCAGTCCGACTAATTGACATGAAGCATCTCTGACTATCACTAATACATAATCGATTACCTCATTAGTGGAAGCTTCAATTTTATCTGCAGTCAAGTTATAGGCTTCATAACTAATAGAGAAACCGTTACATGGTTGATCACAGTTATATTCTGGATTTTCAAAAATATCAAATGGTTCTAAGTCAATAGCACATAAAAAGCAACTATAAGATATGCAGACTAAAGACATCACTATTCTTATCCAAAAGAAATTGTTCACATTGCTTTTTTACAAAATAAATATTTAGATCAAAATTATTTAAACTAAAGATAGGTTAACGTCTGGCACAACACCGCTCCTATTAAGGTCAAGGTGATCAACCAATATCCAAAATGAATCATGATGTATTTCCATCCTCTTCTTTCGAATAGTGCATTAATCGCCAGTAGAGGCAGCACTAACAACACAGAATATAAAACACCATGAAGCGCTCCGTGCTTCCAGTCTCTAAAGTTATTGCCATATGTACTCATGAGGTCATTGAATTGCTGCTGTGCCGCACTCCCCTCAACCATCACATCAGGCATCATCACTTGAAAAACGCTCGGTTGGTGGATGACAATCCCACTCAATCCTAATGAAATAAAGATGCCAAAGACATAGCACAGTCCAAAAATGAAAGCCATGTTAGCTCCTTGTAAATCTTCTTCTTTAAAACCATTCTCACGCATCCAAGAGGTGCCCATGACCTTAGGACTGTACCAAATAGCTCCAACAAATAGAGGAATCAATGCTGTGATAAAAAATATCCAAAAATTAGTAGGCATAGTTTGTAGCTTATGAGTTAGAAATTAGTTCTCTACAAGATAGCATTATCAATGGCAATATCAATAGCAATATCAGTATCAATGGTAATGGCAATATCAATGAATTTTCAATAGTAGCATACGTGGCAGTATGAATATCAACAACAGTTGTAATCCATAATAAACTGATATTCAACTTAATATGTATACCACTCTATTTAAAGCCACTTTACGTACTCTTCTTGAAGAGTAATGAAGCTGCACAGGCTCTGAGCAGTACATTCCTTGCAGAAAAAGGGTACATTTGCAGTTCATATCTAAATTTTACATTTGACAGCATTTAAAGATCTAGGACTTTCTGACGAAGTATTGAAAGTTCTTACAGAATTGGGATTCGAAAAACCAACAGAAATACAAAGTAAATCTATCCCTACTTTACTGACTGGTGATCGAGATTTTATTGGACTTGCTCAAACGGGTACAGGTAAAACAGCTGCATTCGGCTTACCTTTATTGGAGCAAATCGATCCAGACTCTAAGCATACCCAAGCGCTGGTACTCTCGCCTACTCGAGAATTAGGCAAGCAAATAGCAGAACAGTTAACGACGTTCAGTAAATATTTATTCAAACTGAATGTACTCCCTGTGTATGGAGGTGAAGCTATTACCAAACAACTACGAGCTCTCAAGAAACCTCAGCATATCATTATAGCCACGCCAGGCCGATTAATCGACTTAATCAAGAGAAAAGCTATCGATCTATCTCAGTTAGAGTTTCTTGTCCTAGATGAAGCAGACGAAATGCTTAACATGGGTTTTAAAGATGAGCTCGATAAAATCTTAAGTTATACACCGGAGGCAAAACAGACGTGGCTATTTTCAGCAACAATGCCTCAAGAAATCAAGAAGATCGTGAACAGTTACATGACTGATCCCCTTGAAGTCAAAATCAATAGTACTGAGAAAGTCAATGCGAATATCTCACATCAGTTTGTGCTTGTACGCGGCGCAGACAAATCAGAAGCGATGTGTCGATTCATAGATATGTATCCTGATATGAAGAGTGTTGTGTTTTGCAGAACACGTATGGATACGCAGACCTTAGCGGAGCATTTGCAAAAGGCTAATTATAAAGCTGATGCGATACACGGAGATTTGAGTCAGCAACAGAGAGATAGAGTCATGAAGCGATTTAAGAAACATGACTTACAGTTATTAGTTGCGACAGATGTGGCAGCGCGAGGGATTGATGTGAATGATCTGACTCATGTATTTCACTTTACACTTCCTGATGATGTGTCCTATTATACACATCGAAGTGGACGGACTGCGCGGGCTGGTAAGGAAGGGCTTTCAATAGCCTTTATCAATGGAAGAGAAGGTGGTCGGATTAAGAGATTAGAAAGAGATTTGAATATTTCGTTTGAAAAAATTCTCATCCCAACAAGTGATCATATTGTAGACCAAACGATCACTAAATGGTCATCAGATATCCTATCTACATCTCCTAAAGGTAAAGAGATACCTCAAGAGACGATTGATCAAGTGATTGGAGAACTGAGTGGTTTGTCAAAAGAGCAACTCATCACACGATTACTCATCAAACATCTTGACCAATCAGATTTACTCAGCTCACGCGATCTCAATGATGGGATGTCCATTTCAAAAGATCGAGGTGGCAGATCAGACAGATCTCGAGGGGGTAATAACCGTCAAGGGCGATATCGTGGTTCGAGAGGTGGAGCAGGAAGACGCAACTCATCATCTGGAGGTAGCGGAAGAGGTGCTCGATCCGAAAGCAATAGTAAGGACCGATCTAGGGGAGGCAGTGGTTCTAGTACCAAAAAGAAATTTGGTAAAGATAAATCTGCTTTTGGCGCAAAGAAAAAAACGAACAAATACGCAAAACGAAAATCAAAGAGCTAACAAAACATGATAATGACAATGTCAAATTAGAAAACAAAGGGTGAGATATTGAATCAAGTTCAAGATTGCCATAAGACATTGATAGTTTCATTTCGAAAAGAAGCTACTGTTAGGTCTTACTCAAATTAAAACAGGGTCTACAAGACTAACAAAACTCCGTTACCAAATACTTCATTTTTAACTCTTGCAGAATCAAACTTGCATTGAGAATATAGAACGATTCACTCAAGAATCAATATATTGAACTCTATTGACAGATTTACAAAGAAAAACTTATGTTAAAAAAGTTATTTATTATTCTTTTTACAACATTGACATTACAGCTAAACACTCAAGTACCTTGTGATGTGGATTTAATCGGTCTATCCGATTACTGTGTTTTAGATACAAGAGAAACAATTTATGCAAGTGATATCAGTGCAAGGATTGCTTTTGAGTATCCATATCTAAATCCACAGGGGCCCTATGATTTACAAGTAAATGGTATCAATTTTGAAAATAAATATTTATGGTCGCTCGAAGCTCTTTGTTGTGGTGATATGTATGCTTCAGATTTTGGTTTTGATTTTGAAAAGCCAGGAAGTTACCAAATCTCACTTGAATCAATATCGCATCTAGACAATGATTGTGATGCAGTAGTTGGTTCTCCTATATTTACAAAAACAATATCGGTTTTACCTCCTCCAACCTTTGATTTTCAATTCACTTGCCAACAAAATGGTGATGTAAAACTCGACGTCATACTAACCTCACAAATATTGTCGTACATCGATTTATTCTTTATTACATTTACTGGTTCATCTTCAAATACTGTGCTTATAAATGCGCTTCCAGGAGATACGATCCATACTGAAATTCGTGCTTTGAGTACGAATGAAAGTCACATCATGACCATAAGAGACTGTGTCTCCAATATTAAATTTCACGCAAGTGAATACATCCACAATTGCACTTCATCTGCAGACAATACCGCTCCAACTGCTCTGTGTAAAAACATCAACCTTAACTTGTCAAATCAGTCATTAGAAATTACTCATACAGACATCAATGATAACTCTTTTGATGATTGTGGAATAGTCTCTTATGGCATTACAGAAACTTCTTTCGATTGTTCAGATATTGGACAAAATGTGGTCGTACTAGAAGTAGCCGATGGAGCAGGAAATATTTCTGAATGTACAAGTACAGTAACTGTTAATGATGTGTCCAATACTTGCGCCTCTTGTTATTCATTAGATAAATCACCAACAATTGAGTTTTCTCATACAGAATTAGATGATGATCCATATGTCAAGATTTGGTATCGAATTACTGACTTTAATCAATATGCCCATTTAAATCCAAGATTAAACTCAGCTAGATCAAATAATTATATTTTCAGTGACTTTGAAGGAGAATTATTAAGAGAATCTATTATCACAGGGTCCTTTCTAGATAATCGCTTTGATCAAATAGATGAGTTTATGTATTTCCGTATAAATCCAAATTCTTTATATCAGGATTGTGATCGAATTGAAACCAACTTAACTTTTACAGACGATTTTTGCGATGTATCATACAAATCTAATTCTCTCATTCTAAATTGCGACAATGATAATGATGGATTCACGATGGATATAGATTGTAATGATAACAACCCATTACAATATCCTGGAGCAATAGAAATTTGCGATGGCGTTGACAATAATTGTGATGGTCAAGTAGACGAGGGTTATGTGAATATATTTGGTAACTGTTGTCCTTTCGAATTAAATGTTCATCAAACCAATATCGTAGCTGGTACTTATAAGGCTGACAATAGAATTTATTCTGAAGGTCGTGTGGCTAGCACCCAAGTGGAGATGAGAGCAGGTGCTGAAGTAAACTTATCATCAGGATTTGAAGTAACCGCGGGCTCAATTTTCCATGCCCACATTGCTCCTTGTAACTAGTGC
>CALGLU010000130.1 GCA_937959275.1 uncultured Saprospiraceae bacterium | reverse complement strand
TGCGACATTATTGTAGCGCGGTACGAAGTGCCGCGTGGAATGATTAAAGAAAGTCTCCAATTGGCGGGATTTTTGGTAAAAATCATGACAATTGGATTTTCAAATGATAATACCTCGACCACTAACTAAACGACATTGGGTTTTAACCACTTGTTGGAAGGTAGTTATGCTTTGAATCATTAAAAGTAGGATTAACACTTTTTTGGCAACTGATATTTGAAAATATTGTATTTTAAGTATACTACAATGACAACTTTACTAATGGAGATTATTATTCATGTCGTATTGACAACACACAACAGTCGATTCTCTAAAAGAATGCAAGACTATAACGTAAAAAGAAACAAGCCTTTATTATTAACGACTGAACAAGAAATAAAACTATCGTCTATACTACTGGAAATTGTAAAAACAAATCAAATTGTATGCTTTGCCTTTAATATTTGCAAGGATCATATACACATCCTTATTCAATGCGACAAACAGTATTTACCAGCTGTGATGAAGCTTTTAAAAGGTAAAAGTTCTTACCTGTTTCACAAAGAATATGAATATTCTTCAGGTCCGCTTTGGTCTCAAAAGTATTTTTAAAAGGAAATTGATATGGCTTGTCTTTCTCGTGTTAGTACTGTCGAAGGAAGGGTTTATGTGCCATCTCAGTTGGAGAATACCATAAACTACATTCGAAATAATCGGATAAAACATGGTCTCCCTTATAGCCACGAATTGCAAGATATTATTGATGAAATGTGTGTTGATTTCTTTGATCCTTAATTCGACCAACTATATGTGACTTAATCAATTCAAGCGGCTTATGAATCGATATATTATGAAGCACAAGTCACTAAAGTAACTTGGAATTATCACGAATTAAGCTTTAGTAGTAGATAAATCAATCCAAGTGGTTTTAACCACTTGAAATATTACATCGGACAAGCCACTAAAGTAACTTGTAACCAACAACTACAATGAAACCATTAGTCTTAACTAAATCACCCTCCCAATATCTGCTCATGCACTTCCATAATCTGAGGAATCAACATTTCCTGCCCATCATTCACAATCACGAAATCAGCCACCGCAAGCTTCTTACTCTCAGGAAGTTGATGTTTCATCCTCGCTTTCACATCTTTCATATCTACGTCATCCCGCGACATCACTCGCCTGATCCGTTCTTCTTGCGGGCAACTCACCACGATCAGCTTATTGAAGTTTTTATAAGACCCATTCTCTACAAGCAGAGCTGCTTCATATAAAATGTATGGGGCATCTTGCTGACTCGCCCAAGCAATGACATCTCGCCCAACTGCGGGATGCACCATGCCATTCATCTTCTTCAACAACGCCTTATCATTAAAAATTTTACTTGCAATAAATCCTCTGTTTAGACGCCCATTTCGAAAATAAGCATCCTTACCTAACAGCTCTTTGATTTGTGCCTTTAAGAGTTTGTCTGATGTCATCAGCTTCTTAGCGCGGGGATCAGCATAATAGACAGGAATACCTAATGTTTCAAAAATGCGGCAACAAGTTGTTTTTCCACTACCAATTCCACCTGTGATACCAATCGTTTTCATAAGCTAACTTCGAAGTCTCAAGATACAAATGTTTACTTTTCTTCTTGGTCGTGTTTGTGTTGTTATATGGACACTAGGCATCTTCCAAATATTTATTTCATATTCTTATTCAAACTTCCTAATTTGTTCATCATCAAATAACTAACACTTCCATGTTAACCTATTTGCCAAAATCGGTACTTCTCTTATGAAAGCTTGGACTAGACATGATCAGACCATCGAATCATTCTATGAATCGTTTAGATCGGAATATCTGAAGGCGACAGCAAAATATTCGCTGAGTGTTGAAGACCGCATTGATATCTATCAAGAGGCAATCATCGTTCTGTATGAAGCGATCCAAGCTGGTAAAATTAATGATCAGGATAAGCCCAAAGCTTATCTATTTGGAATATGTAGAAATATGATTCGTAATCACATTAAGGCAACAATAAAGGACCGAGAGGAAGTCAGTCGAATGGCTTCTCAAGATCAAGAAACATTTTATTTTGATAATCATGATACAACCTTGAGTCCTGCACAAGTTAAACTGCACCAATCACTAAAGCAGTTATCTGAAAACTGCCGCAAAATTCTAACACTATTCTATTATAGACAATACAGCATTGAGGCTATAATGCATAGCATGAATTATGCAAATGAGAATGTAACTAAAAGCCATAAATCAAGATGCTTAAAGACCTTGAAGACAATTGTGAAATCAAACACATCGGAGCATGACTGAACCACCTAAAGACGTATTGCGAGATATTGTTCTCGATAAACTTTTGTTTGGTCATCAGCTGAGCAAAGAAGAAACGGACTATTACAATCTGCATAAGGATGAGCCAGATTTTCAGAATGACCTCCAATTCTTAACAGACATGCGAGGCCCTTTGTCAATTGAGAATAGACCATTGCTTAAAGCTCAGTTGAAAGAGAAAGAACAACAAATTCTGAAGTCTAAGAAAGTTATTCGGCTGATGCCAACCTTGGCCATTGCGGCTAGCTTTCTTGCTCTAATAGCGGTTAGTTTTTTATTCTGGCCAAGCCAAACAAACAGTGAGCTTTTTTCTAGCCATTATGAAGCCTATCCCAGTATTATTAATCCAATCGTCAAAGGCGAACAGACGGCGGCTTCGGTACTAGACGAAGCAATGGTTGACTACCAACAATCCAATTTTAATAAAGCGAGCCAATTGTTAGAGAGCATTAATAGTAAAACGGATACTGTGTCATTCTACCTAGCCATGTCACAAATTGAATTGAATCAAATACCAGCTGCTCAGCAAAACTTAGAATTGATCGACGAACAGACTTCTAGGTTTTACTTGGAAAGTCAATGGTACAGAGCATTACTTTTTCTGAAGCAAGGGCAAGATACTGAAGCAAAGGCACAACTTCAATTGATTGCTAATACGCAACAACATCCTTATTTGGATGAAGCCTCGCGTCTCCTTAGCGAAATGAAATAAACGCAGATTAGAAAAATCAAAGCGAGAATCCAAATCAGATTTAAGTTTGAGAATGAATGTTCACGCTCAATTAATCTTGGATCGCCATAAATAACTAAGGTCGCCCAATAGAACGGATGTGCTAATTCCTGCGCTTTGATCCCGTGCAGATAGTCAATTTTGGTTTGTTGTAATGACTCCGATTTTGATATGCCACGGAACAAGTTGTTGTAAAAACCTTGTATTAATTCAAATGAGCTGTAAGATGCAGAGTCCCATAAATTCAAAACGATTGATTGAGCATTGCTGTATGAAAAGGCATGCGCAAAACTGATACTGCCTTCAGCTTCGGATAGATAGCCATCGCCAGAACTGCAAGAACTGAGCACGATTAATTCGGGATCAATGTCTTTGTGGTATATATCTTTGATATACAGCTTGCCATCATCTTCGGCATCTTTTGGATAAAATTGTAGATAACTTAAGGCTGGGTTTGTAGCGTCTGTGATCCCATGTAGCGATAAGTGAATCAAGGATGCGTTCTCTGCCTCATCAAAGAAACTGTTGTCAGTAGCCTCTTGGTTTTCAAAGGTCTTTAGTTTTGATTCAGACTTCAAGGATTGTAATTCTGCAATCGAATGCACGAGCTGGCTATATTGGCCAACAGGGAAAACGGCATAATCAATGGCGTAGCCGATTGCCTTTTGCTTATTATCCCGATTGTGTTTCATTTGATAGTTTAGGATACTATGAGATGAACCATATGATATGTCAGTATGATTGATGAGGTAATCCAGATTTGCGAAAGAGTTTTCTTGGGAATAGTTGTTGACTAGGGTTGCCTCAAAGGGGATTTTGCCAATTAAGCGGTCTGGAAAGATTATGATAGACTTTGGAATTTGCGCTCTGTATGCTAATGGAAATAGCGTTTTAAATGCAGTTAGTGCAATCTTGCTGTACTGAGTGATATCAGATGACGGTTGCCGCGTAGCCTCTACAAATTGTAACAACTGATTTTCAAGTGCTGAAGTGCCACCTAGGTTATGGAATTTAATGTCGTTTTTGTATTTATAAATAAGATAGCTGCTGTCCTTCGCCAGGTGGTATTGCATGAATAGTGTATTGGGTGATTGATGGATTATATCATTCTTATCCTCATCAATTTGCCAAACCTGCTCACTTTGAATTAAGCTGTCAATCTGCAAATCAAGTTGACTAGAAATCGCCTGTAAATCCATAATCGTATCTACTAGATTTTGCTTTGATTGCAAGTTAGAAGAAAGCCTAATTTGATATTGAAAAATCTGGTCTTGCAGTGTCTTTCTTTTTTGGTATATACTGCTCAAGTGTTTGGAGTTTTCGGATACTTGATCCAATCGAAGCTTATCAAATATTGATCTGGATTTAGCTTTGTCCATGAGCTTCCAGGCATCTTCTGCAATACTTGCGTCAGCAGCTTCTTTATACCTCAAGTATTTTATCGCTACGGCAACATCAAAAAAATCATTCACCAAACTGGAAAACTCTAACTTTGATTCGAGATCAGACATACCTAAACTGATTTCGTCTATGATGTTTGCTAATTCGTGTATTTGTGAATCTACACCATCTAGAATGTTCTTCTCTTTGGTTAGCCGATACAAGGCCACTTTGGATTTTAGCTGGCCAGTTACCAATTCAACGATTGTGGTTTCATTCACTGCTGATCTCGCCAATTCAGAAAGTTGTTTATCCAGGTCATGAGATACTATTTGACGAGCCTCTACATACGAATCAATAGCACCGGAATAATCAGTTTGATCATATCTGAATTTTGCTTCTTCGATTAATGTGTTGACTAATAGTTGTGGCTGATTTTGCTGAATGAAAATAGCCTTTGCTTGATGGATCATGGCTTCTGCTTTTTCTATGTCATCCATCTTTGAGTATAGTGCGATCAGGTTGTTGAGCGCAACCCCGAGATAGTCTGTCCGCTCAGGTGATCTCTTGTTTACATTCAGTGCCATGAGGTAATCTGCTTCAGCTGTTTCATATTGCTCATTTAGTTTATAAGCGATACCTCTGTTGCTATATGCGTTAGCCAAATAGATGTCATGACCTTGGTTTGTTGGGCTTATCTGGCTGACTTCTTCCATGGTACGGTTTGCCCACAACAAGGCTTCCTTGGGTTTTTTGAGTAATTTATACGTGTCAAATAAATCGGTACACGTGTTTACCTGTCGCCATTTAATGTCACGATCACATAGAGCGTAAAGTCGATAGGCTTCTTGCAAATAGTCCAACGCCAGGCTCAAGTTAAGTTCGTTTTTTTCAAGACTTCCAATAGCGGCATACACATTGGCTTTACGAAATACATCCTCTGTTTCCTGACTATTTAAAAGGGCCAAGGCTGTGCTAAGTGCTTCGTGTGAGCGGTTTGTATTACCCAAAATGTTTTCTGCGGTTCCAATATTTATGTATGTTTTTACAATGTCTACATGATTTAATTGTAGGTAGTTTTTTCGATGCCTAATGGCCATTCCCCAATGATCTATTGCTTGTTGGTATTGCTTACTTCCATAATTTAGATTTCCCAATTGATGATGGGCCGCCGCGGTGATACTATCGGCACCTGTAAAGAGTACAGCTTGCTCCAGGCTGAATCTTGCCTCTGATTTTAAGCCTTTTTCTATTTGATTTAGTCCTTGATTAAAATAAAATGTAAGGGAATCGTTTTGTCCTTGAAGAGATGACATGCAAATTGCAATCGCAAAGAATGCCTGCGTAATTCTCATTTGAAGTGGAAGTTATGATTGATACAATATAAAGGTATAAATGATTTGTTAGCTACATGAATTAAAGATATCTGAACCAAAATCACTATATATAGTGATGTGTTTTAGTTGATACAGATGTTAACCTTTCCTACATTTGAATTACTTCCAAACAAAAGCACATAACATGAGAACATTATTTCCATTACTTATTTTATTGGGCATAGCCAATTGTGCCAGTGCCAATAATGAATGTTTTAACGCAAGCACCATACCCCTGCAAAGCGGTCCAAGCTGTGATGCTGCAGTAAGTACAATTACATTCAATGCTGTTAGCGCATTTACCGGTTTACCTTATACTTGTGCTCCTCCTTTGATGAATGATTTTTGGGTTCATATTAATGTCCCTAGCACATCAAATATAATAATTCGTAGACGTGCTGGAACAACAATAAATGCCAGAGCTGAAGTGCATTTTGCTAATTCATGCCCAGTAGGTACTTGTTGTGTAAGCGCGGTAACGCCAGCAGTGGGTTGTTACAATTTTGATGTATTTCCTAATGCCATTGTGATAGAATCGGCTCTTGCTGGTGATTATTACATCAGGGTATGGGATGATAATAATGCAAGTTCTGGTACATTGGAAGTCTCTGCTTCAATTCTTCCTGTATCAATCGATGATTGGATTCTGTGTGCTGATGTGTCTGGAGACGGGAGCGGTTTTAAAGCTAATCAGTTGATCATTAAGCCCGGTCCTGGTTTTGACGAAGGGATTTTTGACCCAGGTTTTGTCTTAGTGGATTCTTGTGGATGTTCAGATCCCCAACTCTATTTATTTGAAGCTAGCGATTTTGAAACGTTTTTAGAAGGAGAAATCACGGCTAAACAAGATCCGTGTATTGAAGGGACAAGTTATAATTATCAAATTGATGATCGACTAGAATATGATTTAGATCGCTGTGGCTCTGCATTCAGCTGTTATCCTTTTCCTCTTTACAAACCACTCAACCCACAATATAGAGTCAGGGTTGCTATCATTGATGCAGGAGTAAATATTGATCATGAGGCTTTTGAGAATGCACACTGGACAAATAAAGAGGCGAATGATGAGGACAATTGTCTGATTGGAGATCTATTGGGCTATGATTTTCAGTTTGATGATGCAATCCCTCAAGACAGTACAGGGCATGGCAGTGCCGTTGCTGGTGCGATCGTTAACGATTTTCCTGATGACATTCAATTAGAGCTAATGTCTCTAAAGTTTCATAATGGAAATTCTGGCTTTCTCTTTGATGCGATCTGTGGCATACATTACGCCATCGATGAGGGCGCATCTATCATTGTGAATAGCTGGGGATTTTACACAGCAGAAAATCCGATTCTGCTACAGGATGCTTTCTCCAAAGCAAGTGTTAATGGTGCATTGATGATAGTCTCTGCAGGGAATGATGGGATAGATATTGATAATCATACCTTAGGGAAATATCCAGCCATATTTAGCTACAGTAATATCATAACAGTCTCTGCGCATGATGAAACGACAATGGGTGTCAGAAGCTATGCAAATACTGGTGACAAGAGTGTGGATCTTGCTGCGATAGATCATGTCATTGCGCCAGGTAGAGCACAGGATGGTACTTCTTTGATGAATGTTGATTCAGTAGCAGGCACATCTATCTCAGCACCGATGGTTGCCAGGACCGCAGCGATCATTAAAGGTCAGTATCCGATTTTACAATATGCTGATATCCGCGATTGTATACTAGCTACTGTAAAGGTGACGAACCCCTTAATGGGAGAAGTGGCTCAGATGGGCTACTTGGATCATGATGCAGCCTTACTCTGTGCAGCATCTCGTGAGCTGGCCTTGAGTTGTAGTCCTGACTTTATGAGAATCCAAGGCACTATCATCAATGATTTACAATTTGCAACCACAAACAGAATTGTAACTAACGCGACTATTGAAGACCCCTCGACAGTTCTCATGCAAGCAACATTAGAGGTCGTAACAAGCTTAGGTTTTGAGGTTGAAAAAGGATCTACGTACAACACGTTGATGGAGAGTTGTAATGAATTGAAGTGATATAAGCATGTATATTATTATCATTTTAAAGCTAAGAGATAGACAAGTATTTTGAATTACGTTCATTCTGATATTGCTGGATGAATGGACAATAAGAATTGAATGCTATCTTGATTGACTAATCTATGTTGATTCGAATTAAAAAAGATATGTGGTGTTTTTTTGATCTTCCGCTTCTTAATTGAAGTGGGAGATTTTTTACTTAAACATCAACTAAGTAGTTGATCAACTGACGCCTGCATAAGGGATACCTGTTAATTTATGTATGTCATAATCAAACGTGCTTAAATCATTCTCATTAAATTTTGAGACATGATCATGTCCACATGCTCTCGCTATGACTTTTATTAAATCAGTAGTGGCTAAAAAGAAGTTCTTTAATTGAAGGGCAGAAGATTCAATGATTAATCGACTTCGCAAATCTTCTTTTTGAGTAGCAATGCCGACAGGGCAATTGTTACTGTTGCAAGCACGCATGCCCAAGCAACCGATCGCTTGCAAGGCTGAGTTAGATACTGCTATTGCGTCAGCTCCCAGCATCATGGCTTTTGCAAAATCCTCCGCAACTCGAAGTCCACCCGTGATGACCAAAGTGATATCAGTTGCACCTAGCTCGTCCAAGTGTTTTCTCGCTCTAGCTAATGCAGGTATAGTTGGAACGTTAATATTGTTTCTTAGTACAGTTGGTGCAGAACCAGTGCCTCCACCTCGACCATCTAGAATAATATAATCTACGCCAACAGCTAGTGCAAAATCTATATCCTTTTCGATATGACTTGCTGCTATTTTGAATCCAACAGGAATACCTCCAGTCCGTTCTCTTACTTCTGAAGCGACTTTTTTGAAATCCTCAGCAGTAAACAAATCAGGAAATGCTGCTGGAGAAATAGCCGTTTCTCCTACCTTCAATCCGCGCACCTCCGCAATCTCCTTCGTGACTTTATTCCCAGGTAGATGTCCACCAGTTCCAGTCTTTGCACCTTGTCCACCTTTAAAATGAAATGCTTGTGTCTTTTCTACTTTTTCCCACGCAAAGCCAAATTTTCCTGAGGCTAATTCATAAAAATATTTAGAATTGTTTTCTTGCTCCTCTGGTAACATCCCTCCTTCACCACTGCAAATGCCAGTTCCCGAAAGTTCAGCTCCCATGGCTAATGCAATCTTAGCTTCTCGAGATAAAGCTCCAAAACTCATGTCTGATACAAAAATGGGAATATCAAGAATTAAGGGTTTATTTGCTTGAGGACCAATAATGACTTGAGTAGAGACATCTTCTTCATCTAATAAAGGACGCGTTGCAAGCTGCGCTGGTAAAAACTGGATGTCTTCCCATTTTGGCAAGGTATTGCGATCAACGCCCATAGACGCAGAAGGTCCATGATGACCATGATTTTTCAAACCGTGTTTGGCTAACTCCTTGATATATTGAGTATAGGGCTCTGTGCTTTCGGGATGCGTATCTGCATATTGCCCTAGGTATTCATCGCGTTTGAAGGGTTGTGGATGTTTTTTCAAAAAAGTATTGATGTCATCTTCATCCACAAAAATAATATCATCTTCAATGACTGTTGAGAATTTATGTAAGGCTTCATCATTATTGTAAGCACTCACTCCCGTATCTAGTCTATAATCCCAGCCATGAACACCACAGATTAAGTTTTGACCCTCTACATATCCATCTGCCATCAGAGCACCTCGATGTAAACATCTTCCATAAAGAACTGAAATGGAATTGTCATACTTAATGACGACTAAATCTAGACCATTGACCATCTTATGTGTCGGCGTTCTGTCCTGTAGTTCTGAGATTTTTGCTAGTTGATGTTTCTTCATTGATTATGTAGTTGCGAAATGATGATATTGAATTCGAAACCAAGTTAGCAATCCAAGGTTAAAGAATAGGTAGTCCTTTTTTTTTTTATTTAAAAAAAGGTATTTTTAATGTGGATGACTCCTTAGCCTAAAGAATGCCTTCAAATGGTGCCAGCGTTGTATGCTTGACTGGATGATCTTTGGCTAATTCCAAGTCGTCAATGTCAAAATTTAATAATTGACTGTATAAGCCGAGGATGTTCTTTTCGTAGGCTGATTGTCGAATAGCAAGTTTTAGATAAGGAGATTGCTCATATGATTGATCGATGATTTTAAAGTCTGACTTCGCGATACAGTTCATCAAATGCCCTAATTCATCATATGGGAATTCTAATTTTAATTTTTGATAAATGTATTCCTCCCTGAGGTTCGCTTGACTAATCGCATCTTGAGCACATGTTTTATAAGCTTGGATCAGTCCTGCAACACCTAGTTTTGTGCCACCAAAGTATCTCACCACAGCAATCATCGTTTTTACTAATTGATGGCTTTTTATCACATTTAGGATCGGCAGACCTGCAGTGCCAGATGGTTCGCCATCATCATTGGCGCGGTATTGTAAGCCATCTACATCTAGTCTATAGGCGTAACATATGTGGCGAGATTTGAAATGTTCCTTACGAATAGCATCCAATTTTTCTTTAACGTCGTCTTCTGTTTCGACGCGCAAGGCATAGCTATAGAATTTACTGCCCTTGGATTTGTATTCACCGGATTCTGAGCTTTTCAATGTTAAATAGGAATCAGCAGTCACTCCACAAAGATAACAACTAAGACATAATCCGCAGCACTCTAAGATTACCTTAATAAATGGCTCATTGTTTCTTCAATTTATCATTTGAATTATGAGGATTTGGTTAAACTTTTACTGTTTTAAAACGTCTTAATTACTTTCATTGCTTGAAATGTAATGGCAATTTCGCTAATGCAGATATTAAGCATCAATTGCTTATTTTTGACGTTATTTAGAATTGACAAATATTACAGTCACTACATTAAACACGTTTCATATTTAATTTAATGAAGAAATCAACTCGGAAGATTTTGTTATCGTTATTGCTGACCTTTGTCATTCTTGCAATTGGAGCATTCAGCTACCAGATCATGTCCAAGCAGAAGAAGTCGACCCTATCAGATGAAGCGCCAAAGAAACAATTGAGAATAGTGAATGTGAGTCAATTTACACCAGAAAGTATAGTGAATAGCATTTCGTTAGATGGTCGACTGACTGCGTATGAGCGAGTAGATCTTTTTGCTGAGGCGAGTGGTGTGTTAAAGTCTACTTCGAAGACACTCAAGGAAGGGACCTATGTTGAAAAGGGCGAATTACTATTTGATATTGATGGTGAGGATGCAGAGCTGAGTCTTTTAGCTCAACGAAGTGCACTCATGACTAGTATCACCCAGATAATGCCTGACTTAAAATTTGATTATCCTGATGCTTTTGGCAAATGGAAAGCCTATTTAGATCAATTTGATGTTAAACAGCACGTTAAGGATTTACCTCAGATTAGTTCTGATCAGGAGAAATACTATGTAGCAGGTAAAAATATCTACAACCAATATTTTACTATTAAGAGCGCTGAAAATAGATTAAAAGATTTTAAAGTTTACGCGCCTTTTTCAGGTGTTATCACAAGTGCGAATATTTATCCGGGACAAGTCGTCAATCTAGGGGTGAATTTAGGCTCTATTATGAATACAGGTCGATTTGAATTAAAGGCTCCCGTCAGCCTGGGCGACTTAAAATATATTAAGACAGGGCAAAGTGTTACACTATTTTCAGAACAATTGGGCAAAGAATGGAAAGGGAAAGTAAGCCGAATCAGTCGTGTGATTGATGATGTTACACAAAATCTCCCGATCTATATTAGTGTATGGGGGAGCGGACTGAGAGATGGGATGTATTTAAAAGGTGAACTTGTCGCGAATGAATTAAAGTCAGTTATTCCCTTAGATAAATCAATCATCGTCGATCAGAATAAAGTATATACAGTTCAAGATTCTGTCGTTAACATCAAGGAGATAGAGATTATAAGGCAAGATGAAACGACAGTCTATGCAAGAGGAATCGACCCTTCAGACAAGATAATCACAGGGACGATAAGTGGTATATTTAGAGGTCAGAAAGTACAAACCAATAGTTTATGAGAGGGATAGTAGACTATATGATTAAAAATCCTTTGGCGGGTAACATTCTGATGCTTTTCATTTTGATTGTTGGCTTGACGAGTGCAATGCGCATGAAGTCATCATTTTTTCCAGAGGTGCCGAGTCGTTTTATTGTTATTCAGTCGATATATCCGGGTGCTTCTCCTGAAGAAATGGAAGAAGGTGTTGTCACAAAAATTGAAGAAAACCTAGTCGGTGTTACTGGGGTAGAGCGAACAACATCCATCTCCTCTGAAAATGCAGCGACTGTTACAGTGGAGGTCATGCCAGACTTTGATGCCGATCTTGTACAACTAGATATCAAAAATGCTATTGACAGAATTCCATCATTCCCTGTAGGTATGGAACCGCTAGTGGTTTTTAAACTGGAAGAGATCACACAAGCCATTAATTTTTCCTTGTCAGGAGATGTCGATTTGAAAACATTAAAACGATATGCCAGGGATATTGAAGATGAGTTGCTTGCAAAAGATGGCATATCAAAAGTGCAAATTGATGGATTCCCTGAAGAAGAGATCGAAATTGCATTTCGAGAATCAGACCTGAGATCCATGTCTATGACTTTCGACGAAGCAGTGAGAGCAATCTCCAATGCAAACCTTGAAGCGACAGGTGGCGTTATTAAGTCAGAGAAAGAAGAATTGATCATTCGAGCTGATAACAAGCAATACTTCGCTAAGGATTTTGAGAATATCGTGCTTCGAAGTAATGCCACTGGAGGCGTGATCCGCCTGCATCAAGTAGCTGACGTCCGTGATACTTGGGAGGATTCTCCTGTGAGATCATTTCTTGATAATAAGCCTTCCGTGATATTGACGGTAAGTAGTACCTATGAAGAAGACATGATTGGTATTGCACAACAAATCACAACTTACATTGAAGACTTCAATACGAATAATTCAGAAATTCAAGCTACAGTTATTTCGGATCAATCTCAAGTGATAAAAGCAAGGCTAGATACCCTTCGAGAGAATGGTTTGATTGGCTTTGGTATCGTGCTCATTTTATTGGCGATGTTCCTCCATTGGCGCTTAGCTTTTTGGGTGGCGATTGCGATTCCGATTTCATTTGCTGGCATGTTTTTCTGTGCCGAATATTTTGGTATCACCTACAATGTGGTGTCTTCTTTCGCTATGATTTTAGTCATTGGAATACTCGTCGATGACGGGATCGTGATAGCTGAAAGTATCTATCAAAAGTATGAAGAAGGACTACCTCCTTTGCAAGCAGCATTAGAAGGAACAATGGAAGTCTTCCCAGCTGTCTTCGCAGCCATTCTAACGACTTGTGTGGCATTTGGGACTTTCTTTTTCTTAGGTGGAGCAATCGGTGATTTCTTTTCCACAATGGCTGTGGTTGTTATTTTTTGTCTCATTTTCTCATTAGTAGAAGGTGCTTTAATTTTACCCGCGCATGTTGCTCACTCACAAGCATTGAAAGAAGGGCATGAGCAAAAGAATATTATTTCCAAAGGCTTTGATTGGGTAATGGATTTTTTACGTACTAAGATGTATGGCCCTTTATTGAGATGGGCGATGGAGTATAGTTTTCCGACAGTTGCCATTTGTGTGGCAGGCTTGATGATGTTTGTTGGTGCCTTTCAAGGAGGTCTAATCCGGAGTACATTTTTTCCAAATATTCCAGCCGATGTCATATCCATTAGTTTAGAGATGCAGGCAGGTGTCCCTATTGCTGTGACATCCAGCGTTATGGATAAACTTGAGGCAGCAGCAAAGGAAGTCAATGAAGATTTTAAAGAAGAACATTTTGGCGGAGACGGGGATATTATACAATTTATATTGAGGAATGAGGGGCCAACCACAAATCAGTCATCGTTAACCGTCTTTCTCATGGATGGCGAGAATCGACAAACGATCAGCAATCGGATGGTCACCGCTGCTATCCGCGAAAAAGCAGGTCCCATTCCAGAAGCAGAAAAATTGACCTTTGGTTCTCTTAGTCCATTTGGTCAACCGGTTTCAATTTCATTATTGAGTAAAGATGAAGACCAACTGCTTCTTGCTGCAGAGGAATTAAAAAATGAAATTCGCTCTATTGAGGACTTGGCAGACATTGGTGATTCTAATCAAGAAGGGAATAAAGAAATAAGTCTTGTATTGAAACCCAAAGCATATAACCTAGGCTTT
This sequence comes from uncultured Saprospiraceae bacterium, assembly GCA_937959275.1. GTDB lineage: Bacteria > Bacteroidota > Bacteroidia > Chitinophagales > Saprospiraceae > CALFUK01. The sequence continues at coordinate 32,170 of CALGLU010000130.1, read as the reverse complement.
ACTCTCTCAGATATTATCAGGTATGTCAGACAAGGCTTTTTTGGTGCTGAGGTTCAGCGCTTACAAAGAGGGGAAGACGAAGTAAAGGTGTGGGTTAGATATAAGCTCGATGATCGCAATGATTTAAGTGACTTGTCAAAAATGAGGATACGATCAGCTTCTGGACAGTCTGTCCCCTTATCTGAATTGGCTGAATTTAAAACAAAAAGAGGCATTGTGAATATAAATCATATCTCGGGTCAGAGGGAGATAAATGTATTTGCAGATATGGCCAATGATAGAGCCTCAGTGAGTGATGTGAATGCTGATATCAGAAACATTATACTTCCAAAAATTCTGCAGAAGTATCCAAGTGTACAAGTAGGTTTTGAAGGTCAAGAAAGAGAAAATCAAAAAACTGCAGAGTCGGGTAAAGTGGTGTTTCCGATTACAATGATGTTGATGTTTTTCATCATTGTGTTGACCTTTAAATCAGTGAGTCAGACCTTGATTGTCTTTGCTTTAATGCCATTTGCATTCATTGGCGTCGGGCTAGGGCACTATTTGATGGATAGACCGATCAGTATGTTTTCTATACTAGGTGCCATTGCTTTAATTGGTATTTTTATTAATGATGTATTGGTCTTCATTACGTCCCTGAATCAGAACGTAAAGTCAGGGATGCCCTATAAAGATGCATTGTACAAAACAGGCTTGTCCAGATTTCGTCCGATCACATTGACGTCAATAACAACTGTAGCAGGACTAGGTCCTTTGTTATTGGAGAAAAGCATTCAAGCTCAGTTTTTGATACCAATGGCAATCTCTGTTGCCTTTGGTCTGATGGTCGGCACATTTATATTATTAGTATTAACGCCAGCTTTGTTGGTCATCACAAATCGGATTAAAAGAACGGCCTTGTCGATTTGGGAAGGGGAGCCAATCGATGCATTGGCTGTCGAGCCCGCTACGCCGAGCAGAGTCGCAAATTTGCCCTTGTATTTAATTGCAGCAATAGTCGCTTTTATTGGCTTTGTTGCTTATGTCGTATTGACATTTAAAATTTCTGAGTTGTTTGTATGATTAAACTGAATGTCATTCTACTATTTTTCTTTCTTGTAAATCAAGTGGTTGCACAGGATCCGATGACACTTGAAAAAGCTATTTCAATTGGTCTAGAAGAAAATTTTCAGATTAAAATTGATGAAGCAAATATTCGGATTGCTGAAAATAATGATAGCTGGGCCAGAGCAGGGAAAGGTCCCACCGTAGATTTGAATGGAAGCTTTTCTTTGTCAGCTGTTAATGATAACAATCCAGCTAGTTTTATCAATCTGCCAATCTTAACAAGTGGCTTGGGTGGTACGATTGATGCGAATTGGTTAGTCTTGAGTGGTGGTCGGGTAGCCGTCGTAAAAGACCAGTTAGAACTAGCAGTAGAGCAACAAAAACGATTGCAGAGTGCCAATGCGCATACTGTCATTCGAGATATTATTCAGGCTTATTATACAGTCTTACTGCAACAAGAAAGATTGACTGTCTTGAAAGAGCTGATCTCATTGTCTAGAGATAGATTGGCCTATGAGGAGGTGCGCAAAGAATTTGGGACGAGCAATAGTTTTAACTTAATTCAATTTGAAGATGCACTCTTTTCTGACTCGACAAATCTTGTATCCCAGCTCAATCAAATAGATATTGCTAAACGAAATGTCAATTCTATATTAAGCATTCCAACGGATATGGTTTATGAGTACCCTGAGAGATTGCAAGTTGATGTTGAGACCTTAGATATTGAAAAGCTGAAATCTCTGTTTGTAGAAAACAGTCCAACGTTACGCTCACTTCAAATTATGTCTGAGTTGAATGCCTTAAATGCAGATTTAGAAAAGACTGCTCGCAAACCTACACTTGGTGTCAATGCATCACTTGGCTTTTCAGAAAATTTCTTTAAATTTTTAAAAGAAGATAGCCAAGCTAGGTTTACAACAAAAGGCGTGTTTAGTAATCGGCTTAATGCGTCAGTTGGGGCTAATCTAAACTGGAACTTGTACAATGGAGGAGTGACTAATGCAAATATAGACAACGCCAACATTCAGCAAGAAATTAATCAACTAGACATTCTTGAAACAACCATGCAGTTATCGAATCAGCTCGATATTTTAGTTGCCAATTACGATAATCAGAAATCGCTGCTAGGGCTAACAGAAGAACAAATTAGGCTGGCAGAACGTAACTTGGAGATCAGTGAAGAGCGATTTAAATTAGGCCAAATTACATCTCTAGATTACAGAACAATTCAGACGCAATATCTCAATGTAGCTTTTTCACGAGTCAATGCCATTTACAATTTATTAAACACAAAAACAGAGATTGATTGGCTAGTTGGGGTGTTTAATTGATCCATTAATTTAAGACTATGATTGATCCGTTTATCCGTATACTTGACGCTAGTCGGATAGATATGGTGGACTGCCTTTTTGATAGATATAGTAAATATTAAGTCAGGCTTGATTTATCTATGGTGGTAAAGGCTAACTAAGTATTTATTATGACTTAATCGTAATCTAAGATTAGTAGTGTAAACTGAGTAGCGGGTTGATTGAACTACAAAGGTAAACAGGTGTAACAAAAAGCTGTTTTGGAAAAACTGAGCATGTTGCTTTGAAGACAGGACAGATTATAAAAACTTTGAGCTTCTCAAAACGATATTTTTTGTTTTCTCTATAATCTCTTGAGATTTTTGAAGACAAATATTGTTGTCTATAGTTAACGTTTCTAATTTTTCTAATAACTCAGAAATTTTAGAGCTAGGGGTGTTTGGCGATTTCATAACAGCAAAAGATTGTGGGCATACAACTTTCAAACGTTGTGTCAAAAATAAGATAATTTTAAACTTGACTCCAGAATTGGAAACCTACAATGTATATACGAATTCATAATAATGTACATATATGACCTACAAATTGCCTACAAAACGTTGTCGTATTGAATGTTTTAATAAGGTATTCTATAAATATTAATGTAGTTGGTGTGACATCAATTTTAACATAGATTGACCGTTTTGTATTTCAGTAACTGTGATTAGTGGTCTGTCAAGATAAAATTGACTATTGCTATTGGCGAATTTCACACATGCATGTCGCTACAGAACCTGCCTTGATAGTTATTCTTGAGACACTGGCTATCATACCGAACCTGAGCCTAGTTTATGAATTCAACAAAGCAACAGGGTGTTCTCTATTCAGGCATACGAAGTTTGAATAGTCATACTATTAGGAGAATTGAACGATTAAGTCTTAGGTGCAGCTCTAAAGTATTGCTGCTGCTGTCCTAGGCCTTCAATTTCTAATGTTGTGGTTTCTCCGGCTTTCATAAATCGTTTAGGGTCCATGCCTGTGCCGACACCATGTGGTGTTCCTGTTGAGATTAAATCACCAGCTTCAAGTGCTATAAATTGTGATATATAATGTACTATAAACGCTGGTTTAAAAATCATATTCGCCGTACTGCCATCTTGCATACGCTCCTCACCTATGTCCAAAGTCATCGTCAGGTCAAGTACATTTTCGATTTCATCTTTAGTCACTAGATAGGGACCAACGGGACAAAAGCCTGGACTTCCTTTACCCTTGACCCATTGACCTCCTCGCTCCAGCTGATAATGACGCTCTGATATATCATGAATAATCGTATAACCTGCTATCGCTTCTTCAGCTTCTTCTTCACTATTCAGTCTATAGACATTCTTATTAAGGACGATGCCTAACTCAATTTCCCAATCCACAGCCTCAGCACCGGGAGGAATGATGACAGGATCAAATGGTCCGGCGACTGTATTGGTCGGCTTCATGAATATGACTGGTTCAGTAGGGATTTCAAAACCAGATTCTTTGACGTGGTCCGAATAATTGAGCCCCACACAGATGACCATACCAGGTCGTGCAATCGGAGCTCCCCACCGATGCGTTTCTTTTATGTTATTGAGGGTCTCGGTGTTCATGACTTTTCTCAATTTTTCAATGCCATCATTTATGAAAAATTCATTGTCCCAATCCTTAAAGAATTTAGAGCAGTCAAAGCGAATACCTTCAAACTCAACACCGGGTTTTTCTTTTCCCTTATCTCCATAGCGCAGTAATTTCATTCGAAAGGATTTAATGAGCTGCGAATATATAGACTACAATATAATTGACGTAACAACAAGTAAACTATAAATTGAAATAATTGCTGATTTAACTCTTTTATGAGGTCTCTAGACTTCTTTTTTGCAATCGTAGTATGATCTTGAGGTCTACTTATTCTGCGATTGGAGCTTATCATTGGTATGTATGACAAATTGCTCAAACGGTATTCAATTCCAATATGCTATGCTCGCCCTAAATTCACTCAACGGACAGCGGCGCAGGTATTCTTTGGCATTTAAGACGCGTGGAATAAATCTGACTTTTAGGGAATGCAATATCTTATACATACTTATCATTCATGAATTGAGTAGCTGGATTAATATTTTGTTTCTTTGTGGTAGAGTATATGGTTGACAAAAGCTTACTAAAGCAAATTACTTTTCTTTCTTTTCCAGTCCTGCTGAGCAATTTGCTACAAACAATGGTAACTGTGATCGATACCATTATGGTCGGTCGCTTGGGCCCTATTGAAATTGCAGCGATTGGCTTAGGTAATACAGTGAGGATTTTATTGTTTGTGACCGTGATGTCTGTGGCAGGTGGAGCGATAAGTCTTATCGCACAAGCGAAAGGCAGTCGAGATCATGCCCGTATGAGTGTCGTCACTCGACAATCTCTCCTGTCAGGCTTTATCATTTCACTACTTCTAGGTGTGCTGGGATTTTTTCTGGCTGAGCCATTGGTTCGATTTATGGAGAGCGGTGGGAGTGAAGAAGCGATTGGGCTCGCCGTTGAGTATTTGAAAGTGATTTTCATTTCTTCTCCATTTTTGTTGTTGAATTTTATTCAATCCCGACTCATGCAAGGGGCAGGAGATACCTTCACGCCATTGTTGATGACAATTGTTTTGATTGTTTTAAATGTGTGTTTTAACTATGCCTTTATATTTGGTTGGTGGGTGATACCGGCATTTGGCGTGACAGGCGCTGCCATTGGGACCTTTTTGGCCAGAGGCATACTGATGGTGTTTGGATTTTGGTTGTTCTATTCAGGCCGCAATGTTGTCAAGATTTTAGAAGGGAATTGGACGCCTGATTGGCAAATGATAAAAGACATATTGAACATTGGCATTCCTTCTGGTGTGCAAGGCTTTTTTAGACATGTAGGGAATGTAGTTGTCCTCAAGCTAGTCACAGCGACGTCAATTGGTACCTTAGGTGCTGCAGCCTTTGCGATAGGGATTCAGATAGAGTCTTTAGTGATGCAGCCAGTCTTGGGGATTAATGTAGCGGGTACCAGTTTGATTGGACAAGCTATAGGGAAGTGGCAAACGAAGCTAGCATTTTATAAAGGCAACATACTAATCGTTTTTGGTGTCATTGTGATGGTGATATTCGTCGTACCGGTCTAATTATTTTCAGAATTTTTCATTAGGCTATTTGATCCGTCTGCCAATGCTTTGATTGTATCAAGTGCTACATCCTTTTTCAAATGGAATATGTCGGTCTTGCCACTGTATGCCATTGCCTTAGTTGTGACGGGGTCTATGAGAGGTGCAGGAGATACCAAGCCTGCGATGATTAGCAGTATTATAGGTCGAAATATTTTGACAATCGCTTTTGCTTGGTATTTAGCTTTCCCAATGGATATGGATTTTACTGGTGTATGGATAGGGATGGCTATTGGGAAGTTGTTTGATACTATTTTTATGTCAGTTGCATGGTATCGTCGAGGTTGGTTTTATGTAGCTCTAAAGCAAACGGAGATCTATCGAACTCACTTAAAAGAGTTTAGTTTGGATATGCTGTATCAATATTGTCGTGAAGTCAGAGGATCATTTATGGCTCAAAAAGGAACATTAGAAATCGTCAATGATGATGGCGTGGTTTATAAATCTGAGGCAAAAGAAACTAAGTTTGAATTTACGCAAAAGTCATATTCTTGCGTGAAGACCACAAATACTTAGCATAACACGGTTATTATGTACATTTACATTACTGTATTTAGATGCAATCAGGTTAGATAGTCAAACAAATATTTTTAACTTCGGAGCGTTTTTCGACATATTATGAGTAAGCTGTTATTTATTGATGATGATTATGCATCCCATGTTTACCATCGGGAAATGGCAGAGTCTGCAGGTTTTCATAAGGAGAATCTAGTCTTCTTCTTCGAAGTCAATGAGGCAGTAGAGCACATGAAAGCAATTTTTGCTGACAGCGATTCAAAAAAATGGCCTGATTTTATTTTTGTTGATTTGAATATGCCTGAGAAGTCTGGTTTCGATTTTCTTGATGATTTAAAAGCTGAATTTGCACATGATATCATTCCACCCATCTACATAGTCTCTACGACTAAGAATGAAGGTGATGTGAATAAAGTAGAACAAGAACCGCTCATAAAAGGCTTCAGAACCAAGTTCTTAGAACAAGACTTTTTTGAATCTCTTCTAAATGATCAAGACAAAATTGTTTCTAATCCTTCATCATAAAGGCTAATTATTTTAAGATACCATTTTCATTTATTCTTTTTAATTTGGTTTAAGTACTTATGATCAAAAACATATTCAAAGAACGTTTGCATGCAGGCGATGACCTTTATGGGATTTGGAATGGAATCCCTGATACCTATGTCGCAGAGATTTGCGCAGGGGCTGGTTTTGATTGGATACTCATAGATGCGGAGCATGGGCCTTTTGATTTGAAAAGTATCTTGGCTAATATGCAAGCCATTAATCAATTTGAAGTGCCTTCCATAGTTAGAATACCTAAAAGTGATCCAACATTGATTAAGCAATTATTGGATTTAGGTGTCCAGACTATGATGGTGCCAATGGTTGAATCGGCGGACCAAGCATCATTATTGGTCAAGGCAATGAGGTATCCACCTGACGGTATGCGAGGGATAGGTACTGCGCAAGGGAGAGCAGCTCAATGGAATCGTGAGGCTGATTATTTAAATGAAGCAGATGGAGAAATGTGTTTGATTCTCCAAGTTGAATCCATGAAAGGGGTAGAAGCCTTGGACCAGATACTACAGGTAGACGGAGTCGATGTTGTGTTTATTGGTCCAGCTGATTTAGCAGCAAGTATGGGTTTTAGAGGTGAGTCCAATCGAGATGAAGTTGTGAGTCTTGTTGTCGAATGTATGCGTAAAATTGAAGCAGCTGGAAAGTACTCCGGTGTATTTACGACATCAAGATCTGTTATCCAAACATATAAACGTGCAGGTGTTAATATGATCGGTGTTGGCCTGGATAGCTTATCCTTAGCTGAAGCAACCAAAGAATTAGCTGACTCGTATAAGGTCCTATGAAAAGGATTTGATTCGAATGCCTTGCATTGAGTTCTGCTTGATTGGCATATTCAAAATCCCAACAACTAAGTTCATCTTGTAAATGCTGGTTTTATAATCAATAAGAAAAACGTCAAACTGGCTAAACCAGAATGACGTTAATGCATTTATAACTAAACAACGAAATGACTTCCATAGTATATACCTGTGATAGGAAATAAAGCTTATCTCGCCACAAGCATCGTTTTAGTCTGAGTGTCAGCTCCATATGTGAATTGGTAATGAAATAATCCATTTGACCCAAAATCCTTAGCGGAAACGTTGACAGTATTTACCCCTTTCTTTCCGTTAATCGATGAGCTATATATCACAGCTCCTCTGATGTCCATGATTTTGAACTCAAGTGGTCCAGCTTTGTCAAGCGTAAATTCAATAGTCGTGTGATCAGTAAAGGGATTAGGATAGTTTTGACCGATACTTATGTTAGGCAGGTCCACATGATCATTTTCAAACTCCAAAGTAATTTTCAGAGCCGTTAATTCTTCTTCGTTAGTGTATAGTTCTGAAGGGAGATCAGAGTTATCAAGTTTGAGTAATTCTGATAACAGACTATTCTTTCTAGGTATAACTTTAATATTTAATAAGGCATGTTCATATTGATCAGTTTCTTGAATACGATCGTACCAAATTGTTTTAAGCGAATGACGATTAGCATATGTATAAGAACCGTCTTCGTTAAAAAGCTGAGTCGATATGTCTAGAATCTCCAAATCAGTTTGATCTAAAAATAATTGTATGCCTTGTATATCCTTAGTTTCGTTGGTATTAAGTCTGATGTTGTATTCTTTGCCTTCTTTCAAAAACAAATCTTCAGTTCTTAAAGAGGAATATGTGACTGTTCGATTTTCTACTTCGCCAATAAGTTTGGTACTTGCATTACCTGATAGGTCACCTACTTTGATAGCAACAAAATTGTTGTTTCTGGATTTTCCAGATAAATTGTTGATCTGTATGTCTTCAGTAAATGGCCACGGATTAGACTCGTCAAAGAATTCAAAATTAGCATCTACAAATCTCCAACTTTTGTTGTTGGTGAATTCTTTTCTTATTCTGAATAATACAGCAATTAATGAAACAAGATCATCTGTACTTATCAATTGATCGTTGTTAATATCAGCAGCTATATACTGATAGGGTGATAGATTAGTTGTTCCGAATTTTAACAAGCGATATAAAAGTTGGATATCATAAAAGCTGATACCATTTAATTCATCACCTGTTTTTGACGGATAAATCTGATAATTAAATCCAGACTCTAGTTGTTTAAATCTGTATTTACCATTTGAATTGGTCTTATCAGTTTTTGGAAAGCCATTTTGATTGGACCGTAGTTTTACGTTGACATTCTTTAATGGATCACCAAAATATGTATAGATGTTACCACTAATAGTGCCTGATCCCGTCATTGCGAAAATATCGTTTTTGGATTCAAGTTGATAGGAGTCAACTTGAATGTCATCTAGATTTGGAATGATATCTGAACCTGATAGAATGACAGATAGAAGTAAAGCAAATATTGTAACGATTGATCGTAACATGCGTAATTTAATAATTGTTTATAAATATGTGGATGAGTGGAAATTATTCTCAATCCTTTGAAACGCAAAAGTAGATCTAATCATAATGCCATTTTCCACAGAAGTATAACACATATCATACAATACTACTAAGCCTGTTGATCGAATCTTAAATTTGTGATCCCAGATAGCATATAACAATTGTTAATTGTTAGTCGGTGTTTCATCTTTTTATTATCCTATATTGTAAGGAATAAATCATAAGATGATGATTAACCGACTCTCTCACGTTGTAATGTCTTGCTGTTTGTTTATGTGTATTAACGGCTCGATTCTAGCTCAGTATGATATTGTATTCACAGGTGGTAGAGTTATGGACCCTGACTCTGGTCTTGATGAAGTTATGAATATTGGTATCACAGCAGATAAGATTGTTGCAATGACTAGTGAGCCTTTAAACGGGAAGTTAGTCGTCAATATAAGTGGTAAGGTTCTAGCTCCTGGCTTTATAGATCCTCACGTTCATGGGATTACCAATGCCGCACATCGCTACCAAGTAAGAGATGGAGTTACCACTGCACTTGAATTAGAAAGTGGGATATCCTTTTATAGGAAATGGTTAAATGAAAAAGCGGGGCATTCAATTGTCAATTACGGAGGTTCGGTGCCACACAGTTCTCTACGAGCAATGGCAATGAAGGATTATGAACCTTATGTTAAGCGAGCAGAAGAAATCATCGCAACAGAAGGCTTAGATAGTCCAACACTTGATAAAGTTTTAATTAATATGAATCGATCAATACATCAGACTTTAGGCGAGGATGAATTGTCTAAATTGAATGAATTGATCAATGATTATTTAGATGAAGGTGCACTTGGTATTGGTGTCCCTGTTGGATATTACCCTGGTGCCAATGCACGTGAAATGTACGAAGTCTATTCATCAGCCGCTGCTCATGATGTACTCATATTCTCTCACACGAGAGGTTTTGGGTTAAGCGGTATTAATGAAGCTATCGCCAATGCCACCGCAACAGGTGCCTCGCTCCACATCGTTCACGCCAATAGCTTATCCTTGTCTGAAATCGATGTAACACTCGACCTAGTCGCGTCGGCTCAAGCGCAAGGCTTGGATATCAGTACGGAGGTTTATCCTTATACGGCAGCATCTACATCATTACAGTCTGTCTTATTTGATGAGGGCTGGCAAAAAGATCTAGGGATTACGTATGGTGATCTGCAATGGCAAGCGACGGGCGAGCGATTGACTGCTGAAACATTTAAAACATATCGTGAGTCTGGAGGTATTGTGATTATTCATATGATGAAAGATGAATGGATAGAAAAAGGGATCGCTCATCCTGTCACCATGATTGGTTCAGATGGTATGCCTTACCATCCGAATGCACATCCTCGTACGGCAGGTACCTTTGCTAGAGTTTTAGGTAAATATGTGAGAGAAGATCAAGTCTTATCACTGATGGAGGCATTATATAAAATGACAATCATGCCTGCTCGTCGACTAGAAAAAATAGCGCCGATGATGGCTAAGAAGGGTAGAATACAAATCGGCTGCGATGCTGACATTACCATTTTTGATCCAGAGACCGTTATCGACAAAGCCGACTTTCTTGGGCTGCAATTTTCTCAGGGTATTGAACATGTGCTCGTCAACGGCGTATTCGTTGTAAGAGAAGGTGAAAATGTTGACGATGCTTTTCCTGGCAAGCCTATTTTAAACAATAGAATGAAAAGAGTTAAACCTTAATGGAGTTGCTTAATTAATGTAGTGAATGTTGAATTCACGCTCGTTGGATCGGAGTCCAACGAGGCCTATTTAAAGAACATTGACTACACACTACTACCACAAACCACCATTCCCACCAGGCCGCTTTATCTTAAATGGATTCTTAATTTTATTCAAAATACTATCCACGCTTATCTTAGTGTTTTTGTTCAAAATGTCTGCCGCCTTGTCCTTAAGATCTGTGAGTGTTGAATCTGGTAATCTATCTGAAAGTAAAGTGTCAAGTTGACTAAACACTACATCCTTAGCTTGGTCTTTGGCTTCTGTGATTATCTCGTCAGCTTTACTGGCAATGGTATCTCTCAGCTCATCTGTCTTCGATTGAATCGTATCATTGATGGTTGAGATCGTCTCATCGACTTTGGTATTGATCGTGTCTCTGATCTCAGCTTTCTTCTCATCCACCTTTTGCATGACCTGTTCTTTGACTTGTTCTGTTAATGGTTTGTCTGCAATTTTGACATTGACGAGCTCCAGTTTCGGGCTTTTGATATTTCCAGTTAGGATAATATCAGCATCGACATAACTGCCGCTCTGAATATCCAGGCCACGTTTATTAATCTGACTTAGGATTTCATCAAATTCTTTTGTGACTGCTTTGCCAATACCTGTAGATTCCAGATATTTTCTAGGTATCGAAGCTTTGATGAGGTAGTTCATGTCCTGGTTGAAGCGATGACTACCAGATATCTTCATGGGAATGTCTTTGAATTGGTAATCGAATTCTTTGACCTGGAGTGCGCCATTCTGTATTTCAAACCAATTCTTTGTACTATTCAAAAACCATTGTTCACCAGATTCGAGATTGAATAGCGAATTGATTTTTTCAACAGGAGAATAGCCAACGAGCTTGCCTTCCAGTGTTTCTAAAAAGCCTGTGCCTGTTAATGAATTCAGATCTGGGAATAAATCATTCTTTAGTAATCCCTCCATCACAAAGGTAGAATTAAGAGAACCATCGATATATGCTGCGATCGGAGCTAATATTTTAAATGTTGGACTTGCCTTGAGTGTCTCAGCGATATTCAATTTGTCCATTTGGTACTTGACTCCAAACTGCGGAGCTAGCTTGTCACTCGTATCATAATAACCATCCAGTCCTATCTTACCACCAAAAGTTTTACCCTCAAAATTATTCAAGTTTGCTCTATTCGGATCTAGATCCAATGTTGTTGATGCATCGTTAATTGTGATGTTGTCATAGAGTATTTTTTTTGCCTTGATGTTTATATCTATATCTATATTAGCTGGGATTAAGGGAATTTCTTCTGATGTGCCTGCTGTAGATTCATCAACAAAATCTGAGTAATTAATGAGTGTTGAGTTAACACCCAGTTTACCAGTTAATGACTCTTGATGATATAAATAAGCATACAAATTATCCACTTTCCCATCTAGGGAGAAATCACTTTCACCAATGAGACCTGATCCATTCGCAATAGATAATTCGTCATTTTTAAACGTTGTTGTCGCCTTAATGTCTTTGATTTCATAAAGTTCATACACCATATCATCGGCACTATATTCAAATCGAACATCAATATTGTCAAAGTTAGCTAGGGTAGGCTGACTAGCTGTTGTATCACTTGTTTCGATATATTCATTTAAATCCATGTTTGATGAATGTGCTTTAAGTGTTCCTGTCAATGGTTGATCATTAAAGTAGTAATTCAAAACATTAGACAGCTTACCTTCCAGTTGAATATCATTCGGCTTGGCTACTAGATTTAGCTTGGCTATCGTCAGTTGATCATTTTTATAATCACCTTCAAACTGATCTATTGAAACTGGCTCTTGATCAATGGCTTTGTAGACTACATTTTGCAGATTGATCTGTCCTGTCGATTCGAGATTCGCAAAACTTTGATTTAAAAGGTCCTCTGTATTTCCCTTTGTCTTTATATCGATATCCATTCGTCCAGCTAATGTCTCTATGCCAGTTAGTGGATAGGCCTTTTGGATTTTCGATATATCCATATCCGTATCGATGTCAAATTCGAAATACGGAATGGATGAATTTCGAGTAATGATAGAGGCAAATAAGGTTTCTCCATCAATGGAAAATTGAATCGGCTTTATTTCAATATCCGTTTTGTTGACGTTACTTGTTCGATTTGTAGCGGTCAAGTCTACATTCAGGTTTTCGATCGGCAGCGACAAATCAGGATATTTTACAACACCGTTTTTCAAATCCACAGTCAGGTCAAATGCAGGTGTTGTATTCGTTGCTGAATTATATAGACCTTTGGCATTAGCAGCATATGTAAATGTGCCAGATGCTTTGACTTGATCAAAATCTTTTGTGTAGGCATAAGGTATCAATGAGAGAAATTCCTTTACAGAATTGTCATTTCCTTTGGACATCAGATCCATATAGACACCTTCATCCTTCAGTTGAATGTCTCCATCAGCTTTTAATGCAAAATCATTGATATTGATCAACCCATCTGTAAATGAGTACTTACTATCAGTTGTATTAACTCTGATAGGTAATTCACTTTTGATCGTAAGATTGTTTGCCAAAGTGACATTTGAACTCTTAATCGTTGTATTTTCCAAAAGAGTGCTTGTCTGTAAATCAAAGATATCCTGTGCAAAATCTCCTTTACCTGTATGATTAATACTACCAATTGTGGCGTACAGTTGACCTTGTAGATCTTCATAGATCAAAGAGCCATCCTCTATGCTATAAGATTGTATATCGATCCAATAGGAAGCTTCCGAAGATCCTTCTAAGGCTTTCACAATATCTGTATTAGACTGCCCTTCCTTATTGGTTTTGATATGAATAGTTGGTTTTTTGACTATGATTTTTGTGAGCTCGATAGCTTCATCTTTGTGAATTATTGACGCTAGGCCAACTTGCAAAAACAATTGCTCTGCACGAATCAATTCTGTATCCTCAAAAGGCGCATTGCCTGTAATTGAAAGATTGTCAAGGGTTATACTAGGATAAGGGAACGCTTTGAAAAAGGATAAATCGGCATCCTCATAACTAATAGTGGCATTTAGATTCTTATTCACTTCATCTTTAACACGAGCGATTAGGCTGTCTTCTAAAAGAATAGGGGCTAAGAAAAGAGCGACTAGTATGGCTAGAAGCAAGGCCCCAACGATTTTAAGTGCTTTTTTCATCATGTTGATTACGGTTTATTATCTGTTAAAACACTTATATGACGTGATTCATTCTATATCAGTCTGCTTTTTAACTGAAAATTATGACAAGAGTAGATAAACAAGGGTTTTTACTGATAATTCAGTCTGAATAGAGTTTGGTGCTTACCCTTATACAATGTAAATGATAACATTTCATATGGCTAAGAATGGATACGAAGGTACACTTTGTTTTTTTGATAACTCCTAAAAGATAAAATCATGAAATTCTGAGATAATTCAATAAATCAAAACTATCCAATCTGACAATTTCGTTTTATTCTTTTAGCATGGTTAACATCGTTTAATTGATTGAAATGAGAATTGCAGTACTTATCACTTTTTGCTTTCTAGCCTTACATGTTACTAGTTTGACTCAGTCAGAATTATCTGATTCACCAAAGGCTATCTTGCTGGATAAATCGGTGCTTTCGGGCGTTGGACTTGACAAAATAGACTTGAAGGATGAGCCAGAGAAAGATTTCTACCAAAAGCAACTCTTTAGAGGAGAGGATATTAGTGTGTATGTCGTATCAACACAGACGTGGAATAACACGATGAATAATTTCCCCTTTGATGAATTTATCTATATGTTTCATGGTGAAGCAATTGTAAAACCAAAAGTTGGACCATCTCAACTGTTTTATTCAGGCGACTATTTTTTCGCTCCTAAAGGCTACACTGGTGAATGGGAAATAAAGGCAGGTGAAAATTTGCATTATGAGTTGTCTGTGATAGCCTCTAAACGATCTGATTCTACAACGATTAAACAAGATGCTCAACATAAATTATTTTCGTCTTCTTTGCTTTCAGGCGCATCTATAGTCCTTGATGAAACTGGTGGATATAACCAATTACTAGAGCAGGGTGCTGAATTAACTATTGAGCTTAAAGCTGAAAAATCTCAAACCAAATTCATAATCGATGACGGCATGGAGCAAATGATTCATCTCCTGTCTGGAAAGATCACTGTTACCAATGCAGATAATACATCTCAAACGTTTTATGCAGGTGATTTTTTTATCATGCCTAAAGGTTTTTCTGGATCTTGGGTAAACGAAGGACATGGTTTAGTCAAATACCTTACTGTGTCAAAAACATAGTATTGTCAAAACAAGAACAGATATCATTAAAGAAGCTTTTCACGTATAGTCTATATGTAAGCTTTTGTCTCACTTGCTTGTTTGCTTTACTAGCCTTTGGAGATAAGGTCCATTGGTTTTTAGAGCTGTACGTGCATTTCCGTTTACAATATGCATTGGCGTTCTGTATCTTAGGCATCTTGTTTTTCGGATTGAAAAAAAGGAAGCTTGCTGTGCTCAATCTTGCTCTTGCTATCGTGCTCTTCTTTCAGCTTTTACCAAATCAAAAAACAGGATTTCAACAAGTAGGGAGTGAGACATCAGCTACGGCTTTAGATGTTTTGAGTATAAATCTTTTGTCATCAAATACTAAGTTTGAGGAGGTCAATACATTAGTTGAGTCATTAGATCCTGACATGTTAGTTCTTATCGAATTCACATCTTTTTGGGAAGAGCATATTGATTTGGAGCAATACCCCTTTCATATCCATTCCATACGGGAAGATTATTTTGGGATTGGATTCTATTCTAAAATACCACTTGACACAAAGCAGATCATTGATTTTACAGATTCTAGATTTCCCTTTGTTCATGCAGCTGTTAGGGTAAATGATAAAGTTGTTCATATCCTCGGGGCTCACTTTGAAAACCCAGTTGGCAGTAAAGCAAGCAAAGTCCGAAATTTTCAGATGGAAGAAACTGCTCGGTTTTTAAATCGAATCAAAGATCCGAAACTGCTCATTGGAGATTTTAATTGCACACCATATTCTCAAGCATTTAAGTCCTTACTCGATAAAGCGGATTTATATGACTCGAGATCTAAATGGACAATTGGAGCAAGCTGGCCGACATTCTTTTTCCCACTGATGATTCCTATAGATCATGCTTTGATCTCAGATGAGCTTTATGTAATTGATCGTAAACTATTGGATACTGGAGGATCTGATCACAAAGCTTTATTTGTAAGTGTGGGATTGAATTAGGAAATCGAAATCAAAATCGAAATCAAAATTAAAATCAAAACAAATTAAAAACAGATGTCAGAGTAAATACCTCATTCAATAGCACATTGCCATCGATAATGAAATTGACGTTGAAATTGACAGGGACATTACTATCTTGTAGATAAAATATTAAGTTCAATAAAAATGAATACAAATAAACTACAAGGTCTCATCGCAGCACCCTATACTGGCTTCAATCCCGACGAGAGTTTGAATCTGGATATCATCGAATCGTATGCTACTTATTTAAAGCAAGTCAATGTTACGGGTGTATTTGTGAATGGGACGACAGGCGAAGGCGTTTCACTTAGCACAGAGGAGAGATTACAAACAGCGGAGGAATGGATAAAATATAAAGATGAAAACTTTAAAGTCTTAATTCATGTGGGACATGATAGTTTGACGACAGCTCAGCAACTGGCTAGGCATGCCCAAGCTTTAGGTGCTGATGGGATAGGTGCGATGGCGCCTCCGTTTATGAAAACAAAAACTTTAGTTGACCTCATTCATTTTAATGCTGCAATTGCGTCTGCAGCTGAAGCACTGCCATACTACTATTATCATATACCATCGATGACCGGTGCACATTATCAGATGATTGACTTTTTGACGCTAGCTCATAAGCAAATTCCAAATATAGCCGGTATTAAATTCACTCATGAGGATTTCATGGATATGAAGCTATGTGTCGAATTTGAAAATCAAACATACACCATATTGCATGGTCGTGATGAAATCTTGTTAGCAGGATTAGCATTGGGGGTCAAAGGAGCCATAGGGAGTACTTATAATTATCTAGCGCCTTTATATCACCGAATCATCGCAGCATTCTCTGATGTCGATTTAACCTTAGCTGACGAATTACAATTTAAAGCGATTCAGTTTGTCCAAGTCCTGATAAAACACGGTGGTGGAGTTTGTGCAGGAAAGTCAATTATGAAGTTAGTGGGATTGGACTTGGGTATGCCGCGGTTGCCCAATAAGGGATTGACTAAGGAAGAAGAGGAGACTTTGTTTTCGGACTTGACAATCTTGGGTTTTGACGATTGTGCTGTAGCAATGAATGAGTAAAATATTTAAGCACAATGGAAATCTTGAAGCGAAACGAGCTGGAGTGTTGGGAAGGGGGAAGATGGAAGATGGAAGATGGAAGATGGAAGATGGAAGATGGAAGATGGAAGATGGAAGATGGAAGATGGAAGAGGGAAGAGGGAAGATGGAAGATGGAAGATGGAAGATGGAAGATGGAAGATGGAAGAGGGAAGATGGAAGAGGAAGTGTGAAGTAGATAGGTGGGAAGTAGGGATTAGGAGGTAAGAAGCAAGGAGTAGGGAGTAGGGAGTAGGGAGTAGGGAGTAGGGAGTAGGGAGTAGGGAGTAGGGAGTAGGGAGTAGGGAGTCGGGAGTAGGGAGTAGGGAGTCGGGAGTCGGGAGTCGGAAAAAAATAAGACTAAACTTAACTAATCCATAAAACTTGTGAAGTAACCAAATGGTATTAATTTATATTAAAGATTCTGAAGATATCAACTAAACATATCGGCTTTTTAGTGGGCGGGTTTCTGTGCTTCTTTGCCAATCTGCATGGTCAACAATCTCAATTCTTAAAATGGGAATTGCTGACTGAGATTCCATCTGTGGGTAGTCAAGCTGAGGCTTTGGGTGTTGCTGGGCCTTTAGCAGGTGTGCACAATGGAAAATTAATCGTTGCTGGTGGAGCAAATTTTAATACGCCATATTGGGAATCATCTAAAGACTGGCATCAGGATATCAATGTGTTTGATTTGGAAACTAGCATGTGGCAGGCTGGGGGGCAACTCCCCGCTGCGCTGGCATATAGTGCGGTTGTGACCACTGAGTTAGGTGTGATTGCCTTGGGCGGGCAAAATGGAGAACAAGTGTTTGATACAGCCTTACTGTTGACGTGGGATGCGCAGAAGAAGGAAGTGGCTATTGAGGCATTACCCAATTTGCCCGAACCGATTACAAATAGTTCAGCTACCGTAATTGGTAATGTTATTTACGTTGCAGGAGGAATGACCACCTTAGATTTGTCATCAGCGCAGGCCAATTTTTGGCGTTTGGATTTAGGGAATTATGGGAGTACTGCATTTGATTGGGAAGTGCTGCCGAGCTGGCGTGGTCCTGTGCGAGCCTTAAATATTGTTAGTGCGCAACACAACGGTTTTACAACTTGTGTCTATGTCATGAGTGGACGACATGAAGATGCGCAGGGCAACTGGCAAGTCTTAAAAGATGTTTACGAATTTAATCCAGATTCATACTTGAAGGATCCAGGAACTGCATGGAGAAGAAGGGCTGATATGCCTGCAGCGCGCATGGGTGGTAGTGGAGTTAACATAGGACAAAGTCATCTAAGTATTATGAGTGGAGCTGATGGTTCTCTTTATCAGCAATCTAATGAGCTCAGAGAAAATCATCCTGGATTTCCAAAAACTATATTCAGTTTTAATACGATTACAAATACTTGGTTTGAGTCTGGTAAGATGCCTGTAAACCAATTAACGAGTCATCCCTTTGCTGTGGATGGGGCTTTCATGTTAGTGAGTGGTGAAGTGAAACCTCGAATTCGCTCTGCGGACGTTTGGAGGGTCAGCGCTGAGAAAAGAGAGTCACAATTTGGCATAGCAAATACAGTCACACTACTATTGTATCTGTTGTTACTTGTTGGTATTGGACTCTATTTCTTTTTTAAGAATCAAAATACAGATGACTTTTTTAGAGGCGGTCAGAATGTGCCATGGTGGGCAGCCGGCTGTAGCATTTTTGCGACGATGCTCAGCTCGATTACCTTTATGGCAATACCAGCAAAAGCTTATGCGACTGACTGGGTATATATTCTACTGAATTTCTCAATCATAGCTGTAGCGCCATTTATCATTTATGTTGTCTTACCCTTCTTTCGCAGATTAAATGTGACCTCTGCGTATGAATATCTTGAACTGAGATTTAATGTTGTGGCTCGCTTATTTGCCAGTACATCATATATTTTATTTCAGTTAGGTAGAATGGCTATTGTGTTGTATTTACCAGCGCTTGCCCTAGCAGCTGTGAGCTCGCTGTCGGTTGAGCTATGTATTCTTTTGATGGGTGGCTTGAGCATATTGTATTGTACTCTCGGTGGGTTGAAGGCAGTGATTTGGACGGATACGATTCAGACAGTGGTATTGCTTGGTGGGGCTTTATTAAGTTTTTTGCTCATTGTTTTTAATGGAGAAATTGGCTGGTCAGAATTTGTGCATATTGCCAGCGAGAATGATAAATTTCGGATGATTGACTGGGATACGAGTTATACTGGTTCTGCACTTTGGATTGTCATCCTAGGTGGCATAGGCCAATCACTGATCCCATATACATCAGATCAGGGCGTGGTCCAACGTTATATGTCAGTTGAAAATACATCGAAGGCCAGTAAGTCCATTTGGACGAATGCCGTATTAAGTGGTATTGCTTCTATTCTCTTTTTTGCATTGGGGGCTGCCCTGTATGTCTTCTATACCAAGTATGCAGAGACATTGGATCCGACCTTTCAGAACGATGCTATCTTTCCTTTATTCATTATTCAGGAGTTGCCGGCTGGTGTTGCTGGCTTGGTGATCGCTGGAATTTTTGCTGCGGCACAATCGACTATTTCAACGAGTATGAATAGTATATCAACATCGATATCAGTTGATTTTATTCAGCGTTTTGGCTGGATCACCGTGGACAAAGACTTATTAAGGATGGCTAGATGGTTGACAGTGATTTTTGGTCTTCTGGGTGTTGGCTCGGCTTTGTTGATTGCTGCGGCGGATGTTAAGTCTTTGTGGGATTCTTTCATTGGGATTCTTGGCTTGTTTGGAGGTTCGATGTGTGGTTTGTTTTTGTTAGGGATGTGTACGACGAGGGCGAATGGGGTAGGTGCGGTGATTGGGGCTTTTGTAGGTGCAGCTGTTTTGTGGCTGGTGCAACAGTACAGTGATGTGAGTTTTCTGTTATATGCTAGCATTGGGATTGTTGCTACTTTTATCTTTGGGTATTTGTTTAGTTTATTGTTTAAAAAAGCAGATGAGCTGAAAGGCTTGACGATATATGAATAGCCCAGCAGGAACAATATTCTTAGATTAGGGCAAGGTTTAATCTAACGAGACTAAAAAGTGAATTCTTAAAGGATTCAAAGTATGAGAAGATGGAATGATTTGAATGATAGTAAATCCTATTTTCAACAAATCCTAGAAAACTGACTATCGACAGCGAGGTCCTCATTCTGACAAAGGTCGTCTTTTCATGACTCCATTCTGTAAATCTCACTAACTATAGACGAAGTCTGTAGCTAGTGATCTAAGCCCGTTTGGCTAATTATCCTTTAGGAAATTTATTTTAAAATTGGTTTCTAGAATAATGAATCCTATTATATTTTCTTAATTTAATAGTTGATCCTCAAAATTGTCTACCATTATGTAGTTAACTGATAAAAGGATACTAAAAACAAAATCATGAAAATTAACCTTTTACTCATTTTTAGTCTTCTTGTTTTGATGACTTCTTGCAAAGAGAAGCCAGTACCTCAAACAGCATCGGCTGCAGAGGAGGTGCCCACACAGTGGTTAAGTTTAAAAGGTAAGTCAGATATGCCGCATGTCGTTTTTGTATCAGGTGATGAAGAATATCGTTCAGAAGAGGCACTGCCTGCATTAGCGAAAATAATGAATACTCATTATGGTTTTAATTGCACAGTCCTATTTGCTCAGGATCCAGAAGTGCCAGGCATCATTAATCCTAATTATGGCGAAAACATTCCTGGATTAGAGCATCTTGCGAATGCTGATTTAATGGTCAATTTTACACGATTTAGAGCATTGCCCGATGAGCAAATGCAGTATTTTGAAGATTACCTCTTAACTGGTAAACCAGTGATTGGGATACGAACCGCTACACATGCTTTTCATTTTAAGAAACCAGCACCAGATTCTCCATGGGCACATTATGGCAATTTTAGTGAGACGGCTGATTGGGAAGGTGGTTTTGGAAGAGTGGTGCTTGGCGAAAAATGGATAAATCATCATGGACACCATAAGCACCAGAGTACGAGAGGTATTCTTGCACCCGGGGCGTCTAGTCATCCAGTTTTATCTGGTATTGCAGATGGCTTAATCTGGGGCGCGACTGATGTCTATGGTGTGAGACTGCCAATGCCTGGAGATACCCAACCGCTTGTGCTAGGGCAGGTTGTTAATCGTGCAGGCGAGTATGATGAGAATGATCTAGAGTATGGTATGAAAGATACGGACACAGAAGTGGCTGGTGTAGATCCAGAGAAGCCAGAAAAAGGAAACCCCAATGATCCAATGATGCCCGTCGCCTGGACTAAGTCATACCAAATCCCTAATGGAAAATCAGGTAGAGTGTTTGCTTCCACCTTAGGTGCATCTACTGATTTACTGAATGATGGCGTACGACGAATGTATGTGAATGCAATCCAGTGGATAACTAACCAAGCTGTGTCACCTGACGGCCCGATTGGGTTTGTCGGAACCTATGAGCCGACGCCATTTGCTTTTGTGGATGATGAGTATTGGGTAAATCGGAACACGAGCGTGGTTTCCTTAAATGGTAATTAGTCGATAGGTTTATTGGGTATAGCTAGTCTATTAATTCTACCTGGAGGTATTTCATGAATCTGAAATCAAATCAGTTATTCCTGAAATCCTTTAAATCATGATTCATACAGTTGAGCAATGTGACACAAGAAATCACCAATCACAAACCAAAAAATCACTTCTCCCAAATCCGCACATTCCTAAAATGTATAATTCCTTCACCATTGACTTGTAAGCCAATATAGCCGGAGATCGATTTGTCATCAATTAGGTCTGCGGTTTTAATTCCATTCAGCCAAACTTCGATATGGCTTCCGATTGCCGAGATTCTATAGGTGTTCCATTGATTGACAGAGTCGACAAGTTTCAATGGTTTGCCGTGGGTCACAATTGAACCAGTCCGAAAGTCTTGATTAGCATGATTATCCGCGATGTTAATTTCATAGCAGCCAGTGGCGGTAAATTCAACTTCAGGGCAGCGAATAAATATACCGGAATTCATAGTTGCGTCAGGGATGAACTCCGCTTCAAGAATGAAATCTGAATAAGTCTTTTTGGCAACGGCATAGCCTAGCCCGTTTTTACCTGATAGTATTTGATGTTGTTGAGTCCATGTAGCTTCTCCGTTTTCAAACCAATCCTGAGACTCTAGTTGAAAAAGTTCGATGCTATTACTTTGACTAAGCTTATTTGTGGCGCAAGATTGCAAGAGTAAGAGGCTGATTGCCCATAGGAGAGTTAAACGTAGATACATGATTAATGACAATTGATTGTAAGTAAGATAACTCAATCGACTAGTATATTTCTTATTTTATCAAAGAAATAGTCTAATCAAATAAGTCTAGTTTCATAAAGTTCACTTGCAATTTGAGTCGAATTTCATCGATTGTTATAACTTGGAGATTATATCATTTAACGCAACCAAAGGCTTTGTATATAGCATGGCAGAAATTTTTCGTGTCAGTCAGTATTCACTATCGATCCTATCCTCATCAAAGGAAATAGCGATACTTAAGGATATAAACCTGAGTATTGAACAAGGAGAAATAGTCGGTTTGATCGGGCAATCGGGAAGTGGTAAATCTTTATTCGGATTGTCTGTCGCTGATTTGCTATACCTCATAAAGACCAAACTAACAGGAGAGATTTGCTACAAAAACAGTGATGGGGAGTATGAAAATATCATAGAATTGCCTGCTAAAGAGCTGATCGAATATAGAAGAGCCTTTGTGAGTATGATATTCCAAGATGCCTTATCTGCATTAAATCCAGCTAAGACTTGTGGATGGCAAATCAATGAATCCATACGCTTTGCGCTGCCAGCATTGACTAAGCAGGAGCGACGTGCGCTAGCTCTCCAGATGATAAAAGATGTTGAGTTAGCTGACGCAGATCGGGTCTATGCGAGCTATCCTCATGAATTGTCGGGGGGGCAACTGCAACGAGTGATGATTGCTATGGCAATTGTCGGAAAGCCGCAGTTAATTATCGCAGACGAACCCACTTCTTCTTTAGACAAAGAAACTGAATCGACTATTATTAGGCTTCTTAAAAAGTTGCAAGCAGTTAATGGCTTTGCATTAGTTTTTATTAGTCATGATATCGACTTAGTCAAGACGTTTTGCAATCGCATAGCCATTATGGATAAAGGGCAGCTTGTTGAAGTCAGAGATACAAAAGATCTATTCACGAGCCCTCAAACACAAGCCGCCAAAGATCTCATCCGAAAAAGAACTATAAATAAAATTGAAGGAGAATATTCTGATCAGGTGTTTTTACAAGTGAAACAGCTAAGTCACTATTATGGAAAGAGGAATTCTCTTTTCGGCAAAGAAAGAAAAATTCATTCCTTAGATAATGTCTCATTTACACTAAACCACAAAGAAATTCTTGGTCTAATGGGGCAGTCGGGAAGTGGAAAATCAACAATTGCAAAAATTCTAACTGGCTTTGAGTATCCGGCAGCGGGTGAGATTTATTTGGATGAAGTCAATTTGGTTGAAATGTGGCGTCAATCTCCAAGGCAACTCCGGAAGCGGATTCAAGTTATATTCCAGAATCCATTTTCATCTCTCAATCCATTACAAACGATTAAGTCAAGCGTTTCAGAAGTCCTTCGTTTACACCATGGATTATCTAAAATTGAAATCGAACGAGAACTCATACGCTTACTAGAAACAGTCGGCTTGTCTGATGAATTCTTAAGTCGATATCCAAGGCAACTTTCTGGTGGAGAACAACAGCGGGTCAGTATAGCAAGAGCATTAGCTGTTAAGCCAGAGTTACTAATCTGTGACGAATGTGTATCTGCTTTAGATACGATAACTAAATATGACTTAATGGATTTATTGAGAAGTTTGCGGGACAATCAAGACCTAAGTATTTTGTTTATCAGTCATGATTTAGAAGCGATCGATTATGTGAGTGATAGGGCGATACATTTACGTGACGGACAGCTTATACCTCCATCCCTGCAATCTGATAACCATTCAAAAATTCTTTAATTGCCATCTTCTTTTTGCCAGCGAGTTGAAGATTCAAGACGTGCAGATACCCATCAGTGCACTTCAGTTTTAAATATGTTTTGTTATCGCTCAGCCAGGTGCCTATGGCGTGACTGTCGCTCAGTGGTTCTGATGTTGTCTCATAGACCTTAAGCTTCTTAGCATCTAATGTTGTCCATGCGCAAGGAAATGGATTAAGTCCACGGATAAAATTATGGATATCAGATAGGGGTAGACTCGGATCTATTTCGCAGGTTTCTGTGTATAATTTTGGAGCATGCGATACACGGGCATCATCTTGTTGAATCAATTGAATGGATTGGTTAGCAACACTTCGCACTGTGTCCAAAATAGTCTCAGCAGCGATCGTCTGCATTCTATCATGTACATCTTTAACCGTGTCAAAATAGTAGATAGGAAGTGTTTTTTGATAAAGAGTGTCTCCCGTATCAATTTCATGTTTGAGTTTAAAGCTGGTCACACCGGTCAATGATTCTCCTTTCATGATGGCCCAGTTGATAGGTGCTGCACCGCGATAAGCAGGTAGTAATGAGCCATGCAAATTATAGGTCCCTTCCTTAGGCATATTCCAAACCAATTCAGGGAGCATCCTAAATGCAACTACAATCTGAAGGTCAGCCTCTAAAGACCTTAATTTATTGAGGAAAAGCTTTCCCTTTAAATTTTTAGGTTGTAGGACCCTAAGTCCATTTTCAATGGCATATTTTTTCACTGGAGACTCTAGAAGAGTCTTTTTACCTCTACCACCATATTTGTCTACAGCTGTGATGACACCTACGATGTTAAAGCCGTGTTTAACGAGGATATCGAGGCACGGTACAGCAAAATCGGGTGTTCCCATGAATATTATGCGCATATTCTTCATAATTTTAAGTAATCGTTAAAAACTTTAACGGGGCTTAGATCGAACTATATATTGAAAATTTGAATTATAGTATTGTTTACTTATATCTTTGAATTGGACAACTCGCATATATTAACTAAAGCATTTAGCTATGAAATTTAAGTCAATCATTACCTGTGTAAGTTTAGCAATTTTTAGCTCTTTCGGGGCATTTAGCCAAATAATCATTGAAGGATACACTTTTGAAACTGGAAATAGAGGCTTTTTGAGCCAAGTTGTGGTGACTGCGGAGAATGCAAGCACAGGAGATTTTATCCAACAAGTCACTAGTGATAATGATGGAAAATTTGTTATTGAGGTTCAACCAGGCATTAGCTCTGTGAAGCTGTTGGGAATGAAGGATTTATTTCATGAGACAGAAGTATTAGTTGACTCAAAAGATGTCACTGGTGGAAAGGCTTACGTCAAGATGCAGTTGAAAAGATCGCCTGGCTATATTTTTGAAATCACGCTGGCGGAAAAATCAGACTCTGTAGGCTCACCGACTAATCACATTCGGGATGCTCTCATCGAGGTGTATAACAATACGACAAAAGAGGTCGTCATGGTCCTAGAAGACCATCCACAACCTGATTTTAAAGTTGACTTGGCAAAAGGGAATCATTACACTGTTATGATTCGTAAAAAAGGGTACCTCGCTAAGCGCATGGAGGCTTTTGTAGATGTTGCTGGATGTATACTTTGTTTTGAAGGAATCGGTAGTGTAAATCCTGGTGTCTCTGATAATTTGTCTGATGCCAATTCCATGGGCACTTTGCTCGCGAATGTTGAACTAGAGCCTTTGTTTGAAGGTAAGCGGATTGAATTGCAAAATATTTATTATGATTTGGGTAAGTCCAAAATTCGACCGGATGCTGCGCTTGAACTGGATAAGGCTGCTGTCTTTTTAAAAGATAATCCTCAGATCACTGTAGAATTAGGATCACATACTGATGCGCGAGGCAAGGCAGATAATAATATGGAATTATCAGTTAGAAGAGCTCAATCAGCTGTTGACTATCTAGTAAATAAAGGTGGGGTAGAAGCATTTCGAATCAATCCCCGAGGGTATGGTGAAGGATCTCTTAGTGTCAAATGTGGAACTAACTGTACCGAAGAAGAGCATGCTAGAAATAGAAGATCTGAAATTAAAATACTAGGTATTGCACCTGGCATCCCTTATAAATCTTTGGAGAAAATTAAATATGAAGAAGGGTTTGATGACATGATCGCCGCATTGCAAGAAGAAGGGCAAGTAAAAATTCCTGAGGATGGAGAATTGCCAGAGGAGATTGAGAAAGCTTTAAATAAAGGAAAAGGCATAGATAGCAAAACAGTTGATGTAGAATTAACTGAAGACATGGAGAAAACTGTAAAAAAAGAAAAAGCCCAAAGTGCTAAAAAAGCAGACGCAGAAATGTCTAATCTTGAAAAGAGTATTTTAGAAAAATCTAAAGCTTCTGATGTGCAAAAGGAAACAGTAGCTCGCACAGTAGAGCAAGCAGAGAAAGCTGCTACTAAGGTTAAAAGAAAGAGCAAAATAGCTGTCAAAGACGTACAACAAGATGAAATACCGAAGGTAGAAGAAGTTGTTGTGCAAGAAGATTCTAGCGAAAAGATGATAAAGGAAGTAAAAGAGTCAGTTGAAGTTAAAAAACCAATGAAGGCTGTCAAGCAGCAAGTGAATATAGAAGCAGAGTCTTTGAAAGATGCAGCCTCGAATTCTGATAAATACACAGGGCATAAAATTGTCGTTGCATTTAGACGAGCTCCGATTGGAGAAGATCATGAATTGCATACTTCATTTCCAGATCTGTCTGTTTATCAAGCAAAGGCTGGATATTATTTGTACATGACTGGTGATTATACAGACAAAGCAGAAGCTGAAGCAAGCGTACAGGCATTAAAAGAAACAAATCCTAACGTATACCTTGTCGAATTTGATAATGGAAATCGAGTCAATTAATTTATTTGGCAGTACGCCGAGAGAGGGGGATCTTAAGACTAAACACAGGGATTTGTGTTTCTAATGAGTTAGGATTATAATTAATCGATTGCTGATGCGACAAGTTTTCATCAACATCAAAATCAATGAGGTGTCTATCTATAAAGGCTTCTAGAGATTGAAACAAATGTGCACCAATCATTATTAAAAATGCGCGCTCCTTTTGGCTACGTGCTCGATTTCGAATGTCATAGGCGTCATTAATCTGAGTTACGTTATTACATACCCCTTCTGGGAAAGGATCAATAAAGCTCAAATAACATCCATTCCATTTATTATATGTTTCTCTACCTTTTATATAGTTATAAATCGCGAAGCCTTCCATCCCATACACTAGTGGCACCTTCCACCATCTCTTATTGTATAATTGCCCAGCGCCTGGTAAGACCAAAGAATATAAAGCAGCTCTACCTGGATTCCCTTTAAAGATTGTGAAAAATTTTGTTTTGGTAGAATCTGACGGATTTGAAGATGTAGACCCAAATAATCCTCCACTACCACCGCCACTGGGGAATCCTTGAGACATTACGAATAACGGCAAGCAGAAACATATCATACAGAAGAGAGTCTGTTTCCTCATATGCATTACAAAACGACTAAATCAATATTTTGCGTATTAATCAAGGATGTTATCCAAGATATGATTAAGGTGGTCATCTGAACTAAAACTGACCTCAATCGTTCCTTTCCCACTTTTTGATCTGCTTACTTTGACTTTTGAGCCAAACTTTTCACTGAGATCATCTATGATTTTTCTCATTTGAGAATCATGTTGACTTGAGGCTTTTGGCTTTGAAGAGGACTGACCGCTAGATTTTTTTGTGGTCAATTCTTCGGCTTGTCTAACCGATAGCTTATTGCTCAAGATGGCATTGAGTACGGCCAATTGCCGATCTGCATTTTCGATGCCAGCTAACACTTTAGCATGGCCCATAGAAATCTTCTCGTGTCTTAAAGCTTCTTGTACATCAGGTGCTAGTTTTAAAAGCCTGATATAGTTACTTATCGTACTTCTTTTCTTACCGACTCGACTTGATATTGTCTCATGTGTGATATCGAATTCATCCATGAGACGCTGGTATGAGACTGCAATATCAATTGGATTCAAATCAGCACGCTGAATATTCTCTATTAATGCCATCTCTAGCATCTCTTGATCACCAGCTTCGCGTATAAAGACAGGTACCTCTACTAATCCGATCTCCTTTGCTGCTCTAAACCTCCGCTCTCCAGAAATGATATAATAACTATCATTGCTGATGCGCTTGACGGTGATAGGTTGGATGATGCCGTGGACACGTATCGAAGCGACTAAAGACTCTAATTCTTCTCTTTCAAAATTGCGTCTCGGCTGGTAAGGATTCGCTTCAATGTGCGCTATCGGCAAAGTGTTAGGAGATGTCTGCTGAGTAATAGAAGCTTGGGTTTTGGCTTTCGGCTCCTTGTCAATACCCGAGATCAATGCTCGTATCCCTTTACCTAAATCTTTATTCTTTTTTGCCATTTTTAATAGGGTTTAGCTCGCCTCGTTTCCTAATAATTGACTCAACTTCATATACGTTGGATCATCGTTATTCTTCAAAAATTCGTAAGCCAAATTTAAAAAATTAATTGTGCCTTTACTATCTGCATCATATAGAATAACTGGTTGTCCAAAGCTTGGCGCTTCGCCGATTTTCGAGTTTCTATGGATGATGGTTTCAAAGACTCTGTCACTTACCATGCTTCTCACTTCGTTGACGACCATATTGGCCATGCGCAGTCTCTTGTCAAACATGGACATCACGAGTCCTTCAATCTCCAAATCAGGATTAAGATTTTCCTTAACCATCGCTATGGTATTTTTCAATTTACCCAAACCTTCTAATGAAAATATTTCACATTGTACCGGGATGATAACGGAATCTGCGGCACAGAGTGCATTGATGGTTATCAGGCCAAGAGAGGGAAGACAATCAATGATGATGTAATCATAGTCATCTTTTATTTTAGCTAGCTTTTTACGTAATATATGTTCGCGTTGTTCAAGTGTAACTAGCTCGATTTCAGCACCGACTAAGTTGATAGAAGAAGGGACTACATATAAGGACTTAATCTTAGTTTCTAAGACCACTTCACTCAGGTCCATATCGCTCACTAGACAATCATAAATGTCAACATCGTATTCGCTTTCTTGTATACCAATACCCGAAGTCGCATTTGCTTGAGGATCTGAATCGATCAGTAATACTTTCTTTTCTAATATGGCTAAGGCAGAAGCCAAATTAATGGCTGTTGTCGTTTTTCCAACACCTCCTTTTTGATTAGCAATCGCTATCGTTTTACCCATGTTATAAATTTATAGATTCTTCAATATTTAGTAAATGAAGAGTTTTTCCTTTTGCCTCAAAAGCTTTAACTGCAGCCTCTTGATCAATTTCTATATAGCCAAATGTATCATAGTGACAACCCACCACTTGGTCACAATCAATAAACTGCGCTGCCATAGCTGCATCTTGATAGCCCATTGTAAAATTATCACCGATAGGTAGCAAGGCAACATTTACCTTAGGACATGTCAAAGGGATAAGCTTCATATCCATAGTGAGCGCTGTGTCACCAGCGAAATAAACACATTCACTATCTGTATAGACCACAAAACCACCTGGATTTCCACCATAGGCCCCATCTGGCATACTGCTCGTATGAATCGCATTCACATATTTGACTTTGCAATACCCGAGGTCAACAGTTCCACCATGATTCACAGGTCTGCCTTTGACATCCTTTGCTCCAAACCAATTCACAACTTCAAAATTAGATATTATCGTGCAATCATTCTGCTTTGCGATAACTTCAACATCTGACACATGGTCTCCGTGTCCATGAGACACTAATATAATATCACATACAATGTCTTCAGCTTTGGTGGTATTGTTTTTAGGGTTATCAGTAATAAAGGGGTCAAATAAGATGTTCTTTCCTCCAATGTTAACAACAAAACAGGAGTGTCCGTAATATGTAATTTTCATTAGTAACCTTGATTTATCTGAGGAACAAATGTATCTATAAAAGACATCATAATTGGTATTCTCTTCAGATAATCATAAAACAAAAAAAGCGACTCTCCAAATTTACTTCGAAGAATCGCTTAACTCGACCTGAGTTTTATCTTACGATTATTTCATTAAAATCATCTTTCGTGTATCAGTAAATGAGCCACTTTCAAGTTGATAGTACAATACACCGCCTGCATCTAGGTCCTTCGCATCAATTCGAATCTCATTATAACCCTTCACAAACTGGCCTCTTATCGTTTTGATCTCTTTTCCTGATAGATCAAACACTGTGATCGTAGCCATATCTGCTTGTGGTAAATCAAAGCCAATCGTTGTGGTTGATGTAAATGGATTTGGTTGATTCTGATACAAAGCGAATGCATCAATATCTTCTCCAAATGTCATGTCTATCGCATACAAGTCAAAGTCAGAACTTACATAAGCCTCTGCTTTTGTAACCGCTGAATTGATTGCTAAACTAGAGCTTAACTCCACATCCCGTATCGCTTCAAATCGTAAGCTAAACAATGTTTCCTCTGGTAAGACTGAGACAAGTTCTCCTTCATTCCAACTCATTGTCATCATCTCTTCTAGAATACCGATGTTGTCATCCGTAACTTGGATAGCGCCTGATTCTAAACCTACAAATCGTAAGCCCTCATGTGCTAATGTAAATTGATAACCTGCGATTTGACTGAAGTTCTGAGCTGTCACTTCAATCGTTGTGATATCTCCAGGGACCAAACTTGCATTCTCAGCCTGTAGAGTCAACAATCCAGTTGTCCGACTTTCTGCTCCTTGATAACTCTGATTCACATCGCCAACTTTGATACCAATGAAGTCTTCAGTCAACATATCGTTTGCTAGATTATCGATACCAATTTCTTCTGTAAATGGCCACGGATTCTCTTCATCAAAGAAGACCTGCGAAGCATCCACAAATATCCAAGGAAGACTATTTGATAATTCATCCGTCACTCCTAAAATCAATTGTCTAAACTGTGTCAAATCCTGCGCGCTGATATCACCATCTCCCGAAGCATCTGATGCGATGAGTTGGTATGGATTTTCAAATGTCGCTAGACTTAAAATGTGTCGTGTCATCATGACCACATCCAATGTGCTTACACCTTCTATATAGCTGTCTTCTTTGTTAGCTTGTAGGTTATAGTTGTACGCCATCGGATTATTCTCGAATGTATATTGCCCATTGGCATTCGTCATATCTTGTCTTGGATATTCTGAAAGTCCTGCTGTCTGCACTGTCACCTCCGCATCTTCAATCATCATATCATAGTATGTATGCACTTGTCCTGCGATCACTGCAGATGATCCTCCCTGATTACCATTACCACCTCCATTATCTTCTGGACACGCATTACCATTATCACTGATCAATATGCCAACTGTACAGAAATCACCATTACCATAGCTATCCCATACCCACATATCCAATTCGTCAAAATCTGAGGCCTCCTGACAGTGGAATGTAATCCCTGATTGATCTGAAAAGCCTACATCACCTGGCTGGATTGGCTCCTCTCCTGAGCGCACCAGACTAAATCTTAAATCAGAGGCTGCTGTACAATTATCAAAACTGCCAAAATCAAATTCTTGTCCCCAGACGGCGACTGTCCCATCGCTAGCCATAAAGGCTGTTGTCAAACCTGACACACAGAATGGTGTTGGATTCTGACGGTCACCAAAGGTTACGACTGTTTGAGCACTTGTCGCATTGCCACAACCATCCTTCACTCTCCACGTAATGATATGCTCATCACCAGGACTGCCCGCTTGCGAATTCATGCTCGCTTCAGCGCCTCTTGATGTTTTGCTAGCCACAACAGCGCCATCTTTGCTCACCGTGATCTGCCACTCTAATAAGCTTGCTCCTGTCATCTCACCACCACACAGATCATTTGCACTGACTGTGATCACTTCTTCTCCAATACATAGCGCAGCATCATCTTTGCTCGTTGCGCCTCCTGAGGTATTGACCTCATAGCTCGCAGGTGCATCGATCTCTGGTGCTGTGTCATCATTCACGACGATAACCTGATCATAGGTATAATAGCCATCTCGATCAACATCTGTATATCTGAA
>CALGLU010000129.1 GCA_937959275.1 uncultured Saprospiraceae bacterium | reverse complement strand
TAATGAAGGAACCGATCGCTCCCCGCGATCGGCTTAATTGATTTGAGTTGTGTCCTTTGTTAATTGACTAAATGTCAATTCATAATGAAGGAACCGATCGCTCCCCGCGATCGGCTTAATTGATTTGAGTTGTGTCCTTTGTTAATTGACTAAATGTCAATTCATAATGAAGGAACCGATTGCTCCCTGCGATCGGTTTAATTGATTTATTTGCGTATTGTGTTGTTCATTTAATTCCCTTCAATTGCTCAAGTATAGCTAATGACTTTTCGATTGGCTCCCAATCCTTTCCAGAAAGAAAAAAGCGACTGCCTGTTGAATCGTTAATTTCAAGACTGAGTTTTTTGTAAAGCCAATAGGAGAGATAAGCAAGTCCTAGGAAGACGATTAGGTTTATGCCACCATATACAAACGGTGATTGCTTTAATGCCTCCAAACTGATCCAGCAGATAGACCAAAAGGGCAATTGAATAATTGACAGTCGGATCATATTGTAGCTTGACACCTTTAACTCAGCTAATTTTTTTTGAACAACTATAATTTCTTCTGACGAATTTATGTGATGTATCAAAACAAGATGATAGCAGTAGCCAATGATAATTGCTGTCATAATTAAGCTAAGTATACCAAAGCCTAGAACAACAAAAAATCCAGCTGCCATAAAAGCAACCCATGTTATCAAATAGAGAATAAGCGTATAAGGGATTCCTAGTAAGAGCAAGAGTCGCATGGGGCTCCTCATCGAGCCTATCGTGTTGTTGAGTTTGGTTTTAGTTAACTCAGTCATGATGTCTTTGTTAATCGATAATATATCGTCTAATTTTTGATCATGTGATTTCCAAATCGAAATTAATTCTTTATCCTTCATAATTTTGTTGCTTAAGGGATTGAAACTTCTGTCTTAGTTTATGTTTAATGCGTGATAACTTACTTCCCACATTGGTTGCTGTAATGCCGACGATTTCAGCAATTTCTTTTTGACTTAAGCCATCCAGGTAAAGCAAAATCAGTGCTTTGTCTATTTCTCTTAACTCATGGATGAAACCTTGTAATATGATTAAATCTGGATTCTCACTGTATGGTTCGCTAGCGACTAAATAGGATTCAAGAGTTGGTGTAAGTTGAGTGTTGTGCTCTTTTCTAGTTCTATTTTTTCGGTAAAATGAGATTGATATATTTAATGCGATTCGATAGATCCAAGTCGTTAAGCTATATGCTTTATCATACTTGTCTAAGGAGAGCCAAAGTTGAAGAATGATTTCTTGTATTAAGTCTTGGCGATCGACTTCGTCTTTGCAATAGGCATTTGTAATTTTATAAATTATCCTTTTGTGACGCTCTATGATATTAAGAAATATGTCTTTCTTTCGTTCCAAACTGACAACTGTTTACTTCATTATTCGCAGCCAATCCGAATTTGTCACACTTCTATCAAGATTTTTTCAAAAACATAGAGATCAAATCGATCATACATTCAGGTAAGCTATTCAATTAAAATAGAATAATATAGGCAATAAGCTGACTAGCAAGTCCAACTAAATAGCCGCCATAAATATCTGAATTGGTGTGATCTGTTAAATAAAGTCGTGCCATGCCTACAAGCCCTGCGAATAAGATTCCGAGGATGAGAAACAAGCTAAGGTGTATTCTATACATGCCAATAAAGCCAAGGTCTATGATAAAATCACTGTAACCATAACTGAGATACAGAATAAAAATCATAGCTACTAGGCCACCCATCCCGACAGTATGTAAACTGATTTTGGAAAAATTATTTATAAAAAAAGAGATAAAAATGCCAAACGTAGCGCCAAGGACAAAAGAACTAAACAGGAGTGGGACATAGGTATTTGATCTGATATTCATATACAGCCACAAATAGAACATCGCTGTTATAATTAGCGGAATGATCCGTTCTTGCTTTGATGTCATATTCATATCCTTATTCAACCCAAGGAAGCGAATTAGAAAAATCGACAGCAATGGAAATCCTACTGTCAACATCGTGATTAAGGTCAAGATGATGACTTTGTCAACATGATTTTGAATGGTGAACACATATGGATTACTGATAAATATCAAGAGTAGACTATATATAATAATAAATATAGGATGGAAGAGGTACGAAATGATATGTGATGCAATTTTCAAATTTGATCCGGTTTCTGAGACAAAGATGAGAAATTTATGGGGAATATATTGGTGCCACTAATGATATCAAAACGCGCAAAATTATTTAACCACCACATCATGGATTGAGTTAATCTTCTTTTGAAGGTCGGTTAGCTTGTCTTCCAGAATGGTATTAAATGTGAGTTTGCTATCTGAAAAACTTAAATGGGCAAAATAGGACCAGACTTCATCTATGTCATCATAATCCAACTTATAAGGTAAATACACCTCATTGTCAGAGACGAGTGTGAGTTGCTGTTTTGTCTTGTTTGGTCTGACTCTTTTGTATACAAGGCCGTCTTGCTTACTGATGATCACATACGTGTTGTTCTCTTTTAACTGATCCAATCGTTCGACATATTCACAAATAATAATAGAGCCTGACTCAATCGGCAACATAGAATCTCCACTGATTTCAAAGCCTCGATAAGTGCCTTGAGGCATATTGGGAAATTGGATTTTTGGCAGGTCACGTATATATTCGGGGTCTTGGTAACTATCTAGATACCCTGCTTCAGCCTTGGTGTCAACCAATTCAATATTGCCATTGTTGTCTTGATCGACTGTTATTGCTAATACCCTAAAATCTTTGTTCTTCAAAATCTCTAGATCCTGGTGGCTTAAATTTTTTCGCAGTAAATCATCCAACCGAAGACTAAAATAATCTGCTAATTTGATCAGCATAGCAATATTTGGCTCTGTCTTGCCTCGCTCATAATCGCCAAGTGTTGTCCGTGGTAAGGACATCGCATCTGCCAATACATGCTGAGAAATTTTATTTTTTT
Organism: uncultured Saprospiraceae bacterium; assembly: GCA_937959275.1. Taxonomy (GTDB): domain Bacteria; phylum Bacteroidota; class Bacteroidia; order Chitinophagales; family Saprospiraceae; genus CALFUK01. Next base: position 21,059 of record CALGLU010000129.1, on the reverse strand, counting down.
GTCTTAGGTATTTGAGGTTTTGGGCTAACATTTGAGTCTTTTGTGTAAATAAAGATACAACATGTTGACAATATCGGCAATAATATGTCTATTAATACGACTTATTTTAAATATTCCTATGAATCAATTGTTCTATTAGATTTAAAAAACTTGACATTGCGCTTCACCTCTAATTCAATTCTCTTATAGAGTTGAACTTAAGTCTATGGCACAAGCTAAGTTAGCTATGTGTTCTATGTGTCTATGTGGTTCAAAAACAGTACAGTACTTTGCATTTCTAGTTGAGAAAATGACTACAAGCTCCCCACAGATTCCTTATACAATGCTGTCGTAACCACTTGTGTAACCACGCGCAATGTCTGTTTATTAATCACAGTAATATCGTCTTGATGCGTATGCCAATAATGGCCAAAACTATTTTCGGTTGGATTATAATTAATGATATCCAGCATTGGGATTCCTGCTTGATTTACAAATACATGATCATCAGTAAGCCCACGAATGACAGTGTCTACGAAATATTTACTGTAACCCATTCGCTGAGCGAGCTGCCAAATTTTATCCTGGTATGTTTTGGCGTAAGTTTGTGAAGTTTGCTCTTTCGGAAAGACTGCTCCTTTCGATCCAATCATGTCTAGTAAGATTCCAAATGTTGCAGTGTAGTTAGGATCATGTTTTGTCTTTGACCAATGTTTCGAACCCAAACACCAACCTCCACCTCCTCCTGTCACACCATTATCCTCTGCATCAAAAAAGATAAAGTCCACGCCCAGATCAATCGGATTCTCAGTCATCACACGTGCTATCTCAATCAATGCCGCAACACCACTCCCACCATCATCTGCACCCATGATCGGCTTGTCCTGCATACTCACATCAGGATCTTCGTCCGCAATCATCCGGCTGTCCCAGTGAGCCGCCAGCAGCACTCTATGTTTGTGATCAGGATTAATCGATGCGATGATATTATACGCATCCGCATCTTGCACATCAAAAAAACTGGCCTTAAACGCTTGTTCAGAAACGGTAGCACCAAATGATTTCATCGTACTCACTATCCAATCCTTACAGGCCAAATGCTCAGGTGTCCCAGGGATCCGATGTCCAAAAGACAATTGCTTTTCTACAGATGCATAGAGATTGTCACCATTAACGGCTGGAACATTTACCGCTACCTTGACTGCTGCCGGAGCTGTATCTGTTTTACATCCTTCAATGGCGAAAAGGGTGCAGATCAACAGGATCAAATAAAGCTGTTTCATAGAATTAATTAAGTGTCCAGTATGTACCTTATTTGCCATCTTTCAGATTGAGCATCTAACTCATTAACGTAAAAATAGCACTGTGCGCTGTACCAAATATTCGAATCTCCTTTTGAGTTATACTTGTATCTTTGGCATAAGCCAAAATTAGCTATGTGTTCTATGTGTCTATGTGGTTCAAAAAATGTCAGTGCACAGCCACTTGAGTCGAGAGAATTACTTACAATGACCGTTCAGATTCCTTATACAATGCCGTCGTCACCACTTGCGTGACCACTCGCAGCGTCCGCTTGTCAATCACAGATATATCATCTTTATGCGTGTGATGATAGTGAGCAAAATTATTATCATTTGGATTATAATTAATGATGTCTAACATCGGAATGCCTGCTTCATTGACATATTTATGATCATCCTCAACCGCTCCAATACGCGTATCGACAAAATAATCACTATAGCCCATGCGCTGAGCGAGTTGCCATATTTTATCCTGGTATTTTTTGGCGTAAGCTTGTGAAATTGCCTCTTTCGGAAAGACAGCGCCTTTTGATCCGACCATGTCCAGCAGGATCCCAAATTTCGCACTATAGTTAGGTTCATGTTTTGTCTTTGACCAATGTTTCGAACCCAAACACCAACCACCACTTCCACCCGAAACACCATTATCCTCTGCATCAAAAAAGATAAAATCCACGCCCAGATCAATCGGATTCTCAGTCATCACACGTGCGATCTCTATTAAGGCCGCAACACCACTCCCGCCATCATCTGCACCCATGATCGGCTTATCCTGCATACTCTTATCCGCATCTTTCTCCGCTACCATCCGGCTATCCCAGTGCGCCGCCAATAACACTCTTTGTTTGTGATCAGGATTAATCGATGCGATGATGTTATACGCATCAGCATTTTCGACATCAAAAAAACTGGCTTGAAACGCTTGTTCAGTAACCGTAGCACCAAATGATTTCATCGTACTCACAATCCATTCCTTACAGGCCAAATGCTCAGGCGTCCCAGGGATTCGATGTCCAAAAGACAATTGTTTTTCTACAGACGCATAGAGACGATCACCATTAACTGCTGGAATGTTTACCGCTACCTTGGCTGCTTTTTCACCTGGTGGTGCTGTATCTGTTTTACATCCTCCAATAGCACCTAGGGCACAGATTAACAGGATGACATAAAGCTGCTTCATAGAATTAATTAAGTGTCCAGTGAGTACCTTCTTTGCCATCTTTCAATTGAATATCTAACTCTGTTAACTTATCTCTTATTTTATCAGATGTACCCCAATTCTTTTCAGTTCGAGCATCTTTGCGGATATCGATAATCAACTCCATCAATCCAGAAAACTTGTCTGCGATGGCATTTCCCTCTGTTTCAAATTCATCTTGTAAGCCAAATATATCAAAGAGATACACCTTGAATGTCTCTTGCATCGCGCTGATGGCTTCGGCAGAAATAGTATCAAATCCGTCTTTGCCATCTTTGTGACTATTAATGATTGGTACCAATTCGAATAATCTGGACAGTGCTTTTGGCGTATTAAAATCATCATGCATATCCGCTACTGCCTGATCGATCAATTCCTGAATTTTTGTTTCCAACTCAGCATTGCCTGACCCGCCGCCTGCTAGACCTTGCAAATACCGGTTCGCCTCCATGATTTTTTTATAGCCTTTCTCTCCAGCTAGCAGTGCTGCATCTGTAAGGTCTAATGTGCTGCCATAGTGGCTTTGTAACATAAAGAACTTGACCACCATCGGGCTATAGGCCTTCGTGATGTGCTCGCTATCTCCTGAAAACAATTGGTCTGGCGTGATGCTATTATTATCGCTCTTTGACATTTTTCTGCCATTCATCAAGAGCATGTTCGTATGGATCCAATACTTGGCGGGGCTACAATTACAAGCGCCGATATTCTGAGCGATTTCATTTTCATGATGTGGAAATTTTAAATCGTTGCCTCCACCATGTATGTCGAATTGCTCACCGAGATACTTGGTACTCATCGCTGAGCACTCGAGATGCCAACCTGGAAAACCGATTGACCAAGGAGACTCCCACTTCATGAGGTGAGATTCGTCAGCGCGCATCCAGATCGCAAAATCCGATGGATGATTTTTTTCATCTTGATTTTTTAGATCGTCTCTTGTTTCGACTAATAGTTCGTCAATCACACGACCTGAGAGTTTGCCATATTCGTCATGCGTTGAGGCAAACTTGATCGTGTCAAAATAGACAGAGCCATTTTTTTCATACGCCAATCCATTTGCCAATATGGTTTCTACCATTTCAATTTGCTCCATGATATGACCTGTAGCTCGTGGCTCAATACTCGGCTTGCGTGTATTGAAGATGTCCATCATCTCGTGAAAGCCGTTGCTATATTTCTGCACGACCTCCATCGGCTCTAATTGTTCCAATTTGGCTCTCTCTCCGATTTTATCGTCACCCGTATCTGCATCGTCGACGAGGTGCCCGACATCAGTAATATTTCTGACATACCTCACCTTATAGCCCAAATGAAGTAGAAAGCGATACATCACATCAAAACTGACGAAGGTTCGACAATTACCAAGATGGACATCACTGTATACTGTCGGACCACAAACATACATGCCGATAAAGCCTTCTTTTAAAGGAACAAATTTTTCCTTTTGCCTTGTCAGGCTATTTTGAATAGATAATTCATGGTTCATGCGCGCAAAAATAGTGGAATTTAGTTATCAAGGTAGTGCTAAAAGGCTGATTATTGGATAATGATCAGAATGACCTTTTTTTAGAATGTTATGCGTATAGATATCAAATATGGGATCTGATAAAATATAATCAATGCGTAGAGCAGGAATGACACCGTTAAATGAAGTGCCAATACCGCTGCCAGCACACCTAAAACTATCATTCAGCCCTTTAGCAATGACATGGTACACATGCGATTGAGGAGGGTCATTAAAGTCTCCACAGATGATAAATGGATGCGTAATACTGGCAGCATGCTGTCTGATTTTAGCAGCCTGCGCAGCTCGTGCAGTCGCATACTTTTGGTACTTGCCAAACATGTCCATCAGACCGATAAAGGTTTGCCTTTCCCACTTTCCCGCTTCTATAATTTCAGACTCGACGCCACTGATACGGTTGGACTGGAGATGGGCACTATAAACTCTTACCAGCTCCTCGTTAAATTGAATATCCGCCCAAACACAAGAATTCACATTTGTCCCGAAATCTATTTCTCCCCGGTTTACGATTGGATATTTTGAATAGATCGCTGTGGATTTTTCCTCTATTCGATGACTGTCTTTGAAGGATAGAGTCTCTTGGATGAGCTTATTTGAGGTAAAGCCCATTTCCTGACCGCAAAAGACATCCACATCTTTAAAGGTGCGCAAGAAGGCTTTATACTCTTTTGTCTTCTGTCCTTGTTCTTCTTTATCTTTTATATGGATGATGTCTTTCGAGACTTGCATGTTGAATGTGGCAACTTGGATCTCTTTTTTATTTGGCCTGTTGTCCTGAATGCCATGGGTGCCAAAAAATTTGTCCACATTATTGAATCCTATTAATAAAGTCAGTATTGAGAGCAAGGAATATCTGGGTTTGTTAAGAGCCCAAAATAAGATGAACATGACATTTGTAAAAAACAGCCATGGAAAAGCTAATCCAAAAATGGCAAACAAGGTGGTTTTATGTGGCGGAACGATGGGAGACAAATAGGATAGTATGGTGCCGACAATAACAGCTACATTCAGAAAAAGTATAAGCTTCTGATATAGTTTCAAGTGTTTTACTATCTATCGTTTACTGGCTTGAAATAGAAATTCTTTTTCTTCACCAGTTAAATTATCGTATCCTGATTCTTTTATCTTATCCAATATTCGATCCAATTGTTCTTGGTAGGGCAAAGCTTCATCACTTACTTTATTTCCCTTCATGCGTCTATTGCTGGCGGGCTTGGTCACCTTTGCTTTGTGAGAAACACTCAAGGGACTTCGTTTTACTTTTTTATCCTCAGTTCGACTAAAGACACTCCCAAATGCTGCAAAAAAACTATTAAAGCCATCGGCTAGATCTATGCCTTGTCGCAACAAATACACAAACAAACCGCCAAACAACATGCCACCAATATGGGCTAAATGACCCCCCGTATTATCCATTGCTGAAATACCAACTAAATCCCAAATGATCAGAAATAGAACGATATATTTCAGCGTGACATTCCCAATGATAAATAGACGCATTTCATAATTAGGCGAGATAAAGGCTGAGGCTGAAATGATCGCCATGACAGCTCCTGAAGCACCTAGTGCAGTGCTAGAGCCAATCCAACCAAGTTTGGCTGTCAAATAATATAAACCGATACCTGCTAAGCCACCCATGATGTATAAGGGTAAAATCCGACTGTCGCCGACGAAATCCCCAACAATTTGTCCAAACCAATATAGTAGCAACATGTTCCACGCCAAATGCCACAAGCCTTCGTGAAAAAACATGTGTGTGATCAGTGTCCAAGGTTTTAACAAGACAGTGATGCCTTCTGAGGAGATAGCCAGATTATTAAATAACCATTTATAGGTTTCTGGACTGGCACCTTTTAAAAAGATACCTACGATAAGCACAAATAGAAAGATAGCAACATTAACAATGATCAATTTGCTGACCATACTGCCTGATTGAAATGTTCGCTTTATATCATCTAGTATTGGCTGAAACATATTTATCGACTCATTAATGAATTTTTACCCCACATCGTAATTAAGATGAATCCCATGATAGCACCCCCTAAATGTGCAAAATGGGCAATGCCCGTGCTGAAGCCACTGACGCCACTAAATAAATCCACAAGGACTAAAACGCCCATCAAATATTTAGCCTTGACAGGAATGGGTGGAAAAATCAGCATCAATTTAACATCAGGATATAATAAGGCAAACGCAATGAAAACTCCCATAATGGCACCAGAAGCACCTACAATTGGGCTTGGTGGGATGAATCCTAAATAGGCTAAGCCAAGATGCAAAATCATCGCTGAAAATCCACTTAATAGATAGAAGACAAGAAATCGCTTTGACCCAAGATTTTGTTCAACCATAGGCCCCAGAAAAAACAGTGACATCATGTTGAATAATATGTGGGATTCTCCACCATGCATAAACATGTGTGTGACAAGTTGGTAAGGCTTAAAATAATCCGATGCAGGAAAATATAAAAACGTATACTCTCTAAATTCGCTAAAAACGAAATGAAAACAGATAAACATGATCACGTTAATGATCAACAAGTGTTTCACTACATCAGTTAATCTACTCATCATATGCTATACTGTTCTCGTTTTGATGCCTAAAACTATGGTTTTTATTTGTAGGATAGTAGTGCACATTCCTTTTTACTAGGCACAATTAAAAATCATGGTCACAACAGTTTAGTGTTGATTAATCATTTTAACATCACTTTCTAAAGATTGTTGCTGGTTTTGGGCATTGTAACTGACCAAAATACCGCATGACACTAATCCCGATGAAGGTGTAGCTGTCATTGTCTTTTGTATTGCCTCGCTGCTTACCCTCTTCGAATCCCTGTATGGAAGGATCTGCAATAGCCGATGCCGACACTCCAAATACGAGTGGCCTGATTCCATCAATCAGGTCAGGATCTGCATAAACACCACTCACATCATCTAGATAATCACTTACGACGCGTCTAGTAGCTACCTCTATATTGATACTCCATAATCGATTAATATCATATTTAAATCCGCCTCCAATCGTAAATCCAGGCGTCACCCTCGCATATTCATCCCCTGGCAATTGCCCTTCTGTACCAAGACTATGCAGTCCTATTTTTACGTTTTCTCCCGTATTTGGGTCTACAAAATTAGTCTTGGGGTTAAATCGTGTGACCGATACTCCAGCTGCTAGATAAGGTGTATAAAAGTATTGGCTATGGCCATGGATGTAAGGAAAAAAGTTGAATTCCACATGAGCCGTTGCATCAAATATCTGAGAGAAAAAATTAATATTTCTTTCAAATTCGAATGAGTTTGAAGAATTGGCATCATCTGCACTAATTCGCCCATAATTTAAGGAGCCCTTCAAAGAGATCCGCTCATCAAAATTATATCTCCCAATCAGTCCTCCAGCTAATCCCGGATTTGCAAGGCTGACATTCGTGTTTAAATCTCCAAAATATTGGCTCGTCCCTAACCAACCCCCAATCTCATAGCCCTTCTGGCTATAAACCTCTAAAGTAGTGCCGCTAAGCATTACGACTACAATCAATATCCGCGTGAATCCTGTATTGTCCATCAATATCCTCTCAAACGGTAAGAATAGCTAGTTTGGTATATGCAGAGGGCCCAACATGAGTGCAATTTGAGGCTTAAGTCCCACTGTCATAATGCCGTAGGTTCGGAGGCTTCAGAAAAAAGCTGTGCCCTTGTTGGACTCCGATCCAACGATTTTTTTGTAAGTCGATAGTCAATTGTCGACAGTCCATAGATTGATGACAACTGTCAATTCAAATCCAATTCATCATATTGATTCAGAGCCTTGTATCTACCTTTCCCAAACCGAGTGCCATTAAACTGAATCTCGTTTAATTGGCTCTTTTTGTCCTTATCAAGCGCATTGTAGTCTTTACATTTTATTGAGCAGGTGTTCGTATACTTCTCCGCACATATAGGGCACTGAATGAATAAGATATGGCAGGCCTCATTGGCACAGTTGATATGAGTATCACAGGATGTGCCGCATTGATGGCACTTTGAGATAACATCTTCGCTAATCCGCTCGCCGAGTCGCTCATCAAAGACGAAGTTTTTTCCCTTAAACTTGTTTTCCAAACCTGTTTCTTTGACTTGTCGGCTGTATTCTATGATGCCACCGTCGAGCTGATGGACATGTTTAAATCCTTTATGTTTGAAATAGGCACTTGCTTTTTCGCAACGGATACCTCCTGTACAATACATGACGATATTTTTATCTTCTTTACCAGACAGGATGTCTTCTACAATTGGTAATGATGCTCTAAATGTTTCGACATCAGGACAAATTGCTTGATCAAAATGACCGACTTCTGATTCGTAATGATTCCTCATATCGACGAGGACGGTGTCTTCTTGATCGACTAAAATATTAAATTCTTCAGCTGAAATGTGTTGACCCCGATCTGTGACATTAAAGGATTCATCATTAAGGCCATCGGCGACGATCTTTGGTTTTGTCTTAATGTTAAGTTTAAAAAAGGATTTACCATCATCCTCAATCGCGATATTGAGCCTTACCTGATCTAAAAAAGTAATGGAATATAAGGTCGTTTTGAAGCTGTCAAAGTTGGACTCTGGGACTGAAAGTTGACCATTTATCCCCTCAGAAGCTACATAAATCCTGCCTAGAACCCCACATTCATCTAGAATCGTATATAAATGATCTCTAAAAAACGGGACGTTCTTAATCTGGGCATACTTATAAAAAGACAGCGTTATTCTTGGTTCGGAGCTAGAATACAGCTCTTGTTTGAGGATTTCCTTGTTAATCCTATTGTGTAATTGTTTCATTATTTTGTGTCAATTGCAGGTTGAACAAAAGCCAAAGATAAGGTGATTCTTAACTCATAGCAAAACAGATAATTAGGAATACTTAATTGGCACAAGCTTCAATATACACATGTAATACAGAATTAGGTGGGCATTCAAAATTAGCTAACAATTCTACAGCTGTTCCAGCTCTTAAAATTGCAGATCCATTTGTTTGCACTGTAGCTGCAGATTGTATTAAACTATCTGCTTCAAATAATCCATTTATGATCATACTCGTGTTCTGAGTAATAATATCAGGACAAGGGCAAATCGGTCCTTCTTCTACACACATGTCATCAATCGCCATGTCTCCCCTAAACACAGGGCCAGTGCTTCCATCACAAGTCACAGCAATTATTTTAATGGCAATCAAAGGATCAGTAAAAGGGCATAAAGGGACTTCATGATCCTGCCACATATCCCCTTGATTTCCCGCAAGAGAAAATACATTTACAAAATTACCAGATGCCGCAGGTGATTCTATTTCTATAGCCAGTGTACCAATACAAGCACCATAAAGATGAGAGCTAAAATTCAAATGGGGATCTGACAATCCACTAATATCAAGAATAGAAGAATAGACTACAGCACTATATGATGCAGGTGTTCCGCTTGACTCAAAATACAAATATTCGGATGAGCCGTTATTGCCAGAAGAAGGACCCGTATTAGGAGTACCTGTACCACCACTGTCAACACTCCAATGCGAAGCTAAACCAATATCAGCCACATCTCCACTCCAGATCGGTGGTAAAGTCCCATTTTCAAAATCAAAACAAATAGGTGCTATTGTCGGTGTAGAATTTGAGCAGGCTCCAGGATCTGGGATGCTCATTTGGAAAGAACAATTTGAATTGATATCATCTGTAATTGTTATATTCAAATCACCAATACCAGCGGGTAAATTGCCAATTAATAAAGGGCTGCCATAATTCCCATTTGCAGTTATATCTCCAGTAATAGAATATGAACTACCTAATAGATAACCACTTGGAATAATTGATAAAGAAAAAAGATCATCACTGTCATCAAAAGGAGTATCGTTAATATCACAATCATTAATGATTAAAGCTGCATCTACGATGGCACATGAATTACAAATAGGGCCATCTTTTACGCAAAACTCATCAATTGCTATATCACCTTCGTAAACTGGTCCTGTGGATCCATCACAGGTAGTACCAGTGATTTTAAATGCAACCAGTGTGTCTATGAGGTTACAAAGCGGAATTGACTGTATTTCCCAAAATTCGCCAACTTCTCCAGTTTGACTATAAATTGTAGAATAAACACCTGAATATATAGGCGACTCCAATTCTATAGTCAGATTACCAACACAGCTTCCATACAAGAAGGAAGCGAAGCTTAACATTGGATTGGTTAAGCCATTTACATTGTAGGTCGGTGTATATAAAACAGCAAAATCTCCAGGCGATAATGGATTGGCAAACGAGCCCGTTTCAAAGAACATAAAATAATCACTATTGTAGCCATCTGGTGGTCCAGTATTAGTAGTGCCTCGTCCAGATCTACGATTCCATTTTCCAACTGCACCATTGCTGTTGCGACTCAAATCTCCATACCAAACAGATGGTATTATGAACGGCTCAAATGACTCACAACTTGGTGCTGTTAGAGGTGGAATATTTGAGCAGGAACCAATATCTGGGGTAATAAAATTATTCATACAATTTTGATCATCATCATCTGTTATGGTTAAATTAAGATCACCTACACCTATTGGAATAGGAAAACTAATACTTGAGCCATAAACCCCGGACGCAGAAACATCTCCGCTTACCGTATAACTAGTGCCGAGTAAGTTGCCAGTTGGATCAAGCGTAATCACTTCAAAATCATCATTTGGATTTGATGGTGTGCCATTATCATTGCAAACTCCCGGAATTAATCCAGGGTTGGAAATTGAACAAGTAGAACAATCAGGACCTTTCTCTACACAAAATTCATCAATACCTATATCTCCCCATCCAAAAATACCACTGCTTCCATCACAATGGATAACTGAAAATCTAAAGCTGATTAACGATTGTGTAATATCGCAAAGTGGAATAACATGAGGTAACCAGAAATCTCCTACTTCACCTGATTGAGTTAATATATTGGTATAAATACCTGAACCTGCGGGTTCCTCGTAATCTACCAATAATGTTCCAATACAACTTCCATACATATGAGTGGCAAATCTGACCTGAGGATCAGAAATATTGCTTAAATCATAGACAGGTGAATGTAGCGTGTAAGTAGTTGAAAACTGTGCCCCAGTGGCTTCAAAATATAAATAGTAATCAGTATTGTCATACCCAAATGATGGGCCTGAACCGGAAGCGGGAGTAGGTCCATTAAGAACATTCCATGCAGCTAAGGGATTGTTAGGTGTCCCTATATCACCAGTCCAGTTTGGGAGCAATTCTCCATCTTCAAAATCATGACAATCGGGAACAATAAGAGGCGCATCATAAGAACAACTGCCAGGGTCAGCAATCGTTAGATTCAATGTGCAATTGGAATCATTATTATCGGTAATCGAAATATTCATATTAGAATTTCCAGCAGGAAGACTGGTAAAAGAAACTGCATTGCCAAACGTGGCAGTCCCGTTTAAATCACCCGTTATTGTATACGCACTTCCAAAATCAACAGCACTAGGTGATATGGAAAGATCATACGTATCATCATTAGAATTGTTAGGAGTCCCATTATTATCGCAATCAGTAATCACAACGCCTGCATCTATAATTTCACATGGACCACAGTTTGTATGATTGTATTCAATCGTAAAACTAAACGCATCTTCTGACCAACGATTATCCCATTCAATGTAATAGGTATTACCATCGTAAACGACAAATGTACTTTCACTAGCTAAATTGAAAAAGCTTTGGGCATTAGCTTTACATTCATCATCAGCTTGATCCTCCAATATTAAATTAGTACAGTTTCCTTCATAAACCCACAGTCTTGTATCCGCACCACCAAAGCATGAATTTACGGTCACGGTTGAATTGCAATCTGCGATAAATTTGTACCAGTTCGAATGGGAGGCTGGACTGTTTTGTGCACCTCCGCCAGCCCTAGGACCTGGATCGACTCCCGAATAAGGTAAGCCAACCAGTAAAGCATCTTGACAATTATTAAAACTTACACATCCAGACGGAATGACAACTTGAGCTGAATCAAAACAATTCGAATCATTTACATCTGTTACTATAATTGAAATTGTTGCTCCTGGAGTAAAACCATTTCCATTATTATCTAAAATTAAAGGTGTTCCATAATTTCCAGTCGCAGAAATTGAACCAGAAACATTATATGTTCCAGTTAAATTAAAACCGACAGGATTTATTTCGATTTCGAATATGTCATCTGAAAAATTAACTGGAGTTCCATTATTATCACAGTCTAATAATACCGCATTTATACCGACAATATTGCACACTCCGTTGCAACCACCTGTCACACATGGCGCATTTAAATAGGTATTAGAAATCAAAGCACCTGGCAGTGGACCAAATCCGCTATTAAAATTAATGCCAACACTATTTAAATGACAATAGCTCATAATCGTACCGCCGTTTGCTGGAATGATTTCATTTACACTGTCATAGCATGAACCTCTACTACAGTCATCAATTCGCTCCATTGCAATGCCATCATTGTTAATATCCCAAACACATGAATGTGTATGTCGACTACCAAAATTATGTCCCAATTCATGTGCAATTACATATACATTCCAACTATAAGTAGGAAAAGGAACAGTTGGAATTTTCAAACTTGCACTTACACCATATGGTCCAGAACCGCTAGGCGAGTATACATCACATAGCGCATCCACCTGGGCAACTCCGCCACCTAAGGGTCGAGTACTTACATAGTGAGCTAATCTTCCATTATAATTATTCTGTCTAGAATGTGCAAAAGCCCTCAATTTGATATAAATATTCCTTGCTCAATTTTAGAATCTATTTGCTTTTTAATGGGGAAAGAGTACAAATTAGAGGTAAAAAATATAGTCAAAAACAGGAGTGTAAGGTGTTTCATAGCCATAAGGTGTGTGGGAATATTTAAATATAATTAAATATCCTAAGATAAATTCCACATCTTTTGGAATAATCTAAGACATACTCCCTCACCGATAATTAGCGACAAAGCATATAATTCACTAAGTTATTCAACAATTTCTGCCCACAAAAGCAATTATTAGGGTGATTTCGTAAAGATTGTTATATTTGGTTGCCTTATCGAAACCAGATACTTACGGGTGTTTTATTGCAAAATTGAACTTTTGGAGATAAAAATGCCTTTATATTTCTAAAATTAGCACCATTTGTCATGGGACGAAAGAAAACACGTTACACGGATAGGGAACTAGCACAGTTCGATAAACTATTAACAGAAAAACTGGATCAGGCCCAAGGACAGCTCGGGTTTTATCTTCAGCAGATCGCTGAAATAGCAGATAATCCTGATTCCAAGCAAAAAGGTTTGGATGACGGGACATCAACAGTAGAAACAGAACGACTGTATACAATGGCTGCTAGACAACGAAAGCACATCCAACATTTGGAGAACGCCAAGATGAGAGTTAAGAACAAAGCGTTTGGTATTTGCAGAGAGACAGGCAATTTAATTTCGAAAGAAAGATTGAAAGCTGTTCCTCACGCCACGCTTAGCATTGCAGCAAAACAACAAAAAAGGTAGAGCTTGCACCAAATTATTGCATTTTTGTATCAATTCTAGTAAAAGGCGCTCGTTACTTATCTAAATTCATATTTTGCAGCAATTTTAAATGTTGAAGAAATCATACATTATTATTGGCATTATTTTGATCGTTCTGATCTTGGATCAGTGGTTGAAGTTTTATATTAAGACCAACTTTCAGTATGGGCAGGGATTTGATATTTTCGGCTTGTCTTGGGCTAAGATTCATTTTGTTGAAAATGAGGGGATGGCTTTCGGAATCACGTTTGGCGGCAAAGCTGGGAAGCTGTTTTTAAGCCTCTTTAGGATATTGATGGTAAGTGTGTTAGCATACATGATCAAAAAGCTCATTGAAGCAGGTGAGTCTATCGGATTGCTGGTGAGTTTTGCTTTGATTATTGCTGGTGCTATTGGGAATATTGTAGATAGTGCGTTTTATGGAATCTTCTTTTCTGAATCTTCCTATCATGGCAGTCCTGCCGAATTTTTACCAGGTGGAGGAGGCTATGCTCCATTTTTATTTGGGCAAGTTGTAGATATGTTTTACTTCCCGATGATCGACACGATATTGCCTGACTGGGTTCCGTTTTGGGGAGGAGAGTCATTTCGGTTTTTTAAGCCTGTATTTAATGTAGCAGATGCAGCTATTTCAGCTGGGGTGGTGAGTATTATTTTATTTCACCGTAGTTTTTTCCAGGATAAAGAAAAAGAACCGGTTCAAAATTCACCAGAAAATAGTATACTTACAGAAGAAACGATTGCGATAGACGCAATTCCGGACAAGGAAATAGAATAAACTTTACAAATTCTTTCCGTTTCGATGTTTCATGCAGATACAGTTCACAATAAAGCCTGTGAATTGGTTTATATATACTATTTTTACATGCGTCTTATAACGATCTGCTTAAGAGGCGTATTAAATCATTTAAACAGAAAACATGTCAAAAGAAAAGGAAGCAAAAGAAAAGGAAGCTAAACTAAAAGCTCTTGGTCTTGTCGTTGATAAATTAGAAAAGACCTATGGTAAAGGTACGATCATGAAACTTGGCGATAAGCAAGTCGTAGAAGTCGCCTCCATCCCAACTGGCTCATTAGGTTTAGATATAGCTTTGGGGATTAATGGACTTCCTAAGGGGCGAATCGTAGAGATATATGGCCCTGAATCTTCAGGTAAAACAACTTTGGCGATACATGCCATTGCTGAGTGCCAGAAGCAAGGAGGCATCGCAGCCTTTATTGATGCTGAGCATGCTTTTGATCGATTTTACGCAGAGCATTTGGGGGTAGACACAGAAAACTTATTAATCTCTCAGCCAGATAATGGAGAACAAGGCTTGGAGATTGCGGAGAATTTGATTCGGTCAGGAGCGATCGATATGCTAGTGATAGATTCTGTTGCAGCATTAACACCTAGAAGTGAGATTGAAGGAGAGATGGGAGATTCTAAAATGGGTCTTCATGCTCGATTGATGTCTCAGGCACTTCGAAAATTAACGGCAACGATTGGTAAGACTGGAGCATGTTGTATTTTCATCAATCAATTGAGAGAGAAAATTGGGGTCATGTTTGGCAATCCAGAGACAACAACTGGAGGAAATGCATTGAAGTTTTATGCTTCAATTAGATTGGATATCAGAAAAGCAGGTTCTGTCATAAAAGACAAAGAAGGGAACATGATCGGGACGCCTGTTAAGGTTAAAGTGGTCAAAAACAAGTTGGCTCCTCCTTTCCGTATTGCCTATTTTGATATCATGTATGGAGAAGGGATTTCAAAAGATGGTGAAATCATCGATCTAGGTGTAGAGTTAGAGATCATCAAAAAAAGCGGTTCTTGGTATAGCTATAATGAGACTAAGATTGCACAAGGTAGAGACTCTGCTAAGCAGTTTTTAGCAGATAATCCAGAAGTAGCCGAGGAAATTGAGTTATTAGTAAAGGCAAGATATGGTGTTGGTGATGAAGTCGCCATTGAAGAAGCCAATGTTGATGCTGAAGTTATGGAGATAGAAGATCCGAAAGAATTAGAGAAGGCTTAGTAAAAAACTATCTAAAAAGTATCCAGTCATTTTCAGAAGTGACTGGATTTTTTTTGCCTAAAACCGAAGAGTTCTAGTCCTGATTTAGTTAAATCGCAATTCTATTAAACTTTTTTAAATCTAGTATCGTTATAGCTGAGTTGATGCACCTCACTATATTCAGAAACCTCATTTTTAAAATACATATTAAATAAAACTATGTTAGATCAGTTAAAGAGACTTGCTATGCAACAGCTTATGAACAAAATGGCTGGAAATAAATTAGGAGAGTCGGAAACTCAGGCAGCAGCTGAGCAAGGAGCGAATGGCTTATTAGAGACAATCACTGGAGCCCTTGGTGGTGGCGGTGCTGGTCAGTTAAAAGATTTGTTGAGTAATAATGGAAATGCTTCTGAAGAGAATGGGCTTTTTCAAAATATTCAATCTAAAATCCAAGAGTCATTACAAGCACAAGGGATGACAGAAGATGAAGCTAAAGCAGAAGCAGCTGAAACGGCTCCATCTATTATCGATGGCATAAAACAAAAATTTGAGTCTGAAGCAGAGGAGGACAAAGGGTTTGATTTGGGAGCTTTTACTCAACTAGCGCAAGGTGGATTAGGCGACATGCTTAAAAACCCAGGAGGTCTTATGGATGCTGCTAAAAATATTTTAGGCAAATAAATGACTTCCGTCAGTGAGATTTAATTGAAGGTCATTCACATTGTGAATGGCCTTTTTTTGTTTGGTAGAGACAAGGCATGTCTTGTCTCTACCAAAGAATTTGATATTTTTATAAAATGAATGGGCTTCTATTTTTCTTAAGTTCCTTAGGTGTGTTCAATGGGATTTTATTGAGCCTGTATCTTTTCTTTTTCACCAAGCAAAAGAGCTTAGCTAAATATTTATTAGGTGCTCTCATTTTAGCGCTCAGTATTCGGATTGGCAAATCTGTTCTTCTTTATTTTGATCGGGACTTACCAAAAATATATTTGCAAATTGGCTTATCAGCCTGTTTGTTCATTGGCCCATTTTTATATTTCTATCTAAAAGCAGTTGTTGAAGATATTCGAACATTTCCTAAGCGTTGGAAATTGATCGTTAGTTGTTTGGCAGTATGTATAATCAGTATTGGCACCTTTCGTCCTTATGCCAGTTACCCTGAATTCTGGAATGATTATGTCGTAGGGTCTATCTATCTAACGTGGCTCCTATTCGTGATTTCAGCTGGTTTCGCTATTCGCTCAATTCTTAAAAAAGCCATTCGTGAGTTCAATAAGCTCCTACCATCAGAAAAATGGCTGGTTGCTATCTACCTTGCCAATGTGATAATTGCTACAGCCTTTTATTTAGCCTTTTTTGGATTTTCTTGGGCCTTCTATATGTCAGGACCATTGGTTTTCTCCTTCTTTTTATACTTGCTTGCTTTTGGCTATTTTAATGCAGGATGGTTTGAAATCGAAACAAAAAAGCCAATAGAGAAATACTCAAATAAAAAAATTGAATCTCCCGAAGCCAAAGCGCTTCTTGAACAATTAGATGTACTGATGAAGACGAAGCACATCTATACTGACTCAACATTAAAACTAAACGATGTAGCTGTTCAACTAAAGATTCCTGCTTATCAGCTATCACAATTATTAAATGACAATCTTTGCAAAAGCTACTCTAGCTTTGTGAATGAATATAGGATTCGCCGAGCTTGTGAGTTAGTCGAGACGCAACATAATCTCACATTAGAAGGCATTGGTTATGAAGTCGGCTTTCGATCAAAGTCAACCTTTTTCACAACGTTTAAAAAAATGATGGGTGTGACGCCTTCGCAGTATCAAAAGCAAAGACTTGTAAAAAACGCCTAAACTGGTTCGATTTTATAAACTAGAACTCTTTCAAAGCGAGTATACAAGCATTCCTTCTTTCTTTTCAAGAAGTTTATAAGGTGAAAGCCAAAGAGGGTTTTACGACAAATCATTATTTTATCATGTAACCAGAAAGATTAATTAATAGTCGATGTCTAAAGTATCTAAAAGTTTAAGTTGTGTATTGATTGCATTCTCTGTCACTGCCATGGGTCAGGATTCTTTGAACCTAGAAGATTTAAAGGCATTTAGTTATCCGTTTAATATCCTGGAGGGCGAATTTGTTGGCGCTGGATCAGAACGACTAAAGGCTGCCATAGCCGAGGCACACATCACCTTATTAGGTAATAATAATCGATCAGTTCTTGAAGCAGAATTCACGAATGCTTTGATTACTGAATTGAATCAGAATGATTATAATACCATGGTGCTAGAAGTGGGTCCGGGTGCTGGAATAGTCCTTGACAAACGTTCAAAAACATCGCGCAAAACACTCTCAAATCTAAAAGCTTTAAATCAACAATATACCTTGAATATAGATAACAGACGAGTGACTCCCATTCCAGATTTTAGAACGATTGAAGCAGCGACCTACTTACAGAATGCTATAAAAAATGAATGGTCATTCATTGCGATTGGTACGGACCATTGGACTGGGGTTAAACTTCTGATTGATGAACTATATGCGAATGTTTCAGAGATACATAAACCTGTTCATTTAGCATTATATCAAAAGACACGATCTGAGCTTGATTCTCTATTGTCAGCACTTAAAGGGCAGAAAAACGAAGACCTTTTATTGCTCACATCAGCCATCAAGGCTTCTTCGCATTACAAGCAATTCCTTAAGAAGATGTCTACTATCCCTGGCAACAGACCCCTAATTGAAGCACTTCAATTTAGCATAGATTATTGGTGGATGTATGGGAATAAAGAATTTTACAAGAAGAATGAATTGAGTTCTCAGCGGAATAAAAAGCTCTTAACAAAAAGTCTAATAGACAGAAAGTTTGATTTTAGTAAAGAAAAACTGTTTGTCAATATGTGGCGTAATCACCTATCGAAAGGCACGACGATAAATGGATTTTATGGAGTAGGGAATATGCTTTTGGAGCTAGCTGCTTTTCATGGAAATAAGAGTATGAGTATCGCCATAGCTCGTCGCTACTATGAAGAAGAGAACACGATTAAAGATGGAGTCGACTCAGCACATTTTAAATGGAATCGATTTAAGGAGCTTATACCATTAGGCCAAAAAGACGAATGGATTCTTATCGATCTACGCCCATTTAAAGAAAGGTATTTTTATGGTCCATATCAATTGACTACTGCGATGCATCAACTGATACAAGGCTATGATTTTGTCGTGATTCCAAAAACTGATCGGCAGGCAACAATCAATGATTAAATTAAATGCTATAAATAACATGAATCGATCTTTTTTAATAGCAATTGGTGCTCGTACTAAAACGCTTAGCAAAGTGAGTGGGGCATTCATAGTATTGTCCGTTTTATGTGTTTGTTGCAAGGAAGATCCTGCTCTTCATGAGACTAAGCGCAATGCAATTCGACAAGTCAATCCGATAAAGGAGACAGTCGTGGAAGGACTCAAGAGACCGTGGAGTATGGCTTTTCTTACAGAAGAAGAAGCTTTGGTTACAGAAAAAGATGGAGACCTCTTAAGAGTGAATTTAAACTCTAAAGAACGGACAATTATTACTGGATTTCCAGAAGACAAGGCAGACAGCTTGGTTGTTTTTGCAAAGAATTATCCATTGGGTACGTATCCAAGTCGAGCCGATGGATTTAAAGGGCGATACAATGCTGGATTGTTTGATGTCGTTTTGGATCCTAATTTTTCTACGAATCAGTGGATATATATTTCGTATGCTTCAGAACAGGATAGAAAGTATGCGACAAAGATCATTCGAGCTAAGCTTCAGGATGATTCGCTTACAACTGTCCAAACGCTTTTTGTTGCCTTGCCTTATGCGGATGGGCTATTTCATTTTGGTGGCGGCTTAGTCTTTGGTGAAGACGACAAATTGTATGCGACGATTGGAGAGCGGTTGTTTGGCGATGCCTTGCAGCCAGCCATTCCTATTGCTCAGGACCTAAAGGACAAAAGGGGCAAAATATATCGATTCAACGCAGATGGCAGTATTCCTACAGATAATCCTGACTTTGGGCCAGATGCAGTGCCGGGATTGTATGCGCCAGGCATTCGTGCTGCGCAAGGGTTGGCAGTGGATCCGAGAACGGGAGACATTTGGTTTTCAGAGCACGGCACGAATCAAGGCGATGAGCTTAATCTGCTAGAGAAAGGAGCCAATTATGGTTGGCCAATCATCAGCACTGGCTCCTATCGAGGCGGTTATGAGCCGCCAGCGATGGATAGAGACTTCACCGTCCCTAAGTGGTCTTGGTATAAAACAATTGCGCCCACAGGATTGACATTTTATACCGGAGTAGAATTTCCAGAATGGAGAAACAATTTAATTGTGCCAGGCTTGTCTAGGGGCAATTTTTGGCGCTTTGTGATTGAAGGCAATAGCATTAAAAGCGTGGAGGAATTATTTGTTGATGATCGGGATCGGACGCGTAAAACCCTGCAGAGTCCGGAAGGGCAGCTTTATATTTTAACTGACGAAGTGGATGGGCGGATTATTCGGATCATGAATGCTTATTTGGATTAAACAGGAAATAAATGAGTTTAAAATAAAATCGTTAAGTCACTTTTTGTCTCAGCCAAAGGCTGACACAATACTCCTGTCCTGCTCTGCGGGATAAAGTGATTAGGAACAGATCTAATTCGTATACTAAGTTTTATTTATTCGAAAGATCAATTTAGCGTTCTGTGGCGGTGGCGTGACAAATATTCGGAGAAGATTATTTGTCATTGATTTTTGGTTACTTTTCATCAAGGAAAAGTAATAAGAATGACATCTAAATTCTTTCCTACCAATAGCGAATAGTTATTATTTATAAAACAATGTTTCTACGATTAGTAATATAAATTGTGCTCTAGACAGGCTTAACAATCTCAAAGCTAGTCGTAAAATTCACTGTCTTAGCCAATGTCAAAGACACAGAACAATACTTTTCTAAAGACGAATCAATAGCCTGTTTCACCTTTTTCTCCTTCAGGTCTCCAGTCAGCACATAATGCATGTGAATATCCGTAAAGATCCGTGGCATCTCTTCTCTTCTCGTCCCCTCAACCTCCACTTGTATATCCTCTAACGGCTGTCTCATCTTCTCCAAGATTAAGACAATATCAATAGAACTGCATCCTGCCGCCGCCATCAGCACCGACTGCATAGGTCCTACAGCATTCCCATCTCCACTTAACTCGAGAGAGTGACCCTCATCATTGATGCCTTTGAAGTGTTTGGAATCGTTTATTCGTTCAAGTTTTACTTTCATGATATTTATTTTTTCCTCCAATGGGTCACGACCCAATGTCGTTTAGTTAGTGGTCGAGGTATTATCATTTGAAAATCCAATTGTCATGATTTTTACCAAAAATCCCGCCAATTGGAGACTTTCTTTAACCATTCCACGCGGCACTTCGTACCGCGCTACAATAATGTCGCACTTTCAGCGCTTCTATTTCCTTAAC
>CALGLU010000128.1 GCA_937959275.1 uncultured Saprospiraceae bacterium | reverse complement strand
AATCATGATGAATATCTATAGATCAAATGGATATGAATCAATCAAATTCGCTATTGAGATATTTGCTAATAAACCAGAGGAATCCTTATTGTTAATCAGTCAATAATATATTTATTATTTAAGAACTGTTTGACCCTGCCTCCTCAGGGGTAACTGTTATCTTAATCGAAATATCAGTAGGAAGTGAAACACCTCCACCCATGTATCCTGCGTAAGAAAAATCAGGAATAGTGTTGACCGCATTTGTTTGACCCTTCATAGAGAAAGGAACATATGTTAATTCATCTTGATCCAAATAGATCAATTGAGAAGTATTTTGACAATGAGCTAGATACACCCCAAAAAGACCAAAAATTAGAGAACAAAATCGTGGGACATTCATCCTTTAAATGTAAACATATCTGATCAAAAGGCAAGTGATAAAATGTGTACTGTGTGTATAATAAATTGCACTTTTCAAATGATTACAATTACTTTCTTTGGTCAGTAATAGTTAATTAGCCCAAAGGGCTTCACTCAATAGGCAGGGACATCGTCCCTGTGAAAATATTATATTCGGTTTAGTCCTGAAGGGACGTCATCAATAAAAGTGATTTGTTTACACCGAAAAAATATAAATGAGAATCAATGATGTCGTCCTTTCAGGATTTAATCTTGATATTAATTCATCATGGACGGTGTCCATGGCTATCTGATGTAAGCCCTTTGGGCTATTCACAAGGTGCAATTTGATATACACACATGTGTACTTGGTAGTTGCCTAACTAAACGTTTGATAACACAGTGTCTGGTTAAGCGAGATATTGATTTAATGTATGAGCAAAAACAAAAAGAGGAATGTCTACAATAGACACGCCTCTTTTCTTATATGGAATATTATATTCCAACTTTATTTATGACTCATTAAGCCATTCTTTTTATTGGTCTTCACCTACCGTAGCATCTGAGCTATTTTCATGGTAAGGAGAGTCAACATTAATCTCAGGGTTTAAATCGTCGCCTGCTACTCTTCCTTGGAAGTCATCAGCGAAAACCTCTACTTCAGATCCTGAGTCTGAAGAGTATATCACTATATCATCAACATGGTAAAATCCGTCATTCACAGATGAATTTGAATTGTATTTCCATTGGAAATTAGCTGCACCATCTATGGTAGCTGCTAAATGGCCTTCAACGTCTCCGTCACCACCATTAGTCGTACTTACTGCATCTGTGATGATAGTTTGATCACCAATCACTACAGAATAAGTAGGAGTACCAACTCCATCTGCAGCCCAGCTGATCTCAATAGGAACCCATACGTTAGGCATACCCTCAGGGAAACTAGCTGCAGCAATCGTCTCATCAGAAGCTCCTTCTCTGAATTCGTGAGGAGCATTGTCTTTAAGTCTTACTTCAACTAATGAGAAATCACCAGTTGTGGAAGAACCTGCAACATTAATAAATCCGTCTTTAATATCCATATCTACTGGACCCTCAGCCACTCTATACATAAACGTAAGTCTTCCCGTTGCAATAGAATCTACAGCTAATCTAAGCTCACCAGTATCATCGTCCTTTAAGTCTGTAATGACGGCATACCTGTTCTTAGGTGCAGTCACCTCTATTGTCTCACTTGCTGTACCTACTTCTCCATCAGAAGCTGTTACTGTCAATGTGACTTCGTATGTACCCTCATCAGAAAAGGTATGTGAAGGGCTCTCGTCAGTAGACGTTCCGTCTCCACCAAAGTTCCAAGATGAAGTGAACGATCTGTCAGTGATTCCATTAACTACCGAGCTGTTTGTGAACGCATAAGTCAAAGAATTATCTGCATCAACTTGAGCTGAGAAATTGGCGATAACGGTAGAAGGATCAGCCGTTTCCATCATCATTTCTGGTTCGTCATCATCTCCACAAGAGCTAATAATCACTGTAAGTGACAAAAGCAGGGTCATCATAAGAAAGAAATTCTTATTTAATTTAATTAATTCAGTTTTCATGTTTGTCAATGTTATTTTTTTCATTTGATTAAAAAAGATGATTAGTTATTATAAATCTTAGTTTTCTCTGGATATAAATTGTGTCTTATTAACCATTAGTTAGAGATAAAAATTGTGTCTGGTTAACCAATTTCTCGAAAGTATACTGAACTCGTTAAACCGCCAAACATTTTGATTACTATTTTAATCCTACTGCTGCTAAAGCAGTAAATCATCATATTAAGGTTCATAATTATATATAAAACAAAGACTTTAGAGAATTTTACAACGACTTTTGCTTATTAGAAAATGGCCCAAGATTACTTTATATGTTCTATCAATGTCTGATTGTTGGAAGTCTATATTTGCTGAAATTCTTAAGTGATTTTTAGTTGATATATACTAGTATATCGTTTTTTATGTTAAATTGTGACGTTTTTGAAATTGGTTAACCAGAGATTGGTTACCCAAAAGAAGGTCTCTTTTATGAGTTGAATAAGATTCAAATTAATCCAGTGGGGTTCTTATATCATAAATCAATAAGCTCTGACTTCTGGAAGAATACTACAAGAAAGAAATTGGTTCGGCATGTTGATGAAAGTCAAAATGAGTATATGAGACAATTTGCATGCTTCCGATTTTAAGCCAAACATATGAATTGAAAAAAGTATTCAGTTCCACTTACATTTAAAACTATTTTTTAATGAAAAAACTTTTACTAATCATGTACAAAAATACCAAATCATGGCCTTCATTGAAGGTCGGTTTAGTGTTGTGCTTTGTATTTATTGGCACAGCATTTCTGAGTGCTCAAAATGCAAGTGGTCAGCTCTTAGATGAAGACGGCCAGCCACTTATTGGAGCAAATATTCTCGTTCAAGGAACGACAGTAGGGACCATCACCGATATTGATGGTACATTTTCGATTGAGGCAAATCAGGGCGATGTCCTTGTAGTGAGCTATATCGGTTATGAAGAGCAACGCATTACTGTTGATGGTGGGGGATTAATTTCTCTCAGTTTATCACCTAATGCGCAGGCTCTTAATGAAGTCATCATTACTGGATATGGTAGTCGTAAAAAATCACATAATACTGGTGCAATAGCCCAATTAAAAGGTGGTGAAATTGCAGCTATTCAAGCCACCCGTGTTGATGAAGCCCTTGCAGGTAAAATGTCTGGTGTTTTAATTCAAAATCAAGATGGTGCTCCTGGTTCAGATCCGAAGATTCAAATTAGAGCCGCTTCTTCGATTTCAGGTGATTCTAATCCCTTAATTGTAGTTGACGGATACCCAATTTCTGGAAGTTTGGCTACTGTCAATCCAAATGATATCGAAAGTTTAGAGGTATTAAAGGATGCGGCATCCGCTGCTATCTATGGCTCTAGAGGAGCAAATGGTGTTATTCTGGTGACAACCAAAAAAGGGAAAAGTGGCAAACCAAGTATTAGCTATAATGCCTATGTCAGTACGTCAAGTAAGTATAGAGACAATATCCTTAAGACAGGACCAGAGTGGGCTGAGTTTGCTGAAGGTGAAATAAGAGCTGGAAACTGGGATCTGACTCAAGTTGATCCAGCCTTTGTGGATTTTAGACTTAATGCATACAAAAATTCACCAGATGTTCTCAACGTAGAAGATTGGTTATTTAGAAGTGGAAAAAGCATGAATCACGATTTAAGCATTAGTGGTGGAACAGACGATGTTAATTATTTTGCTTCTGTCGGGTATCAGAATACTGACGGTATTGCTATCGACCAAGGTTTTGAAAGATACAATGCACGGATGAATGTTGATGCCAACTTAGGAAGTAAATTTAAGGCGGGCTTAAATATTAATGGATTCATCGGTGACAGAGATATTGTTGGACATGATATGAGAGATTTATTAAGAGCATACAGTGTTCATCCTGTTTACCATACAGAGGCATCTATCGCATTTGTACAGCAATTAGATCAGCAGGCTCAAGCTCTAGGCTTAGCCGCTTTTAACAATGGCTATAGAGGAGGTGATGCACCGTTTAACAACAGCATCTATACACTCCAACCAGGTGACACGGCACAAGACTGGCACTATGGTAGAGCTAACAATGGAATAGGTGGATCTGGTGATGCTGGTCCTGCGACTAAACTTGACAATACAGATAGATATCAAAAAACACTGTTTGGAAACTTAAGTTCTTATTTACAGTTTGAGATTGCAGAAGGCTTGAACATTAAAACAGTTCTAGGTGGCGATGTGAGAGACACTGAAGACTTTTTCTTTAGAGGTTTAGAGTTTGACTCAAGAGCACGGATAACACAAACGGCATTAGATCAAACGAATACGCAGCGATCTTCTGTTTTGAGCGAAACGACATTGAATTTTCAAAGAGTGATTGATGCTCATGATATATCTGCTGTTGCTGGAGTTGAATTTCAAAATTTCTTTATCAATGGTATAAGTCTGGATGGTACCAATGTGCCATTCGGCCAACCTGCGAATTTTGCTTTGCTGGATCCAGCAGATCTTTCAATTTCTGAGAGAGACGAGAAAGTCTCAAGAAGAAGTTTGTTCGGAAGAATTAATTATGCATATGACAATCGGTATTTAGCATCTGTATCTGTAAGAAGAGACGGTGATTCACGATTCGGAGCAAATAATAGATATGAAATATTCCCGGCTTTTTCTTTAGGTTGGAATGTGCATAACGAGTCATTTTGGAGCTCTGATTTTCTTTCTGATTTAAAATTACGATTTAGTAGAGGCTCTTTAGGGACTACTTCTTTCCTAGGTTCTTACAGTTCATTAAGTTTGCTAAATCCGCAAGCAACTGTCTTTGGGAATGGATTTCTTATTCCTTCTGATATAGCTAATCCTGATTTAACGTGGCAGACCAATACCGAGACTAACTATGGTATTAATCTAGGGTTTCTAGGTAACCGATTCACCTTAGGTGTTGATTATTACACATCTGATATAGAAGACATTTTGATTAATCAGAGTGTTTCTGAAGTATTAGGAACGACATCTATTGTCTTAAACTCAGGTGATGTTAAAAGTTCAGGAATTGAGTTTGAATTAGGTGCAGCTGTGATTAATAATTCAAATTTCAGATGGCAATTAGGTGCTAATTTATCTACTGTCAATTCAGAAATTACTGATTTAGGCGGCCTGAACGAATTACCACAAGCGCAATATGGACAAAGTGGTAGAGGACCAATTTTTAGAAATTATGTTGGAGGAGAAATAGGCGAAATGTGGGGTTTAGAAACAAGTGGACCAGTCGAGATGCTTTATCTTGAAGATGGGACTAGACATCCTAATAATGATACTGGAGAATCTTATGTCATAGATCAGAACGGTGATGGTATTATTGATCGAACTAAGACTGTCGAAGAAGGTGGAGATCTTGTCAAAATTGGCCAAAATAGACCAGATTTTTACTGGGGTGTGAATAGCCAATTCAGCTTTAATAATGTAGATGTTTCACTTCAGTTCCAAGGTTCTCAAGGTGGAGAAGTTTACAACATTGATCCACTTTACTACGGTTCACAATGGAGTGGAAGATTAGTTGATTCTTTTGATGAAGATGGAGATGGTAAAGCAGATCATAATGGTCTACATTACATTGGTAACAGACGCCAAACAGATTCAGGGATTCAAGATGCATCATATGTGGCTTTGAGAAACTTTACGATTGGTTATACACTTGAGTCAGATGTCATTGATAGAGTAGGATTGGGTGCTGCAAGAGTCTATGTAGCTGCAACCAACTTATTATACTTAATGGGTGACGACTATACTTCTTATAATCCAGAAGGTGTAGAGATTACTAATGGCGGTTATTTAGGCCCAACCACTTATGGAGTACAAGTAGGAGCTAGCCCAGTTGTTAGAAGCCTTACAGCTGGAATAAATGTTAATTTTTAAAATTAAAATCATGAAATATTTATATATAATTATAGGGACAATGTTGTTCTTAACTGCGTGTGAAAATGATCTTGAGCAGTTTCCGAGCAATATTGCAAGTTCAAATTCATTGACAGATTATTCTGGAGTATTGAATGCAGCATATTTTTATCAACACTCTGGTGTCACACCAATAGCAGTGATGGGAGACTTTAGAGCTGATAATGCATTAATGGAAGAAGAGCCGTATCCGTCATTCGATAGATTTAATGGTGATTTAGTGGATATGGAAGATCAATTTTTTGGTCCATTTTATACAGGGATGTATAAGTCCATTTTAAGTGCGAATAATGTAATAGAAAATTCAACAAATGCTACTGAAGTAGGTGAGGCAAAATTTTTAAGAGCCTTATCTTATTTTAAACTCGTTAAAGTATTCGGTGATGTTCCATTAAATTTAGTAGCCTCACCAAGTGTAACTGACGAATCTATCTTATTGAGACAATCAGTTGATAATGTGTATTCTAGTGCGATCATTCCAGATTTAGAAAGTGCTATTGCTGCTTTAAGTGCTGAAAGTGTAAATGGCAGAGCTTCCAAGTTAGCAGCTCAAGGCATGTTAGGAAAAGTGTATATGCAACAAGGCAATTACAGTGCTGCAGAGACACAGCTAGCGGCTGTTGTCAATGGAGCTGCTGCAGCTGGTATCAGTTTGCAAGAGAATTTTGCTGACATATTTGGTGTAGATAATGATTTAAATTCTGAAATTATTTATGCAACTCAAATATCAAGTTCTATTTCAGATGAATATGGTTTCTCTGAATTTTGGTCTTGGTCTGGAGGATTAGATACAAAATCTCTCGCACCTCTTGATCCAAGTTTAGTGGCTGCCTTTGACGCAAGCGAAGGAGATTTGAGAAGAGATGTGACCATTAATACTGAGACAATGTCTTCGCCAAAATTCCCTCAAACAGGTGGTCCTGATCATGATTGGATTGAATTGAGACTAGCGGATGTCATTCTATTATATGCAGAAGCATTAAATGAGAATGGCAATACTTCTGGAGCATTAGATCAATTAAACACAATTAGAACTAGGGCTGGATTGTCTAATTCAATGGCATCTTCTCAAGCAGAAGTTAGAGCAGCGATTGCCAATGAAAGAAGACTTGAGCTTGCTTTTGAAGGTCAAAGATGGTTTGATCTGGTGAGAACAGGTACAGTCGCTGAGGCGATGGGACAAGCAGTTGACAGTCGATTTTATTTGTTTCCAATTCCAATCTCAGAAGTGTTGGCAAGCTTTGGTCAGATTACACAAAATGATGGCTACTAATTAAGTTTTTAATAAAGAAGTAGATAGTTTTTTCATGCTAAATGGAGGAGAAGAAACCGAAAGGTTTCCTCCTCCTCCATTATTCTATGTAATAATAAATTCTGAAAAAGAAAAAGCATAATCTATACCTCAATTAAGTGTGATCCTGTCGTTACATTTTAATAATGTCAACTTAAAAAACAAATACTGAATCTTATACAGTAGGAGTAACAACTTGTGAAAAAATGAATGTCACTGGACAGAATTAATAATGGAGTATCGTATAAAACACGTTTTATTTATGTTGGGTATACTTGCCATAGCTCCGTCGTGTCAGCGATCTTCTGTATCGAGGCTAACTCAAGAAATAGTGAATGAAGCGCAAAACAAAACTATTTCTGTAGCACAAAGACCTACTTTATTTGCAAAAGCACTTGCTGATGCTATTCTAGAAGTTGATCAAGAAATCGAATCAGGCATAGAGGTGCCAATACCTAAAGACATGGCAGGAGGGTATACGCATGAACGCCATAAGAGAAACTGGTTGATACTGCAACAAGCTGGAAGCCTGTATCAGATTACGAAGCAGGAAAAGTATGCATCGTATATCAAAGAAAGTCTAATGGCCTATGCTGAGATGTATCCGACCTTAGCTTTACATCCAACACAAAAGTCATACGCAACTGGTAAACTATTTTGGCAGTGCCTAAATGATGCAAACTGGTTAGTCTATGTAAGTCAAGCCTATGAAGCCATTTATGACTATGTTACAGAAGAAGAAAGAGAACATTTAGAAAGTCAACTGTTCAAACCAATGGCTGATTTCTTATCTATTGAAAATCCACAATTTTTTAACCGCATCCATAATCATAGCACATGGGCAAATGCTGCAGTGGGTATGATCGGTCTAGTAATGGATGATCAGGATCTCATTGACAAAGCTCTATACGGACTACCGATCAAGGAAGGTAGCAATTTGGATAAGGACAATGATGGAGGCTATATTTACGAAAAAGGAATGGCAAAAGCAGGCTTCTTAGCCCAGCTTGACGGTTCATTTGCGCCAGACGGGTATTTTACCGAAGGGCCTTACTACTTGCGCTATGCGATCTTTCCTTTTTTAATATTCAGCAAAGCGCTATCGAGTAAGATGCCTGAATTAGACATCATGAATTATAGAGATGGGATTATGACCAAAGCCATTTATGCTCTGCTCAATCAAACAGACGCTAATGGCCAATTCTTTCCCATCAATGATGCACAAAAAGGAATGTCATGGGAAGCAAGAGAACTCGTCACTGCAGTAGACATTCTCTACTACGAAGACTCTTCCAATAAAACCTTGTTAGACATCGCCAAACGTCAAGGAATGGTGCTATTAGATGAAACAGGATTTGCTGTGGCTCAAGCTCTGGATAATGATGAAGCGATCCCATATAAGCAGCAACCCATGGTTTTTGGAGATGGAGAAGACGGGACAGAAGGTGGTGTCGGCATTTTGCGAAATCAAAATACATGTCTTGTGATGAAATATTCAGCTCAAGGTATGGGGCATGGACACTTTGATAAATTATCTTTTTCACTCTATGACGATAAAGGTGAGGTCGTCCAAGACTATGGCGCCGCTAGATGGGTCAATGTAGATCAAAAAGGTGGAGGGCGATATTTAAAAGAAAATAAAACATTTGCTAAGCAAAGCATCGCACACAATACAGCCGTACTTAATGCGACTTCGCACTATGAAGGGATGATTGAAAAAGGAGAGCTACATCATCCATACCTATATTTTGCAAACTATGAAAACAGAGAGCAGCAGATACTGAGTTCAAAAGATACCAATGCGTATCCGGGTGTAGACATGCACAGGACAATGATACTCTTGACTGATGAAAGCTTGCCTAACCCTATAACAGTTGATCTCTTCAGAATTTCGAGTGATGTGCCAGCACAAGTTGACCTACCCGTGTGGTATCAAGGTCATTTATTAGCGGCTGATTTTGAATATGATAAGGCGCTCAATAGATTGGAAACTTTGGGTGTTGGCTATGGCTACCAACACATTTGGAAAGAAGCATCTGGAATCATTGAAACAGATGGAACCCGAAGTTTGACTTGGTTTGGTAACGACAGGTTTTACACCACAACATTCGAATCAGAAATCGGAGAAGAACTCATTCTAGGTAAATCAGGAGCAAATGACCCTGAATATAATCTGCGTTACGATCCGGTACTGATCCGCAGGCGATCTAAGGTAGCTAAGACACTCTATGCATCAGTTATAGAATCGCATGGTTCGTATGACCCTGTCTCAGAGATCCCGCTGAATCCCTATTCGGACATCGAATCCTTGGATGTAGTACACTCAGATGATGAGTATTCGGTAATCACAGTAAGAACAAGCGAGAATATTGGATGGACAATAGGAATTGCAAATCAAGAAAATAGTTTATCTAGCAATCATTCTCTAAATGTAGGAGATGATCAATTGTCTTGGATAGGACCATATATTATATTAAAATTACAAAAATAAAACCCCAATGAGTTTACACGACGACCTAAAACCAACAAAAGAATACTGGATAGATTCAGAAACAGAATGGGAAGATGTCGGTGGCGGCATCAACAGACAAATCATGGGCTATGATGGCAAAATCATGCTTGTGAAAGCAAAATTTGAAACTGGTGCTATTGGAAAACTTCATAAGCATTATCACTCACAAGTGACTTACGTCGATAGTGGGGAGTTTGAAATGTCAATTGGTGAAGAAAAGCGAATGCTAAAAGCGGGTGATTCATTTTATATACCACCTCATGTGATGCATGGTTGTGTATGTAAAGTGCCAGGTATGCTGATTGATGTTTTTAGTCCTGCAAGAGAGGATTTCTTAGGTCATGAAATGCTAGATTTATAATGGCTGCAATACAAAAAAAAGTAGGTGGTCTACGTTGGTGGGTCATTGGGCTTATCGCTCTGGCGACTGTTATCAATTATATTGACCGACAAGCATTAGGTGTTTTATGGCCTGATATTGCAGCAGATCTTTATCCAAATGAGAGCGACGATGGTAGAAAAGAAATCTACGCCTGGATCACAGGGAGTTTCATTTTCTTTTATGCAATGGGTCAAACCTTGTTTGGTAAGATTTTCGACTGGATAGGGACAAGGCTTGGTTTTGCTTTATCAATAGGCGTCTGGTCTATCGCAACAGCACTTCATGCATTTGCCAGTGGTGCGTGGTCGTTTGCTATATTCAGATCTATATTAGGGGTCGCAGAAGCGGGTAACTGGCCTGGTGCTGCTAAGGGGAATGCCGAATGGTTTCCCACACATGAGAGGGCCTTTGCACAGGGACTGTTTAATTCAGGAGCTGCGATAGGTGGTATTATTGCTATTCCTGCAATCGCCTTCATGACGATTTATTTCAGTTGGCAAATGATTTTTATTGCAGTTGGATTGATTGGATTACTTTGGTTGATCCCTTGGTTTTTGATCGTCAAAGCGCCGCCTGAATATCACCCTAATATTTCAGAAGAAGAACGTCAGTACATCCTCACTGGTCAAAAGGACTCAGAAGAAGATGAAGCTGATGATGAAAATGCTTATAACCCTACCACAGCACAATTACTAGGACATAAAGAAAGTTGGGGTGTGATCATAGCCTCTGCT
Source organism: uncultured Saprospiraceae bacterium (assembly GCA_937959275.1). Taxonomy (GTDB): domain Bacteria; phylum Bacteroidota; class Bacteroidia; order Chitinophagales; family Saprospiraceae; genus CALFUK01. The sequence continues at coordinate 8,868 of CALGLU010000128.1, read as the reverse complement.
GCGATTGATCCAATATGGTGGTTGTTCATTGTATGGATTCCGATTTACCTCAATGGTGTCTATGGTATGGATGTCAAGACGATCGGCCTGTATGGATGGGTGCCTTATGTAGGAGCAATGTTCGGTGCGTGGTTCGGGGGCTTATTAGCTCAAAATAGAATTAAGGCAGGTTGGGATGTCAATAAGACCAGAAAGTGGGTGATTACAATTGGATGTTTAATTATGTTCCCTTCTTTCTTTCTATTGATGAATCCTGGGTCGCCAACCATGGCAGTTATCATTATGGCTGTGATCTTATTCGGATTCCAAACGACGATCGGTAATGTTCAGACTCTACCAAGTGATTTATTTAGTAAAAAAACGGTAGGAACGCTATCTGGATTTGCTGGTACAGGTGCTAAGCTCGGTGCTTTCGGATTAACGATATTGGTCCCTATACTAACAGCAGGCAATAATTATACGCCTGCATTTTATGTTGGTGCGGCACTTACGATTATCGCATTAGTTGCAGTTTGGGTATTGATACCAAGAGTTGAGAAAGTAAAACAATTAAATTAAGATTCTGCATTTATATATACTTAAGATAAATCAAAGTACTTAAAATAAATACTTAAAAAACAAATATGAAATTAGAAGGAAAAATAGCAATAGTCACTGGAGCTACTAGTGGTATAGGTTTTGAAGTTGCCAAACATTTAGGTGAGCACGGTGCTACTGTCATTTTAAATGGAAGAAATGATGAAAAGGGTGCAGCTTGTTTAAAAGAATTAACAGACAAAGGCTACACAGCTGAGTATCATGGCTTTGATGTGACCAATGAAGAGCTTGTTAGCCAGCATATAAAAGCGATTGGTGAAAAGTTTGGTAAAATTGATGTCCTTGTTAATAATGCTGGTGGTCTAGGCGGCCGATCGAGATTTGAAGAAATGACAACTGAGTTTTATCGGTCAGTATTGGCTCTTAATCTGGATTCAGTTTTCTTTGCATCGAGAGCAGCGATTCCTTATTTAAAGAAAGGCACACATCCGACAATCATTAATTTTACATCCAATGCTGCTTGGAATGCAGGTGGTCCAGGAGCAGGTATGTATGGTACATCAAAAGCAGGTGTGCATACAATTACAAGAGCCTTGGCTAAGGATCTAGCGGAATATGGTATTCGAGTCAATGCTGTATCACCAGGTACAATAGATACCAATTTTCACATAGGCATTAAATCAACAAAGCCAGAAGTATTTGCTTCGTGGGCTAATAATATCATGCTTGGTCGATTAGGACAGCCAGAAGATGTCGCGTCTGTGGTTGCTTTTTTAGCAAGCGGCGATGCAGCCTTTATCACAGCTGAAACGATACAAATCGGTGGTGGTCAAGCATTAGGTATATAATCTTATAATTTTTTAAAAAAACAAAATGGGAATTTTTAAAGGTAAAGTAGCCGTCGTCACTGGAGGTGCAAGAGATATTGGTAGAGCCATATCTGTTCAGCTCGCAAGAGAAGGCGCAAAGGTAGTTGTGAATTACAATAGCTCTAGATCTGGAGCAAAGAAAACGCTAGAAGAGATAGCATCTTTTAAAGGAAAAGCGATTGCAGTTAAAGCTGATATATCGACTTTAAAGGGGATTAAGACTTTGAAGACTAAGACAATGAAGGAGTTTGGTAAAAAGGTCCATATTCTTGTGAATAATGCAGGCGGTCTTTTTGCACGTAAAACATTGCAAGAGTTTGATGAAGATTTCTATAACTTGGTGATGGATGTAAACTTTAAAGGTACTGTCTTTGCTATGCAAGCATTTACACCACTCATGGGTAAAGGAAGTTCTGTCATTAATTTATCTTCGCTAGCAGCGAGAGATGGAGGTGGCGGAGGATCTGCTTTGTACGCATCATCTAAAGGAGCTGTGACGACATTCACCAGAGCCATGGCTAAAGAACTTGGACCTCAAGGGATCCGAGTTAATGCATTATGTCCTGGGTTAATCGGTACTAAGTTTCATGATGATTTCACAAAAGATGAAGTCAGAAAAATCGTTGCTGGTAAAACGCCTGTGAGAAGAGAAGGGAGTGCAGAAGAGGTAGCAGATTTAGTCACGTATTTAGCTTCTGACAAAAGTACTTTTGTGACAGGTGCTAATTTTGATATTAATGGTGGATTAGCATTTTCATAAACAGAATTGAGATGAAGAAAATAGTTACGTTTGGTGAAATCATGTTAAGACTTAGCCCTCCGGGCTTTAAGCGATTTTCACAAACTTATTCCTTTGATGTAGTCTATGGAGGCGGAGAAAGTAATGTTGCTGTCACCTTATCAAACTATGGGATGTCGAGCACGTTTGTGTCTAGAATTCCTAATAATGATATTGGAGAATGTGCCATTATGGAATTGCGAAAGCGAGGTGTGAATACGAACCAAATTCTAAGAGGAGGTGAGCGTTTGGGCATTTATTTTTTAGAGACTGGAGCTGTGAGTCGAGGGAGTAAGGTCGTCTATGATAGAGCTTACTCTGGTATGGCAACGATAGAGAAAGGGATGGTCGATTGGGATGAGGTATTTAAAGATGCTGACTGGTTTCATTGGACTGGGATCACGCCTGCATTATCACAAGGTGCGGCTGATGCATGTCTAGAAGCGATTCAAGCTGCTAACCGATTAGGAGTGACCGTTTCTACCGATTTGAACTATCGGAAGAAGCTGTGGAAATACGGAAAAGAACCAGGTGAAGTCATGCCGGATCTAGTCGCGGGCTGTGATGTGATCTTGGGGAATGAAGAGGATGCTGAGAAGCACTTCGGTTTACATCCAGAAGGTATCGATGTCACTCAGGGCGATACCGTTGATGGGCAGGCATACTTGTCTGTGTTGAAGCAATTGCAAACCATGTTTCCAAGGGCGAAGAAGGTCATTACGACCTTGAGAGGTTCTATCTCTGCATCACACAATTCTTGGACAGGTGTCATGTATGATGGAGAGACTTTATATGAAGCACCCTCTTATGAGATTACACATATTGTGGATCGAGTAGGGGGAGGAGATAGCTTTATGGGCGGATTAATCTATGGCTTACTGACCTATGATGATGATCAAAAAGCATTGGATTTTGCCGTAGCAGCTTCATGTTTAAAGCATACCATTAAAGGAGATGCTAATTTAGTGACCGTCGAAGAAGTAGAGAAATTAATGTCAGGTGATGCCTCTGGAAGGGTGTCTAGGTAGATGAAATAATGTTGAACCTGTCTGCTGGCAGGCAGGTTCAGCATTAACATCATTATTCCTCTTCCAAAGTCTGTTCTACATCAGCCTCAATTTGCCTGAGCTTTGCCTTACATTTCTTAACTAACTCCTTGGCCCGTTTCAACTTCTTTGATAAATCTTCTAAACTTGTATCTGGAGCTTGTATCTCTTCAAGTAAAGTTTTTAATTCATCAAATGCTTTGTCGTAATTAAAACTTGCCATAGGGTTATTTTTTTGGTGTTGCTGAGAGTTGACCATCAGCCAATTCTATAGAGATGTCCTTTTTATAATTAATATCAGCTTTGTTTGAAATGTACTTGCCCTGCTGCTTAATGGCCGCAAAGCCTCGTTGCAGAATGTTTTGAGGATCAAGGATATTTAACGATTGTTCGATCTGATTCAATTGGAGATCGGAGTTGGCGAGCAGTCGACGAGTGGATGCTTGAAGAGCCTCTTCGATATTTTTGATGGATAGATTTAGTTCTAGAATATCCATGCGCACCGCATGCGTAATGGCATTTTCTATTTGGACTAATTGCATCCTTTCTCGCTGAATAATATGCGTGCTTAATTGGTAGATATGTCCTTCTAAGCCAAGTAATGCACCTTCAAAATCGCTGTTGTGTTCGATTAGAAAATCAGCAACTGCCGTCGGCGTTTTAATTGATGTATGTGCAACTATATCCGCAACAGTATTGTCTATCTGGTGACCGATGCCCGTGATGACTGGGATGTCTGATCCTGCGATTGCTGCACCAATTTCATAGTCATCAAATCCGGATAAATCCATCTTAGAGCCACCTCCTCTAATCAAGGCGATACAATCATACACGCCAGCTGCATTAGCTGCTTTTATTGCTCGTGTGACTTCAGTTCTAGTCTTATGGCCCTGCATAGCCGCTGGGAAGAGTTTTAAATCAAATGCATAGCCATAGGGATTTTGCTCTAGTTGAGCTAAAAAGTCCTTGTAACCTGCTGCAGTTTCAGAACTGATAATCGCAATCTTTTGCAGGACAGTCGGCAAGGGAATATCTCCATTCAGTTCAATCAAGCCCTTCTTCTCAAGCTTTTCGATGATGGCTTGCCTAGCTAATTCGAGTTGACCAATCGTATACTTCGGATCGATATCCTCAATGACGAGCTTCATCCCATATCGTTCATGATGATCGACACGGACTTTGACTCTGACCTGTGTCCCGTCTACGAGTAGTGAGTCAAGTACTTTGCCTAGCTTCTTTTTTAGGAAGAGCATATTCTTGTACCAGATCACTGCAGCTGATTGTGCAATGACCTGCTCTCCATCCGCTTCTTTCTCGACTAGATTTAGATAGTATTGGCCTCGATTCTCATTGATTTGAGAAATCTCAGCATGCACCCAAATCGGCTCTGCAAAGTTGAGCGCAATAACCCGCTTTATATATTCATTAAGTTCGAAAAGTGAATATGAATCCAAATGTTAGCTTATCACTTTTTTGACAAGGTCGGCAGCATCTTGAAGCAAAATGGCAGAATGTACTTCCAAGCCGCTTTCATCGATAATCGTTTTAGCAATATCTGCATTGGTACCTTGCAGCCTAACAATGATAGGCACAGTTATATTACCCATATTCTTATAGGCATCCACAATGCCATTCGCTACGCGGTCGCAACGGACGATACCACCAAAAATATTGACCAATATGGCTTTTACTTGGGGGTCTTTCAAAATGATTCTAAACGCTTGCTCGACACGAGCCGCATCTGCCGTCCCTCCCACATCCAAAAAGTTAGCAGGCGAACCTCCAGACAATTTGATAATATCCATCGTCGCCATAGCGAGCCCAGCACCGTTAACCATACAGCCAACATTACCGTCAAGGTTGACATAGTTAAGGCCATAGCTCTTAGCTTCTACCTCCGTTGGATCCTCTTCATCTGTGTCTCGTTGTGCAGCAAGATCTTCATGTCTGTACAGCGCATTGTCATCAAGACTTACCTTGCAATCTACAGCAATGACTCGATCATCACCAGTTACCAGACAAGGATTAATTTCAAATAAGGAAGCATCAGAACCAATAAAGGCAGTATATAACTTAGAAATGAATTTCATCATCTCTTTATGAGATTGACCCGCCATTCCTAGATTGAAAGCGATCTTTCTGAGTTGGAATCCTTGCAGGCCTAATGTTGGATCCACATATTCTTTATGGACAAGATGTGGTGTTTTTTCTGCAACCTCCTCAATATTCATTCCTCCTTCTGTGGAGTAGATAATCACATTTTTCTTTTGGTCTCTATCCATCATGATAGACACATATAACTCATTGCAGTCATCAAAGTTGGGGACATATGAATCCTCTGCAATTAGTATTTTCTTGACTAGCTTACCTTCACCATCCATGCCACCCGGCGTTTGAGGTGTCTTAAGCATCATCCCTAAAATGTTGGTCGCGTGTTCTTTGAAATCTTCTGCATTCTTAGCAATCTTAACGCCACCACCTTTACCTCGACCACCGGCGTGAATTTGTGCTTTAACCACGGCAAAACTTGAGCCGGTGTCAGCTACAATCTTGTCATACGCTGCAGCAGCTTGTTCCATTGTTTCAGCTACATAGCCTTTTTGAATAGCCACTCCATAAGAAGCTAACATCTCTTTTCCTTGATATTCGTGAAGATTCATACGTTCAATTAGTTATTTATTAAGATTTTTCGTTCAATGTTTCCTTTTGACGTGGACAAAGATAACATATATAGACCCGATTTAATATGATTTAGGTCTAGACTTATCTGATTTAGTCCAGTTTTTATCTGTTGTTCTCTTTGATAGATCATTGCACCCGCTGTTGAATAAATGGCTAAAGAGCCAGATTGAGTTGTATTTGATTCTATCAATAGTTGTATTTGCTCTCCTGTACGTGCCGGATTTGGGAAGAGCTGCACTGATTCTATAAAGTCAGGATCAATCGTTGCTGTTGTGACATCGTTTGTTTTAAGAATATTGGTTTTCTTATTTGCACAGGTATTGAGTTCGTTGTAAGGTGTTACTGACCAAGTGTAGGTTTTATCAGGCAACATTTCTGTGATATAGATTTCCGTCTTATCTGTAAAACGGATTATTTCTTGTTGACCACTTCTCACTTTTATAAAATATGTACTTGCATTAGCAACTGCTGTCCATTCTAATAAAACACCATTGTAGGCCTCAGCAGTCGTGTTGTTTTCTGGACTGATAAGCTCTAGTGTATTTACGATATTGGCTTGATTTGGTGTAAATCCTGTCCGAATGCTTGATTTTCTTCCAGAGTTATATTCAGCCATCATCAAATTACTCTGATCTGTAGAAAAGATATATGGTTCGCAGCCAATAAAATAAGACATATAGTTATTCTGCTGTGGCACAATCGTATCTGTATTACGATCTTGAACCACAACATCAAAAGGCGGGCATCTGCTATCCCAGGCTAATCCAAAATTATAATCGGGAGGTGTATCACACAATTGATCACCTGCAGTCTCACAGTTACTACCGTCGACTAATTCGATCTGTACTCCATTAATACGATTGATAAGCACGGGGTTGCCATGTCGCCCTGCGTCCCAGGGATCAGATTCCCAGCCCGAATGAGGATGCTTAAGCGAAAAGTAATGCCCTATTTCGTGTGCTAAGGTGTTATTGCTGTTACCAATTTGGTTTTTCCTAATGACAATCCAATCATTTTCAATCGCATAGAAGCCCAAAACGGTTCCATTTTCAATATCACCTTGTCGTGCATTTAACGTGACGAAAATATTCAAAGCTTCTTGGCCGACACTACGCCTAGCTCGAAGCATCTCTGCAACACCGGCTCCCAGTGTAGGTGCCTCAAAGGCTTGGGTGTTGTCAATAAAATTAAACCCATTATCAATATAAAATTCGAATCCTGTGTCTTCAAACTCAACATTGAGATCACAGAGCTGATCTAGCATATCTTCAATATCCACTCGACCTAAGCCACCATCATCTGCTACAAGATGAAACTTGACAGGCACGTAAATTTTCTCACGAGTGAAGGCCATTCCTGCTGCCAGTGCCTTTTTATTCTCGTTGACACGCTCTGTTAACATCTCTTGATTATCAACACAATTATAATCTGCATAGCGAATCTCTTGACCGAAAGCCGTAAATAGCAATAACTGGCTGATTAAAACTGAATATAAAAACCTCATAAAGCCTATTTAATCGGTGTAAAAGTAAGAATTATAATCTATGAACGTTTAGCATATTGTCAGTGTATGTCGTAGCCTTTATAAAAAATCATACATTTGCAAAAATATATAATGCTAACCATTTAATTGATTCTTTAAAATTGTTCATAAATGAGTAAAGTTACCGTCGTTGGAGCAGGAAATGTAGGGGCCACTGTGGCAAATGTCCTAGCTCACAAAGATATTTTAAGAGAAATCGTCTTACTTGACATCAAAGGCGATTTTGCAAAAGGGAAAGCCTTAGATACTTGGCAGCAAGCGTCTGTTGATTATTACAGTACTCGATTGACGGGAACAGATGATTATAAAGACACCGCCAATAGTGATATTGTCGTGATTACAGCTGGAATCCCTAGAAAACCAGGGATGAGCCGTGATGATTTGATCTCGACTAATGCTAAGATTGTATCCTCCGTTGTAAGTTCTATTTTAGAACATTCAGCAGATCCAATATTTATTATCATTTCAAATCCTTTAGATGTGATGACTTATGCCGCTCATACGGTATCAGGACTACCAACGAATAAGGTGTTTGGTATGGCTGGGATATTAGATACGGCAAGATATCGTGCATTTTTAGCGACTGCTCTTAGTGTATCTCCAAAAGATATTCAAGCAGTATTAATGGGTGGACATGGAGACACCATGGTACCATTACCAAGATACACTACTGTTGCTGGTATCCCAGTAACAGAGTTGATTGAAAAATCAAAATTGAACGCTATCGTTGCCCGTACAAAATCTGGTGGTGGAGAGTTGGTTAAATTGATGGGGACTTCTGCTTGGTACGCTCCTGGTGCAGCTGCGGCTCAAATGGTAGAAGCTATTATTAAAGATGAAAATCGAATTTTCCCTTGCTGTGCTAGATTAAGTGGTCAGCACGGTTTGAAAAATCTTTTCCTTGGAGTTCCTGTTAAATTAGGAAAAGACGGAATTAGAGAAATAATAGAATTGAAACTCAACAAAAGTGAGACAAAATTACTTCATAAATCAGCAGATCATGTAAAAGCTGTAATGAAAGTTTTTGACAAAATGAAGATGAGCTAAGCCAACAAATGAACTATTCTGATACTTATGGTTTAGTATCATTTGTCGCAATTACTAGCTAAATAATTGGGAACTTGTTTCAAAACAATTTCCTTTCTAAAGAGAGGATCGATAATATCAATCCTCTCTTTGTATTTTAGCTAAGATAAGCTTGATTTTTTTGACGAATCTCATGAACTTACTCCCTTAAGTTATGTTTTAATACTGAAGTTGTTTTAAAATTGCTGCTTGAGCGAAAAATAGAGATTTTAGAGGAAGATGAGACGTAAAAAACGGAGCTATGCAGCGCATAGTGAGTATTTTTACAACGAAATATTCCGCTAAAAGATCATTTTGCAGTTAAGTAAGTAGTTTTTAAACAACTTC
>CALGLU010000127.1 GCA_937959275.1 uncultured Saprospiraceae bacterium | reverse complement strand
ATTGCGATTGACAGTTTCATTGATTTGGTTGGTGAAATGAATGCCAGTTTGAGAGGAGGGTAGGTATTCGAAGAGGGTTTGGTTTTGTGTGGGAGCAGGGTTATTGCTCGTACAAGCTATCAATGCGATGCAAAGGATGGTCGCGAAGAGCAGACAGGCCAAGGCAAAGATTCGATTACGTGTCAGATAAAAAACCACGTTTTAAAACTAAGAGAAATACTCAGCATTTTGGCAGTATGAATATCAAATTCATTATTTGGATTCGAATTAATCTTATACTGGATGATGATATTCGTCGACTCTGCTGTCGCTTACTTCGGAATGAAAATTTCTAAAACCAAGTAAATTGATAAATAGTGTTTAAGTAGAGAGGTCTGTCATTCCTACCGTTAGTGGAGGAATAAAGTGATGGCTCATTACTCAATTTGGACCTTGTGGAGAAATCTAAATAGCCTCATATTTTTAAGAAGCTAGAAGCTTTTTTTGAGTTAAGCACTATACTCAATACTGTTTCTTAAAAGAGATTATTTCTTTTTAAACAAGGTATATTGTGAGCTCCGAATGGGCTGAAATGTAATTTCACCCCCTTTATCCCCCTCAATGGGGACATCTACGCTGCGAAGGCTGGAATCATATCGAATTCATGGGCATCTTGATTATTTACATTCTATTTGTCATCAGTATAATTTTATAGCCCGAGGGGATTTTAGAGGCTCGGAATGACAGTTTTCCTCGACTCAGCTGTCTCTTACTTCGCAATGACAATTTCTGAAACCAAGTAAATTGATAAATGGAGTTTAAGTATAGAGGTCTCTCATTCCTACCGTTAGTTGAGGAATAAAGTGATGGCTCATTACTCAATTTGGATCTTGAGGAGAAATCTAAATAGCTCTATGTATCTAGTGCCTCAAGAACTAAATATACAGCCATATTAAATTGTTCTTTTCCGCCTTCTCTACGTTACAGAACCGGCCTTGATAGCCTAAGGCTATCAAAGCGAACCTGTGTGCCTTGAGTAGACGAAAAATAACTGCATTCATACAGCCATTTATTTAGTGCTTAAGACACAGGGCTATCAGACCGAACCTGCGCCTAGTTCATGATCAAACTACGCTCAAATTCAAACAGTCAATATATACTTGACAAAGCACTAGGACAGAAAACTCATGTATTCATCTCAACTAAACATTTTTCAATCCCATTTTGTGAGATACTTTGGTAAGCATTAACATAGGCCGTTACAAAAGGGGCGGCATCTTTCAGATCAGCAAACACGGATTCTATAGCTAAAAATGAAGTGGGATTTTCTACGGACTCTTTAGCTTTAATTCGCAACAGATCCTCAAGTGCATCTTTGATGTTTAAGGGATTCCCGTTTTCATCTACCCCTAGACAATATTTGGCCCAAGCTGCTACAATAAAAGCTGCATAGTCGACAGATCCATTCTTTTCTAATTGCGCCTTCACAGTTGGCAATATGAAGATTGGAAATTTGGCAGAACTTTCTGAGCATATTCTATCGATCTGGTCTTTGATGTAAATATTACCAAAACGCTCCACTAAGGATTGCTTGTAGTTTTTTAAATCTATGCCTTTTAAATTTCCTAAAATAGGCGTGACTTCCTTATCCATATATAAGCTCAAAAAGCGCCCTATTTCTTTGTTGTGTACAGCTTCATCTATGGTCGTGTATCCTAATAAGGCGCCTAAGATTCCTACTAGTGAATGCCCTGCATTCAGTAAACTCAATTTCATTTTTTCATAGGGTGCTACGTCTTTTACAAATTGAGCTCCGATCATTTCCCACGCAGGTCTGCCTACCTTAAACTCATCCTCTATTACCCACTGAAGAAATGGTTCGCAAACCACTGGCCAAGCATCTTCAATACCCATTGTTTCTTTCAATTTAGTAATATCTAGGTCAGTCGTCACTGGTGTGATTCTATCTACCATACTGTTGGGAAAGGATACGTTTGCTTGAATCCATTCCACTAAGTCAGGTGCTGCTTTTTCTACAAAGCTCAATAGCATGTTTTGGGCCATATGACCATTGCCTTGGATATTGTCACAGGATTGCAGAGAGATGCCTTTTGCATGACGTGCCTTACGTAATTTAAATGATGCAGTCAAAAATCCAAATATTGTTTTGGGACTAGCTGGGTTGTCTAAGTCATGTTGTATGAGAGGATTGGAAAAATCAAATTGTTTGCTTGCTTCATTATAATTATATCCTCCTTCAGTTATGGTTAAGGTAATAATTTTTATTGCCTCATCTGCCATTTTTTCGATGACTGCATTTGGGTTTTCTGGAGCAAACAAAATGTCAACGATTGAGCCTATAATTCTTTGAGTGAGAGAACCATCTAATTCTTTTACGATTAAGGTGTATAGGCCATTTTGGTCTTTAAGTGTTTGGTATATTTTTTTATCATTTTCTAATAAGGCTACTCCACATATTCCCCAATTCTCATTGCCTTCAGTATGTAGCAGTTGATCCATATAATAAGCCTGATGCGCTCTATGAAATCCGCCAATTCCCACATGAATAATCCCTGCCTTTACGTTCAATCTATCATAATTGGGAATAGATACTCTCTCTGAAATTTGCTTAAGATGATGAGTGTTTACTTGTAAATGTTTCATTGGGATTTAAATTATTTATTCTCGAAACGCTGTAATAAAACGGCAAAAATGATGATGCCACCTTTTACAACTTGCTGTGGGTAAGATGGTACATTTAGAAGATTTAAAATATTACCAATCAAGCCTAAAATTAATACTCCCATTAAGGTATTGATGGCTGAGCCTTTACCTCCATTTAAACTTGCCCCACCAATGACAACGGCAGCAATTGCATCAAGCTCCCAAGCCATTCCCATATTGGGAGACCCTAGATTAGTTCTTGATGCTACGACAATGGCTGCAATGGCTGCTAAGGCACCAGAAATAGCATAGACTAAAAATTTGTATTTATTCACCTTGATTCCTGATAAACGGGAAGCTTCTTCATTACTACCAATGGCAATAATTATTCTACTAAAAACATTGTAACGCAACATGACCGCGGTAAGCCCGACTATTAGTAGAAATACAATTGCAATATTGGGAATCCCTAAAGTAGAATTATTTGCAAAGTTTGACATGTGCAAGCCACCGTAGGTTTCGAAGGTGACGGGCGATCCTTTTGAATATATAAAGGCCATACCACGTGCTATAGTCATCAAAGCTAAAGTCGCAATAAATGGTGCTATTTTTTGATACGCTACCAAATACCCTGACACACTTCCTAAGCCAAATCCTATGATGATAGTCATTAAAACTGCCAGAGGAAGGGCGAATATATTTATGAACATTGCAAATGCAACTGCCAATAAAGCAACCATTGACCCTACAGATAAATCAATGCCTCCAGTAAGAATCACGATAAGCATACCTATACTCACGATCCCTATTCCTGAAACTTGCTTTAATAAGTTACTTAAGTTGACTGAAGTAAAAAATACATCTGAAATGAATGCTGAAAAGATGACCAGCAGTACAAAGATAAATATGGTATTATATTTTATTAAAAAATGAAGTAAACCAGTAGGACTGCTTTGTTGTGTTTTTTCAGTTGAGGCCATTGATTATTTATTTTCGATTAGTTTTTTAATGGTTTGCCGATTGCATAGCGGAGTATATTTTCTTCAGAGAATTCATCTTTAGATAATTCACCGTAAATAGTACCTTCCTGCATAACTAATATTCGATCGGCTATACCCATGATTTCGGGCATGTCTGAGGAGATTACAATTACGCCTACGCCTTTTTTCGCGACTTCATTGATCAGATGATAAATCTCTACTTTAGCTCCAACATCTACACCGCGAGTAGGCTCGTCAATGAGAATAACCTTGCTATCAATGCTTAACCATTTTGCCAAAGCTACTTTCTGTTGATTTCCACCACTCAAATTTTTAACTGGAGTCTCAGAACTGGGCGTCTTAATATTTAACTTCTTAATTAAGCTCCGAACATTTTTATTTTCTTTTTCTTTATGAATAAATCCAGACTTTCCTGAAATGGCTTTGAAATCAGTAACACTAATATTGTGTTGAATAGATAATGGTAAGAATACACCTTCCTCTTTTCTGTTTTCAGATACTAAGCCAATTTCATATCCGACTGCATCTGCTGGAGAATTTGTTTTTATCTCTTTGCCATTTAAAATAATTTCACCTGACTTTTTCTTATCAGCTCCAAAAATCAACTTGACTGTTTCTGTCCTACCACTACCGCCTAAGCCAGCAATGCCAAGTACTTCTCCTGCCTTGACCGAGAAAGACACATCGTGTACAAAAGTGTCTTGAGCGGTAAGATTCTTGACTTCAAAAACAGGAGCCTCGCTAAGTTCAAGGTTGCGACTTGGGTACAAATCTTTAAGCTCCCGCCCAATCATCAATTGGATAACATCATCCGTATCTACTTCCTTTACGGGTCTGCTTCCAGTATTTATCCCATCTCTCAAGACTGTTACTGTATCAGCTATTTTAAAAATTTCTTCTAGGTGATGGGAGATATAGATGATAGAGATTCCCTTTTCTTTTAATCTGTATAAATTATCAAAAAGTTTCTGTGTGTCGGTAGGATCAAAAACGGTGGTAGGTTCATCAAGGACTAAGATTTTAGTGTCCTCCGATAAAGCCTTTGCGATTTCAACTAACTGCTTTTGTACAATACTGAGATCTCTCACTTTAGCGGTAGCATCAATGTCAAATCCCAACGAATCTAATAAGGCTTGAGCATCGGCATTAATTTGCTTCCAATCCATCCAAAATTTACTAGCGCCTAATTTGTGCAAATAAATATTTTCAGCAACTGATAAATCGTTGACTAATGATAATTCTTGATAGACGACATTGATACCTAATACTTGTCCGTCATGGGTATTTTTAGGATTAATCAATTCTCCATTTAGTAAAACTTGACCCGCATCCTTTTGATGGACTCCACTTAATATTTTTATCAAGGTAGATTTACCTGCACCATTTTCACCAAGTAGCGCATGAATCTCTCCATGCTTCACGTTTAAGTTGACATTTTTTAGAACTGAAACGATTCCGAAATTTTTAGATATTCCAGACATTTCTAGTCTAAATTCACTGGTCGTATTTGTCATAACAGGAATAGTTATTTCTTAAAACAAGGCGTTAGGATCATAGAATTGTGCAGCATTCGTCTTAGTGATCAGTAGGGGAGGCGTGAATGAAACTTTAGAAAAATCTCTCTTCCCATTCATATATTGGACCGCATAACTGACCGCATTTTTCCCAATTTGTACAGGACTATTCATAGCTGTACATCCATAGAAGTCAGTATCCATAATATATTTAATGGCCTCTTTTTGACCATCTGCCCCAGCAACGATTAAAATGTCATCTGTTTTTCCGGCTTGGGCAATAGCCTTAATTGCGCCTAGCACACATACATCTGCTTCTGCAATAACTACATTGATATCTGAGTGCGCGACTAAGATGTCTTCCATTGCTTTTAGACCTCCTGCGTAAGACCACTCTGTATAGGCTTGAGTTTTAATATTTAAGTTGATGTAGCCCAAATTTCTTAATTGTGTTTCTGTAATACCTTGTAATAATCCCTGTTTACGTGTTCTACCTACAGGGTTGCCGGCATTGCCACTTAATAAGGCAATTGTCATTTCCTGTTTGCCGAATTTTTCAGCTAGCCATTCACCCGCTAACTCTCCATTGGCCAAATTATTAGATTGAATCGTGGTGACATATTCAGCAGAAGGGTCAATAGAGCTATCTATAATAAATACTGGAATATCTGCTGATTTAGCAAGCTTAGTGACGCCTACTAAAGCATCGGGATCTTTTGGATTTAGCAATAGAGCATCTACCCCTTTTGTAATTAAATCTTCTACTGCAGCCACCTGTTTATTAATGTCGTCTTGCCCATCAGCAGATAAGAAGGTCATACCATTCTTTTCAGTTGTTTCTTTGATACTTTGAAGTAAAGCCTGATAATAGGGAGCATTCAAAGACGGGGTGCAATATCCAATCGTTTTACCCGAGAGGTCGATCGCACTTTCAATTTTATCATCTTCCTCTGCGTTATTTTGATCATTAGCTGAATTTTCCAAAGGGACAGCACAAGCAGCTAGGTGAAGTAAAAGTATGATCATCAAAAAAGACTTAAAGAGCTGTCTCATAGGAAAAATCATATTTCGGTTCATAAGGATTCAGTTTTCTGACGCAACTAAAGTACAATTTCGAAGGAAGAACATATAATCTTATTTCATACCAGTGCTTTGTCAAGTATATATTGACTGGTTGAATTTGAGCGTAGTTTGTGCATGAACTAGGCGCAGGTTCGGTCTGATAGCCTAAGCTATCAAGGCCGGTTCTGTAACGACGTGCATGTGCAAAATACGCCAAATGCACTAGTCAGGTATATTTTGACAGAGCACTAGTTATTGGTTGCTCTAGAAGGGGTGTCTTTTTTGGGATTTCTTAAGTTTCTTTCTGATATAGCTAAATGATATAGATCTTCCTTTGAGGTTGTTTATAAGAATCTTATAATGAGTAGGCAAAACCTTGATTCATTTATAATTAGCATATCGTAATTATACTCAAATTGTGATATGAAATCTGGATCTTGGTATCCTGAATACCAAGAGTAATTATTGTAAAAAAAATAATATGAGTCCCCGCAATTATACCTAAGTGTATTATAGCTGCACGCTACTTTTGATATTGGGTTAAAATAACTCAAAATGAATATCTTAAAATTTATCGAGAATTTCCCTGACGAGACAAGTTGTAGACAGCATTTTAA
>CALGLU010000126.1 GCA_937959275.1 uncultured Saprospiraceae bacterium | reverse complement strand
TCGTGCTTTTCCAAACTCCAACATCGGAGATTATTTAAATCACACAGAGCCAACAAAACACCGATAGGTGTTTAGCACAACACTACCAAAAATGCCGTGGGGTGCCCTGCACCCACTGGACATTTGTTGCTAATTGTTATCAGCTGGATTTTATCGTATTCAGTATTAGTTCACTATTGTTTAACCTTCTGATTTTTGATTCCAATTTTGCTTTCATTTCTGAAGATATATTGTTTTGAAATCTTCTTAAATAGCCAATTGCCATTTTATCATTTATAATATTTTTACTTATTTGCTCACCAACAAAATTTAATACTATGTCAGGGTGAAGTTCTTTTTGATATTTATAGATTAATTGACTTATTTGTTTGATTGATTCTCGATTTGCTTTGCTGGATAGAACTTCAATGATTCGTATTCGAATGTTTGGTTTTAGGTCCATAAATTTTAGTGGCAAAAATTCCAAAAGGTAATTTGCTCTTAATCTATATTTTTTGAATTTATGATCTAAGGAACCTAATGACATGAGTATTTGGTCATTTAGAAAGTGTTTGTCTACTCGTTCAATATCTGTCTTAGGATTAATTAGGTAAAACGGTATTAATACTGAATGAAATTTGTGATTGCTATTGTTCCATCTACCTTTTGGTTCGTAAAAATTATCAAGCCATTTGTTTTTTGCTTTATCTGATATTACATGTTCATATCTTCTTAATAGTGTTTTGTGATAATCATACTTGATAATTAGAAATTCAAGCTCTGAGATATGTTCATTAGTTATTGGAGGATTGACTTTATATCTAAGAATTCTGCTATTGATTACATAGCTGAATCCCCAGCCTTTGAGCTGTTTATGTTTCTCTTCATATATGTTTTGCCAATCTTTCATTTTCTTGCTGATAACTTGTTTATATCCCCCCGATCTCCATCATTTCTTAACGTTTTTCCCATCTACAAATGGATAAAAACAATTATAATCGTTTAATCTCCAATATTTAATTGATATCTATTCTGTAAAATCTACTGGAAGATAAAAAAAATCAAAATTTAACTTGATGGTCTGTTGGATTCCTGATTGCTCTATAAATTACTATCTTGTTAATACCAAACTGAATACCTGATGAAGAACTGGACAAAACCTACCCTTGTTGCATTTAATAGCCAAGCAATACACAGTGGCATATCCACACACGGCGCCGAACAAGTGCTACAATGCGACGGCGTTTTAAATTCGGACTTTATCGTTATTTTTCCCGATGATTCGTGTGCTCCGAATGGAAATCCTGGCTACGACTGTGCAGGTATTGGTACCCTAAATACAGTTATCTATGTCTTCACCAGTGGACAGGAGGCAACTATTGCTCAAGTTTGTTCATAGACATTTGAGGATTGATATAGGCATGTCGGATTTGGGTGAATTCTTGTTAAAGAGGTAGATTTAGACATATCAGTTTTTTGGAAAACTTACATGTCGCTTACATGTCGCATCTGGATTTAGACATGTCAGTTTTTGGAAAACTTACATGTCGCTTACATGTCGCATTTGGGATATAGATACGTCGGTTTTGGGAAAACTGACCAATTGCTCACATGTCGGTCATAATTTTTGGTAAGGACAGTTTTCGAAAAACTTACAAGTCAGTTGATAAACTCTACAGAAGTTTCCTATATTAGATGACTGCCGTTAACGTACACGGTGTATATTCTATACTATAACATAGCTTAACTGATATCACATGAAACTACAATGCTTACTTTTTGCTATTTGTCTCTCCATGGCTGCCTATGCCAGTCCTCTTGAAGATGGATGGGAAATACTGTTCAATGGCAAGGATTTTTCCAATTTTGAACAACTGAATGGAGATGCCTCCTATCTGATCGAAGATGGTGTTATGGTCGGTATTTCAAAAATGAATACGCCGAATAGCTTTATGGCGACTAAGAAAACCTACAGCGATTTCATATTGGAGTTTGATGTCCTGGTAGAGAATGGTCTCAACTCTGGCGTACAGTTTAGGAGTCTATCCAAGGCAGACTATAATGACTATCGAGTCCATGGATACCAATGCGAAATCGAAACTAGCTCTCGCAAATGGGCAGGTGGCGTTTATGACGAAGCCCGTAATGGGTGGCTTTATCCATTGACAAGAAATGAAAAAGGTCGACAAGCGTTTGTCCCAGGTGAATGGAATCATTATCGAATCGAAGCGATAGGCCCTTACATCAGAACTTGGGTGAACGGCGTGCAATGTGCGAATCTTGTCGATGATACGACAAGTGAAGGCTTCATCGCCTTTCAAGTGCATGGTATCCGCAACGAAAAAAACTCGGGTAAAAAAGTCATGTGGAAAGACATCAAAATCAAAACCACTGATCTACACAATTCAAGAATGCCAAGTGATAGTGATGTCCCTGAAATCAGCTACATCAATAATTTGACAAATAGTGAAGCGCGTAAAGGTTGGAGAATGCTGTGGGATGGTGTATCGACTAAAGGCTGGCGAGGAGCTAAGCTCGACAAATTTCCAGACAGTGGCTGGGTTATGCAGGACGGCATTTTGAAGGTCTTGTCAAGTGGTGGCGCAGAATCAAGAAATGGTGGAGATATCGTTACGGTAGACACCTATAGTAATTTTGAACTCAGTGTTGATTTTAAAATGACGGAAGGTGCCAACAGTGGCATCAAGTATTTTGTCGATCCTGAATTGAATAAAGGCGAAGGCTCTGCGATTGGATTAGAATTTCAAATCTTAGATGACAAAAAACATCCAGATGCAAATCAAGGTAAAAATGGTAATCGCACTGTTGGTTCTCTATACGACTTGATACGAGCAGAAAATTTGCAGAATAGCAGAGGAAAGAATTTCAAAGGTATCGGTAAATGGAATAATGCTCGGATAGTCGTCAAAGGTGGCCATGTGGAGCATTGGCTAAATCAAGTGAAGATTGTTGAATTTGATCGACACAGTCAACTATTCAAAGCCTTGGTCGAGAAGAGCAAGTATGAAAAATGGGAGAACTTTGGACGACTAGCTGCTGGCCATATCTTATTACAAGATCACGGTGATGAAGTCGAATTTAGAAATATTAAAATTAGAGAGTTTTAACTCAAAACCTCCATACATAAAATTAGTCTCATGAAAAAAACACGTAGAGATTTTATAAAAAAGACTGCCCTGGCGACGACAGGTATTGCTGTTGGTGCTGGCTGTTCTACTGCAAAAAGTTACAACAGAATTATAGGCGCCAATGACACCATTCACGTCGGTGTGGCTGGTATCAATAGCCGGGGCAATGCACTTAGAAATACTGTCACCAAGCTAGCCAACACCAATGTGTACGCCTTGTGTGATGTTGACTCTAAAGTGCTCGAAAAACGAATTGGCCAACACACCGAAGCCGTTGGCAATACGCCAAAAGGCTATAAGGATATCCGCAAGATGATTGAAGATAAGGACATTGATGCTGTGTTTATTGCGACGCCTGATCATTCACATGCTCCTTTTGCCATCAGAGCCTTGCAAGGAGGCAAGCACGTCTATTGTGAAAAACCGTGCAGTCAGAATCCTGCGGAAGGAGACCTGCTCATCGCGGCTCAAGAGAAATATGGTAAGCAGTTGCAGATCGGAAATCAGCAGCGCTCTGCTCCGACTTCGCAATCGGCTATGAGAGATATTGCAGATGGTGTAATCGGTGATGTCTATGAAGCCAAATGTTGGTATGCGAATAACCGAGGAACGATCGGCAATGGAAAACCGGCTGCTGTGCCTGATCACTTAGATTGGGATCTCTGGCAAGGGCCTGCACCGCGACGTGCGTACACGGATAATGTCGTCCATTATAACTGGCACTGGTTTAGACATTGGGGTACTGGAGAAATATGCAATAACGGTCTCCATGAAATGGATATCTGTCGATGGGCCCTGGGCACGGAAATGCCTTCTAAGGTTACTTCGCAAGGTGGACGATTTCACTTTACGGATGATGACTGGGAGTTCTTTGATACACAAATTGCCCGCTTCGAATTTGAAGACGGAAAATCTTTGACGTGGGAAGGCCGAAGTTGTAATGGTCGCAAACAATATGAACGTGGTCGTGGCGTCATGATTTATGGTACTGATGGCAGTATTATGCTAGACCGTAATAATTATATCTTATATGACCGTGCCGGCAAAGAAGTCAAAAATGAAAGTGAAAAAGTTGCATCTGCTACGACTGGTCTTGTGGGTGCTGGCGGCTTAACCGATTACCATATCCAGAATTTTTTCCAGGCGATCCGTGTGGGTGAAGCGTTGAATTCGTCTATTCAAATCGTGAATTCGAGTAACAATCTGTGTCACTTGGGTAATATGGCTCAGGATGCGGGTGGGATGATTGATGTGGATGCGCGTACGGGGAAGGTTGTTGGGAATATGGCTGCGATGAAGGCTTGGAGTCGGGAGTATGAGAAGGGGTGGGAGCCGGATATTTCTTAGATTGGGACGAAGCGTGCTTCGTCCGTGCTGGATAGAATCGTTGGGACGATGCGTGCTTCGTCCGTACTGGATAGAATCGTTGGGACGAAGCGTTCTTCGTCCGTACTAGTAGAATTAAATTTAGTTTCACGATTGGATTTTTATATTCCTTAGGGAGTTGGGAGTTGGGAGTTGGGAGTTGGGAGTGGGAAGTTGGGAGTTGGGAGTTGGGAGTGGGAAGCTGGGAGTTGGGAGTTGGGAGTGGGGAGCTTGTTAAATAAAATTCAGTTATGCGTCTACAGCTTTTTGGAACCGATTTTGAGGTGAAGGGCTTTGACCTCTCACCGTAGTTAAATAACAAAACGAAACTGTGAATATATGTTTTCTTTAGAAGGTAAAGTTGCTATTGTAACGGGTGGAGCAGGCGTATTAGGTAGTGCCTTGGTACAGGGGCTCGTGGGTGCTGGTGCGAAAGTGGGCGTGTTGAGTCGGACTAAAGAAAAGATCGATTCGTTTGTTAGTAAGATAAATTCGAATGGGGCAATGGCGATTGGGCTGATTGCTGATGTGTTGGATCGAGAGCAATTGGATGCGGCGAAAGATATTGTATTGGAGACCTGGGGTAAGATTGATATTCTTGTGAATTGTGCGGGTGGTAATATGAAAGGGGCGACGATTATGCCTGATCAACAATTTTTTGATTTATCAATTGATGATTTTAGTCGGGTGACAGATTTGAATTTGAAAGGGACGGTGTTGCCGACGGTTGTCTTTGGGCAGGCGATGGCCGAACATAAGTCAGGCTGTATTATCAATATTTCTTCGATGGCGGCGGCGCAGGCGATTACGCGAGTGCTTGGGTACTCTGCATCAAAAGCTGCTGTTGATAATTTTACGAAATGGATGGCTGTGGAGATGGCTCACAAATATGGAGATGGGATGCGGGTGAATGCCATTGCGCCAGGCTTTTTTATTGCTGAGCAAAATCGGAGTTTGCTGCTTAATGAAGATGGGTCTTTGACTGCTCGCGGGCAGACGATTGTGAATGAAACGCCAATGAAGCGATTTGGTGAGGCGGAGGAATTGGTGAGCACTTTATTGTGGTTGTGTAGTGATGCGTCGCGGTTTGTGACGGGGATTATTGTGCCGGTGGATGGGGGGTTTAGTGCGTTTTCGGGGGTTTAGGGCTCCCTTTGGTCGCAGTGAGGAGTTGGAAGTTGGAAGTGGGGAGTGGGGAGTTGGGAGTGGGGAGTTGGGAGTTGGGAGTGGGGAGTTTAATTTGCTTTGGCAAATTTAAATCAAAATGAAAATGAAAATGAAAAACTGATTGGAGTATGAACTTCAACATTAACTTCAATTCCAATATCAATATCAATATCAATTCCAATTCAAATATCAATATCAATATCAATATCAAATGAAACGATTACAACAGACTTGGCGGTGGTACGGACCAGAGGATAGTGTCAGTCTTTTGGATATTAAACAGGCTGGGGCGACGGGTGTTGTGACGGCTTTGCATCATGTGCCTAATGGAGAGGTTTGGTCGGTTGCTGAGATTGCTGAGCGGAAGCGCATGATTGAAGAAGCTGGGTTGGCCTTGGCTGTGATCGAAAGTATTCCTGTGCATGAAGATATTAAACGGCAGTCTGGAGATTTTCAACAGTACATCGATAATTATAAGCAGAGCATTTTGAATTTGGGGGCGTGTGGGATTTCGGTGCTGACGTATAATTTTATGCCTGTGGTGGATTGGACGCGGACGGATTTGAGTTATGAGATGGCAGATGGGTCGACGGCCTTGCGGTTTGAGAAAGCGGCGTTTGCGGCGTTTGAGTTATTTATACTGAAACGGGCAGGGGCTGAGGCAGACTATACTGAAGAAGAGCAAGAACGAGCGCGACAGAAATTTGATGGGATGAGTGAAGAGGAGAAGCTCAGTCTTACCAATAATATTATCGCAGGATTGCCGGGGGCGATGACAGAAGGGGCTGATAATTTGGATCGGTTTCGGAAGGTCTTGGAGAGCTATGCGGAGATTGATGAGGAGCGGTTGCGGGATAACTTGTTGTATTTTATAAAAGAGATTACGCCGGCGGCTGAGGCGGCTGGGGTGAAGTTGGCGATACATCCGGATGATCCTCCGTTTTCGTTATTGGGGCTGCCGCGAGTGGTTAGTAAGGAGAGTGATGCGGTGGCGATATTGGGGGCAGATGAATCTTTGTATAATGGGCTTTGCTTTTGTACGGGTTCTTATGGGGTGCGGGCGGAGAATGATTTGGCGGGGATGGTGCAGCGGCTGGGTGATCGGATTCATTTTATTCATTTGCGGGCGACGAAGCGGGATGCGTTTGGCAATTTTCATGAGGCAAATCATTTGGATGGTGATGTGGATATGTATGCGGTGATGAAAGAATTAGTAAACATGCAACAGCGAAAAGAGGAGCAGGTGCCGATGCGGCCGGACCATGGGCATAAGATGTTGGATGATTTGGAGAAGCTTACCAATCCGGGGTATAGTGCCATTGGGCGATTGCGGGGATTAGCTGAATTGCGGGGATTGGAGGAAGGGATAGTACGAGGATTAGGGAATTAGGCGTTAGTACCCATATGGAGATCAATGATCAAGTTTACCAGTTAGAAGATTATACAGTCAATGCTTTGGCTAAGGGACAATATGAGAGTTGCACCTTTGAGAATTGCAATTTTCTACAAGCTGATCTATCAAACGTAAAATTTATTGATTGTGTATTTAAAGATTGTGATTTAAGCAATGCAAAACTTCACGCGACTTCTTTCCAAGAGGTGACATTTAAAGACAGCAAGCTACTGGGTCTTCAATTCGATCACTGTGATGAATTTGGACTCTCCGTTGAGTTTGTTGATTGTATTCTTAATTATGCTTCCTTCCATCAAAGCAAACTTAAAAAAACACGATTTATCAATTCACAGTTGTTGGAAGTTGATTTTACTGAATCTGATTTAACTGAAGCTGTATTTGACAATTGTGATTTAATGAGAGCGACCTTTGGTTATTCTATTTTAAAAGCTGCAGACTTCACGACTGCGTTTAATTATTCTATTGATCCTGAAACAAATCAGATTGGGAAAGCACAATTTTCTCTGCGTGGAGTCAAAGGGTTGTTGGATAAATACAAGATTAAAATTATTGAGTAGTATTCATACCACAAACTTAGTTGTACCGTTATCCTGAACCTACCTGACCGGTAAGCAGGCACGATTCAGGATCTCACAATGGCGTGAAGTCTACCGATGTCTTGCCGAATTATAGATCTATCTGGGCTCTGCACAAATCAGATTACGAATCAACAGGCTGTGTCACAATTATTATAAAAGAAAAATTAAGTGAACATTCAAGGCACTAAAGTACCTTGGACCTAGCAAACCATTAATTTTGCTCCCTCCAAGTGGTTTTAACCCAATGTTGTTTAGTTAGTGGCATATGAATTAATTTAATAACACAGGTTAATCTATTGAAACATTAATTTGTCACGATTTTTACAAAAAATCCCGCCAAATTAGCCTCTTTTCATACAATAATGCACGGCACTTTGTGCCGTGCAACCA
>CALGLU010000125.1 GCA_937959275.1 uncultured Saprospiraceae bacterium | reverse complement strand
GAAAAGCTATTTTAATCTAGATCTAATCTTTAAATCTTGTCAAGGTCCTAATCGGGTAAAACCAGAAATACTACTCTACTTATGTCTGTGCTTTATTGTTATAGTAGTCAATCCTCAATTTAAAAAATATCAAAATTTGATGCATTCAAAATTTAATAAACTACTATCACCTATGAAGTTTATTAAAACAATGCTTAATGACTTGGATTATATAATATGCCAAACAACACAATTAAAACTACTTCAATTGAGTAAAACCTGTTGCTATGACATAAGAAAGGGCAGGATAAACATATATGAAAGAATCATATATACTTAAATTAGGTTGACGCCTATGTCATATGGAGGAGTGGCAGTCGCCATCGGCGGATGACGAGGTGGTTCTCCTTTTTTGGAGGAGTTTAATTTAGGATAAAAAACACCTAATTGCTGTCAATGCTATTTCTTCCAAGAAGCTAATAGTGATACACCGAATGGAAATTTAATCCTCTTTTTCAATAAGCTGGATTCTGATGAGAAAACAGAATACAAAATCGAAGAACCTAAGCTATCTTTATTGAAAAGTTGTAAGTCTGAACCAACCTCAGAATCAGAATTGTTTTTCTCAGTGATTTTGAAAATGTTATTGATTTTTCTAAACATTAGTACCGGTAAGAATAGCCAAAAATTGAAATAACTTAGAAATACTAACTTGGATGTATCGCTAAATAGACTTTTAAGCTGTTTCTTTTTGTAACGTCTAAAGTGATGATTGATCACATCATGATGACTCCAAATAGACATAAACGCTGGTACAGTTATGACGACATGGCCATCAGGTTTACAGACCCGTTCCATCTCACTTAAACCTAATTTGTCGTCTTCAATATGTTCAATCACATCAAATGCGCAGACCAAATCAAATTCATTGTCTTGAAAGTCTAATTCTAGTATAGAACCTTGTACTAAACCGATATCTGGAACATTTTGATTTGTGAAATCAAAACACTCCTCATCATATTCTACAGAAGTTATATTGGTACTAATAGATTTGAGTAAGACTGAGGTATAACCTGTGGCAACACCAACATTTAAAATTTTGAGTTGATTTTGATCTTTCCCAACCAATCCAGTAATATGATCTAGTATAATTTTATTTCTGGCTTTGAAAAACCAGTGATTCCGTTCGTATTGATAATATTCGATGTAATAATTCTTTTCCATAATTATGGTTGATTTAAGAGCTTGGTATAGAGTACTTTGAGATTCGGATGAAGGTGGCTCGTAACAAAAGATGGTGCTTTAATTCGCTTTGAAAATGTAATATTAAGACTATTAGATCCTTTTAGTTGGTATTTTAAATACAACTTTTTTCCAATTATTCTCTGGACCAGTTCACTGATCTCTTTAATCGAGCTTGGTTTACCACTTATTAGATAATATATACCGGATGTCAACTCGATTTGATTTGAAACGATTTCATACACATACCTACCAATGTCGAAATCTAATACGTAATCTCTCAATGTTGTTTCAGATCCAAAAATAGTAACTTCTTTATTATGAAGTCCGTTATACATAACTGTCGCGATTAATCCAAGCCGTCCGCTTAGATTGTCTCTGCTGTAGACTGAGCTTAATCTAAGAATATAGAACAGCTCTATCCAATGTCTAGTTTTAATGTACTCTTCCTGTTTGAGTTTTAAATCTGCATATGGCCGTTTGCCAGACTCTGCATGATCGCGAGTAATTAATGTCTGACCTTCGAATAAGGCGCCTGCAGAACTTATCAAGCTATAAGATATCTTTGATTCTGATTGTAGTTCAATGTAAATTTGATGAAATAAGCTGTGCATGGATTCAAAAAAAGAAAATTCAAGATTAATTTCTTCTACACCACTGTTAAAACCCGCTTTACCCGCACTCCAGATAATATGAATATTTCCTCTTGTTTTGACAGCCTTAGAGTACAAATCATTTAGTTCTGGGAGATTGGATTCAAAGAGATTCCAATTGAGTTTGATCTTATCTAAACAATAATAGTTACTATCTAGTTGATTAGCTATTGCTTTGCCGACCAGTCCTAAGCCTATGAGAATGACACATTGTGTTGAATTTTTATTTTGATAAAGTCTCATTCTTTATTTTGTTAAGAGCTTTTTTTAGATCGTCATCTTTGCTTCGATCAACAACAAAGTAAGTGGGTTTACCATTTATACTCAACATGATGTCGCTCAAGCTCTCTAGGATAATACTTATGAGGAGTATTGATAATCCGCCCAAAAATAGAACGACAAGAA
Source organism: uncultured Saprospiraceae bacterium (assembly GCA_937959275.1). GTDB lineage: Bacteria > Bacteroidota > Bacteroidia > Chitinophagales > Saprospiraceae > CALFUK01. The sequence continues at coordinate 59,263 of CALGLU010000125.1, read as the reverse complement.
TTGTAGATGCCCAACCTTTATTCAATGTTGTACTGATTTTTAGTAGCGCTGAGATGAGAGCATAAGCTGAAATAAATATACTAATCAGAAATGCAACAACACCGATAGGTATTGATAATCGCAATAGTTTGATTCGAGAAGACATAATCATTCGCTTAGCATGTCTGATGAGGCCCCAAAGGCTGTAACCACTGTCTCCTGTCGTTTGATTGCGGACATCAACGAGTTTGATATTAGCCGTCACAACTCGTTTTGTAAACCATCCTAAAGCAACATCAAAATACGTTTCATGTCTGCATATCGCGGCTGTTGCTCTAGCCAAGCTGCCTCTTATCAGTCTGAAACTATTGAAGTGTTTTGCATTTGGGTTATTCAAGAGCTTGCCAATGACGAATTTGAACAATCGAGCTAAACCATCTTTTATTATTGATTTATGTGTTCCTGTCGTTGCGTGCGCATAGCAAATATCACTATGATATTGTACTACAGTCTGGAGCAGGGTAGGGATATCCGCTGGATTGTGTTGTAAATCTTCGTCTAATGTCACGATCCAATCACCAGAAGTGTGCAAAATTCCTGCAATTGTGGCTGGATGTTGTCCAAAATTCCTTGATAATGTGATCACATGCAACCAATCATATTCTTTTTCGAGCATTGACAAGACCTCATCCGAATTGTCAATAGCTTCATCAATAATAAATATGCTTTCAACTAAGGCGATATCATTACCCGCTTCTGCTAATGTATCTTTGAGATTGGATAAAGCCTTTACCAAATCTGGTAGGTATTGTGCACCATTATATACTGGAGTGACAGTCGAAATACTAACTTGGCTCATGGTAGTTAAAGGATTCGTGTAGATTCTCATGAATCATTTGATTAATGAGCTTTATTTCTGGGCTAGAGAAAAAGTCTTTATATTCTCCAATGATCCCTTTTCTAGATTGAAAACTGTTTTTATTGTTTTTTTGAGATGTATGAGACCAAGGTGATTTACTTGTATCAGATTCAGCTTTTCTCATGTTATCAAGGCTGCAATTTTTTACGGCTTGATCTATTATAGACTCATTTGAGATTGGAATATTCCAAAATGTACAAATTTTACTGAGAGATTCATTAGGATTAAGCTTCATCTCTTCATAAGAGACTTCGAGTATTGTATCAGAATTTTCCTTCGAAAACGCTTTCCACTTATTCATAAAATTGATAATCTTCAATAGACCTACGTTTTTATTGGAGATTAAGTAGTTTTTGTCAAAAGTTCGATAACCAGTTCTATGGATTATGTGATAATATTGACTAACCAATACATCCCTGGGATCCCTCATGAGAAAGATGTTTTTAGCATGAGCATATTTTTTCCAGTCATTTACTTTTATATCCTCATCTGTGAGCACAATTTCTTCCCAGGAGGAGCCAGCATGTGTAGATAAAATTTTAGGGATTGAAGTATGAAGTGATAAATTAGAAATATCACTTATTTGGTCTTCAATACCCAAATTAAGACGGACGACCTCTATCAACATCTTTTGTAACCAGGTCCTCCCTGATTTTGGATAGCTAACGATTATTAAAGGAAATGATGTTAAACTGTTGTACTTGACCAATCTATTTAAGTAAAACCCTATATAAGCTGGCTTGTTTGCAAATAATTTGAGTTTATTTTTGATGTTTTGTATGTAGAAATCAGATTTTCTTCCTTTCATTTCTTGACCTTGTAAACTATCGAATTCAACAGCACGAATGTAATAACAATCCTTGGTGGGATCATAATAATGATCTTTGCCATATTTGAATACATTGGATAAAATGAATTCAACCCATATAAGATCAAATATCCGACCAGAAAACCAACAATATATGAGAATAAGTATTTTAGGTAATCTTTGCGATTATATTTGGCATTGAATGTGTACTTAGTATTTAGACAATAAGAGATGATTATCCCTAAATTATACACAACGAAATAGGTGAGATAAAGTGGAAAATCATAGATTGTAAAGGCAATATAATAGCATATGATCCCAAATATGGTCGTAAAAACACCAACAAATCCAAATTTTATAAAACGCTCAAACCACATGCTCAAAAGTAAAGTATCTGTGTTAAAGGTGGTATTTTTGTTTGGTATTTCTAATCAAGAACTTTGATAAAAGGAACCACACAATACCGGTATATTAATTATGTCACCATTGGCTTGACCATTTTTGTCATGTTAAGCTTTTATGTCATATTATTTATTGGTGCTCCCAATATTGCAATTTCTCTAGATGATGCTAGAATGTTTCAAAAGCATTTTGGAGAATACTGGATAAACTCCGATGGATTGTTAAATAAGCTATATTATTTTATACGATTAGAGAAATGGCCTCATCCAAAGATCATAGGAAGAATAGCTACTCTTATCTCTTATTACACGATTGGATCAGTCAATATCACTCTACTTACGTTTTTAGGTAACTTAGGCTTAGTATTTACTTGGCTATTAACTTATTTCCTGTTAGAAGTTAAACGGAAAATTGTATATCTACTGCCCATCACGATTCTATTGTTCACTAGCTATGGTCAAAATTTTTGGACGATTCTTAGTTTTTCCTTTGGATATAGGTTTTTGTTAGTTGGGTTAACACTTTACTTTTTAAATTCTCGCAAGTTTTATTTAAGCTTTCTTTTCTCTTTTTTGGCAGTTTTTTCTGGCGGGGTGGGGTTTTTGGTATTTCCAATTGTGGCTCTTTACTTCTTTATAGATCTCTATACTGAGCGAAAGTTTAAGCAAATCTATCTGGTTTGGTTCTGCTGGGCGGTTATTTGTATCCTGTTGTTTTATTTCCTTACACTCGATTCTCTTGAATATTACAATAATAAATCACCAAAAATTACCGCTGATGTAGGGCTATTCTCTAGACTATTATCTAACGGTTCTTACAGTTTATCCTTAGTAGGCTTACTAAGCCATGAGAAGTTGTTTTATTTTTTATCTGATAGACAGGACATAATTATTGGTGCACTATGCTTCTTGTGTCTACTAGGAACTTCATTTTTTGTGAAGTTAAGTGATAAAAAGAGTAAAATCAGTTTTTGTTTGATGGTCTATATGATTGGATTGATATTGGTGGCCGCTTTAATGCGAGATGATGTTCAAGTAATCGGTGAAAATTCTGAGCCACGTTATTTAGTATATTCCATCCATTTTTGGCTTCCAATGCTGTTACTTATGTGTAATACTTTTCATTCCCAAAAATGGTTTAAGTATGTGTATGGTAGCTTTGGAGCACTTTTACTTTTTTCATATCTGATGACTTACACGGACAGAATTGAAAGAGCAAAAGAAAGAAGAACTTCAAAGACGCTCGCGTTTTATAATGGTCTGGTTGGAGATGACATATCAGCCCCATTCATTTGTAGTCAAGTCAAGTCAAAAAGGGATAAATGCGTACAATTTGCAAGAGACGGACTTGATGGAGAATACTACAAGTTACCTCCACAATCAATGTTTACTCCCTGCACATTTCAATTACTTGGTGAGGAGGACATCGTCAACTTCAATGATAATCTAATATTAAATGATTATAAAGTTCATAGTTTCAAAAATATATATAAACTTGCAGGATATTTTACCTTGAAATCAGGACGGGTCATGCGTAGATTTAAGACTGAGGAGGTTGTTGTACTTGCTAAGGGCGTTGAGAGTTCTTATTTGATATCAGGGATACCTATCCAATATCGGAAAGGAAGATTGTATTTAGATGAATTTGTTGATTTAGAAGAAATAGGTGGCAAGGATAAACAATTCGAATTGGTCCCATTTCTTTTAGTACAAGGTAAATACCACCATTCAAATTTAAGTTTATAATTTGAATAATATATATAATAAAATCGTCACTAATTTGTGGTAATAAAGATAGTGATAAATAGTTGACACACTAATAAAAGAAGTTATAATGACTAAAGATGAAATTTCATTTGTTGATTTTGTTGATGAACATTTGAATTCTTCCTATAGCCAGAACCTCCAAGATTTATGGGGTTTGTGGGAAAATATAGACGATATTGATCAAGGTTATTTTGTTGAGTTTGGTGCATTAGGAGGGATTAATGTCAGTAATTCTTTCTTAATGGAGTTAGTAGGTTGGAAGGGGATTGTGGCAGAACCTCATCCGGATTACAAGGTGCATATTGAAAAGAATAGGAATTGTCATAAGTCCTATGACGCGGTTTACAGTGAGTCCAATAAGCAACTAGAGTTTAAAATCTTTAAAGGTTTTCCGGCAAGGTCGACACTCAAAAGTTTTGAGCGGTTAGATGATAAAGAAAGTGAAGATAAGCGCAGTGACTTCAAAGAAGTAATCGTGCATACAATTTCTTTACTTGATCTATTGGATTCATTTAAAGCTCCAAAGGTTATAAGTTTTATTTCAATTGATACGGAAGGGTCTGAGTATGATATTCTGGAAAAATTTGATTTTTCAAAATATCAGTTCAAATGTATATGTGTAGAGTATGGCTCTGATGAAAATCGAGCTTTAATTTTTGATCTGTTAACAAAGCATGGCTATGTTAGAAAATGGGAGCACATATCGGAACATGACGATTGGTATACATACGGTAAAAGCAAGAGCAAAAATAAATCAACACTTGCTAAAGTCTCTACACTCATATCTATGCATGCGCATGAATCCATGCAGCGCGCAAAAAAGAGATTGACCAGAAAAATAGAGATTCTTAAAAGTAATATTGGCATTAATATGTTAGTGCCTAATAAATCTAAAGGCTTAGAATATCGACTTATGTTGACCAAGAGCTGTAAGGATTGCGATTATATTCCTAAGGTTCATAATGCTGGAGAAGTAGAAACTCTTGCAGATGGAAATCGAATACAAATTATGCATAACGGTGTAAAAGTTTATGCTAATGGTTATATCGGTCCGTGGATGACAAAGCTCATCACCGAAATGCAAGGTCATCATGAACCGCAAGAAGAGGTTGTTTTTCATGAAATAATGAAATTGATAGACAGAGAAAAGCCATCTATGATTGAGTTTGGATGCTACTGGGCATACTATACAAATTGGTTTAAACATGTTTATCCAAATGGTCTAGGAATTTGTGCTGAGCCGCATAAACAGAATCTTGAGATAGGTAAGAGAAATGTCGAATTAAACGGGCATGATAATGTCTATTTTCATCATGCCTTTGCAGGTAAATATTCTCGGGTCAAAAGGTTATTAGAATCTGATACAAAGAACATATTCTCTAAAGAATTCTTAGAGGTGCAAGAGGTCCTTGGGAAGTATGCTATTAAGCAATTGGATTTGTTACACCTTGATATCCAAGGCGCCGAAACTGATGTTCTCGAAGATTGTATTTCTCTCTTTGAAGAGAATAGAATAAGATTTGTTATAGTGTCTACCCATGTGCATCATATATCAGGTGATCCTTTGACACATCAAAAATGTTTGAAAATCCTTAAAGATTCTGGGGCACGAATCTTAGTAGAGCACGATGTTCACGAATCTTTTTCAGGAGACGGGATGATATGCGCTTGCTTTGATGATCAAGTTGTCTTGCCAAAATTGGATATTTCGTACTGTAGGTATTCGGAAAGTTTCTACAGGAATCCATTGTATGATTTAGCATCTAAATAAAGGACTTTAAAATTTTATGATTTCAGAAGATCGATTATTGAATATTAGAATTTCTGTTAGACTTATAAGTGAATGAGAAAGTGTGTTATATTACAAGTAGAAGCAATTCATGAAATTATTACTCCGGGTATTGTCCAGATTTTAAATAAATTATCCATAAAACCGATTTTATATTTTAATGTAGAATGTAGTCAAAGGAGAGGAGATTTCTTTAAATATTGCTTGGACTTGGAATTTGAATTAAAGGAATTTTCACTTGTTGGTAAACAAGCTTGGGTAGATTTGAAAGCAAATATAGAGGCTGAGAATGTTGAATTTTTAATTGTCAATACCTTACAAAAAAATGATAGAATAGAGTGGTATGACAAATTAAATCTACCAACTATTGGAATTGTACATAACATACATAAATTTTTAGAGACAGAATATGCATATAAATTTATTGAACGAAAGGATGTACATGTTTTCACAATAGCACCACATGTTAGCTTTTATTTAAGGAATAAAATTGGATTTGATAATATGAATATTGATTCATTTGTTCCAGTTTATCTTAAACCTTTAACAAAACCGAATCGTAAATTTAAAGAAAGCGGGAAAATAAGATTAGCTATTATAGGAGGAGTTAATAATATTCGAAATCGTGGCTTTGATAGTTTGCTGAATGAATTAAAAGGAAATCAAAGTTTATATTCAGATTTTGAATTTGTGATTTGTGGTGGAGGAGTTGATAGATTGAGGTTGGAAAAATTTGTTTCGCAATATAGCTTAGATGATTTTTTTGATTTTGTCCAGGTGTCTGATGAAACGCAATATGTCCTTTATGAAGATTATTATAAGAGTATTGAGGAATCAGATTTTTTAATCACACTATTTCCAAAAGCAGATTTGAAATACTTTAAGTTTAAAGCAACAGCATCAATCATGACTGCATTAAGCTTAGATTTACCCATTATGACAGATAAGATTGCTCGTTGTATTTATGATGTACCGTGTATTTCCTATTCAAATGATGATTATTCAGAAATATTCAAAACTTTGGGCGGTTATTCCGAGGCCTCTTACGATGCATTAAAACTAGAAACGATAAAGTACAAAGAACTTGCATTAGGTAGGGGTATCAAGTCCTTTGAGATAGCAATTGAAAATATCTTTAAAAATTAGAAAAAAATTATGGCAAAAAAAGCACTTATAACAGGTATAAGAGGTCAAGATGGCGCATACTTGGCCAAGCACTTATTAGATAATGGTTATCAAGTCATTGGATGTGATAGAAGACGTGTAGATTTAAATAATTGGCGTCTTGAGCATTTAGGGATTGAAAATGACGTTGAGTATATTTATATGGACCTCTTGGATGAAGGCAGTATATTTAGGACAATTCAAAGAACTCAGCCTGATGAACTTTATAATCTTGCAGCCCAAAGTTTTGTGGGAATATCGTTTGATCAACCTTTATTGACAACACAAGTAGATGCTATTGGAGTTTTAAGACTTCTAGAGGCGCTGCGTATGCTGAAACCAGATTGTAGATTTTACCAGGCATCAACTAGTGAAATGTTTGGTGAAGTACGAGAGACTCCACAAACTGAAATGACTCCGTTGAATCCTAGAAGTCCATATGGTGTAGCTAAAGTGTATGGGCATTTTATAACCAAAAATTATAGGGAGTCATTCGACATGTATGCTTGTTCAGGTATTCTGTTTAACCATGAATCGCCATTGAGAGGTATTGAATTTGTAACTAAGAAAATTACGAACACCATTGCAAGAATTAAGCATGGCCTTACAGATAAATTGACATTAGGTAATATCGATGCCAAAAGAGATTGGGGGTTTGCAAAAGACTATACCTACGGAATGTTTTTAATGCTACAGCAAGATATCCCTGATGATTATGTGCTAGCAACAGGCCAAACTTTTTCAGTTAGAGAATTTGTTGAGATTGCCTTCAAGAAAATAAATGTTGATTTGAAATGGGAAGGTGAGGGTTTACATGAAATCGGTGTTGATAAGAACACTGGTAAAACCTATGTAGAAATCTCAGAGAAATTTTATAGACCAGCAGAAGTTGACTTACTATTAGGCGATCCAAGCAAAGCAAAAGAAAAACTTGGGTGGGTAGCTGAAACAAAGTTTGAAGATCTAATTGATATTATGATGGATTACGATTTTAAGGATGTCGAAAACTCTCTTAAGTGATTTAATCTTTCTTTTTCAAATGGAGTGAAAGATTTATCAAATAGTTGCTTTTCCTTCTCATAATTAAATTTCTTTCTAAGTTTTTTCTGATTTGATTTAATGTCTAGGGTAGTGTTATTAATGATTTCATCTAGCATTAAATCGTGACTATATTCAAGTGATGTGAATTTCTGAATATGATTAAATATTTTTTTAATTGATTCTTCTAGTTGTTCATTAAGATCCTTAAAGTTAATGACGAGTAAACGCTTATTTAAAATAGGACGATTCATAACCCTATTTAAAGATTCTATTTGTTTTTTATACAATTCGGTGAATTCGTCTAATGTTCGATCTCTATTTTTATATGAATAGTATTGGAAATCAGGATCTTTTTGGATAACGATAAATGGAGTCCTATCTACCTTTGTCATGATATTTCTGAGGCGGTAAATGTAAGCTGGAGTCTTATCAATAATCCGATTAACTTCATCATTATATAAGTGACACTTTTCTACAATTCTATCATAAGATTCGTAAAAGTTGTCAGTATCGCAAACATACAACATCTCTGTTACTGAGAGTTTCCAATTATATGGTCTGTCTAGCGACATCATCCAGTTATAGAATTTTTTGCGTTTATTGAATTCGCGAGGTGTATTCTCGAATAGCATACCGCATTCAAATCCAGCATCTATTTGTTTGTGGCCACAAATGATTCGACTTAGAAATGTTGTACCTGAAAAGGGCATTCCACATAGTACAGCAACTAGTTTATGATTCATATTTATTTTTTAATGTTTTGACTTCATCTTCAAGATCATTTACTCTTTTTTTCAAAACACGGATCAGACGTTTATGCCTTTTTTGTAGTTTTATTCTTTCCAAGTTTTGAATTTCAATTTCTTTCTTTTTTTTCTCTTGCTTAGCTTTCCATGCTTGCTCCTTTCTTTTTTGTTCTTCTTCCTTTGATCTTTTTAATTCTTCGATTCGTTTTTTACGTTCTTCTATTCTTTGTTGTCGAGCTTGTTCAATAAGTGCTTTCCTTTCATTTTGATATTTTTCGACTTCTTCTTTTTTTGCAAGAAGTCTTTCATTTCTAAGCTGCACTCTTATTGCCTTCCTCTCTTCTTGTCTTAGCTTTATATCTTCATTTCTTTCTTTTAATTCCTCTTCAAACATTTCTTCATAAATGGGGATTACTTCATCTGGAGAGCCTATAGCAATTTGTTTCCCTTTATCTAAAAGAAGAACTCGATCACAGTTGTTTTTAATTATGTTGAGACTGTGAGAGACTAAAATTATGGTTTTACCTTTAAGCAAGTTTTCTTTAAATACCTTTTGAGATTTGTGAGCAAATGCAATATCACCGACACCTCCAAATAGTTCATCCATAAGCAAAATGTCGGCTTCTGCAAAGCGAGCTATGGAGAATTTCAACTTTGCAACCATTCCACTACTAAAATGCTTTACTGGAGTATCTATAAAGTTTTGAACTTCAGCAAATTCAATAATTTCATCGAATATGGAGCCTATCTTTTTAAAGCTTAAACCGAGGACAGAACCATTTATATAAATATTGTCGCGAGCGCTGAGATTGCCATCAAAACCTAGACCCATAGCTAAGCGGATCATTTTACCATTACTTTTTATAGTGCTTCCCGTATCGGCTTTAAAGGATCCCATTAAAAGTCGGAGTAAAGTCGATTTACCACTACCATTCCTCCCAATAATTCCAAAGAATTCACCTTTGGGGATTACAAGGTTAATGTCATTTAAAGCCTCGATTTTTCTCAATTCACCTTTTTGCTGATAAAATCGTAAAATAGAATCCCTAATTGATCGTGATCCTTTTTCATGAACGAAAAATGTTTTACTAAGATTTTTTACTTTAAGCGCATATTCCTTTTTACCCATATTAATATCGTTCTAAAGCCAAATCAGAAAAGCGGGTGAATATTGTATAACCAAGAAGATAAAGACCAATGCCATAAATGAAGCAAAAACTTAACAATTCTATATCTATTGGTTCTATAAAGAAGATTACATTCCTAACATTCATCATTATGCCAACTAATGGATTAATATATAGAAAAGGTGGAAAGAATTCTAAAAATTTTTCACCCCTTAAAAACACACCAGATGTCCAAAATAGAAACAGCCGGATGATATCCCAAAGATGATTAATGTCTTTTACATATATGTACAAAACTGCCAGAATCATTCCTGTACCCATAGTTATGAGGTACAGGTTGATAATTAATATTATCAAATAGAAAATAGTATAGTCATATCTGATCCCAACGTAGTATGCTACTCCGGTGTAAGCTAGAAAAGTAATAAAAAAACTAATAAAATTGGCTACTGCATCTGAGATGTATAAATCAATTTTATTAAATTGAATGTTTTCAATGAGATATCGTTTTTTTCTAAGTAGTACTTTCCCATTGTTACTTCCTTCGACAAAGATACCCCAGAATACGAGTCCACTAAAGATGAATAAGCCATAATTTGGCATCACCTCGTATTTAGTAACTATTTTGAATACAAAATAGAATACACCGATTCGGAATAAAGGCCGAAGCATAGACCAAAGGATACCTAAATTATCATGATAATAACGTTTGCGGAAGTCCAATTGAGCCAGCTTCCAGACCCGTTCGATCCGATTGTTTTCAGGTAATCTACTTATAATTGGCTTTAGAAGCTTATTTAACATGTTGAAGCTAACGTTTGATCTAATTTGATAAAATAGGGCTTATATTTAAGGGGACTTCTATTATCAAAATCATTTTATTCCATACATTTGTATGACTAGGTGTCAAATTTCGTTAATTATTACCTTATAAACTATATATGAATCTATTTTTGTCTGTAGGAGCCATGAAGGCGGGAACAACGTGGTTGTATAGTATGTTAGAGAAGCATCCTGATCTTTATTTTACCCCTGAAAAAGAGATTCATTTTCTAAATCATTATTATATCAATAATAATGTGTTAAGAGACGAATATCGTTTAAATCAAGCAAAAAATCGGTTAAGACCTAATGCGACAAATCATATTGGGGTATACAAGAAACTTGCCAGATGGTATGCGATGTATTTGGAGAATCCCAAAGATTTTGTTTGGTATGAGCGCCTATTTTCTTTAAATAAGCAAAAAAAGTTTAATTGTGATTTTAGCAATTTGAGCGCTCATTTAGAGGTGAATCATTGGTCAGATTTGCGTAAGAAATATCCAAATGTGAAGCTAATCTACATTCTAAGGGATCCTATTTCTCGATTGTGGTCACATACCAAGTTTCATCATCAATTTGCTGGTAAAGGCACAGATTTTATAAAATGGAATGAAACGGACTATAAGTTCTTCTTGAATAAGAAATTCATATGGGAGAACGCTACGTACACAAAGTATATTAAGAATATGCGATCAGTCTTTTCCGAAGAGGACTTTAAAGTTGTTTATTTTGAAGATTTTACGGCGGACCCTAAAACAAAATTGTTTGAATTAGAGGAGTTTTTGGGCATTTCGCATATGAATTTTGATGAGAGTAGGTTGTTTCAAAAAGTAAATACCAGCAAGTCTTTGGAGATGCCTGATTCATTTCTAAAAGTTAGTCGAAAGTTAGTGCAGAAGGAACTAGAAGATATGAAAAGAATGAACTTGCGCATACCAGAAAGTTGGAATGCCTCCATTTAAACATCTATGTGGACTCTGCTCGTGCAAGAGGCACAAGTTGGCAGTATATAAAACTTGCCTTCTTTTGCCTGCTCTTTGTTGAAGAACCGCTATCATAACAACGGCTATGATAACGAACCTTCGCCTCAATCAGGCAAAAATATTCTACGTTATATATACACTTTTACTTATACCTCTTGCGCTAGTTGATGATCTTTTTCTTCTGTATTCAGTAAGTTTAAATACAGTTTGTAAAGGTTTTCAGCTTGCCTGTGATAACTGATGATATCTTCTGCATATTCATTCTCATAAAAAGCCCATTCTTTGTCAATGCATTTAAATATGGCTTCTTTCAAGTGATCAGTATTGCTAGATATTGGAATTATGTATGCATTTTCATTGTCGACAAGATCTTCAGTCGTCCCTCCTCCATCAGTTGAAATCACCCAGATATTCCTTACTAAAGCTTCTCGTACTGTTAATCCAAAACTTTCTTTCCATTGAGATGGGAATAATAAAACATCTATATGCTTGTAAAAGTCGTCCATTGTGTCCTGCGTAAAGGCAGGCATAATCCGAATTTTACCTTTAATATTTGAATTTTTAAAAGCATGACTCCAAGATTTACCAAGATTTTTAGCCCCATCAACGACAACTAATTCATAATTGTTTAACTCAATTTCTTGGAAGACTTTGAGAATGAGATCATAACCTTTTATTTTGCCAGGACCACCAGTAAACCCAAATCGAATAACAGGAGACTTTTGTTTCTTATATTCGGGATTAGGCAAACGGACCCCATTCTTATTTGTAAAACACTTCTCAGCAGGGTAGCCATTTGTTATATGTAGTTCTCTATGAAAGTCACTAGGAAAAAGAAACATGTCAACATATTTAGAAATCATCGACAAGTACTTGCTTCGCTTTTCATATCTATTGATATCATCTACACAGTACATACAAGTCATTGGGTCGATCTTCTGCTGAAAACAATAACGACCTTCTCTGTTGATCATGAATTGACGCTCACAGATCCACCAACAATCGTGAAGAGTCAACACGATTTTTGTCTCAGTAAAAAGAGACAGATTTCTCATAAAACTAGCACCCATTGTCTGAATTGAATGGATATGTGTGATCGATGGATTGAATCGTATGGCTATATCTGAGATTATGTCTGCTATTTTGTCATTAATATAGAAGTCTTCATAACTCAGGTCTTTCGGTAAATTAATTGCAATAATTGTAACCCCCTTAGATTTATACTTTCTAATATGATATGGAATACATGAATCATCTCTATACGAGGTGATGACCATAACATCCCAAATGTAGTCAGAGGTTAATATTGCATTCACTTCTTCAGCCACAATTGTAGCTCCACCAAAGCTTTGGGGTGAATAGTAAACATTGATTGAAAGTAACGTATTAGATTTCAATATCAAAAATTTCCTGATTAATAGAATCTTGCGTATAGGACAACGAAGAATATTCCTTTAGAGTTGCTATTTTTGATGAGGTTCCAATTTCTCCTAAAGCAAGCTTATTGTTTATGCTCCATTCAAGTGCAGAAATCCATTCAGATGTAGAATTTTTATACACAAAAATTCCGGTTTCTTTATTCTTGATAATGTGTTTGAAATCACCGATATAGCTTACGATACTAGGAACATCTAATAGGGAGCTTTCCAAAAAACGAATTGCACTTTTACATTCATTAAATTGATTTTGGACCAAAGGAATAATATTCACATCATAATTGATAAAACCTTCCATATATTGATAGTAGTCAGTAAAAGGTATGTGTTTTATTCTCTTTGGATATTTCTTTTTTAGCTTATTAGCTAATTCTGCATAGCCCGTAATATGAAATTCTACATATTTGTATTTTCCCATGACAAATTCAATGGCTTCGCTGGCAATATTGAAATCTGCTTCATGCGCTCTAGAACCAGACATGTAGCCTATCACAAAATTGTCAATATCAAGGTTTTTTTCAATTAACTGATTGGCAATATGTGCAGCATTAATTGACTGGGCATCCATCAGATTTCTCCAAAGGTAGATTTTGGCTTTAGTGTACTTAGAGAGTACTTCTTTCATGAATGGAGTACTCGTAGTTAAGAAGTGACATTGTCGAATTAATGAGGCATAGTGTTTTGCATTATTTAATAACTGGTTTTTTTCATTTCGGTCAAGAAAATCCAAATTAGTATTTGATTTGTATATTTTTTGATCAAAAATGGGATCATCAATATCATACCCAATTGTTAGATTCAATCGTGATGCTTCATCTAAATAGCTAGAGGTTAATTTACTGAATGGTATACGATAAAAAATTACGGATGAAGCATTTTGCATTAAATTAATACTTCTTGGAACATCAAGCCAATGGCTAAAATCGCACATGATGCCCTTTCTTTTGAGGATTTCAATTTTTTGTAAGACCCTATATTTTTTACATTGTGGTAAATTTAAATCGGCAATGATGGCGACATATTTCTTGCCATTTTGCTGTGGATCTTCAAAATTTGAAAGATAATCTACATGTTTTTCAATATAGCTATCATCCCACAATGAGTAGAATGAATTTTTCTTTTCGACTTCAGTTTCTTCTTTCCGTTTAAACGATGGCATTTTTATCATTGGCTCTGCCGGAGTTTTATTTTCTGTTGGTTGTGAAACATTAGTTTTATGTGAAACTTTATTTTTTTCATCTCCTATTAAAGATGCAAAATTTTCAAGTATAGTTTCTTGATCTTCGTATTTGACAGCATTTATAAGTATTCTGATGTTTTTTAAGCTTATTTTTGATATTGTCTTAACTGGATGTTGAAAACAATAAATAAAAAGAGTAGACAGCTTTTGTATAAACTTCACAAATTAATACTTCTGTTTGCGTTGAGATTATTACTAATTTTTGCTTTTAGCTTCTAATAGCTTTAAGTATTGTTTTGACAATTTCGGACCTAAGACTCTATCGAATGCCTTTTTCTGAGCTCTACTATGTTTAGCTCTATTAGGTCTATTTTCAGGACCCGCCCAATTTTTCTCCTTTATAAGCTTCCTTTTTGCTCTCAAGAATCTTCTTTCTACGTTTGCTGCCGCTTTCTTCTGTTCATCCGAGAGATTGAGTTGGCTGTAAATGTCTGCGTTCGATGTTTTCGCCTTAGGAGTTGTAGACACAATTGGCTCAGATGTTTGTGTTTGGCTTTTAGGTTCATTTTTACAAGAACATATACATGAGATTAAAAAAGCCCCCCAAATCAAATTCCTTAAATATTTCATGGATAATTTTCTACAAAAATAAGAGTCTAGCTAGTATATTCTACTATAATGCCCACAAATCTTATAACTCTTTGTTCATTTACTTTCAGATGTTCCATATTGGTCGAAAGAGTTCTTTTTTCTGAGGATAATCTGAGACCAAAACCGCTTCACATCAAACAAAAAGAAGAACTGTAGCTTGCGACTTAAATCAAATGTTGAGATTGGTTCTTTTGTAGAATTATAAAATTTCGTTCGACTATTTCTAATATAATGTCTGTTTGACCAAAGGTTATTTAATGATTTTACTATAATTTTTAAATATTTGATTCTAAAAAATAGGATATCGATTACAAACATGCTAGCATACTTGAAAATAAATGAGGGTATGGCTATGATAATGTTAAATGTTGGTACAAGTTTGAAATATGAGTAGAGAATAGAGTTTTGGATCATTAAGCTATACGATTCATCAAATATTTTTTTAATTGATTGCCCCATCTTATGGTACACTATAGCTTTTGGGCAATATACAGCTTTATAACCGGCCACGATTGCCCTTAATCCGAGTTCTGCATCTTCATAACCAGTAGAAAAATGAGGATCGAAAAATCCAATTTGCTTAAGCATATCCATTCGATAAAGACATGCTCCAGCACACGCTCCCATATTTTCAAAGCTGTCTTTATACTTGTTTGTTGCCTCGCCATGTCCAATTGGTATGATTTCACCAGTATTTAGCATTTTGTGACCAGCATTATCCATTTTGTCTCTGTTGAAGTATTGGATCATTTTTGAGGAGACAATATCTGCATCGTTTTCTTCAGCGGCTTTAGTTAGTTCATGCAACCAGTTAGGGTCAGCAAATGTATCATTGTTTAAGAGGCATAGAAATTTAGCATCAGATAACTGAACAATGATGTCGTTATAGATCTGAATATGCGCTTTGGTGAATCCAAGGTTCTCCGCGTTCAATATGACACTAATTTGGTCATTGTCTTGGTATAAAGAGGCGAGTGATTGACCTTCGAGATTGTCAGAATGATTATCTACCAGATAGATGTGGTAGGATGAGTAAGACTGAGATAGAAGAGACTCTATACACTCCTTAGTATCTTCTAAGCCATTCCAATTAAGTACTATAATTGGTAATTTATTCAAAGCGCTTCTGCATTTTTGGTCTTAACGTCCTAATTTCTTGGTAAGCAACTCTTAGTGAATCACCTAAAAGAATCTTTAGTTCAAAATTTTTTCTCCTGACCAAATTATCTTTTGTATCGTCTAACTCACCTCTCCGAAGTTGCTTATGCAACTTGTTATATTTTGATTCAATATTTTCAATTTTTTTCTTTTGAAGATTTGTCAGATTCAACTTCTTTTGAATTGAATCCATACCTACTGATCTAATCTTATTAGCATTCGGAAACCTTTTTGCAGAGACTTTATCTCCTTTTGCTTTTTTAAATGAGGGCTTATCATTCTTGCAACTATAAAAACCAGTCGAAACACCAAAGATGAAAATGAGGAAAATAAAATATTTCATAAAGAATTTGGTTTGAATTGTTTTAGATATAGATCATATGAGCACTAAATACAAACTTTAAAAACATTTTTCATTGAATGTTTTTCTATAGTTATCAATAATTTGCCGATCTGATGCAAAAGGTGCTGCTATATTCATTAGATTATTGTATTTGATCGAGCAAGGATCCTCATCTAACATCTTGAAAATGTAAGGAAGCGCGTCTAAATAATAATCGAGTTTATAACAGCATTCTATATATTTCTCCTTGATCTCATTATCAGAAATTTTCCGTTTGACAGAATACTCATAGTGATATTTTGCATTTTCGAAATCAGAAATTGAATAATATAAATTTCCAATAACTTCATGTATGGGCATCCTCTTATATTCTGCAAATATGTTTTGATTAATGTCCTTATACAAGCTAATTTTTTCTGAAATATTTTGGATTGGAACTTGATTCGCACGTTTCGCAAGTTCATGATTTTTGTTAAATGTGTAGCCATAAAGACTTAACAAAACCGAAAGACAAAAAACGGCCCCACTAAACATATACCTTATCATATTTTTAGATTCTGTTTTCGAATTTCGATAGTCTACTAGTGCCCATATGACCATGATTAATATCTGGTGGTTAAGTTTAAATCTTAACTCGTCAAATATGGATAATGATATGATTGCTAGAATAGAAGACAGCAATATAATGTCCTGTTTTCTTTGGGCTTTGTTCACATTAGGACGCCTTATTGTTTTTAGACAGGTGTAGATAATTAGGCTTAAAATGATCAAATGAATAGACAAACCAATTGTGCCTATTTCGATCAGATAGCTTATAAAGTCATTATGGGGCTGGATTGTAGTGTCAAGTTTAACAGAGTCTCTGTAGCTTGAAAATTGCCCAACACCAATACCTTTTATGGGGTGGTCATAAAACAGTTCCATTGCTTTATCCCAAATTCTAAATCTGCTATTAAGACTGTTGTGCTTAATTTGATTTATGAATTTGTCTGCTCCAATGGTTACAATAAAGAGAGTGGTAAGAATGAGAATAGACGAAGCAACTTTGATTAAAAATTTCAAATTAGGCTTTGTGAAAATAATGTACGTAAGTGTAAAAATCGCAAATGATACATAGGCATTTCTGGAACCCATTAAGAGTAGATGAACAAATGCTAATGCAATGATTAAAAGGCTTAACTTCTTAAATTTGCTTGATTCTAAAGTTGCAAAAAGAACATATACACAAAGACCAAGGTACCAGCCTGTTTGGTTTTTATTGCCAATAAAACTTTTCGTAGTTTTTATTTCTACTTGATAAGATCGTGATGATGAAATTAGTGCCTGAATTTGTTCGAGATTATGGATAAAAAAGTAGACACTGAACAGCGATGTCAATACAAGAACGATATGATGAATGTTGAATTTTGTCAATTCAGGTTTATATAACAGTAGTATTTTAATTATAAAAAACGTTAGAAGTATTGTGATTTGGAAATATAGACCGGCATATGCATTTGATACTTCAGTACTCCATTGCAAACTCAAATACGTAAATAGAAGTTGAAATAAAAGAGCGATATCGATTAACGAAACTTTATAGTTTGTTTTAGAAGCTAAAAGCAAAACACCACAGATCATCCCAACAACTCCTATCAATGAATATTGTAATATCCCATGGTTAAATCCAGTCCAATTATGCATAAACTGACTACCTAAATACATTTGGGGTAGGTGATAAGAACTGAAAAGGAATGATATTCCTAGTAGTATAACTAATGGTATAAGCAGGCCAATTTTGAATTTCATTATAATGGATACATCTACAGTTATTTCATAATGGTTGTGTTGTTATATTCGCTAGAGCTTAGAATAAAATACAACTTTTAGCTCTAGTTTGACATCTTATTGTATCATAGAAACATGATCGGTGTTGAGGTTTGCGGTTTAATTTTTTCATGCTATCAAAAATGAGATAGTTTGACATTCTAGTTTGTATCTATTTTTCGAATTTGAAATTCAAAAAATCTTGTCGGCAAGGCTATTTGGTCAATGTTGCTACGTATTCGCTTGATTTTACGATTCAGTATTAAGGCTAAAAAGGTGTCAAATACTATCAATTTGTCATCATTTAATATGTCAAATCTACAGAGATACAGAGAGATACAGCATGTTTTGCTAAGGAAACTTGAGCTTTGTAAGCAAATTTGATGAGCCATATGATATTTGGATTTCAGATCGAGCCAAAATCACAGTGGTTACAGGATATCCAAGCTGACTTGGTAGGCCATCAAATGTGTTGACTTGAAAGGGCCTGAATAGTAAATATGGGTCATAAAATTTGCTAAATGTGTATTGGGTGGTTCAGATTTCTGATCTAGTTGAACTAGAAAACTAGAGAGTGCGGCCAAGAATTCGTTATACTTTGAGCGAATTTATATGTTTTGACATCATTGATTTCGAATAAATGTTTACAATATTTAAATTTCTGGCTTGTAAATATTAGTGCAATATGTTGATAATCAATTAATTGTGATCGTTTTTGTGAAATAAGATATGAATTTCATTGACTTGTTGAAGAATTTCTAAAAATGATGTTCTTTAGCTTAAAGTGCTTCATTTCTTACCTATCCTAAATAGATTCTAATAACTTTGTTCTTTTGTTCTCCGGTGATAATATGTCTAGAAAGATAACGAATGCAGCTGTAATTGCCTTTACTTTGTTTTGGGTCATATTTATATTTTTTGACTATATAGATAAGCATCCATACCACATCAAAGCATTTGAATCTTTCAAATACTTCAATCTTTTTCTACTATTCCAGCTTTTAGGTCTTTTCCTCTTTGTAGGTGTCCAATTTGTGAATGTTGATAAGATAAAACGTAAATTTTATACTGGGTTCTCACTTTTAGGAATAAACATTTTAATTTGTTTATCAATCATTCATGCATTTGATGACTATATAGGTTTAGAAACCAGTTTTAAAGGCAGTCTATATTTTATAGGTCGAATCGTCAGTTATGTTGGGGTCATTTTATCCATGTTTACTGCTGTATATGTATTGGGAAAGGAGTCTCTAATTCGCTTCTTTGGAAAGGGTAACAGCTTTAGTTTGTGTTTAGCAATTGGTTTAGTTGTATTTATCTTATTACTTTTTTGCATTGGAGCTATTCATCAATTGACAATAATACCCTTAACTCTATTAATTGCGATTCCAATAGTTGTATTCTATAAGCAAAGTTTTGGCTTTCTCAAGACAGTGTTATTTACACCCTTTAAAGACTATAAACAGGTTAACTATTGGGGTTATATTGCCTTTTACATACTAATTATTGCTTTAGGTATTAATTTGCTTTCAGTCCTTTCACCATATCCTTATGGTTTTGATGCTAGAAACTATTACTTAAATGTAACTCAACTTATTTCACAAAATCATGGTTTAGTAACTGGTTTTCAGCCTTATAACTGGCAGTTATTCATGTCGTCAGGTTTTATTATTTTGGATAGCCATGAGATGGCTATACTACTATCATTTAGTGCCTTTATTCTTTCACTAATAGCTATCAATGAGTTTAGTCGGAAAATATTTAAGTTAGACATCAATTACCGGTTTTTACTGATGTGTATTTTTACTGTGACTCCTGCTATTTATAATCAGTTATCAATTGATGTTAAAATCGATTTTGCTTTACTGTTTTTTCAGATTGTGATAGTCCATCAGTTTTTCAAATATCTTGGAGAAGAAGACCCTAAGATCTCTTTTCTTGTGTTAATTAGCTTGTTGTCGGGATTTGCATTGGGGATTAAGTTTACACATTTATATTTGATAGCGACTTTGGTCATTGTGTATTGGTCAGTAAAAGCCGGAGCGATTGGATTGTTAGCTTCGAGTTCTATCAGTATTGGTGTATTTTTAATTGCAAAAATAGATGAAGTGGGAGGATTGAGACAGGCCCACCTTGGAGTGGACTTTGTGCAGTGGATCATAGCTGGGATTGGGATTGGTCTTGTTATTTACTTTTTCTTTACGCAAAGACAAAAATTGCTTAAAATTGTCAAATTCAGCCTTCTGTTTGCTGTGTTGACTAGTTTACCAGTCATGCCATGGGTTGCTAAGAACTTTGTTGAAACTAAATCCCTTTCCCCAAAAACTTTATTGATGGGGGAACAACCGGGATTCAAAACCTCATTTAGGAAAATGGATGCTCTATACAAAAAAACAATAAGCGAGTAAATTGAAAATAAAGAAATACATACCAATTATTTTCGCTATTGCACTGCTAGCAACATCCTTAGGCATTTCTGTCTATTATACATTTTCAGATCAAGCTTCGATGAGTCTTGATGATGTATCAATGACCGATACGAGACGAGAAGAAATTCAGCGATATTTTGGTTACGAACCCTTACTAAGTAGGTATTTGACTCTTCCGTATGATGTCTCAATTAATACCAACCAACAAGGCTCTTTTGTAGATATTGGATATTTATATTTAGCATTTTTGCCCATATTATTGATTGGGATTTTGTATCGATCCTTTATTAAGTGGATTGCAATGATTGTTCTTTTTGGCTTACTTGTCATCTCAGTCAAAAACTCCTTTATTTTTGTAGATAATATCCGTATAGATTCAAGCGTAGCCAGTGAAATATTTGACCTACCTAAGGTCAATTTTGTTGATTTGTTTCTTGCGTATTGCTATATAGGTCTGAATCACGTGCATACTATTATCGCTCCTTTAGTAGACAACTTTTCTGGCGACCAAGATTATATCACCTATCCGATTATAATAGCTGGGTTTTTTATTTTTCTCTACTCACTCTATCAATTTAATGCCTCAGCAAAAAGAAGAGATTTATACATAGCATTGGTTGCTGCATCTTATGGGTTTTTCTTTTTTGCGTTTTCTTCTGGCATCATTTGGTATGGCTATTTATTATTTCTGTTACTAATGTTGTGTATACTGTATTATGTTAAAAAGATAGAGGACAAAAATGATGCACATGGTATATTGTTTAAGTTAAGTTTTATAATCTTAGTCATTGTGTGGGTTGTGTTTGGTTTAGTTAGTAGAATATCAAATATTCAAGCAAAATTGCCCGAAGAACACCAAGGAAAGGCCGTTATCTCGCCTGACATATATCATTTCAATACTGGTTCGATAACCTCGATATCCGAACTTCAGGATAAATTTATTTCACCGGGATTTAGTGATGCAATGCGAAAAATTAATAGTGATTTGGATACTAAAATATTTAAGATCGGTACTGGTCTTACCTATTTTATCAAGCAAAATCATGAACGAGTGATTTATGATAATCAGTTGGGTCTTTTTTCACAAATTGTAAATAATTACAACAATAAATATGTCATTTCAGATTTACTGAAAGCATCAGGCATCAAATACTTAATTATTGATTTAAATACACCAAGTATAGATAATACACCGGAGAGAACCCTGACTCGAAAATTTCTTCAAATTCTAGCATACGTTGATAATAACGATAGCATCAGATTAATCTGTACAGATAATTTAGAGCAGCAAGAAGGTACGAAAGATGTAACTTACTCGTTATCAGATAGTGATACGGTAATAACAGTCCGTCCAGGTAATTTTGCTATTTATGAAATCAATTAGGACCATAGTACTCCCATCGGTTAAGAAGCTACTGGAACAGGTATATGTGGTTGTTCCAGCATTAAATGAGGAAAAGAGAATAGGTGCTTTAGTTGCTCAGCTTGAAGAGAAGGGCTTTAGTAATATCATAGTAGTGAATGATGGTAGTGAAGACAAGACACCTCAACTTTTCAATTACAATTCTAATGTAACAGTTATCAATCATTTGGTGAATCTTGGGCCAGGTGCTAGTACAATGACAGGTATTGAATATTCATTAAGTCAAGACGCTGAATACATCGCTACGATAGATGCCGATCTACAGCATCACCCTGAAGATTTGGTCAAGTTGATCGCAGAAATCCGTCAGAAGGATTTGGACTTAGTCATTGGTAGCCGATTTTTAACTAAAAATTCAATTCCAACTTTGCGTATTCTGTATAATTTAGTCGGTAATTGGGTGAGTTTTATTAAAACTGGCTTGCTTGTCAGTGATAGCCAATCTGGTCTTAAAGTCATGTCACGCAAGTTTGCAGAAAAGTTAACGATAGATTATAATGGCTTTGAATTTTGTATCGATATCATTAAGAAGGCTAATTTGCAACAAGTCAATATTGGAGAAACGCCAGTTGGTGTAACCTATACTAAAGAGACTTTAAAGAAAGGACAAAGTTTTTCAAATGGGCTGATGATGCTAGGCCGTCTCCTAAATCCATTCTCGTAATTTTCACCAAATTTGATTTTAGATTTTCAACCAACCGTTACTCCAATAGGAGTTTAGAGAGTTGGGTTTGTTGTTTATTAGCCATCGTAGCTGCCATCAAAGAACTTCTGTTTTTTAAATCAATGCTCAATTTCTCATCGATAATTACAGAACGCATTTGTTTTTCCAATTCATTGACGTTAAGACTATCAAATAATAGAGCGGCATCCTGTGCAATTTCATATTGCGCTGTATTATGGGCTATAATTAGGGGCAATCCATATTCCGCTGCTTCTAAAATCGGCATACCAAAACCCTCAAAATGGGATGCAGAAATAAATGTAAAAGCACCTCTATAAAGCTTCTCCAGCTCTTTATCGTTTACATACCCTGTAAGCTCAATTTTTGATTGAGCGCTTGAGGTATTAACTGATTTATAAAACATATCATTTTTCCATCCAGGTTTGCCCGCAATAACTAATCTGTATTCAGGAAAGACGGCGTGTATTTTTTCGAAGGCTTTGACTATTGTTATATAATTCTTACGAGGCTCAATCGTACCAACACATAAAAAGTATTTAGACCATTGGGGAGTGGCAATATTTGTTTTATCTGATAGATAAGCAGCATGTGATTTTTGTTTTGGATATAGGACTTGAATTTTTGATTCAGGTGTTTTGTACAATCGTATGATCTCAGTTTTTGTGAAATACGAATTTGTAATAATTGAGTTTGCTTTTTTGATGATACCTGGCAGTGACATCTTCTGCACGATATGACTTGCGAAGGAATGGTATTGCGGGTGGGTGATTGCGGATAAGTCATGAATCACGGTGATCCTTTTGATTGTAGCTGGCAGTGCAAATGGGCCAAAGTGTGCAAGCTCTACTACGATATCAGGTTTTAATTGACGAACAAGCCGAGGTATCGATCTCAATTGACGGAGTCGAAGGTGCGCAGGGATGTATGGTTTGACAGGGATAATAATTTGTTCTAAGTCTTCAATCTCAATACGAGCTGTGGCAATACTTGTAAACTGATAATCAGGAAATTGTTGGATGATTGTCTCAATCAGTTGTTTTCCAAAGAAATGGATCCCTGCAGTTTGAGTGCTAATACTATCGGCTAAAAAGATAACTTTTTTGGACACGATTTTTCAATTTAATGATTGATGGATTCATAAAGCTGACAATAGCCTTCAATTGAATCCTGTAACCTAAACATTTTTTTCTCCGTATGCTGCCAGTTGTTTTCTAAGGCAGCAATCATTGATTCAGCAAGTGCAGCACTTGTGAATGGATCGAACACTAGATGCTGCCCGCTAACCACCTCTGAAAGCGCACCATTGCCTGAGCTGATGATAGGAACGCCAAGAGCCATGCTTTCGACAGCTGTAAATCCAAAGCCTTCGCTGTACGAAGGGATGATAACAGCATCACTTTCGGCGACACGTGTGAGCAGCTGACTCCTTTCTAAATCATGTTCAATACGGACAACATCCTCTAGCCCTAAATCTTGAAGCTGTTGTTTTATTAAGGTATTGAAAGGAATATTTTCGCTTGGGATTATAAGTAAACATTGAAATGAATACTCTCTAGATTTACAAAGTGAAAGAGCTGGTAATAAAATATCCAAGCCTTTCGAAATACCAAGCCTTCCAAAGTAACAAAATTGAAACATTGAGTTTTGCTTCTGGTTGGAGTCTTTCTTTATTTGGACGCTTTCAAAGTCTGTGTAATCGATCCCATTATAAATCTTAATGACGCGATCTGGGGAAATGCCGCTTTTGATAAGACTCTGTCTGGTAAACTTAGACACGGAGATAAACTTGTGAAATGGCAGTTTGACAAGTAGAGATTCAAAAGATCGATGCAAAAAGCTTGAGAATACATTGATGTAGGGTAGGGAATGCCATAAGGATCCCCAAACTTCATGAAAAGTAATGAAGACTTTTTTTCTACTAAATAGAGCTGCAAAAAATGCTGGAAACGCAGCATTATAGGATGTCGTATGTATGAGATCGTGGGTCTTAGCTAATTTAAGGGCGGGAAAGAATGCGAATAGGGTGAATAAATACCGGTTATGGAAATTGATTCGCTTAATGATCACACCATTAATAATCTCCTCTTTTGGTAGTTCGCTGGAATGTCTATTCGTAAGTACGGTCACGTGGTAACCCTTGATGACGAGTTGCTCTGTTAATAGTTTGAATAAGGTCTCTACACCCCCAATATGTGGGTAATGATATTCAAGCACAAATAAGATCTTCACTGATCTTTGTTATTCGTTGGAAATGGATTTATCAGAATTGCCAGCTTTCAAGTGTTCATCAATCATCTTCATTTCGTGATCTGACAATTTATGACGTAACTCTTGGTTTTCAATGGCAAGTTTTCGAATGATTTCAGTCATTTGTTTTTCTAGTCTTTCAATTGATGATGTGAAAAACATGTTAAATATGAAAAGGAGACCTAAACCAATAAAAATGACTGCGTGTATATTATTTTTGAAACCTAGTAGGTTGGCTAGCTCTGTAGACAATTCATGTGGCGTAAGAGAAAATATACTGATCATCACCCAAAAGGCTAACCATATCAGTGTACTCCGAAATAACCTTCTTTTATTAAAATATTGCCTTACTATTTTTACACTGTAGTAAATCGCTAAAAGAGGAACAAGCCATTGGTAAAATTCCAAAATAAGTAGAGCTTAATTACTAAACTATATCAATTATTAGTCCAATCCACGCGTAAATGACTGTGGACCTATACAAATGTAAACATTTATATAATCACATGTAGTTTTTTAATAGGTTAAAATATAATATATTATATTAATCTAATACATAGTATTCTCTATTTTAACGATTTAAACTTTTAGTTTTTATTGGATTCTTGATCTGATAATTTAAACTGGTGAAAATGTATAAAGAATCAAGGCGTCTATTTGTTGTGACCTTGTCTCAATTCTGCCACCTTTTGTTTCTCTTGTAGCTTTAGTGTTTCACCCATCTGTTGAGATGCGATAAATGAGGCGGTCATTTGTGATAACATATCAGATCCAGCATTTGGATTATTCGGCAACATGATCAAATTACTATTGGAAGAATCGGCCATAGACTGTAATGTGTCATAGTGCTGAGTCACGACGATTAGTGCTGAAGCTTCCTGAGAATTGATACCTACTTGATTTAACACTTCCACTGAGTCCTCAAGGCCTTTAGCAATTTCTCTCCTCTGATCTGCGATACCTTGCCCCTGCAAGCGCTTGCTCTCCGCTTCTGCTTTTGCTTTTGCAATGATCCTAATCTTATCTGCCTCTGCTTCGTATTCTGCAGCTACTTTTTCTCGCTCTGCTGCGTTGATTCGATTCATTGATACCTTAACACTTTCGTCAGGATCTATGTCTGTGACGAGTGCTTTGACGATTTGGTAGCCATATTCGCCCATAGCCACAGATAGTTCTGTTTTAATGGCAATGGCGACATCATCTTTTCTGACAAATACATCATCAAGCTTCATCTTTGGCACCTCTGCTCTAATCACATCAAAGACATACGATGTGATTTGATCATGAGAGTTTTCAAGTTTGTAAAAAGCATCATATATAGACTCTCTGACGATATTGTATTGCACAGAAACCTTTAATTTGACAAATACATCATCTTTTGTCTTGGTTTCTACAAGGACATCAAGTTGTTGGATTTTAAGATTTGTCCGACCGGCTACGCGATCGACAAATGGTATTTTAAAATGAAGGCCAGGATATCGTATGCTGTGAAATTTGCCTAATCTTTCCAGAACAACAGCAGTTTGCTGCTTTACGGTAAAAAGACCTGTCATCAATAGGATAAAACCAAGAAATAGAAGAGGTAAGAAGTTTAGTAAAGATTCCATTTTAAGTTAATTTGTTGATACATAATAGTTATAAATCTTTGCTTGATGAAGCGTTTTATACGAAATCATTCATTCTGCCGACAAATGATTTTTATTTCATTTCTTCTGGTAGTACCTTGTTAACATGGGAAGAGCCTTACGGTTTTTACTTTTTGCTATTTTATTGATGGTATTACCTTTTATCTTATTGATAAGGATTTCTGTGTATACTCATACTGAATATGCCATGGGTGCTTATACCTCCTTACTTGTTGGAGGCCTTTCCACCTGTATTTTACTGATTCTGTATTTCACCATTATCCATCAGTTTATAACGGGAAAGCTTGGAGATTATGCAGGGATCAAGAGACGCTCATTGATTGCTGTGCTCATTGTATTGCTCTATGGATTTCACGCTTTATTTTTCTTTTCTTCTGGCCAGGTCAAATCACAAGACCTCAGACTCGAATTTCTTGAGATGCATCCTTTGCTCAGATTAAGCACGAGTACATTAGCTTACATGGATGAAAAGTTAGTCCTGACTGATGCAGAACGAGTGCCTGAAGATTATCGAAAAATGGGCCTTCCGTCTAAATCTTCCTCCCTCCATTACAAACAAGCTGATGGCTATGTCTATGCGCTCGACCTTAGAGTTAAGGGTAGATCAGAATTTAGAAATATGTTGATTACGCTGTATTATCGGATGATGGGCTTCAAGACTTTACGTCATGACGGAACTGAAGATCACTTGCATGTCTCGTTGTACAACCATGCTAAGCCTCATGCGCGATAGTTGGTTCTGTCAGTGCGGCTAGATTTGACAAATTTCAAAAATTTGTTAAATCTACAACCCACTGCCAGCCCTATAGCTTAATCCGAATCTCCTCCTCCTTATCAATCACCAAAGGCAGTTCAAGCTTGCCAAACCGCAAAGTCGCTGTCCCCACATACTTCAATGTGACTTGCTTTTGTGTCAAGACATTGACAATTCCACCTAGTAAGCCCCCTTTATCCTTAAGTAGTGATTGAAGAGGGATGTGGATATCAATAGGTATGATAAATTCAGCACGAGGTTTGATCTCTGAGTCTAGCTGTTGGCTGATATCAGATACATGGACATCATTCGCATAGACTTTGAGAAAAATCTGGTCTAATCGACCACCAATGGGATTGGGGTTGAAGTAGGTGAGCTGGCCTCCCAAAATGACTTCTGAACGATCAACTTTCTTAACAGAAATCGGTGTAAATCCTGTCAACTCAGGATCTTGAATTGACTGACAAGCGTGAAAGAGGAAACAACTGCACATGAGAAATAGAATATTCCGGCACATGTCTAGCTTCGTTTTGGGAAAGGTCATTTGCCCAAGACAGCCGGCTCCATCCCCATCTTAGAAAACCCACCATCATGATACAGATTCTGCATCGTCACAGAGCGAGTCATATCAGAAAACATCATGACACAGTAATTGGCACAGGCTTCTGCACTCGCATTACCCAATGGAGACATTTGATCGGCATACCCAAAGAAGTCATCGAATCCCTTGACCCCGCTACCTGCTGTTGTGATTGTTGGTGATTGGGAAATCGTATTAACGCGCGTCTTATTTTTCTTCGCAAAGTGATACCCAAAACTTCTAGCATAAGATTCGAGTAAAGATTTGGCATCAGCCATCTCATTATAATCTGGAAAAATGCGCTGAGAGGCAATATAGGTTAAGGCCAAAATCGATCCCCAATCATTGATCGCATCCATCTCGTAGGCAGTTTGCATGACTCGATGAAAGCTCATCGCTGAGATATCCAACGTCTTATGATGCCAGTCATAGTTAAGGCCAGTATATTCTTTTTTCTTCCGCACGTTGATAGACATGCCGATTGAGTGTAAGATAAAATCAATTTTGCCCCCTAAGATCTCCATTGACTCGGTAATCAGATTCTGCAGGTCTTCCATAGAGGTAGCATCCGCAGGAATGACTTTGGCATTTAGCTTTTCGGCAAGTTCATTGATTTGACCAAAGCGCAATGCGACAGGGGCATTTGTCAATGTAATCTGAGCGCCTTCCTCGACGCACTTCTCTGCAACTGCCCAGGCAATCGATTTATCGTCCAAAGCACCAAATATAATTCCTCGTTTACCTTTTAATAAGTCGTAAGCCATGATTCGTTTCTTAGTTTCATCAAATGTAAGAATTTGTTATGAAGCTGAATAAGGCAATCAGGTTGTGAAATAAACTATTTTATCTGCAGTATTCATCGAAATGGTATACCAGTTAGAGGCTGATAGCCACTGGAACCTCTGTATAAAGTGCGACATCCTCTGGGGTTGAAAATGGTCCCATGATTCTTTTGTAACAGAATGTGACTGCTCTGCAGTTAGGTAATATCGTTCAGTTAAGGATTTATCGTGCTTTTCCTCCAATGGGTCATGACGCAATGTCATTTAGTTAGTGGCATATGAATTAATTTAATACCGACAGGTAGTCTATTGAAACATTAATTTGTCACGATTTTTACAAAAAATCTCGCCAAATTAGCCTCATTTAATATAATAATGCACGGCACTTTGTACCGTGCAACCAATATTTGACACCTATGATGTCATAATATGCTTAACTAAACGACATTGGCTCATGACGTTTTAGTTGAGTCAAAGGCATCCTGCTCTCATGACGTTTTAGTTGAGTCAAAGGCATCCTGCTCTCTTGACGTTTTAGTTGAGTCAAAGGCGTCCCCGCCTCTTGACGTTTTAAATCACAAATCCCTCCAAGCCCTCGTCATCTCCCTCTTCTTAGCCGGCCCAGGCAACGGATCTAAACGAAAGCCAACCGCTTTTAGCGCTCTTTTAAATGATCCTTTGGCACAGTAGGTGACAAGTATACCTCCGGGCTTCAATGAATCATACATGACTTGCATCAGCTCTTCACCCCAAAGCTGAGATTGAGTGGTTGGTCCAAATGCATCGTAATAAATGATATCATATGACTGCTGTGCTTTCAAATCTTCAAAACGGATATGTTGCTTTGAAAAGCTAAAATTTTGAATGCGAAGAGTTTCAGCGGCTGGAGCAGCGTGTAGCGATAAAAAGTCATCTTGAAATGAATCCAATTGTAAATAGGAAGTATAGGCTAACTCTTGTATGATTTTCAAGTCTAATGGATACGCTTCAATCGCATGGTACTTGATGGATAGGGTAGGATGGCGTTGTGCTTCTATCATGCTTAGCAGCGCATTAAGTCCTGTACCCAATCCCATGTCCAGAATTGATATGTCTGTTCGGGAGTCTAGTATAAGTCGTTGTAGCCCTGCACAGATAAAGACATGCAGGCTTTCTTCAACCGCGCCATAAATAGAATGATATTCAACACCAAATTGCTCGGAGAGTAAACTTTTAGACCCGTCTTGAGTGATGATTGGCTTGACCATCAGATCTTACTGATGAGCAGTCTCTTTGAGTCCATCGTGGACTTCTTGAATGTTAATATCTAGGTGGGAAATATCATAAATCGCATCACCATTGGCTACAATGATCATCTGAGGTGACTCATGATGGACCTGTAGAGCTTCAGCGACATGTAGTGAAGATGCCCGCTCTGATTTAACATCAATGTAGTAAGCAGGCAAGTCATTTAAATTCCAATCACTTTCGAGTCTTAACTTAGCAATACTGCTAATGGGACAGGTCGTCGAGTGCTTGAAGATCAAAATGGGTTGATTGTGAGAGTCTTGAATGGCTTCATTTGCCATGTCAAGAGAGCTTATTGTCTTCCAGGGGATTGCCATATGTGTGTTTAGATTTAATTAAAATGCATTTGGGCAACCTGTTCCTCTGTTACAAGAGATAAACATTGCCACAACGCACAAAAGGATAACACACTGATAAATGACTTTTATAGACTTCTGGTTCATTGATAATTTTTAATAATTGATAAACGTCTGTAAATCGACATCTATTATACTTCAAAGATAATGTTTAGGAATGGATAATTAATAAATTCCGTCTTTTGACAAGGAAATTTTGAGTTAGAACAAGGCAAAAAACGTAGGGATAGCCTAGCTATCATGAGGCTTTTTAACGCAGTACTGACTTAAAATTGGCAGTCATAAATCGGGAAGTTATTTTTTAACCATTCCTTAGTCGATAACCATAAACTTCTGCGAGTACAATTTGTCATCTGTCGTCAATTTCAGAATAAAGGTACCTCCTTCTAGAGAGCTTATATTTAGCTTTAATTGATTTTTTACACCTTTTTCCCTCACTTTTTGCTGTAATGTTCCGTCTATGCTGTACATTTCGATCAATACCTCACCCGATAATTCGTTTGGCAATGTCAAATAAAGCTCTTCAGAGGCTGGATTCGGATATATACTCAACTCATTATACAGCGCATTATCTTCAATGTCTGATATCAAATCTCGAGTACCTGTACCAAACCATACACCCCATTGCGATTCATCTCTGATAAATCGTGTCGCTGAGCCTGACGCGGTGATTCTATCTTCATTTATTTCTTGAATACCTATAATAAATCCAATGGCATCTTCTACAGAAAAAATGATCTGTGTGTCATCGATCGAATAGTTGGGGTAACCCCAAGTATTATTTTGAAAAATGGTGCCAATATCACCTGTCCTAAGGTTGCCACCTAATACTTCAAATGTAGTGTCTTGTGTCAAAACGTCTATTTCTCGAAAATCAAAAGCAATGACATCAGGATTATTTTTACTGAATGTGGGATTACCAATGCTTACATTTTCTGGTAGACCATTAAACACTTTATAAATATTATTATCCCCATCAGAAAAGACACCTCTATTATTGCTCCACACATCCATGATACCGATATCCCAGTAGCGCACATCCAAATTGTTATTCCCTTGAAGGGAATTGAAGGAGTCATAGAGCAAATTCTCACCTGCATGATCAAATTCCATAGCATCTGCAAAGAGCACTTCTCCTGAGGAGATCCCTTCTGTAAATGTGGGATTGTAGAGCTCAAACGCCTGCTGATCCCCACTGACGAGATCAATGATATAAATTAAATTATCAAAATCACCTGTCGTCAAATCGCCAGTTAATGCTGCCACCTTTGTACCATCCTTAGAGATGACTACATTTCGAATGCCTTCGAATAGGATGAATTCATCAACAATGTTACCTGTCGTCCAATCAATCTCGATATACTGTGCCTGATGATCCGTATTCGCAAATACCAATCGACTGCCATTATCCGTAATACTTGGCTTGGATATATGTGGACGAGGGAAGGATATACCTGAAAAGTTGCCGCTATTGGTAGAAAAATTAATATTCTGTTGCGCAATATCGGACCACAAAATAAAGTCTGTCGCATTCGTATTCGATTCTAATTCTCTATCAGGAATATCTTGTTTGATTACGCCGTTACCTCGTATACCTACTTGGTCAAATGCTGCTATTGCTGCATCTGCCACAACTTGACCATAATCCTGATTCGCCACCTCGATGACAGCCGTTCTTAGATCGATAAACTGAGATCTTGGTGTAAGATATTGTTCAAGGACCTTATAATAGATTTGCTCTGCTCTGCCTATTCCCACATTGTCATTATCAGCAAATAAAAAGTAAGCCCGATTCGGAATCCCACTGTTAATGTGTACGCCCCCGTTGTCTTCAGCTCCAGTATATTGTTGCTGCACACTTGCTGGTTGGAATCCTGGATCGCCAAGTCGAGTACCACCATTGTTTGGGTCTGCCATGTTACGTAAAGCGCCCGTTGGAAAGATTTGCGGATTGACAACATCTTCTCCAATTTGCCATGTCTCTCTTTCTATCATTGTACCAAATACATCTGCAAAGCTTTCATTGAGTGCACCTGATTCGCCTTCATATCGGAGATTGGCAGTCGTCTGGATGACACCATGTGACATCTCATGACCTGCCACATCTAGTCCTGCAGATAGAGGTGTTCTAAACGCTTGGTTACCATTACCATAAAAGATAGCAGCACCTGTCCAAAAGGCATTGTCCATTTGCGAGCCATCATCTTCGACAACATTATAAAAGGATTCTATATTTCCTCTGTCACCATTTATGGACTCTCTGCCAAATGTATTTTTAAAATATTCATAGGCTCTACCGCCATTGTAATGTGCAGATATAGCTCTAGGATCATCCCAGACATTTTTATTTGCTGATACAGAATAATTATATTGAAACCTCCCAGGACTGGCTGGAGTAGTGCCCAAAGCATCCCACGTAATGATGACTCCATTAATCAGTAGATCATCATTTGTGCAGTCTGATTCGTTGCCGTGAAACATGGTCCGTGCTGCATCTGCCAGAAAAAAAGCACCACTGCATTCGTAGATATTGATGTCTCTCACTTCACCTAATAAGTCTCTTGCGGTTGACGTTGTTTTGCCATCTACAGCAGTTTCTTGGGGTTCGTGACTATGGGTATGTCCGTCAAAGTGGCAAACCGTACTGTGTTTATTAATGATTTCACCTGTATGTGCATCAATGGTATATTCCCACCGATCTGAAATAGTCTCAAAAATATCAACATGCCAAGCCAATCGAAAGCTGTTGTTTTCCTGAATGATGACTTTTTTTGTTGTGATTTGTTGGCCGTGTACCAATCGTTTGAGATGGTCTGGTATGACTTCAAAGTCATTTAAGTCGCTGATCACAACCGATTCAGCATCAGTGGCTTGTAACGATTCTGACAGATTTAGTTCCTTTGGTGTTGCTGTCCATCGACCATTGACGAATTGTACTTTCCCCTCTACTTCGTGTGTTGTTATCTGGGCATCGAGTACAGGTATTCCTCTATACTGTTGCTGATATTTATGATGAACATTCCCTTTTTTATCTGTTGACGACTTCAGCAGTTTTAATTCTTCAGATGGGCTTTCTAATCGAAGCTGGGATTTGAGTTCCTTAAGATGATTCATCGATCTATCCGCAGGACTTGCATTTGATTTGAGTTGAATGGTTTCACCTTTTATAGCAATGACTTCATTGTTGACTGGATCACGGGTGATTTTTAGTGCTGATGATGTTCGATTTGCAGCTGACCATTGGATAGCAGGTCTTGATTGATATGTCTTGCCTTGGATTTCAGTTTTATCGAATGTCAGCTGCTTGATCCGAGGATTGACATCTAGTATTTTTTTCTTGGACTTGGCTGTCGAAGGAGAGGATGTAGGCTCTACTTTAGATTGTCCGTAGATGACTAAGCTGCTAAGTGTGAAAATTAAAATAAGGTAAAATGACTTCATATATAGTGTAAATATTAAAATTTATCTAACCGGGTTGTCCGCTTTGAATGGCGGATAAGACTTTACTTGTTCATTAAGAATATTATAAAAAGACAGCACATTGGATTGTGCTGGTTTCTGCTCCATGCTCCACTGGATTTTATGCTGTTTTACTCCATCTTCAATAGTGATAAAATAGGACCAATTGCCTGGGTTATTGAAATGTAGATCAAGTAGCTGTAGGTTTTCTATTTGGTTGAAGTATTGCTTGACTTGATCTTTTTTAAGCGTATCCATAGATTGCCATTCTTCCATGTTAGAATTTTTTCCAAATAACTGACCATTTTCGAGAAGACAATATTTTGTCATTTTTCCAGCAAAACCTCCACCTGAACCAAAGGTGATTTTGCGCTTATCAAATAATTCTGGAGATAGGACATCAGAAGACTTACACTGAGTATAGAGAATAATAAGGCCAAGACCAATGATGAGTGCTAAAACTAACTTCATAGTGCAAGAATACATGCTTACCTTGAAAAGACACGATTCTCTCTGATAAAGTTCCTTAAAGAGTCCTTAAATGCTATCGATTTAACACTCGTTGCTCTTTTAAAAAGTCAGGTCTAAAACCTATGCGGACGCCAATTTTAAACATACTTGCATTAATCTTGGCGTTTAGGTTCTCTATGCCCCCGATTCCATGTCTGAGACCTAATTGTTCCCAGGTTAACCATGGAAAATATTGATAGCTTATAACTGGAGAAATTGTCAACAGTTCAGAAATGCCTATGTCGATACCAGCTCCTAGACCAACATCTATGGCCATATTAGGATCACCTTCAGTAAATATATTAACGTCTTTATGCCAATATCCAGCATGAGCATTCCATTGTAGAAAGAAGCCTTTTTTAAATAATCCGCCCTGTTTTTTAAAGGTAGGACAATCACAATCACCCAAGAAGTCAAAAATGTACAGATTTGATTTAACTCCAAATACATAACCCGTTAGACTGTATTCTCGGGTGTCTAGAGTCGTGGTTTTATTGATATAACTGAGCTCTACCATATATTCAGCTCTGTATTCTCCTGGCTTAAACCAGTAATCTACTCCAAATTCTAGGTGGTTTTCCCAGATAGGACCGCCACTAGCAGCTCTGGTAATACCAGACCAATCATTGAAGTTATTAGAAGAATAGCGAGCAATAACGCCTATTTGTCCAAAGATGCATTGGGTCAATATCAGAAATAGTGCGGTATAGAAATATTTTTTGAAAACCATAACAAAACAACGTCTTATAGTGGATAAAAGTATCTTTGCATTCGGATGAAGACGAAGGTAAAAAAAGACAAAGTAAATGTCATCACATTAGGCTGTTCAAAGAATTTAGTTGATTCTGAAAATATCATTACCCAATTGAGTGCCAATGATATACAAGTAGAACATGAAGCTAAAGAGCAAGATGCCAATATCATCATTGTAAATACTTGCGGCTTTATTGAAACGGCAAAAGAAGAATCCATTAATACGATATTGGCTTATGCTGATCAAAAAGCTGAAGGCAATATTGAAAAACTGTATGTGACGGGCTGTCTCTCTCATCGCTATAAGAATGATTTAGAAGAAGAGATCCCGGAGGTAGATGCTTTCTTTGGTACGATGGAGTTGCCAGGCTTACTGGCAAAGTTTAATGTTGATTACCAACATGAGTTGATCGGGGAGAGGCGGATAAGCACGCCAAGCCATTACGCTTATCTCAAAATCTCAGAAGGTTGTAACCGGACTTGCTCATTTTGTGCGATTCCATTGATGAGAGGAGGACATGTATCGAGGACGATTGAGTCTTTAGTGGATGAGGCAAAAAGTCTAGCTAGAATTGGTGTGAAGGAAATCATGCTGATCGCTCAAGAGTTGACCTATTACGGATTGGATATCTACAAACAAAGACGTCTTGGAGATTTACTACAAGCACTAGAAGAAGTAGAAGGGATCGATTGGATTCGATTACACTATGCTTATCCGTCAAAATTTCCACTTGACATTTTCGACGTGATGGCATCATCTAAAAAAGTATGTCCGTATTTAGATATTCCACTCCAACACGCTAACGATGCTGTCCTTCACCGGATGCGTCGTCAAATTACACAAGCAGAAATGACCACTTTATTGGATCATGCTAGAGCGACTGTCCCCAATATTCATATCAGGACAACAATGCTCGTCGGTTTTCCAGGTGAGACTGAAGAAGAATTCAATGATCTCTGTTCGTTTATCAAAGCACAAGAATTTGATAGATTAGGTGTTTTCCAATATTCACATGAAGAGGGTACCTCTGCGCATGATTTAGCAGATGATATTCCACCAGAAGTTAAAGTCGATCGATCCAATCAGGTCATGGCTATTCAACAAGAGATTTCACTTCGTAAGAATCAAGCTAAGATTGGGCAGGTTTTCCAGGTTTTGATAGACAGAAAAGAAGGAGATCATTTTTATGGCCGAACACTTTACGATTCACCAGAAGTAGACAACGAAGTCTTGATTGATGCAGGCAAGGGCTATGCGCGGATAGGCGACTTCAGATCAGTGCTCATCACCGATGCTCAGGAATATGATCTGATTGGCGATTTTGTGGAAGATTAAATTAGTAATAATTGGAGCGAAGCGGAAATCCTCGCACTAAGCAAAGCGAACGTCGGGATAGATAGTGCAGTTGTCTCATAGCACCAATTACTCAATCCAAGGTACTTTAGTGCCTTGTGCCAGTCAAGACGACAGAAGGCGTTTTCGAGTCCTTTTAAACAAAATACCTTTTCAAAAAGAACACCACTTCGTCACTATCCATTATCCACTGTCCACTTCGTCACTGTCCACTGTCCACAGTCCACTTCACACTTCCCACTTCCCACGTCCCACTGCCAACTATCCACTGCCCACTTCAACAAATACCCAACTCTTGTGTTTTACTTATCTTCAATCTATAAACGCGCTCTATGCTAGAAAAGGAAATCAATATCCACATGTCACCCTTCATCCAAATTGGACTGATCTTGTTTGTAATGTTGATTTGGATTGGTGGAGGAATAGGGCTGAGTCGTTTAGGCATTTTAACTGAGAATCCACATTTCCCTTGGCTCGTTTCCGCCTCGATGCTGTTATTTTTCGCTATTTTCAATTGCGCATTTAGTTTGAATGCGCCGGACGCCAATCGGTATTGGATGCATTCGATCATCAGTTATGTGATCTTGGTTTTCTTGGCTGGTGGCCTTGCGTATTTGATTACGGGTATCTCCATCTATGAAGCGCGATCGATGAAGTGGATGTATTTTGTTTTTACATTTGGCTATTTGGTCTTTTTATCAATTGTCAACTTCATGCGGATTATTGTAAAATTAGCCCAGCGGGAAGACAATAGTTTAAGAGGAGATCGTTAACTAAAGAAAAGAAATATGAAATTTCGCCTGTTATATTCTTTATTGATATGTGCTTGTATTGCTTGCACGCCCAAAACCCAGAATGTCGCTTTCCAAGAGGAGGAAGTGGATTTTGCACTGCCAGAAAAAATAGAGCCCGTCGTCAAATCAGAAGCCGAGTGGAAAGCTGAATTGAATGATCAGGAATATTATGTCATACGTGATAAGGGGACAGAGCGATCATTTACAGGCGATTTATGGGATAACAAAAAGGAGGGCATCTACACTTGCCGCGCCTGCCAATTGCCCTTATTCACATCCAACACAAAATTTACATCAGGCACAGGCTGGCCCAGCTATTATCAGCCAATCAAAAAGGAATATATCAAAGAAGATACTGACCACCTGCTAGGTTATCCTCGGACAGAGGTGATGTGCTCGCGCTGCGAAGGCCATTTAGGTCATGTATTCCCAGATGGTCCAGAGCCCACAGGCTTACGCTATTGCATCAACTCAGTATCCCTAGACTTCGTAGAAAAAAAGTAACCTAACGTCCCTCAGACATTCCTGTCTGAGAAACCAAGGTCCCGTCCCTCAGACACTCTTGTCTAAGAATAAAATACTCAGGCATCAATATTCGAATCATCTTGCCTTTACTTGCATGTACACCCCAATATCAAAATAGCTATGCCTCAAATCTTAATGAAAATGCAGGCCGATCTAATCTATTCTATTGAATCATTTTTATGCTTACATTTAACTATGCGACCGATTTATATGTTTTGGTTTCTATTATTTGGACTTGAAGCAACTACCAGTTTTTCTCAATGCTCAACTGATACCTTATATGACTTTGAGGTCAATATCGAACCTTGGGACAGCAACATGACGTATTCCTATGGATTATCAGGGACATCGTTTGAAAGTACAAAATCACTCTTTGCAAAAATGGCATTGGAACCAAATGGTTCTTACCTGAGAAAGGGCGTTTACACCACATTTGAAAATCAATCTCAAGATTGGAGTCAGTATACCGCACTGAGGTTTGACTTCATATTTGTTGATCTTGCTTTAGATGACACGACGATAGGTAAGCCACCTGCACGACCAGATGGAAGTCGAGTGATATACATTGAACTCATCGAACAAGGTG
Organism: uncultured Saprospiraceae bacterium; assembly: GCA_937959275.1. Lineage (GTDB taxonomy): Bacteria > Bacteroidota > Bacteroidia > Chitinophagales > Saprospiraceae > CALFUK01. The sequence continues at coordinate 20,973 of CALGLU010000125.1, read as the reverse complement.
GAGAAAAATTTAAATACGAATTTTTTGATGAGCATAATGTTTGGCATCAACGCGAAGTCAATTTCGATGACTTTGTCAGAAGGGGAGGAGCTGATAATCCGCAGGGAGATGCTATCTTGAATCTCGCTGCTATTCAATTCATGTCGTTTCACGTACACTCAGTCACCGAATCCTTTACAGAAGTGTTTCGCTTCGATGATCTTGAATTAGTTTACAAGCCCGAAGTCTGCCCCGTGACCCCATTGCTCACTGACTTGGTGGAGCCCTACACTTTGCCAAAAGGTGCACCAAAATACAGTGATGTTTGTTTGACGAGTAGATATCGACGTTTTTATGGCCATAATAAATATCAACAATCGACGATCGAAGCAATTAAATCATTTCACCCCACGCGACTCGACTGGACCTATATTAATGATCAATCGTTTATTAGGGATTCTATCATGCCTTTGGGTTTGAAATATAGTGGTACACTAAATACAAAATTACCAGATGTGATTAATGGCACTGAAAGATCTCTTGGGCGGTGTATGGATACGGCAGGGAATAAATTTATTTGGCCATGGATGGATCAAGGTGGCGGACAGTATGTCGGATCTGTCGCTGAAGATGACTTTAAATCCATTTATTTGAATCATGCGAGAAGATACTACGAGAATCTAGACACAGATTTTCTTGTGGTAGTCCAAATGGATGAACCAGGCTTTAATTATCTCTTGGCTTTAATGAATGAGGCTTGTTACGAATCTGGTAGTGGCTATCAAACTGTGTCAGAAGCCTACCAGTCAACAGAGCTGTTTTATCAGGAAATGCATGACCAAATGGTGGCTGAGTCAGGTATTCCAAACTTGGGCTTCTCAATGAATAATGATGGTAATAAGTTTAATGATCAGGTGATAGCAAACTCATTTGATTTTGCTATGGGAGAATTATATAGCGATTTTTCAAATCCAGATTCCTTATATCAAATCAGCAAACGTGCGAGGAGCGTGGCTAAGATGCAAATATTCAGCCCCGTTAGATATCGACCCTCGGATGATGAGTACAATGATGATGATACGACAGATTTCTATTATAATCCGAATGATATGGATCACATCCGGATTAGTAGGCAAAGCATAGCGACGTCTTATGCGGTCGGAGCTAATCATTTCGTGCCTTGGGATACTTGGTTTCATGGTTCTATTCGTCATTTTGGACATGCAGAAGATTATGCCGACTTGTTTGGATTTGTTAGAGCGATACCATTTTATTTTGATGCGTATGAAGATGCAGCCTTTTATACACCCAATCCTAATATTGTAGACACTAGATTCAATGGGAATTATCCAATCAGCATGTTGTCAGCAAATGGAGAAATGGTGGCATTCGTGAGAGCAAAGCCTAATGATTCTAACGCTCCTATTATAGTCCACTTAATTAATTGGGGCGATACAGCTTCGACCGCAACGGTCCAGATGCTTCATGATTATTACAGTATAGATGGAGACTTTAGCGCAACACTATATACACCAAAACCATATAATGTCCTTCTGCACGAACAAGCAAGAGATTCAGCTTCAATATTATTAGATAAGATTCGAGGGGATTATCAATTTAGTGCCTATTCTAATCTGGTTCAAACCACAGACCTGTCAAATATACTCGTGAATAATGTGATGTCTACAGTTGATGTTGGGTCAATAGATGTATGGGCAATATTAGTGATCACTCCAACGCAAACATGTCAGGATGAGCTGTCAGAAATCAAAAATCCATTGATCACATCAAGCCAGTATGTTAATAATCAAATCGAGTCAAATGGTACGATTCCAACTGGTGCACTTGTTGAATACACAGCTGGTGAATCTGTTGAGTTAGTAGCAGGATTTCAAGTTGCTAGCGCTGCTGTATTTTGCGCGTATATTGATAGCTGCGAATAATTATGATATACCAATCATAAACTTATTCTTCTTCCCATTCTCAATCATAATATACTTCCCTTGCAATAAATCAGTCGAGGAAATAGCATGATCATGCGCCTGCACTTTAGTCTTATTTATAGCAATCGCATTATTCTTTACCGCTCTTCGCACATCTCCTTTAGAACCTACGATACCTGTAGTAGTCAAGAGCTCATCAAGCGCAATTCCACTACTGATCTGATCAGGAGAGACCGTATGAAAAGGCAACTCATCAGAGATCATACTCAGTTGAGCTTCAGACATAGCTTTTAGTGATTCTGCACTCGCCTTGTGATTAAAGACAATCTCAGACACCTGCATCGCTGACTCATAGTCACTATCTGAATGGATGCGCTTTGTCAATTCTTCCGCTAAGATTCGTTTGAGTGCATTGGGATTCGTCGCATGCTCTGCTTCCAACGCTTCAATCTCTTCTTTTAACCTGAATGAAAAGTATCTGAAGTATTTTTGTAGATCAGCATCCGCCGCATTGATCCAAAACTGATAAAATTTATACGGACTCGTCATCTTCTCATCCAACCATATATTGCCACCCTCTGACTTGCCAAACTTACTCCCATCCGCCTTCGTCAATAGGGGAGTCGTCAGCGCATAAGCCTTCCCCTCATCCACATTACGTCTGATAAATTCTGTACCCGAAGTAATATTACCCCACTGATCTGAGCCACCCATCTGGATGATGCAGTCATGATGTTGGTACAAGTACAAGAAATCATTCGCCTGCAATAACTGGTAGCTAAACTCAGTAAATGACAAACCACTATCCAGCCGCTTCTTCACGGACTCCTTGCTCAACATGTAATTCACGGTCAGATTTTTACCCACATCACGCAGAAAATCCAACACATTCATCTCCTTATAAAAATCATGGTTATTGATAAACATCGCCGAATTGTCCCCACAATCAAAATCCAAAAACTTTCGCGCCTGCTCTCGCTGAAAGGCTAAGTTAGAATCCAACTCATCATAAGACTTCAATGTCCGCTCCGCATCTTTCCCCGAAGGATCACCAATCCGCCCTGTCGCCCCACCTAACAAAAAGACAGGCCGATGCCCATGCCGCTGCAAAAATGCCAACAACATAATTTGCACATAATTCCCAATGGTTAAAGAAGCCGCCGTCGGATCAAAGCCAATATAGGCAGTAGCCATACCCTCAGCCAATTTCTCTTCTAATCCCGGTGTCATATCATGTAGCATCCCGCGCCATCTCAATTCTTCAATAAAACTCATGTTGTTTGTATTTACTGCAAAAGTAGAATTTATACTTTAAAAATGTGTGTCTTGTGAGCCTGAGTGCGTAAAATCATATTGCACCTATAAACCATCATCTTGAACCTGCGTTTCGCGGGCAGAATCGAATCAGGATCTCAACTTAAGCTAAGTCTCTTGACATATCTCCAAGATAGGTGAGGTGTGAGAGTAAAAAAATGAGTTTTGCTAAATGAACTATCCCAGGTCTTTGAGACCTTACGTATGACTTACCCCCGATAAATCTGCACCCGCGCCAAGCCATTATCAAAATCCTTGACCTCAAAAAAGATCGGTGGGATCACCAGTTCTCCCGTCTTATCAACAAAGCCAATGCCCCGCTGAGTCACAACCCGCGCACGCCCATCCTTAAAATCCCAAATTAAATCATAGCTCGCTGGAATCTGTACCTCTCCCTGCTCATTCAAGTAGCCCCACTTCTCACCTTCTGCATAGCAGGCCAGCCCATCCGAAAAATTAAATATCTGATCATGGACCTGATTCGTAAGCAGAGTCCCATCCTCACTCATCAATTGTACACCACCTTCTACTATAATTCGCCAAATGCTGCCACCCGCAGGTTCTGCTCGTTGTATCTTGCTGTCTAGTGGAAAGAGCTTTTTACCGTCCTCTGATATCATCACTAAACCAGCAGCAGACTCTGCCACAGCCTTCCCATTTTGAAAGCCAGAAATGGATGAGTATTGATCAGCAGCTGTTGTGAGTTTTTTTCCTGTAAGGCTATATAGCTCATACACCTTGGCCTCCTTTGCCCGAATGACATTGTCTTCTATATAGACGGATCTAAACTCATAGGGCAGCACTTGCTCGCCCTTTGGATCGATCACGCCAGACAGACCAAAGCGCCTGACTACCGCTAAGCCATTCTTAAAATCTCTAGCCCCATCGCACAGATCTGGAAGTAAGGTGTCTCCTTGTAATGAAATATAATTATATCCTCGCACCGTCATTACTCGAATCAATCCATCGATACAATCATAGGCCTGATCAAAGCCTTCTTCATTTAATCGTTTGCCCGTTTTATCTATAAACCAATATTTCTTATCAAAATCCTGGACACGCGCGATCCCTTCCTTAAAGGCGAACGCTGATCGATACTCATGGTTAATGACTGTTTGGCCAAATAGATCAATATAGCCCCATTTTCCACCAAGATTGACAGCCGCTAGACCCTCTGCAAACTCACGAACGCCATCATAAAGATCTCGTATCGCTAATTGACCGGCCGTATTAATATAGCCAAACTTCATTTCAGATGGCTCATAATCTGCGTAGAAAGCCTCTTCTTCACTCAGAGATTCATCCATTGTATCCACGCTTGGCTCAGTATCCATGAGGCATCCCATCATCAGGCTGATGATAACGATAGACAAAAAACACTTGTAAAACTGTAACATAATATTAACCGAATAGATGGTTAAAAATAAAACGAATATATGAATGTATTCGTTTTACGCGTATGAGCCTTTTTATCCAACTTTTATTTCTCCTGTTTTCTGGTGTTCCCGCTCAAACGAGTGATTATCTCGTGGATGAATCTGCAAAGTTCAAGATTCGTTCGCCTGGCGTCTTTTTAGAAAAATACCAGACCTTACCAACGGACATTGGAGAGATAGATGTATTGACCTACTACCACCAACCAGAATCAGAAGATGCTCCGAATTATTTATACCTCATCAATTACCTTGAGTACCCTCAAGAAAGCCTACATCACGATAGCCTAACCATGGTCACAGATTTATTTTCAAAGTCTGCCGAAGAATTTAATTTGTCGATTGGTGGAAAATCAATCTATCAATCAACGCTGGAAGGAGAAGATTATCCAACATATTTGTTTAGATCCGAATATAATGAAGGCTTCAATATTGTTAAATCTAAGATGATGGTTTACGAGCACAGATTCTATTTTATCCAAGTGTTTACGACCAAACCACATAGCTTGAATGACAAAATGGATTCGTTCATAGAATCGTTTACGATCCTCGATTTATAAGAAAAGGTTTCTAGTAGGGCGTCTGCCATTGCAGTGCGGGTTAGATCATAGGGGACAACGTCCTTATCTAATGTCAGATCCTAATCAGCCTACATGTACGATTAAGACTTTGTTCTGAATGGAAGAAAGAAAATCTCTTTACTGGTCGTTAATTAAAATCTTGAAGTTCCTGAAAATCATATGAACCTGCCCGACCTCTGGCGGGTCCTGTTCAAGACACTTTAATCCCAATCATAGTCCAGAATTTCCCGAATACCTCTATATTCGATCTTCATAGAATGATTAATAAGATGAAGATTTGTGTATTCCCAGGCTCATTTGATCCGATCACTAAGGGACATGTTGATTTGGTAAAAAGGGCATATCCTTTATTTGATAAGATTTATGTCGCTGTCGGTGAAAATTCGGTCAAGAAGACGCTTTTCACATTGGAGCAACGAATGACATGGCTAACCCAAGTGTTCGAGGGAGATGATAAAGTATCGGTGGGCACGTTTAATGGCTTGACAGTTAACTATTGCAAAGAAGTTGGCGCTCGATATTTACTGAGGGGACTACGGAATGCTTCAGATTTTGATTACGAAAAAACGATTTCGCAACTCAATAATATCATTGGGAAAAATATTGAAACGGTGTTCTTAATTAGCCGTCCAGAATATTCCCATTTTAGTTCGACGATTGTTCGTGAGATCATTAAAGGCAAAGGTGATTACAAGCCATTTTTGCCAGACAATATAGAAATTCAATATTAACCAAAACCAATTCTAACCATATGAGTAATGCAATGTTTAAAGTACCCGTTGCGAAAAACGAGCCTGTCCTATCTTATGCCGCTGGTTCTGCTGAACGCAAGAGAGTCAAGCAAGTCTACGAAGAGCTAAAAAATGGCTTTGCTGATATTCCTATGACTATCGGTGGTGAAAAGGTATTTACATCTAAAAAAGTGACGATTCATCCGCCTCATGATATTAAAGCTAAGATTGGACGCTTTTCTCAAGGCAACAAAAAACATGTTCAAGCAGCCATAGATGCGGCATTAGCTGCAAAGGAAGGCTGGGCGAATACACCGTGGCAAGAGCGAGCGGCCATATTTTTGCGAGCAGCTGATTTGTTGTGTGGCCCTTACCGGGAAAGAATGAATGCCGCTACGATGCTGTGTCAATCTAAAAATATATATCAGGCCGAGATAGATGCTGTTGCTGAGATGGCAGACTTTTTCAGATTCAATGTGCAGTATATGGTTGAGATGTATAGCATTCAACCAGAGAGCGCTCCAGGTATTTGGAATCGCTTAGAGTATAGACCATTAGAAGGTTTTGTATTTGCATTGACGCCCTTTAATTTTACATCAATTGCAGCTAATCTTTGTGCCGCGCCTGCTATGCTAGGCAATACGGTTGTGTGGAAACCAGCAGATTCGCAAATCTACTCAGCTGTCGTGATAATGGATTTATTTGAAGAAGCTGGATTGCCAGCGGGCGTAATTAATTTGGTGTTTGCTGACGGACCGCAGGCTGGAGATGTCGTCTTTAATCATCCGGATTTTGCTGGGTTACATTTTACAGGTAGCACAGGTGTGTTTAAGCATTTGTGGAAATTAATTGGTAATAATATCGGAAAATATAAAAGCTATCCAAGGGTAGTGGGGGAGACTGGAGGTAAAGATTTTATTGTTGCTCACCCTTCGGCATCTGCACAACAGGTTGCAGTGGCACTGGTGCGAGGTGCATTTGAATTTCAAGGTCAAAAATGCTCAGCGGCTTCTCGAGCTTATATACCAAAATCAATGTGGGCTGATGTCAAAGCATCGGTACGTCAGCAATTGAAGTCTATCAAGATGGGCTCGCCAGAGGATTTTACTAATTTTATTAATGCCGTGATTGATGAGCGAGCCTATGATAAGATTACTGGATATATTAAAAAGGCAGCCAAAGCCAAAGACGCTAAAATTATTTTTGGAGGTTCGTATAGCAAGAAGGAAGGCTACTTTATCGAACCAACAATTATCGAAGCTAAGGACCCTCAATACCTCACGATGTGCGAAGAGATTTTTGGTCCAGTCTTAACGATTCATGTCTATAAGGACAAGGACTATGCAGCGATGTTGAAGGTGGTGGATGAGACGTCTCCGTATGCTTTGACAGGTGCTGTATTCTCAACAGATCGGGATGCCATTGACTTAGCGCAGTCGACATTAAAGCATGCTGCGGGTAATTTCTATATCAATGATAAGCCGACAGGAGCTGTCGTTGGGCAACAGCCGTTTGGTGGTGCGCGAGGTTCAGGTACCAATGATAAAGCTGGATCGATTATAAATTTATTCAGGTGGGTCAGTCCACAGACGATTAAGGAGAATTTGAATCCACCAACGGATTACCGATACCCATTTTTAGAAGAGTCATAATGAATGATCGACCCTTTCTCCAATACATTTCTTTGAGAGAAGACATAGAGGACTATCCGAATGAATATCCATATACAGTGCCATCAGTCAAGCACCTTATCGAAATGGAATTTCATTCGGATGTCACCTTTCTTGTTGGAGAAAATGGTGCTGGCAAGTCGACACTCATAGAAGGGATTGCACAGTATTTAGGATTTAATCCAGAAGGCGGCACAAAGAATGTTCAGCTGAATGATGACCCAGAAACGACTTCTGGATTGCATAATGAATTGAGAGGATCAAAAAGTTTTGCCAAACCGACTGATCATTATTTTTTACGTGCCGAAAGCTTTTATAATATCGCTACCTATCTAGATGAGATAGGATCAAAACGATCTTATGGCGGTAAGTCACTCCACGAGCAATCTCACGGCGAAGCCTTCATGGCTGTCTTATTAAATCGCTTACAAGGTAATGGTCTCTATCTCTTTGATGAACCAGAATCTGCACTTTCTCCCGAAAGACAGTTCACTGCAATCGTAGCCATGCACAAATTAGTCAGTCAAAATTCACAATTTATTATCGCAACTCACTCACCAATTTTCTTGGCCTATCCACACGCCACCATTTACCAATTAACAGAATCTGGCATTGAACAATTAGCCTTTGAAGAAACAGAACATTTTAAAACCTACAAGATGTTTTTTGAAAACCATCAAGGTCTCATGAATAATCTCCTCAAGCCCAATACCTAAAACGAAAATCTATACTATTCTCTATATGCACTATGTGTCTATGGGGTTCAATAATCCTATGCGCCCTACCATCCTATGTGGTTCAAAACTATGTGATATATTTGTCTATGTGGTTCAAAAAAACCTATGTGCCCTATCATCCTATGTGGTTTAAAATCTATGTGATCTATGTGTCTATGTGGTTCAAAAAACCTATGTGCCCTATCATCCTATGTGGTTCAAACCTATGTTCACTATGTGTCTTTGTGGTTCAAAAAAAATGTACCGCACATGTCACATAAGTAAGAAAACAACCATTCACCCCAACACCCAATACCTTTCCATTTTTATTTCCTCCTCATTTTATTTACATTGCCATAAGCAAATAGCGGTTTTATGGCAAAGAAAATACTAGTCCTTTGTTTGAGCGCCTTATTCATGACAAGCGCATGTGATAAAGCGAATGATATAAGTAGCAATAATCCGAATGCAGCCGAACAACCCAATCTGCCAGACAATACAGAACCCACTGGAGACGAACGCTATTTAAATGAGAAATCAGATTACATTTTTGATCAAGATAAGCTACACACCTTTGAACTAAACCTAGCTCCAGAATCACTGACATTCTTAGATAATGACCCTACAGCAGAAGACTATGTAGAAGGTAGCTTGACCTTCGAAGGTGAGACATTAGGTGCCGTTGGGATTCGGTACAAGGGATCGGTTGGTGCATTCGTCAATTGTTTGACTGGAAGGGATTGGGCGAATCCATCAGGCAGTAAGACATGCACAAAGTTATCCATGAAAATCAAAATCAACTGGGATGATTCAAGCGATAAATTTTATGGCTTAAAGAAGTTGCAATTCCACTCTCAAAATCTAGATGATTCACAGATGAGAGAGAGGCTAGGCTACCATTTATTTAGAGAGATGGGCGTGCCGGCACCAAGATCAGTCCACGCACGCATAATGATAAATGGACAGTATTCAGGTCTGTATGCATTGACAGAGCAAATTGATGGAAGATTTACGAAGCAAAATTTTGAAGATGGAGATGGTAACTTGTATAAAGAAGTGTGGCCGCTCAACTCAGAAGGCCAACCACATTCTGATCAAACGTACATCAAAGCATTGAAGACAAATGAAGATGATAATCCATCAGTTGAAATGATCACAGGTTTTGCCAAGGAAGTTGCGGAGGCAAGCGATGTCAATCTTCAATCAGTGATTGAGAAGTGGATGGATATCGATGAAGTGTTATCTTATGCCGTTGTTGATCGAACAATCCGAAATGATGACGGTGCTTTTCATTGGTACTGCGATGGGGCGAGCTGTAACCCACATAATTTTTATTGGTATGAAGAACCGACTAATAAAACGATGCATTTGATTCCTTGGGATTTAGATAACGCTTTTGAAAATATTGTTTCTAATGCTAATCCTGTGACACCGATTGTGGATGATTGGGGCGGCATAAGTAATAATTGTGAACCATTCAGTGCTGGACTTTTATTTTTACGTCAGAAATCCGCAGCCTGTGATAAATTAACAAGAGGGTGGGCGAGCTATGTTGATGAATATCAAAATAAATTAGAAGCATTTAAGCAAGGCCCTTTATCAGAGCACGCAGTGAATACATTGCTGGATAAGTGGTATGAACAAATTAAAGAAGCCACACAAGAAGCTTCAGCTGCGCACAATGATGCTATCAATATGTCAGAGTGGGATAGAGCCTTTGCTCGCTTAAAGTCTGATTTGAGTGTGGCGCGTTCTTAATTATTTTAAGTGTGCAGATCTCCCATGGGTCATGACCCATTGGAGGAAAATTAAATGATAAATTAAACGACGTAATCATTAACAATCAATTGTATTAATTGGAAACTCCAAAACAACTCGCCCACAGATTAAGAGAAGTATTCCTAGACGGAACATGGATCGCAAATACAAATTTTAAAGATCAACTCTCGCAGATCGATTGGCAGCAAGCCACTCAGAAAATCGGCTCTCTAAATACGATAGCAGGGTTGACATTCCATATTAATTATTATTTGGCAGGCGTGCTAGATGTTTTCAAAGGCGGACCTCTTTCCATTCGAGATAAGTTTAGTTTTGATGTGCCGCTGATTAATTCAGCTGAAGAATGGGAATCGTTGTACAATGAGTTTTGTCAACACGCAGAAGCATTTGCAGTAGAGATTGAAGCAATGTCTGCTGGTAAGCTAGAGTCTGTCTTTGTTGATGAAAAGTATGGGACATATCGCAGGAATATCGAAGGGATGATAGAGCATGGCTATTATCATTTGGGGCAGGTCGTGTTGATTCGGAAAATGATGTGAGAGGGGTTAAGAAAAGTGAATCATGTGGTATTCGTCATCCCAAACCTTCCCATTCGTCAGGTAGGCTCGATTAGGAAACTCACATGTATATTTGAACTCTGCAATTTTATCCTTAATTTGAAGAGAATAATTTTCAATCCGACATGAGTTGCAATCATCAATATATTTACTCGGCACTTTTCCTTTCCCTTTTCATTTGTTTTTTGTCTTGTCAAAAGGAGTCAGAAGACAGTCTTACTCATTACACTTCGGATGAGTTTCAACAATTATCTAAAAAATTAGATCTGCCGAGTCAACCATACGATTACAGCCTTGGCATACCTGATCACTTATTCCGTGGTTCTACGGGTAGAGTAAATATGGGGAGCGACGATAAAGCAACATTGGGGAGAGTTTTATTTTATGATACTCGGCTATCTGCTACAAATGAAGTGTCTTGTGCTTCATGTCATAAGCAGGAGTTTGCCTTTGCCGATAATGAAGAGTTAAGCCCTGGAGTGAAAGAGTTGAAGACAACACGAAATTCTCTTTCATTGGCAAGCTCGCCTAGCCTTGTTGCGTCATACGGTGGTTCTGTTAGTTCCTCTGCTTTTGGCTGGGATCATTCACACGAAGACTCCAAACGCCAATCCTTAGCCGCCTTATTGAATCGCAATGAAATGGGAAATGAAGATTTGAATGGACTGATGAAAAAGCTGCGTCAAGATCCAGTTATTCAGATTTTAACTGAGAAAGCATTTAATAATCCATATTTAACGAATGAACAGCTGCTAGTGAGCTTGGATGCGTTTATGAATTCAATTGGTGCGTTTAATACCCGCTTCGATGAAGCAATAAAGGAGAACGAATTATTTTCTGGTTCTGGATACATGGATTCATTTACCGAACAAGAAAATAATGGTAAAAATCTATACATGACCAATTGCGCGAGCTGCCACGGGGTAAAATTTGATATCCAACAAAAGTTAATCGCCAATAATGGTCTAAGTGTCGAGTATGCAGACAAAGGCGTTGGTGATTTGAAAGGTGAGAAATTTAATGGTCATTTTAAAGTCCCCTTTTTGAGAAATATTGCCTTGACCGGACCGTATATGCATGATGGACGATTTAAGACATTGAGCGAAGTCATTGATCATTATAGTGAGAATATTCAGGCACACCCCAATTTATCATTTGAATTAATTGGTAAATCTGGTAAGCCTAAAAGGATGAATTTTTCGGCAGATCAAAAGGAGTCTTTGGTTGCATTTTTGGAAACGTTGACAGATGAGACAATCTTAAGTGAAGTGAAGTTTTCAGATCCGTTTTTGGAGTAATTTATTATAAAGCTGCAATCACCTCAGAATTAAATCATCTTAGAAATACTTATCTATTTGAAGTAGACGACCATTGTATTAATCACCCAAAGCCTCAAAACGAAAACGTTCTATCTCCGATGGTCTGTGCTCCCTTGCCATAATAGCTTCAATTTCTTTTACAACATTTGGATATTGTCCAGCGAGATTCACTAATTCCTGCGGATCATTTTCTAAATCGTATAATTCAGTATTGACTTCTCCTTTTAGAATGTTTTTACGAATCCCTTTCCACTTACCCATACGCACTGCCTGTTGTCCAGTATAGGCTGGAAATTCCCAATACAAAAATTCATGTTCGGTTTGTGGTTTTCCCAATAGTGTTGGTAAAAAACTAATCCCATCTGTTGGCGGGGAGTCAATCTGAAGGAGCTGACTTAAGGTAGGCATTAAGTCATAAAAGGAGGACTGAAGATCTGATTCACTACCTGCAGCGATTCTTCTCGGCCAGGCTGCAATCATCGGAACACGAATACCGCCTTCATTGGTATTCCCTTTTATTTTCGCTTTGATGGTTTCGAATGGGGCAGCACTGTCAAAGAATTCTGTATCCGCTCCACCGGCATATGTAGGGCCATTGTCGCTTGAAAATATAATTAGGGTGTTTTCATATTGCCCTAGCTTTTTGAGGGTCTGAACAAGATCTCCAACTTGCTCGTCTAGATAGGAAATCATTGCAGCGTAGGTTGCTCTAGGTGTTTGATTTGGGAAATAGTTGCCTTCCGTATAAGGCTCTTCTGGCCCTAGCTTAGCCTTATAATGGTCTACCCAACGTTGAGGTGCCTGAAGAGGGACATGGGGCAAGGGCGAAGCATAGTATAAGAAAAATGGATTTGATACATTATCCTCAATGAATTGGATTGCCTCCTGATGCATTAATTCTGGTGCGTAATCTGACAAGGCAAAATCTTTATAATTCTTAGAGTCATGGATGTCTGCTCCTTTGGCAAACTTTGTGTGAGGAGCTATATTTTTATTATTTAATAGATGTCGAGTCTCATTCCTCCATAAGTGCATCGGGTAGAGCGTATGTGCTTGGCGCTGACAATTATATCCATAAAAGAAATCAAAGCCTTGTTTGTTAGGCAAGCTAATCGTGCCTGGCGCTCCCAATCCCCACTTGCCAACCATGCCTGTCACATAGCCATTGTCTTGCATCAGTTCTCCAACTGTATATATACTATCTGGCATTGGATATTGGCCTTCTAGCGTTGGGTCGTCAAACATCTCTTGATAGCCCCAGACATTGCCACGCTCTTTCCATTCATGATTGCCGCGTACATAGGCATGACCTGCGTGCTGGCCTGTCAATAAAATACACCGCGCCGGTGCACAAACTGGCGCTCCCGAATAGTGTTGTGTGAACTTCATGCCATTCGCCGCGAGTTGGTCCAAATGTGGTGTCTCAATTAGCTTCTGCCCATAACTTCCCAGTTCACCATAACCCAGATCATCAGCGAGTATATAAATGACATTTGGCTTATCTACCTTACCATTAGATTGAAGAGCCGTGATTGGTTGTTTTGTATCACATGCCATGAAGATCAATGTCGCAAACACGCATATCCAGAAGTAGTTACTTGAAGTCATGATTTAAAATACTAATAAAGCTGTAAAACTGTAGCTATAGTAATTCGATATTTTGGTATCTTATCCATATAAATAGAAATCACATGAAAAAGTCCAATAAAAATAATAACAGAAGGCAGTTTATCAAGAAGTCTGCTACGGCAATTGGTGGCTTCTATATTGTGCCGAGACACGTTATTGGTAAGGGCTATACAGCGCCTAGTGACCAGCTTAGACTAGCGGCCATTGGAGCTGGAGGAAAAGGTGGTAGTGATATATTTAATGCTTGGAATGAGGGCGCGAATCGAGTAGTCGCCTTAGCAGATCCAGATTCGAAAAACGCTACTCGATCTGTCGAACGATTTCCTGAGGCTAAACTATACAAGGATTTCAGGTTTATGTTATCTGAAATGAAAAACCAAATAGATGCAGTCACGATATCAACACCAGATCATGTGCATGGCGTCGCTGCAAAGATGGCGATGGACCTAGGGATGCATGTCTATGTGCAAAAGCCCTTAACTCATAATATCTATGAAACGCGTCAATTGACACTTGCTGCAAGAGAGAATAAAGTGGTTACACAGATGGGTAATCAAGGCGCTTCAAATCCAGGGCAGGTGCAAATGATGGAGTGGTTTGACAAAGGACTGATCGGTGCGGTAGATGAAGTTCATGTGTGGACAAATCGTCCTGTCTGGCCGCAGGGTATTCCTGTACCTAAGTCACAAGATCTGCCAAGCCATATGACAGAGGCGGACTGGGATTTATGGATAGGGCCAGCTGACTTTGTAGATTATAATTCGTTATATCATACGTTTAAATGGAGAGGCTGGTGGAATTTTGGAACAGGTGCTTTGGGAGATATGGGTTGCCACTTAATAGATCCTCCGTTCAGGGTTCTTGGATTAGGATACCCGACGGAAGTTGAATGTAGTGTTGGGCAAGTCTTTACCCGAGATTGGACACCAGAGCACATTCCAGAAGGTTGCCCACCCACATCTCAGGCGCAAATCAAATTTCCAGCTTCTGAAAAGAATGCATCGCCAGTATCAATGACATGGTATGATGGTGGTATGCGGCCGTTTCATCCATCACTCATTCCAGCTGATCATCCGTTGGGTGATAGCAATAGTGCTAACGGAGTCATCATGATGGGAGAAAAAGGTATCATGACTTGTGCTACCTATGGGCGTGATCCAAAAGTATACCTAAACAGCGGAGAGATTTTAACGATGCCAGAAGGCTATTCGGGCGGGAATAAATACTTTGACAAAGGTGAGCATGGCCATCAAGTGCATTGGACAGAGGCGTGTAAAGCTGGGTTTGATAGTCCAGAACATAAAGCACTGACTTCATCATTTGACTATTCTGGTCCGTTGACAGAAACTGTCTTGATGGGCAACATAGCCATTCGCAGTTATAACTTAATGAAGGAAGGAGATAATGGACGCCAGTTTTATGGCCGTAAAAAATTGATGTGGGACGGTGATAATATGGAAATCACCAATTTTGCAGATGCGAATCAATTTGTGAGCAGACCGTATCGGAAAGGGTGGAAGTTGATTTAACATGTTAACTTGAAATAGCGCTGAACTTACTTCTCGCAGTAACTAAGTTCATTCATGCATGTCCAAAAACAGCAATGGCCCATCATCTGGTGTAGAAATATCGAAGAAAACTTCTTTCTGAACAACATTTAAATCGATTTCAATTTTTATTTCAGATTGGGCTGGAAGTGTTTCAATACAAGCGTAGCAAGCTTCAGTTGCCTCTAGGCACTCCAGATTATTTAGTTCTTTTATCAAGGACCTTAAATTCGATCGATGTCCTAATGGATCAGCTCCGCTTGAGTTTGGAGTAAGGTCTTTTGTAAATTCTTCCATCAATGACTTAAGCATCGAGTTATCTTCATCTAAAACAGCCTGACAAAATTTGATAGAGCTTGCACCTGCTGGCTGATCCGCTTTTGTATCCTTAGCACAACTCCAGATACACAGGATAAAGATCAAACTGATTGTCAAACATAAAAGACGCTGTCTAGAATATAAAGCTTGATACATATTCATGGATACCAAATTTTGTTTGTGACCAATAGTTCCTATTACCTAAGACAGAGATTCTTACACATTGGTTGGTCGAAACAAAACCTAATTTATAAATCCTTCTATACGAAATCATACTTGACGTAAGGTATGTATAACTGTTCTTAAGCTCAATGAGCATTCAAGCCGGCCCATTGAACATTCACAAATTCAAAATTGTTTGCCTTCAGCAGACACTAGTTCTTTTTCTTCTTCTTCTTAGGAGAGATAATCACAATCATCCGTCTTCCTTCTAATTTTGGAAGCTCCTCTGCTGCACCATAATCTTCTAATTCTTTCAAAAGGCGTAGTAAAAGTAATTCTCCACGATCTTTAAAAACGATAGTCCGACCTCTAAAGAAGACATAGGCTTTTACCTTTGAGCCTTCACCTAGAAACTTCATAGCGTGCTTTAACTTGAAGTTGAAGTCATGCTCATCTGTATTAGGACCAAATCTGATCTCTTTAATGACAGTCTTTGCTGTATTTGCTTTGATTGACTTCTCCTTCTTCTTTTTCTCATACAGATACTTCTTATAGTCTGTAATCTTGCATATAGAAGGCTCTGCCTTGGGATTGATTTCAACCAAATCTAAATCTAAATCCCTTGCCCAATTGAGAACTTGAGAGGTAGGGTAGATGTCTGGTGTGATAGTTTTTCCAGCAACTTCGCTGACTGCATCCATATTGTCTCCAACCAATCTGATCCTAGATGCTTTTATGTCACGATTGATGTTGAACTGAGGTTCTGGTTTCTTGAAAACTTTCTTTCTTCTTTTAGCCAAATGTTTTTGTTTTGTTTATAATATTCATACTTAATACGAGATCAATTCGCCTCGTATTATCTACTGTACGGTAAAAGTAGTTAAATCAATGAATTAGTCGTTAACGTTTTGCGCTTTTTGCTTTTTAGCATAAGTAACCGCTAAACCATCTTTTTCCTTATTCATAATCGCTTTCAACTTACTATTCTCCGCCGGATTTTCATTTAAAATGAATTCTGCTAATGGATCTTCAAGGTATTTTTGAATCGCTCTATGGAGTGGACGCGCACCAAATTGGGGATCAAATCCTTTCTCAGCTACAAATTTCTTGGCATCTTTTGAAAGCTCTAAACTAAAGCCTAGTTTATCTAACCGGCCAAACACTTGCTTAAGTGTGATGTCAATAATTTCAAAAATGTGCTCTTGTGTCAGACTATTAAAGATAACGACGTCATCAATTCTGTTTAAAAATTCAGGAGAGAATGTCTTTTTTAAGGCCCCTTGAATCACAGACTTAGAAAAATCTTCAGACTCGGTCTGACGTGCTTTGGTAGCAAATCCCACTCCCTGGCCAAAATCTTTTAATTGACGGACACCAATATTTGATGTCATGATAATCATCGTATTTCTAAAATCGACTTTACGACCTAGCCCATCAGTCAGCTGACCATCATCCAATACCTGTAACAAGATATTGTAGACGTCTGGATGCGCTTTTTCAATTTCATCTAAGAGAATCACTGAATAAGGCTTTCTTCTAACTTTTTCGGTGAGTTGACCGCCTTCCTCATAGCCTACATAGCCCGGAGGAGCTCCAATCAATCGACTGATCGAAAATTTCTCCATGTACTCACTCATATCAATACGAATCAGAGAATCTTCTGAGTCAAACATATAGCGAGCTAGCGCTTTGGCTAATTCTGTTTTACCGACACCTGTTGGTCCTAAGAAGATAAATGAACCGATTGGCTTAGAAGGATCCTTTAACCCAACTCTATTTCTCTGTATGGCTTTTGTGATCTTTCCGATAGCTTCATCCTGTCCGATGACAACTTCTTTGAGGTCATCAGCCATTTTGACGAGCTTATTACTTTCGCTCTGAGCGACACGCTTCACTGGAATGCCCGTAATCATCGCTACAACTTCTGCTATAGCTTCTTCATCAACGGGATATCGTTTAGTCTTTGCTTCCTCTTCCCACTCATCTTTAGCTGACTCTAATTGTTTTAATAATTTAGATTCATTATCTCTTAAATCCGCAGCTCGCTCATATTGTTGATTCTTAACGGCCTGATTCTTCAGCTCTTTGATTTCTTCAATCTTAGCTTCTAATTCTTCAATATGCTTGGGAACATGTATGTTTTTTAAGTGCGTCCGTGCGCCAACCTCGTCTAAAACATCAATCGCCTTATCTGGTAAGAACCGATCGCTTATGTAACGCTCACTTAGATAAACACAGGCCTTAATGGCATCATCCGTATATTGGACATTGTGAAAATCTTCATACTTAGCCTTAATGTTTTCTAGGATATGTATCGCTTCTTCAGCTGATGGCGGATCAACGATCACTTTTTGGAATCTTCGATCCAGGGCACCATCTTTTTCAATGTGCTGTCTGTACTCATCTAGGGTAGAGGCACCAATACATTGTAGCTCACCTCGAGCTAATGCTGGCTTAAAGATGTTAGAGGCATCTAATGAACCTGTCGCGCCACCTGCACCAACTATCGTATGAATCTCATCAATGAATAAGATCACATCACGTGTTTTCTCTAACTCATTCATGATCGCCTTCATCCTCTCCTCAAATTGTCCACGATACTTCGTTCCAGCTACAAGAGCTGCCAAGTCTAGCATGACAATACGCTTATTGAATAGGGTGCGTGATACTTTCTTTTGAATAATACGCAGCGCAAGCCCTTCTACGATTGCTGTTTTACCAACGCCCGGTTCTCCAATTAATATTGGATTGTTTTTCTTTCGACGACTTAGGATTTGAGACACTCGCTCGATTTCAGTCTCTCGGCCTATAATTGGGTCGAGCTTATCTTCTTCTGCAAGGCGAGTCACATCTCTACCAAAATTGTCAAGTACTGGCGTTTTCGATTTCCCAGCACTTCTACGGCCATAGGATTCCCTTTGCTCGTCATCTTCCATTGGGATTTCACCTTCAGGCGATGATGACCCGTAGATCTCATAGTTTGATTCTTGTTCTTGTCTCACGTATTCTAATTCTGCTTTATAGCCTTCATAATCGATATCAAATTCAGATAAGATATCTGAGGCCGTATTTTCATTATGTTTCAATATAGATAGTAATAAATGTTCTGGATTGATTTCATCATTTTTAAACAGCTTTGCTTCTAGAAAAGTAACTTTCAATACCTTCTCAGCTTGCTTGTTTAAAGGGATATTGCCCACATTTAGATTTGTGCTCTCTGCTTTTACTTGCTGGATGATTTCTTCGATCTTATATTTTAACTCAGTCAAATCAACGTCAAGAGAGTCTAACACTTTAATAGCGAGACTTTCTCTTTCCTGTATCATGCCAAGTAGGAGATGTTCTGTGCCAATATAATCATGCCCCAAGCGTAACGCTTCTGTTCTACTAAGAGAAATAATTTTTTTGACTTTGGGAGAAAATTTTCGATTCATTCAATTTACTTTTTACTGACCGCCTTGACGAGTTCTAAAACTATACTCTGCACGATCTCCTTTAGAACGTTAAAAAGTGTGCCAATACGCTTCTTTAGATTTCCTAATTTCGCTTGTTAACAAAGGAATAACCAACAAAGATTTACCAATTGGCAAATTAACAATTATTTCACTTACTTTTTCCACAAATAATAGACAAGTCCAAATTTAATATTGAATGTCTACGTTAGAAATTAGAATTATATCAAAAAATAGATTTAGTTACCTAGATTGTCCGTGTAAGTATCAGATAATCAGGTAGTTATGTTTAAGTGTAATTATTTATGCAAATGACTGAATAATTCAATAAATTTACGTTCTGTTAAATGAAAATAATACATGAAGTATTCTGTTGATAAAAATAGTAACTATTCTATCCTCTTACTAGAAGAGGATAACCTGAATTCACTTATTGCACCTAACCTTAAAAGTGAATTTGTTTTTCTTAGAAATGAAGGTGTACAGAATTTAATCTTTGACTTATCGGCAGTTAAATATGTTGATTCCTCAGGATTAAGTGCCATTTTGACAGCTAATCGGCTGTGGAAAGATTTCGGATCTTTCATTCTTACAGGTGTTGCTCACCCTTCTGTCCAAAAATTGATAGAGATTTCGAGACTTGAATCTATTCTAACGATCATACCAACGGTAGAAGAATCAATAGAATTTGTCAACTTGGAAACCATCGAAGAGGAACTACAATCTGATACAGAAGAATCTTAAATGTTCTTTAGTGTCAGGATTTTAGGAGCAAATTCTGCAGTCCCTAACAAAAATAGATTTCCAACTTCCCAATGCATCAGTATTGGACAAGAGAAAGTGATCATTGATTGTGGAGAAGGATCACAAATCAATCTCTCGACTTATAAAATCAAGCGAGGAAAGATTAATCATATTCTAATCAGCCATATGCATGGAGATCATGTCTATGGTTTGCCAGGTCTATTGAGCTCTCTAAATCTCGGCGGCCGCACTGAACCATTGATCCTCATTGGACCTTTAGGTATTAAAGAGTTTATCGAGGCAGTCTTACGAATGACTTATGTCAATCTACAATTTCCGCTTGAAGTCAAAGAATTAAATCACAGCAGTGGCAAAAAACTGATAGAATCCTCTTCATTGATTGACATATTTGCTTTTCCACTAAAGCATCGTGTTCCCACATTTGGGTATTTACTTACGGAAAAAAGGAGGCTCAACATTAGATCAGAAGCAATTCAGACCTATAAACTTGACATCTCACAAATCATGGCAGTGAAAAATGGAGAAGATATTGTTTCACAAGAAGGAAAAACAATTCCAAATGCTGAATTAGCGCAATGGACGATCCCACGCAGTTATGCCTATTGTTCAGACACGATTTATGATCCTCAGCTCGCGCCGTATATACAAGGTGTCGATCTGCTTTACCATGAGGCCACATATCTTCATGAATTAAAGTCAAAAGCAGACCAACACAAGCATTCTACAGCGCTAGAGGCAGGACAAATTGCTAAGCAGGCGAATGTCAAGCGTTTGATTATTGGTCATTACTCGAGCCGATATGATGATCTCGAGGTTTTAGAAAAAGAAGCAAGGCAAGCATTTGAAAATACCACTGTCGTACAGCAAGGAGACGAGTTCAAAATTGAATAGAAAAAGTATTTCGATATTTAAAATCTAAAAAGCTTGAAAGATTATTGCTTAAACTAAAAATGTAATTATCTTTGCAGCCGCTTAGGGAAGGAAGCTTCTCGACAGCTGGTTTCGACCGGTTAGCTCAGTTGGTAGAGCAACGCCCTTTTAAGGCGTGGGCCCTGGGTTCGAGCCCCAGACCGGTCAC
>CALGLU010000124.1 GCA_937959275.1 uncultured Saprospiraceae bacterium | reverse complement strand
ACATGTGCACCACTGACAGCGGATATAGATTTAGGCGCGTCAGTCTTTAAAAACGATTGTGACGCCACAGGTGAAAACATTGGTCAGATCACAGTAGCAGGAGATCATGTTAAATTCTGTTGTGAAGATCTTGGACAAATTGTTCAAGTCATCTTATTCGTTGAAGACGAGCAAGGTAATGTGAACCAATGTGTGGTATCTGTAGAAGTTGTTGACAAATCAGCACCAAGTTTAGTGTGTTCAGATGTGACGATCTCTTGTGCAGATGGAGACTATCTAGCTCCTCCAGCGATGGTAGGCGCTTCATGCGAACGTGAGACACCGTATAGCGTAGAGCTATTAAGCGAAGACAGAGGAAACAATGTCTGTGCAGGTGGTCAAGTTGTCAGAGAATGGTATGTTGATTTAGACTTTAGTGGAGACTTTTCTACAGGAGATGCATACTGTCAACAAATCGTTGTGGTCGATGCAGATACAGCATTTGATCCTTATACGATCAAGTGGCCAAAGCATTATGATGGCAAACAACTAAGTGGAATCAATCTAGAATTGAATGATGAAGGAGAGATTGTAGAAATACCGAAAACAATTGATATGGGTGATACAGCTGCTTGTACACCAGATGATATTGGAGAAGATGGTAGTTCAGGTGGATTAGGCTTACCAGTCTGGTGTGATACCGAATGTGGTCTAGTCGGCTATAGTATGGATACAGATACGATTAAGGCGAGCGATGCTTGTTTGAAAATCATCAGAAGATGGACAATCGTAGACTGGTGTACTTATGATCCAAATGGTAGTAACATTGATGATGAAAATGATTCTGCGACAGACAGTTTTGAAGCGATAGAAGATTGGGTACAGTTTGAGCCAGACGCGCCAAGCTGTCCAACGTATGCAGCAAACATTGGTGATGCTGTTTACTTCAGATACACTGATGTTGATCGAGATGGCTACTATACCTATGATCAGGTTATCGTCGTGAATGATGACACAGCACCAGAGATCGATGCACCAGCGAGCTATGAGGTCAATACCTCAGGAGGCGCGACGAGCAAAGATGATGCTGCTCTTTGTATAGGAGAAGAAGTGATCACAGTCAGTGCAACTGACCTGTGTGGTGGTGAGATGACAGGAGCCAGCTTATTAGAGTGGCAGATCACGGTGAGCAAAGATGGCGCTGTTGTGGCAAGCAAAACATCAAGAGGTGCTGAAGCGAGCATGAATTCGCAAGCGGGCAGTCCTGGTGATGAGCATATCATTACATGGAGAGTGAAGGATGGTTGTGGCAATGCGACAAGTGCTCAAACAGTCGTAACCTTTGGTGACCGTCAGAATCCAACACCATTCTGTGTGTCAGGTTTGACAACAGCCTTTATGGCTAGCGATGGGACAGTCGCCGTATGGGGACAAGAATTTGATTTTGGCAGTTTTGATAATTGTACAGCAGCCTCTGATTTAAGATTTAGTCTGGTGCGCTCAGGAGAGGAGCCAATCCAGCCAGGTGATGTAGGCTTTGCAGATCAATCAGGGATTACATTCCACTGTCAGGAAGCCTCAGATTTTGACGAATTGGATGTGTGGGTATGGGATAGCAATGGTAATGGTGATTTCTGTACAGTTGGCATATTGATCAGTGATAATGGTAATGCGTGTCCAGAAGATAATGGAGGTGGTAATCAAGGAGGATCATCTGCAGTGATTGCGGGACAAGTGCATACTTACTATGATATGATGATTGAAGATGCGGAGGTGACAGTGCAGACAGCGGGGCTTTCAGAATATCCAAGACAAGATATGACGAATGCCAATGGGCAATATACATTCGAGAATAATCCGATGGCGTATAATTATAACCTAGAGGCTAGCAAAGAAGACAGCTATGTGGAAGGTGTAAGCACATTGGATTTGGTCTTGATGCAGCGACACATTTTGAGTCTTGCGACATTTGAAAGCCCATACCAACTCATTGCATCAGATGCATCAGGAGATGGTAATATTAGTGCTCAGGATTTATTACAGTTTAGAAAATTAATCCTTGGTATCACAGATGATCTGGCTAACAATTTACCTTGGGTGTTTGTGGATGCTTCACAGGTCTTCTTTGATGAAGAGAATCCGTGGCCATTTACAGAAGAGATTGGTGTAGACAATCTAGCAGCTAATCAGCTCAATGAAGATTTCATTGGTATCAAAGTTGGTGATGTGAATCAAAGTTACCAAGGAGCTGAAACACGGACGACTGGATTGTTGACTTTACAAGCAGAGAATGCAAGTTTGGTCTCGGGAGATATCACGACGATTGAAGTGACAGCGCAGAACTTTAGTCAGATCGCAGGTTATCAGTTTACACTAGCACATGAAGGCTTACGATTTGTAGGTCTAGAGTCAGGCGCTCTACAAGTCACAGATGATCACATCGGCGTTCTAGAAGAGATGATGACAATGAGTTGGAATGAAGGAGAACTTGTCTCTGTCTTACCAGAGGAAACATTGTTTAGCTTACGATTTGAGGCGACACAGGATGTAGAATTAAGCTCAAGTCTTGCAATCAATTCTACAGTGACTAAGGCAGAGGCTTATGTAAGTTCTGACTTTGACTTGTATGCAATAGACATGACATTTGGAGAAGACGTTGAGGCGATTGCTTTGTATCAGAATCAACCAAATCCATTTACATCAACGACAACGATTGGCTTTGATTTACCAAAAGCAGATATGGCTACGATCACAGTGTTTGATCTATCAGGAAAAGAGATCAAAACGATAAGAGGTCAGTTTGTGAAGGGATATAATGAGATTACGCTAGATGCTGCAGACCTTAGCATTAGTGGAATCATGTATTACCAATTGGAAAGTGGATCCTTTATGGCGACTAAGAAAATGGTCATCACAGAATAAAGATATATTCGTTAGAAGACATGTCATTTTTTAATTGACATGTCTTCTAGCTTTTAAAAGAACAAGTTCTACTCTACATCTTAAACAATATAATATCATTTCTTTCTGTAAGACATCGCCACTAAAGCGAGACGTGTGATACATACCTACGGTTTTAAGCGACAGATCGATTCACTTGCATTAGACCGGACTCAAAAGCAACTCTTATTAGTCCTGCAGTATTTCTTGCATTTAGCTTTCTAAGTAAATTTTTTCTGTGCGAATGTGCCGTTTCATAACAAACATGAAGCTTTTCGGCTATTTCCTTTGTGCTGTGCTCATAAGCAATGAGGTAAAGGACTTCTTGCTCGCGCATTGAAATGATTTGCTTGTTGTTGTTGAAGGTTGTCATTGGAAGTAGTTTTAGTTAATATGATTTTGGTAAGCTGCCTACCGTAGCATAAAGATAAGGGGTAAATGTTACATGTTTTGTCACATATATATGTGACAAATGCATGGATTACTTGATTGAGAGAGGCATATCTTTCAATCGTATTGATTTGAGGTTGAAAACCTCAAGGATCCGTTGGAAGTCAAATCATGAATATCCTGAAATCAAATATACCTGTCCGACTACCGGCGGATCACGTTCAGACAGAAGAGCCTTGAGCGAGAGAGGGACAAGAAAGAGAAGCTTGAATTATTGTAGCAGGTTTACTATAAGAGCATTACTTTTTTCAATCGTATTTACATGAGCTTAAAA
Source organism: uncultured Saprospiraceae bacterium (assembly GCA_937959275.1). Lineage (GTDB taxonomy): Bacteria > Bacteroidota > Bacteroidia > Chitinophagales > Saprospiraceae > CALFUK01. Next base: position 8,173 of record CALGLU010000124.1, on the reverse strand, counting down.
ACCTCAAGGATCCGATTCATGAATTGGTAGTCAAAATCATGACCATCCTGATATCCTATATACCTGTCCGACTACCGGCGGATCATGTTCAGACAGAAGAGCCTTACACAATGAATTGAAAAACATCTAATACTAGGATCTCTGTAGACAATAGGTTGCTAAATGTAGAATAAGAGTTGCATTTACTGTTATTTATTTTGACAGACATTGCAAAGCTATCCCAGAAATAGAAAATATTCTCATGCACTAGGGTAAGATTTCTAAGCTTCTAAGGATAGATAGATAATACAGTAAAACAAAAAAATAACGTAAAATGAAATTATTAAAATGTGTGCCTTTTATCCTATGCCTAGCTTTTTTTTCATGCAGTTCTGATGAAGATCAGTTTGATGAGTTTGTCGGTCAATGGGAACTCAGCAATTTCAAATGGATAGACTGCGAAGACAGTGGTACAGACAACAGCGTTGATTTTGCAGTGCCAGCAGGCGGATGCTTTTCTGAAGGTTGCTACAGCCTAAACATCTCTGATATGAATAGCATGATGTTTACGTATTCAGAAGAAAGCGACACGGAAAAAGAAAGCTATCCCATTAATTTTGATTACGAGATGTCATCTCATTCGATCATCATTACGGACGAAGAATTTGAAGGGCGGACAGTGGTCACAGTGGTAGATAACAATCTTATCATCAGTACGCTGGAAGATGGATGTGATACAGAGTATAGAATGAGAAAAATTTAGACTATTATTTAAATCAGAAAGAGGATCGAAACTATCGAACCTCTTTCTTGTCCTATTTATAAAAGGCTTATAGACTGAAGACATGCGAGGTGTATTACATGTTGTTATTTGGAGCAATCTCTAAATAAAATAAAGCTCCTTATTTAAAATGATCTGTACAATCCATAATAGGCTTTAGCTGGTAAGGAATATTATTAGGAATAAAAAAACTCCATGCGGTCTGAACCACATAGAGCTTTTTTTATTCGAAATTATAGTCGATATATAACTGTACTAAACTTCTTAATCACGCTTACTTCCTCCTAGAGGGTTTTTTGAAGTAGGGTTTCCTTCTCTTACGAAAACAGATCCACATCCTTCGATATAGGCATCAAACTCTGCGCCTGACTCCACATTAAAGCCTGCTATCATAGAGACATTGTCTCCAGCAGAATAACTCACATTTCCACCAGTTGTATTGATCGTAGATGCAGATGAAATATAGCTTTCCGATGTATAAATACCACCAAGTTCTGGATTGTTATTCAAATCAAGAGATGGAGGACATGCTGGTTCTGCACAATTTAGAGTCATTTCAAAATCACCAACATCAGTTGTGTTAAATCCTGCGATCGCTACATAATATGTATTACCTGACGTTGTGCTGAATGTGACTTCAGTCCCTAATCCATTGCAGGTTCCTTGTGTAGCGGCATAGCAAGAAATGCTTCCGCACACACCTTCATAAACCATAATAACTGATAGGAAATCAGCATTGTCACAAGAACTCAATGTCATATCATTGCCATCGCCTACAAAGGAATACCAGAGACCTTTAAATGTATAGGTTCCTGCTGGGTTACCAGCACAATCAGGAAGATCTATTTCAGCAGCACAATTATTACCACTAATGACAGTCTCTCCGCAAGTGATCGGCACTGCATTAGCACAGACATCATTGTTGTCTTGTAGGAATGGAGCACAGACATAGACATACTCACCGACTCTGAAGTCCCATGTGGTCTCAGCAGTGTTGTTTCCGTACATGTCTTCAATGTTGAAGATAGTCACTTGATAAATTGCATCCCCCTGATCTGCAAGAGGCGTTCCCAATGTTGTCACAATGGCTTTATTACCAATACACTGAACGACGGCGCTGACAGGGTTTCCTGTCACAAGATTCAATACTTCGACTGTTGTATTAACAGGATCGCAAGAAATCTCTTCGTCAAATTCAACACTAATGTCATCACCTGATTCATAATCGTCATCTGTCGGTTCTGGAAGCCCCAACACACTTGGTCCCTGTCGATCTATAATCCCAGATGCTCGTTCAGAAAAGATTGAGGATGATCCACACACTAATTTCAAGCGGATATCATATTCGCCATCATCTATGTTCGTAAAATCTACTGGGACCACAGTACCGAGATTAGAGCCATTGGCATTATTATTATTAAGGTCGCCACTCTGGACAACCATTGCCGTTTGGAAGTTACTTGATCCGGATGGTGTATACTCTATCTGGATTTGGTCAAGCTGAGATTTAGTATAGCCTTTGATATGAACGTCTATCATACTAGAACTCGAGTTTATTTCCCATCCATTGACTGGATCGAACAAACTAACATCACTACACGGGCTTTCAAAGAACGCACTAATCGTTGCTTCAGACGCTAATTCAGCAGGACTACCATCGGCACCAGCTTCGCAAAGGGGATATAATCTGAAACGTAAGCCTTCATATGAAAACACAGTGGAAGTACCCTGTGCAACACTTATGTCAAGCGGAAATGATTGCAAATATGCTAATGGATATGGAAGCCCAGGACCTTGACCAAATGGAACACCACCCACAGTCACTTGTGCATTATTAGGGTTAGATGATGGATCCAACTGTAAATAATATGTACGAGCTTCTTCACTTTCACTGATATTTTCAAGTAATAATGTAAACTCTCCCACTTGCCCTTGAGCTATATTCGAAACTACAGGATTCATTGCAGTTAATCGGGGAGCATCTCTTGGTTGTGAACCTGCCTCCCACGGGCAAGATGTGTTGCCTGCTACAAAATTGAAGACCGGTGTTTTATAAACCGGATCAATCAGAATATCTACACTAAAGCCATCTGTTGCAAAACCTGCCCCACCATTATTATCTTCTAAATGGTACTCAGTTGTAAATGACTGTAGACTTGTATTTTCCTCGGATTCACCTGTTTCCACTTTCATGTTAATATTAACACCACCAGATGCACCAACTCCAGCAATTTCTACTCCAGCAGCAGTCGCTACTGCTTCGTTGATTTCCATAACAAATTCGAGTGTTAGTGATTCGGTGGTCGTCGCAGTTGAGGTAGATGTATACGGAGCATTAGAACTAATTGATTTGTTAGTTTCCCATGGTAAGGCATTCATCTTCAACTCTTCGTTTCTCTGTAACACTTGTTCCCAGACATCATATTGCATTCCATACCACTCAGCACTATCAGGTGTTGGAGCGTTCTCTTGTAAATTCAACAATTTAGCAAAGAGGATATCTCTAATATATTTTTCTGTATAGATATATTCAGTTTCAAATCCATCATTCTTAATGACCAAATCCTCGTCTGCAATGACATTACAATTTTCATCGACAGATATGATATCAGAAATAGCATAGAGCATATTCATCGCCCCACCAATAAAAATATCTCCTGAAGTTCCCGTCACTAAGTTCTCGTCAGAGGTACAGTATTTTTGAGTGCTGCTGATTGACCTGATGTATTCCTTTGTATTGACTGCAGAATCGACAACATCTAAGGTGCCTTTAATCGTTGATTCAATCTCTGTCTCTACAGAAAAGCCTATGAATCCAGCCTCGAATTCTGTCCCGACTTTTACTTCTCCCCAGGTACTTGATTCATTAGCTTTCTTTGAGTACATTCTTGTGGTGACTTCATTTGTTTGACCGATTTCAACACAAGAGAAACTGGCATCACCTGGAGGATCTCTTAAAATCAATGTAGGTAACTCAGGTGTTACAGTAGCAAAATCTGATTCGCGAGGTCTAACACCAGTGACGACAACATCTTGAGAATAGGGATCTGAAGCTTGCCCTAATTGTCCGACAGTGTCCCTAGCTACCATGTTCAGGTTTTTCATATAAGGAGAAATAATATTGGGAACACCAGGTAAGACTGTATATGTTGCCAAACCATCTTTGAATTCTAATGTAATCATATTATCATTTCGATCACTAATGACGTCTGTGATGATGACTCTTCCTGTATCGACTTTACAACCATCAATAACACCTTCAAATATCTCAATGGATAAGACAATCGGTTCCATTTGTTGTGCGATGATAGCACCACCTGTACATAAAGGTTCTGGCCAGCCCGTCACTCTCATGACTGGAGGAGGTCTGTAGATAAAGTCTAAACTTAGGTCAGTGTCTTTCTCTCTTAAATCAAGCTCGACAGCACCATTAAAAAAGGCTTCAACATCCAATTCGGAAATGCCTGGACCGTATGGATCTGTTGGAAATTCGGTAAAATCGAATAATTGGACATCATACACATTAGCTGGGAGATCCAGATTATAAAAACCTGTAGATTCCGTTTCTTTTTCGACGACAATGCAGCCATCTTTACTCGTAAATCTAATCAATGCCTTCCCTAAAAGTGGACCTGCATTACAACTGCTGCCTGCACGGCCTGCAACATTATTCGTTTCTATATTTTTAAAATCTCGACCAGCAAAATTACCATCTACAAATTCCATAATCTGAGGAGGATCAAATGAGTGGGCACTACCACCGTTACCAAATTTTGCTTCTACTGTATAGGTACCAATAGAAGGAATAGTAATTGAGTAAGTCCCATCACTTTCTGTTGAATCAACAGCAATATTATTTACATAAATACCCACGGTGTCCATCCCGCATGAGACGATAACAGGTGGTGCGTTTGGATCTAATTCAGTATTAAACTCTTGGTAGACTAATCCACTATATGTAAATACAGTATTGTCTATAAAGTCAATGTTTGATTGTGGATCAGGACTACTACTTGTTAAAAGTTGAGTATCATTTGTCGGGCTAAAAATATGAACCACACCATCATCTTTAAATGGAGTGATTGTAAAACTAGCCTGACTATCACCATAATAAATATCAGCTACTTTGTAATAACCATTATTATCAGTTGTCGTTGTATATTGGCTTTGAACTAAATTACCTCCAGGGACATTTCCGATTCGATCGATTGTGATCTGAACATTAGGAACTCCTGCTTGACTTTGTCCAGCGGGACTTTGAACAAAGCCTTCAATAACACCATTAGTCGGCACCACGCTAATTGTAATTTCATTTGAAAAGGCAGGATTTCCTGCAGGATTTCCCAAACAATTACTAAATGTTTTTCTGCGAAATTTGACATCTACACTATTCGGAAAACTTAGTGTTGGGACAGAATAATTAAGCCCTGTTGCACCATTGATATCTGCATAATTACCAGTGCCTTCCTTTTTTTCCCATTGGTAGAGGACACCATTAGCAGCAGCTCCACCAGCGGTTGAATTAATCACGCCGGGAGTTTGTCCTGCTGGGATTGTCGTGTTAGAAGCAGTCGCTAGTGCAATACTTCCTCCTGATGTTGCAGTAGATGGTGCATAGCTTATGAACGTTTCTACCCAATTACTCACAGCTCCACAGGCCTTGACTCGACGTCTGTATGTAATAGTTGATGTACCCATGACGCCCGAGGAACTCATTGATAAATCTCTAGATGTTGCTATAGTAGGTCCAAAGCCACTACCAGTATTCATTTGCCATTCGTAGCTAACACTACCTGCGCCGAATATAGTCGAACTTCCTGTGGTACCAGAAATAACACCAATGTTCGTACCCGTGCAGGCACTTGCTACAGGTCTAGTGATCGTCCCAGCTGAAAATGCTGCATTTGGAGCAGGATCAAAATCAAGAAATAGCTCAAAATCTCCAGCGCTGCCTCCAAAACCTTCAACAACAACCCAATATGTATTAGCGCACAGGTCTCTTATGATCTGAGATTTATTACCAGTTGGGTCATCGTCATCATCACTTTCAATATGATTCCATGAATTAGAACCTGGAACCTTCCGAAGCAAATGGATATAGGTATCATAGTCTGAAAAACTAGATTGTCCAGTCCTAATTGTAACTCTTTTCGCAGAGTTAGCAGGTATTGTAAACTGGTACCAGACATCAGATGATGATTGGCTGCTATTATGACTGGGATCACCATATACATTAGTGTATCCAAGTCCACTTGTTGATGACGATCTATTAGAATTGCGATGTGTTTTAGACGTGTTAGATGTAATTGTTCCAAAATCAAGTGCAGAGCCTCCACTGTTTCCTTTATTATATCTCCATTCTTGTTTATAAGTAACTTTATGGTGAGTGTGTGTTGAGACATTTTGGTGAGCGGTACAGGGATCGCTATATTTAGCTGACAGTGTTTTCTTATTACAGAAGTTAAAAGAATCTCCAGTGTCATATTCACAATTTGTCCCTATAAATGCAGAATTATCAAATGAATAAAAGGTCGCATAAGCTTGAGAGGTTTGATTAACATCAGTACCTGAAGCAACTAATGATCCTGGATCGTGTGGCCCACTATTGTCGTCATAAGATTTACAGGTAGCATTGTCAAAGAATGAATTGTTACATGCATTGGTATAAGCAGAACTTGTTCTAGTGTAATATTGCCATGTTGGGTCTGCCCCTGAAGATTGTGTCCATTCTAAAGCATCTATTTCTATCCTATAATTAATATTTTCTTGCCCATTTGCTAGCTGCCCATACTGAATCGTAGAAAACATAATAAAAAGAATAAATACTAAACTTAATTTAAAGTACTGCTTAGCTTTTAAAGTATTTTCGACATACGGTGTCGACCGTGTTTTATGATGTGTAAAATTTAGTTTCATAATATGAAATTTTTGAAGTAGTTTATTAGTATTGAGCAGTTTGAAATTGCATTGATTGGAATATACCTTTCTCGAAAGCAACTCGAATTAAGCCTGCTGTACTTGCCTGCCGGCAGGCAGGTTTTTTTACATTTATCTTACGCAGCAAATTCTTACGAGGCGAATGCGATGGTTCGTAACTCACAAATAATTCATGAGCAATTTCTTTGGTGTTGCGTTCGTGGGCGATGAGGTGCAAGACCTGCTTTTCGCGCGGTGAGATTTTTTGAGAAGTGTATAGATTAAGGATTTCCATAATTTTATTTTTTGGAAGTGAAATAATGTAAACAAGAGATTTTATAATATAAGAGGTATATGATGTTGTTGTCTAAGAAACGGCATAGCTTTCTATGGTCGAGTCTGACTCAACATCAGTAAAACACAAAAGGTAAATTGATAAGGCTATCGGAGTGAATTCGAAAATTTACAGTGAGAATTCACTAAGAGCTAAGGTTTTATTTTAATAGATTTTGGAAGTCATTATGAGGAAGTTTAGTGGTGAATAATAGCAGTTTAGGAACTTCATTTGTAAAAATAAAAAGGTGCGTCCCAATTATACCCAAAGGTAAATATTGATTCCGACATATTTTGTCACATATATATGTGACATAGCTGGATAAATGTTTCTGAAAGTGTCTCATTTGGAGTGTTTTTTAGATTGACTTATTCTGATTGACAATCCAAAGATAGGACAGAGTATACGCGCTGACTAACACAAACCCGACAAAGACTATAACATTTCCGACAATGAGCCTTCGGAAATGTTGCGTGTTGCGTTTTGGGTGTTGAGTTATAAAATGCTGTTAATCAGCTAATTATATATTTACATCATGTTTAGGCTTGTTTTTGAGGTGATTGACTATAACAAAACCGACAAGGTGTAGTACAAAACCGACATGTTGCTTAGCAACGGTCTGTCCATAACCAGAGTCATCCTGAACCTGCCTGTCCGACAGGCAGGCTTGCTTCAGGATCTGCATTGCGAATAGGCCTTTTCTCTCCTATTCTTCAAGGCCAGATTCCGAAACGAGTTCGGAATGACGGTGCTCTTTATTCTGAGATTGGAGATTTTGTAAATAGAAAGTGAAATCAGAGAAATCCTGAAATCATATATACCTGTCCGACTACCGGCGGATCAAGGTTCAGACAGTTGAGCATTGAATTAGCTATTTTATGTCAATCGTACTCCCTTCCCTCATGGCCAGATTCCGAAACGACAGGCTGTGTCACAATTATTATAAAAGAAAAATTAAGTGAACATTCAAGGCACTAAAGTACCTTGGACCTAGCAAACCATTAATTTTGCTCCCTCCAAGTGGTTTTAACCACTTGAAAATCATAAAAGTTTGGAAAGTTATTGGTTAAATCTATTTGATCAGTAATTGTGACACAGCCTTCGAGTTCGGAATGACGCTGTCGTTTTTATGTAAAGAGTTGCTACATATAATTAACCTGAAA
>CALGLU010000123.1 GCA_937959275.1 uncultured Saprospiraceae bacterium | reverse complement strand
AATAATAATGAAAAACAGGTCGGCAATCTACCGGCCTGCTATCGTGATATTTTCGTCACCAGTCATATTATTCCTTCAAAGGTTGCTTCCCAGCAGAGCCCTTGTCCGCTTATATGACCAAAAGCAAATTGAAATAATTTTTTTTATTAACTTTGAAAAGTTGCCAACAAAGAGGTTTAAAGTTTAAACTATCCTGTCAACGTATATCATGGGGCTTCACACTATCCACTATCCACTATCCACTATCCACTGTTCACTAATCCACTATTTACTACCTTGCAAGCTTGTCTCAACAATCCTCAATATCCCAATCCACCATCATCGGTGTAAGTCTAATCGGAACGACCGGAATTGCCTTTACTGTCATTTTACCGCTTTTGATCGGTTCGATTGTCGATGGGCTTGCCTTGCAACGATCGATGGTAGGATTCATCACATTTACAAATATCTTTGGATTGGCCATTGGGGCTGCCATAGCGACGATCCGCATTGGTAAAACACGATTGACACGGCTGATGCAGATTGCCTGTTTTGGCTTACTTCTATTTGATGGCGGCTCACTTTTTGCCGAGACAGGGATGCAAATGATCACCATCCGATTTGCCAGTGGTATCTTTGGCGGCCTGCTTTACGCTTCTGCCATGGCGTCATTTTCTGCCTTGCCCAATCCGATCCATGCGTTTAGTAGTTACATCATTTGCTATGCGATGATCAGTGCGATTTCTTTATTTGCGTTGCCATATCTCATTGAAGCATTTGATTATCGAATGGGTATCTATTTCTTATTGCTTATGGATGTCTTGAGTCTAGCATTGATTGGCTTAGTTAAGAAAATTGAATCTCTTGTCAAGTCAAAATCCTTTGATTCATTGACTTCAATTCTATTTAAAAAGGAAGTATTGATTTCATTATTTGCTTATTTTTTATTGCAGTTGGGTGGCGGTGTGATGTTTACGTATTCAGAGCGGATTGCAAAGGAAGCTGGATTATCCTCAGAGATCATAGGCGTGGGATTGAGCGTTAGTGCCTTGGTTGCTTTTTTAGGAGCTTATATTGTCATGAAGCAACATACGCGGTGGGGACAGTTACGACCTGTTCTCTTTGGTGGATTGATCATGATGAGTTTTATGAGCTGTTTATTTTATGCAGAATCCTCTATACTTTTTATTTTAGGAATGTCTATGGTTTCGATTGCTTGGTCATTTTTAATTCCATACCACCAACAATTGCAATCTGGCTACGATGCCTTTGGTAGAGTCGTCTCCATTGGCTCAATTGTGAATATGATGGGCCGAGCTGTGGGTCCTGGCTTAGCCGCTTTGATGTTGGGTGATCTGGCATTTAAAAATGTGCTATGGCTTGCTATGGGAGCTGTCGGTGTGGCTACATTTGCTTTTTTTAGTATATTAAGAATTAATGGCAGATAAGACATTGCACGGTAAAAATCCAATTTTGTGGACAGCCCCTATTCCTGGTACTGCATTTGAAAATTATGATGCCAATTCAGTTTTGCAATCCATGAGTCGCCTTCATAAAAAAGGTCAATATCTGGAGGTGAAGCACAATATGGATATTCCTGAATTCGAGTATATCAATGTGAATAATCATTTTCAAGGCATCAAGAGGCTCAGAACGCACAATTATATCGTCTTATCTGGCGCATCTAAAAAATCAAGACATGCGCACCTTTTTATTATCAAACTATCTTCTAAGCTAAAGCGTAAGGATAAGTCATTAGGTACAAATATCTTATTCAAAGCTATTCCTGACAAAGACGAACTCCGTACGATTGTTTGTATTGATAAAGATGAGTACTGGCATGCCGGAGGGATATCTTTATGTGGAGATGTTTTAGTTATTCCTTTAGAAGGCAAAATGCAAACAGCACAAGGCAAACGAGATGCTTCCAGAATTGTATTTTATAATATGCTTGATCCTGAAAATCCTGTAGTGTATCCAGTCATGATTAAGCGTCGCTTTCAAAAAGCAGGAGCTGTTAGCCTGGTCCGTCTTGAAAATAATAAATTTTTGTGCGCTGTGTGGTCGGATAGCGATGACTTACAAAAGCGCTTCGATTTTTATATTTCTAAAACAACAACATTTAATGAAGGGTTTTTGAAAATCGCGTCTATCCCAGTTAAGCAAGTTGATAAGTATAGTGGCAGAGAACCAAAATTCCAGGCGATTGATTTTATTCGGCAAAAAGATGGAGCCTTATTTTTAATTGGGTTTTACAATACGCGCAAGACTGCACCTGTGATCAATGGTACGAATACATCAATCGTGTACAAAGTTGAATATGGGATTGAATCTGCCAAACCTCGAATACAACTGCAACAGCAATATGTTAGACATTATGAAGATGGTAAAAGACAATACAATATGGGAGGAGCGACAGGAACTTTTGTAGGCAAGCAAGGTGATATACTTGTCTATTCAGCTCACCATTGGAAAACCAAAAAAACAATCAAGTTTGCAGAATTTGATGGACAACTTGGACATAACAATCGAAGCATTAATTCAATACAAAGTGCTTCTTGCGAACTCTATGAACACGGTTTTTTTGGAGGAAGATGTCTTAAACTATATGCTGATGTTGTCACTGAAATTCCCACATTTAAAAAAATAAAAGTTCAAGGCAAATCATTTAATGACAAAGTATCATCTCTTCGCTTTCAATTGCCAGCTAATTATAAATTGACTTTATTCGAACATGAGTATTTTAAAGGAAAACGAACGACTTTTTTAGGTCAAGGCAATGTGATATCAATTCCCGAAATTGGTAGAGATAATGATAGATATTCTTCTTTAAAGTTGATTAAGATTTAATATGGTGATTAGTGTTCAGTGATTGTGAATAATTGCTTTTATTTACTCAATTACATCATTACGGTCCTAGAATTAAAATTAAAAACCTGCGTGCTGGCAAGTCCAATATTGCAACAAACGGGAGAAATTCAGTCAACACCTGCCTGCCGGTAGGCTCAACATTAATTGGGACCAAAGGGAGTAATTTGCCCATCCACCCGAATCTTACAAGCACTGTGAATAATCGTCCCATCCACTACAGATTGAAAGCCTTCATTCAATATTTGCTTCATTTTAGTCTTATCAAAAACGAGGTTATTCCCAATTAAATTGACCTGCGAAGGATTCATAAAGAAGAAATTAATATTGACTTCTTTTTGTAATTGAACTTGTAGTTTTGCATTTTCTAGATCATTTTGAATAACGTCCGAAGTAAAAATGTCAACCGTCCTCAGCAATAGGTCAAAGACACCGTTCACCTTTCGATAATTTCGATCTGTTGTTTCTGGAGTTGTATGTAGAATGACATCTATTTCTTCAGCTAATTTGTTTTTTAAAACATAGCCAATCGGAGCAAAATCCTTTAAACCGCCATCTGTCCATAGCTCATTATCTTTACTCAAAATTGACATGAAAACAGGAACATTAGCAGAGGCCCATATCCAATCAATGATGTCATTATAGCTATTGTCCTTAAGTATTTTAACTTCGCTTTTGGCAGTCGTGAGACTCACGAGGGAGGCACCATATGTCTTGTTGCTATTGATTAATTGATTGTATAAGTCCACCGAGAAAAAGCGCTTGACTAATTCACGAAGAGGTAAGGATTCTCCCAAAGTTTTTTTACCAGAAATCACCCGCCACGCCGCTGGGATTGCTTTGATTTCTCCATCTGATTTAAAGGGATTGACATTAAAAATATCACTCTGATTGACCGATGTATAGGCTGCCTCCAGTTGGTCAAATTCTTCAGCTAAAACAAAAGGCCCCATCAAAGCACCAGTGCTCGTACCGATGACCGTATCATATGTTTTGTTTTTTTGCTGGACTAATGCTTTTGACACACCAACTCCCCATGCACCGAGTGCGCCACCTCCTGAAATAATTAATGCTCTTTTGATAATGGTTGATATTTGAGTTGATTGAATAGGGTATCACTTCAAGATACAAAATTCCATAGCAGAAATACGAAATTAGAAAAGAGATGTCTTTTGTAAGCACATTAAAAAGATAAGCCGTCATCCTGAACTCGTAGACTGTGTCACAATTACTGATCAAATAGATTTAACCGACTGACTTTTCAGAATTTAATAATTTTCAAGTTGGTTAAAACCACTTGGAGGAAGGAATCTTCATGGTTTGCTAAATCCAAGGTACTTTAGTGCCTTGACTGTTTACTTAATATTTCTTTCATAATAGCTATGACACAGCCTGTCGATTAAGGATCTCAAATTGACAGATTCCGAATCGAGTCAGGAATGACAGAGCTTAAACTGTTTTTGTTTTTGATTTCGTTTTCGTTTTTAATTTTAATTTTAATTTCAATTTTGATTTCGATTTTGTTTTCGTTTTGTTTTCAGTCTATATAAATAAGCTCAGGATTATGATCCTGCAAATAATTCCAAATAAGTTTATTCATAATCGGATAATACAACTGTTCTTTAATGGCTTCTTTTAATTCTTCAACACCATATTGCACATCTTCATAAGAAATATATCCATAGCCTCGATACTTGCCTTCTTCAACTAAAATAACAGATCGCTCTTCGGGTTCCCTGCCTTCGTCGATAATGAAAAAGTCTCTTTCGAATAAAGCTCTTAAGTCCAGACTCATGTCTTCAACTGCCTGGTTGTGCTCCTCTCCAGACAAGACAATACAGTTGCCTTCACAATGACAGATGTGCTGACTGAGGCCACGACATTTTGTTTGTTTTTGACAGAGTTCGTATGTCTGTATCAGATCAGTCAAATGGTTTCGCCCTTGCTTTAGACTACTATATTCATGTAGTAATCTGGCTTTGTCCAAATACTTGTCACTTGTTTTGAAAATTTCTACTTGTGTAAAATTTGATTCGTTTGTATAACTTCCTAAAAAGTATGGAAATGTTGTTCGGCGTAAGGCTTTGTTGATTTCTGGCTGACGTAATTTTATTTCATGTGCCTCATGAAGCAATGCCACTAATTCGTTGCCTGTTAATTCAAAACTAATCTCCTTGACTTGCTGATAGAGTTTGGCGGCTTTAGCAGTTACCTTATTGAAATGCTGAAAAATGCGGGCCTTAATATTTTTAGCTTTCCCGATATAGACAACCCGATTATGTTCATTTATGAAATAATAAACGCCTGGTTCCTCTGGTAAATCATGCAATTGATCAATGCTAATCCCTTTCGGAAGCTGAGCTTCTTTTATGCCTTGGTTAATAAATAAAGTGAGTTCATCCTTTTGATCAAATGTTTGAATAATTTGTTCAAATAATTCAGTGGTAGCAAGTGTATCATCCAAAGCTCTGTGTCGGGCCTCTACTTGTATATCAAAGTGCCTGATTAAATTACCAAGTGAATAGGATGTTAGGCCAGGAAAGGCTTTACGCGCTAACTTGACTGTGCAGAGCTGACGTTTGGTAAAGGTGTAACCAAGAGCTTTAAATTCGTTTTTTATGAAGGTGTAATCGAAGCGTACATTGTGGGCGACAAAAATAGCACCTTCTAAAAGCTCTACAACTTGTTTAGCGATTTCATAGAATTTAGGCGCATCCTGTACCATTTCATTTGTAATTCCCGTTATTCTACTGATCTCAGGTGGGATCGAACGCTCAGGATTAACCAAGCTGCTAAATTGTTCTATATTACTTTTACCATCATGCAAAACGATCGCGATCTCAGTAATTCTATCCCTTTTGAAGAGACCTCCAGTGGTTTCAATATCTACAATTGCGTATTTTCGTTTCGACATTTAAGTGTTATGAATGTATTGATTTGTCTGTATACTATTTTCTCCTTGATTTCCTGTACTGGAAATATAGAGAATAAATTTAATACGAATAATTTTAGTGAGCCTGAAACCTACGAAGTTTCGATGCCTGCACCAATTATTCCTGCCGCAGAAAGACTACAATTGTATTTACCATCTTTGAAGAATAAGAAAGTTGGGATAGTTGTCAATCATACAAGTCGGGTAGGAGAGAGACATTTAGTAGACACGCTCTTAAGTCTTGATGTTAGCATCCAGAAGATTTTTGCTCCTGAACATGGCTTCAAAGGAGAAGCCGATGCTGGTGAGAAAGTGCAGGACGGATTGTACAAGGATATCCCCGTGATTTCACTTTATGGTAAAAATAGAAAACCGACTGACGCACAAATGTCTGGATTAGATGTCATCATTTTTGATATTCAGGATGTTGGAGTCAGGTTTTATACATACATATCCACAATGACATATGTCATGGAGTCAGCCGCGCAGAATGCAGTTCCAATTGTCGTTTTGGATAGACCGAATCCCAATGGATTTTATGTAGATGGCCCTGTGTTAGAAGAAGAATTTTCGTCTTTTGTTGGCCTCCACCAGGTACCTGTAGTCTATGGGATGACAATAGGCGAATATGCCAATATGGTAAATGGGGAAGCGTGGCTTGAAGGCTCAGTTAAAGCAGACTTGACAATTATTCCTTGTCATAATTATGATCATACAATGACCTATGATTTACCTGTTAAGCCATCTCCCAATTTGCCAAATTTAAAGTCTATTCTATTATATCCTTCACTTTGTTTTTTTGAAGGCACAACCGTGAGTATTGGAAGGGGCACAAGTAAACAATTTCAAGTTATTGGTCACCCTTCAGTAGATACAAAACCATTTACATTTACACCACAGCCAGGCGAAGGATCAGCCAATCCAAAATTAAATGGACAAACCTGTAACGGTATTGATTTATCAGTTCTAAGTGTGAGTGATTTAGTGAAGGGTAGGGAATTAAATATTGATTATGTACTGGATTTTTATAAAAGCTTAGTAGCCAAACAAAGTCCATTTTTTAATGATAATAATTTTTTCGAAAAATTAGCTGGAACAACATCATTTCGCAATGACATTAAAGCCGGTAAATCTGCTGAAGAAATTAAAAGTAGTTGGAAGCCAAAACTTGACCAGTTCAAATTAATCCGAAAAAAGTATTTACTCTACAAAGACTTTGAATAAATTATTTAACATAAGGCACTGAAGTTCTTAGATCGCATAATTGATTATTAGTGCCAAAGGTATCTTAGATAATTTGTATGGTTTTAACTGGTACAAGACACTTTAGCGCACTGGAAGGTATAGTAAGAAGACTTTCACTTTTCAAGAAATTACCTTTACCTAAAAGCTATCTCTCCCTCCTTCAACCTTCCCACTTCAACCTTCCCCCTCCAACCTTCAAACTTCAACCTTCAAACTTCCTCCTTCAACCTTCCCCCTCCAACCTTCCCCCTCAGAACCGATACCGAATCTGAAATTTAACATCCGTTCTAGAGCTTCCAGAAATTAAATTATTCCCACTACCTATTTCATCTACATCAAAGAAATCTGTTCTTGAAAATCGAAATTCAGTAGAGAGGTTGTAATTCCAATTGTATCTGAGATTTAAGTAATAACGGAGACCTTCATCTTGGAAAAATGGAATGAAGAAACTATACAATAAATCACTTTCAAAAGAATATATTCTGGAGTCAAAATCATCGGTATTAAAATAGGCTAATCGACTTGTTAGTTTTAAATTATTCTTTTTAAAGTGGAGATCCTGTGCTATAAAAAAACCATTTGATAATTCTGTGTCTTTAAAGAATGAAAATTCGACACGATTTCTGAGTTCTAAAAATGAATTTAAAATAATGCGGTGATTATATCTAATCTTGTGCAGCCTGAGATCGATTGGATTGTCAATTCTTCCAATATTATCAGATTCATTTCTTGCCTTAGATTCATACTTGTATTGTAGATAAGCGATAAACCGATCACGCTTGTAGTAACTCAGTCTAAATAGATATTCTCGCCCTGTTGCTGGACGGTCTACTCTAAATCTTAACCAACGATTTCGCCACTGATCTACATAGGCACTAATTGACCATGTATTGTTTAAGGAATGATTCAAACCTACATACACGCCTTCTTCATTTTGTGTTGAAGAACCCTCTCCAAATGTATTTGAAATTAGGCTTTGATAATCAACACCATAATTGCGATATAGAATCGCTAAATCTGTATTTTTGTTCAATGTAATTAAACCGCCACTAATAATCGCTTTTCCCCCATTTTGACTCCTTGCCAACTCTCCAAACAAATTAATATTCTTTAGTTTGTAACTGTAGTCAAAACTCGTATTTAATATAGATTGCCCACTAAATCGGAATGCATTAAAAAGCTGATCTTGAGGTGTGAATATTTCATTGAAGCGCTCGTATAATACATTGCCTCCTAACGAAAGATTCCCTTTTTGATATCGAATCCGACTACCTGCAGATAATCGTGTTAATGTATTTTCATCATCAATCTCACCAACTGTTCTGTGAAAGCCATCTTCTCTTAATGAGCTAAATAAATTAGTCTGATCTTCTACTTCTAATGTGTCAGGAGCAAGTATATTTCCATCATTATTTTTTAAGGACCCAAATGCAGTTATATCAACGGCGGGATGTACTGTATAAGTCACTGCCGCTCCCCTGAAGAAGTTAGCCTCATTTTTTGATGTATAAGGACGTATAGTCCTCCCTGATTTTTTAATATTTAAAACTTCTGCACTTTTCGTTCCTCCAAAATTATTATGAGCGATTAAGCCTTGACCAAGACTAATTGTATAATCGCCGATAGCTAAATCTTTGACATTTTTAATGACATCTTTTAAATGAAAATGAGCAGAATAAAAGTCAAAGCCATTTCTATTAGATCGTTTAAAAAAACTTTCTCCTTGGTCTTTTTCGGCAGTTAAGCCAAAACTTAGCCGATTGTCAAAATTATATCTGTACCGGGTATATAAATTATTTGGATCACCTTCATATTTTTTTGACCCCATATCATCGCGCTGTTGTCCTTTCACTTCTTCCAATATGCGGTTAAATCGCATAAAGACCTCATGTCTTCCTCCAGAAAACATGTCTTTTATAGGTAACTGATATTGATTGTCATCTCCGTTTATAGTGATAAAGGGGATTAACTGACGTATCGTCTCCAGCGTTAGAGTCGGTACTGCTTGAAGTTCATAAAGACTTATGAAGTCACCTTGCTCTTCTCTATATTGGATGATGGCATTAATCTGTACATCGTCGATAAAGAAAAGTTCAGCTAGATCTTCAGCCGTTGCCTCATTGATGTAGAGAGGGTTTGAACTATAAAATTCGAGTGTTTCAAAAATGGTATTGAAGTCAAAGTCTTCATCACCTTGTAAATTCTCAATGACTTCTTCTATATAGTTTTCTGGAATTTCAATTTGAGCAAATGTGTAAAGCGTTGTTGAACAAAGGATTGCAATGCACGTACAAAATCTTTTTATTGTCAAAAGTGATTCCATCTATGGTTCAAAAATATACTTAATCCTAATATTTATAGACATAACATCGATGTTTATATAGAATGTTGATTTTCAATGAATTGTAATGAGGTAGTGAGTATTACGGATAACAAATATGTGAGAGGCTGCATTGGTCAGACTTTGAGAGTGTATATATATTTATCATTATTTCGATTTCAATTAGATAAACTAAATTCATTATGGCTAAACACAAACTCGAATATATCTGGTTAGACGGATATAAACCAACGCAGTCCATGCGTGCAAAAACGAAAGTACTTGATGATAAAAAATTTAAAGGCAAGTTAAAAGATTGTCCAATGTGGGCTTTTGATGGGTCATCGACTCAGCAAGCACCCGGTGGATCTTCGGATTGCCTTCTCAAACCGGTAGCACTTTACCCAGATCCAGATAGAAGAAATGGTTGGTTAGTGATGTGTGAAGTTTTGAATGCAGATGGTACTCCACACGTTTCCAATGGAAGAGCAACGATAACAGATGATGATAGCGATTTCTGGTTTGGCTTTGAACAAGAATATACCTTATGGAATCCAGAAACGGATAGACCAGTTGGTTTCCCTGCAGAGGGGTATCCTGCACCACAGGGCCCATATTACTGCTCTGTTGGTACTGGTAATGCTGTTGGAAGAGAAATTGTCGAAGAGCATTTAGATATCTGCATAGATGCCGGATTAAATGTAGAGGGTATCAATGCCGAGGTTATGTGTGGACAGTGGGAATTTCAATGTTTTGCCAAGGGAGCAAAAGCTGCTGGTGATGAAATTTGGGTTGCCAGGTTTCTATTAGAAAGAACGGCAGAGAAATATGGTGTTAAGATTAATTGGCACTGCAAACCAGTTAAAGGAGATTGGAATGGATCAGGAATGCATGCAAATTTCTCGAATAAGAAGTTGAGAACGTCTGGCAAGAAAGCTGACTATGATAAAATATGCGAACTATTTGCTCCTAAGAAGAGAATAAAAGATGCTGTAGCGGTTTATGGAGCGGACAATGAACAAAGATTGACTGGACTTCATGAGACTCAATCTATTCACAAATTTTCCTACGGAGTTTCTGATAGAGGAGCCTCGATTAGAATTCCTATTGCAGCAGTAGAAGCTGGATGGAAAGGATGGTTAGAAGATAGAAGACCTGCCTCTAATGCTGATCCTTATAAGGTTGCAGCTAACATAATTAATACTGTAAAAGGACTGTAATCAGCCTTTTTCGACCAAAGTCTAACTCATAAACGTGAAGATGCCTTATTCCCAAATAAGGCATCTTTTTTTTAGCTTCAGTTTGAGCAGTTGAGATAAATTAAATTTTCTATAATTTGTATTATGTTGATAGTTATATATATAAATATATGCCTTATGGCAATATAAATTACAGTTCTATCTACAATCCACCTACAAAATACCTACAAGCCATTTACCTAAGTTACTTTACTTAAATGTTAAAATTAGGGTATGATATTTGAAATTTAACTTATGTATTTTTATTACATTTAATTGATATTGAGTGTGTTATATATGCAAATAATATTTATTCTTAATATACCTTAAGCCTAAGGGTCGCCAGAGCTCTTATTTCACGATTTTTGTAGATTATGTATAGTCTGCCATTAATGCATGATGGTAGTTAAAAGCAAATGAGTTTGATATTAACCGAAAAGTATAATCTCTCGAACATGAGAATTTTGAACCAACCTATTTTGAAAATTAGAGCAATTGCTTCCCTTTTTGCATTTTCTATATTGATGCTAGCCAGCTCAGTCGGAACTGCTCAAATTGCACCCAACGCTGAGTTCGCCGAGTTTACCGGCGGCTTAACTGGATCAGGGACATTTAATTGTGATGCAATGCCCGATTTCACCTACTCCATTACAGGAGATGTAGCTCCCGGAGACACAAGTGTCCCAGGACCTCCCCAAACAATAGACAACAATGGTGGTGGCTTTGAAACAATATTTGGTCAAGCCGATATGGCTCAAAATATTGAAGTGGAAGTTGCTGGTTATGGCACAGGTGCGGGAAATGGTATTGGAGACCCCATAACGAATACGGTCAACACTACACTCACATTTAATTCTCCAACTCCTGCAAATGAATTTTCATTTTTGATTGCCGATGTCGAGCAAGACCAAGTTCAGGTATGTGCTACTTATCCTGATGGATCTGCTGTTCCCGTAGCAGTTATTGCTACATGGTTTCAGATCTCTTTTGATGCGGATAATAGTGATTTGGCAACAATAGCTCCTACATGGGATACCAATACGGGGACACTTGTTGGACAAGAAGGTGGTGGAGTTACACAGACAATGTACCAAGCGGATTTACCTGATAACGAGGCAGGCGCAGCCTGGTTCACAGTCACAGAGTCTATCATGTCTTTGACATTGAAATCCCAAGCAATGGGAGTTAATCCTGATGATCCATCACAGCACTTCATTTTTGCTTCAACTTGCGAACTGTATGATTTAGCTCTTACAAAAAAAGTAACATCTAGTGGACCTTACTCCGCAGGAGATGAAGTTACCTATGATATTGAAGTGTGTAATCAAGGTAATGTAAATGGGATTGATATTGAAATTGAAGATATTATCCCAGTTGGTATGACTTTATCTGGAAATGATGCAAATGGCTGGACAGGTCCTGCTGTAGGCCCCGTTACTAACACCATAGCCCTAATAGCACCACTAACTTGTGAAATTGTTGAAATCGTCTTATTGATTGATCCAACATTTATGGGGACGACGCTCTCTAACAATGCTCAAATCACAGTAGATAATGGAGATGATGTAGATAGTGATCCTGATGTTCTGTCTGTCATTGATGATTATCCTGATAATGACCTATTAACTGAAACTGACGGAGGAGATGATGAAGATCCAGAATTGATTAATGTCTTGCAAGTTTACGACTTAGCATTGATCAAACAAGAAGTACCGAATGGTCCTTATTTCCCAGGAGATGATGTAACATATACAATTACAGTTTGTAATCAAGGAACTGTAGATGCTGCAAATATTCAAATAACAGATTTCATCCCTACGGATATGACCTTGAGCGTTGCTGATGCAAATGGGTGGACAGGTGGCCCAGCAGGACCAGTCATGAATATAATCCCTTCAATTCCAGCAGGCACTCCAGATCCTTGCGAAACAGTTGATATCGTCTTAACGATTGATCCAGGATTTACAGGTTCTACTATTTCTAATAATGCTCTTATCTCTGCAGATGATGGAGATGATGTCGATAGTGATCCTGGTATTTTTGATACGGTAGATGATTACGATGACGATAATGATTTGGACGAAACCGACGGAGGAGATGATGAAGATCCTGAATTGATCACTGTAGAGCAAGTTTTTGACTTAGCTTTAATAAAACAAGTGAGTTCTCTTGGACCTTTTGCTCCAGGAGATGATGTGACTTATACCATTACAGTTTGTAACCAAGGAACTCTACCTGGCACTAATATCGTCATTACAGATTATATCCCTGTTGGAATGACGCTTAGTGGTTCAGATACAAACGGTTGGTCAGGTGCTGCTGCTGGACCAGTAACAAATACGCTAGCAAGTGTTCCTGTAGGCGCTATATGTCCTACGTTGGATATCGTATTGACTATAGATCCCGGATTTATGGGAACATCTATTGTGAATTTTGCAGAAATCACGGCTGATAATGGAGATGATATAGATAGTACGCCAAATGCAATTAATGGAGATGACGCTGGTGGAAATCCAATGACCCTATCGGATAATGTCTTAACAGGAGATGGCACTGGAATGCCAAATGATGAAGACCCAGCGACTGATGAAGATGATCATGATCCAGAGTTAATCATGATTGGACAAGTGTATGACTTAGCTTTAACAAAAGAAGAAAGTTCAATGGGGCCTTATTCTCCAGGAGAGCAAGTGACCTATACAATAACAGTATTCAATCAAGGATCACTAGATGGTGGAGTCATTACATTGACAGATTACATCCCTACAGGTATGTCATTGGTTCCAGCAAATGGCTGGAGTGCAGGTGCAGGCAATACAGCCACAAATACAATAACAGCTCCTGCAGCTGGTGCAGCGAATGTAACAGTTGACATCATATTAATGATTGATGCTGATTTTACAGGCACAAGCCTAGTGAATTTTGCAGAAATCACTGCAGATAGCGGGGATGATATGGATAGCACACCAGACGCAATAAATGGAAATGATGCTGGTGGATCAGTCAATACAGGATCTGACGATGTTGTAGGTGGAGATGGATCTGGACTACCAAATGATCCAGATGCAGCGACAGACGAAGATGATCATGATCCTGAAGACATAGTCGTATTACAACCACTTAGCATAGGTTCAACAGTCTTTGTAGATACAGATGATAGTGGTACACAAGATGCAGGTGAAGGCGGCATAGTTGGCGTAACTGTAGAGTTAGTAGACGATGCAACAGGTATGGTAATAGCTACCACAGTAACAGATGCCAACGGAGATTACTTTTTTGATAATCTAGCACCAGGCGATTACATTGTACAGATTCCAGTGCCTGATAGTGTCTATCCAACAAGTAGTACACCAACAGATACCGCAGATAATGGAGTTGATGGTAATGACAATGGAGATCAACCGGGAGGATTAGGATCTATAGTTCAATCCCCAGTTATAACACTAGCACCTGGTACTGAGCCAACCGATGCAGCAGAGACAGGACCAACAGGTGGAATGCAGGATCTCATAGATGCGAATGGAGATATGACCATTGATTTTGGCTTTGTCCCATTAATGAGCATAGGTTCAACTGTCTTTATAGATACAGATGATAGTGGTACACAAGATGCAGGTGAAGGCGGCATAGCTGGCTTAACAGTAGAGTTGATAGACGATGCAACAGGTATGATAATAGCTATTACAGTAACAGATGCTAACGGAGATTACTTCTTTGGAGATTTACCACCTGGCGATTACATTGTACAGATACCAGCTCCAGATTCAACATATCCTACAAGCAGTACCTCAACTGATACAGCGGATAATGGAGTAGATGGAAACGATAATGGAGATCAACCCGGCGGAGCAGGCACAGTTGTTCAATCCCCTGTCATAACATTAGCACCAGGCACAGAGCCAACCGATGCAGCAGAGACAGGACCAACAGGTGGAATGCAGGATCTCATAGATGCGAATGGAGATATGACCATTGATTTTGGTTTTATCCCATTAATGAGCATAGGTTCTACTGTCTTTATAGATACAGATGATAGTGGTACACAAGATGCAGGTGAAGGCGGCATAGCTGGCGTAACGGTAGAGTTAATTGACGTTGCAACAGGTATGGTGATAGCTACTACAGTAACAGATGCCAACGGAGATTACTTCTTTGGAGATTTACTGCCAGGCGATTACATTGTACAGATACCAGTGCCAGATTCAACATATCCTACAAGTAGTACCTCAACTGATACAGCAGATAATGGAGTAGATGGAAACGATAATGGAGATCAACCAGGTGGAACAGGAACAGTCGTTCAATCCCCTGTCATCACATTAGCACCAGGCACAGAGCCAACCGATGCAACAGAGACAGGACCAACAGGTGGAATGCAAGATCTGGTTGATGAGAATGGCGATATGACGATTGACTTTGGCTTTCTCCCAATCTTTGATTTAGCCTTAACCAAAGTAGTCGCCTCAGCCGGACCATTTATGCCCGGAGATGATATAACCTATAATATAGAAGTGTTTAATCAAGGAACGATAGATGCTTTTTCAATTGCTTTGGCCGATTTCATTCCAGCAGGATTGATATTAAATGATAGCGATTGGACTGGTGCGGGAACAACTGCGACCTTGAATGTCCCTATTGCTTCTTTAGCCGCGGGGACTTCAGTAATTGTTCCTATAACCTTTACAATAGATCCTGCATTCACAGGTACCTCTATTGTAAATATTGCTGAGATTTCCGCAGCAGATAATGATTCAAATGCAGCAAATACGCCACCGACAGATATTGACAGTACCCCAGATATGGACGGTACAAACGATGCAGGTGGAGCGCCTGATACACCATCAGATAATGCTGAAGATGGTAATGGAACAGGTGCACCAGGAGACACTGATCCGGCAACGGATGAAGATGATCATGATCCAGCAGCAATTGAGGTGGAACCATTGCCATGTGAAGACATAGCTGGAGTTGTATTCTTAGATGTAAATAATGATGGATGTCAAGTTGGTGCTACAGAAACTGGAGTGCCAGGGGTAACTGCCAATTTATTGTTGTGTGATGCAAGTGGTATCCCAATTGGAGCTCCAGTAAGCACGACCACAACGGGAACTGACGGTTCGTATACATTTAGTGGAACTGATCCTCTAACAGGGGCCTGTCTTCTAACTGGCGGCAATACATATACTGTAGAATTCGCAATTCCAGGTACACTAACTGGTTACTCATTTAGCGCAGGCGATGCGTGTCCTGGCTCAGAGTTAGCAGATGATGTTGTGCCAGGTGGAATGGTTACAGATTGTTATGATCCTGCAGGAGACGATGACGATTTACACATAGATGCAGGTATAACACCTCCGTGTGAAGAAATCGGAGGCGTTGTATTCTTAGATGAAGACGATGATGGTTGTCAGATTGGAGCAGCAGAGATAGGAGTCCCAGGTGTGACATCGATTCTATGGGTTTGTGATGCAGCAGGTCTTCCAACAGGAGTTCCAGTGAGTTCGACAACAACAGGAGCAGATGGTTCATATACATTTAGTGGTACAAATCCTACAACAGGAGCATGCCTATTAGATCCAACATTGACTTATACAGTACAATTTATATTACCAGGAGCGATGTCGAGTTACACATTTAGTGCAGGCGATGCATGTCCAGGTACAGCGAATGCTGACAATGTAATACCAGGTCAAAATTTCACAGACTGCTATGATCCAGCTGGAGCTGACGATGATGATCATATAGATGCAGGTATAGTACCTCCGCCAGTTCCATGTGAATCTGTTGGTGGTGTTGTATTTGAAGATACAAATGATGATGGTTGCCAAGTAGGTGCCGCGGAAGTTGGTTTAGCTGGAGTGACAGCTATGCTGTTCACATGTGATGCATCAGGTGCTCCTGTTGGCACTGCATTGAGTACAGCAACAACAGCATCAGATGGCTCATATAGTTTTGGTGGCACAGATCCTGCAACGGGAGCTTGCTTACTAGATCCAACAGAAACATATACAGTACAATTTGCTGTTCCGGGAACATTAGCTGGCTACACATTTAGTGGAGGCGATGCATGTCCAGGCACAGAGTTAGCAGATGATGTTGTTCCGGGTGAAACGTATACAGATTGTTACGATCCCACTGGAGCAGATGATGATGATCATATCGATGCAGGACTAGTACCTCCACCAGTTCCATGTGAAGAAATAGGTGGTGTTGTATTTGAAGATACAGATGATGATGGCTGTCAAGTAGGTGCAGCGGAAGCTGGATTACCTGGTGTCATGGCTATGTTATTTACATGTGATGCCGCAGGTAATCCTGTTGGCACCCCAGTAAGTACAGCCACAACAGGAGCAGACGGTTCATATAGTTTTGGTGGCACAGATCCTGCGACAGGAGAATGTTTACTAGATCCAACAGAAACATATACAGTACAATTTGCTATACCAGGCACATTAGCTGGTTACACATTTAGCACAGGTGATGCGTGTCCAGGTACAGAGTTAGCAGATAATGTAGTTCCAGGTGAAACGTATACAGATTGTTACGATCCATCAGGAGATGATGACGATGAAGATATAAATGTAGGATTAGTACCTCCACCAGTTCCATGTGAAGAAATTGGAGGAGTTGTATTTGAAGATGCAAATGCAAATGATGATGGCTGCCAAATGGGAGCAGCAGAATCAGGTGTTGCAGGAGTCACAGCGAATCTATGGGTTTGTGATGCAGCAGGAGCTCCAACAGGATCTCCAGTTAGCTCGACCACAACAGGAGCAGATGGTTCATATACATTTGGTGGTACAGATCCAGCGACAGGAGCATGTCTACTAGATCCAACATTAACATATACAGTAGAGTTTGTATTACCAGGAGCCATGTCAGACTACACATTTAGTGCAGGTGATACATGTCCAGGTACAGCTGATGCTAATAATGTAGTACCAGGTGAAACGTATACAGATTGTTACGATCCAACAGGAGCAGATGATGATGACCATATAGATGCAGGAATAGTACCTCCAGTGGTTCCATGTGAATCGATTGGTGGTGTTGTCTTTGAAGATGCAAATGATGATGGTTGTCAAGTAGGTGCAGCAGAAACTGGTTTAGCTGGAGTAACAGCGATGTTATTCACATGTGATGCTGCAGGTAATCCTGTTGGCGCTCCAGTAGGCACAGCCACGACAGCATCAGATGGCTCATATAGTTTTGGTGGCACAGATCCTACAACAGGAGCTTGTTTATTAGATCCAACAGAAACATATACCGTACAATTTGCTATTCCGGGTACATTAGCAGGCTACACATTTAGTGCAGGCGATGCATGTCCAGGTACAGAGTTAGCAGATGATGTTGTTCCAGGTGAAACGTATACAGATTGTTACGATCCAACAGGAGCAGATGACGATGATCATATAGATGCAGGATTAGTACCTCCACCAGTTCCATGTGAAGAAATTGGCGGTGTAGTATTTGAAGATGCAAATGATGATGGCTGCCAAATGGGTGCAGCAGAATCAGGTGTTGCTGGAGTCACAGCGAATCTATGGGTTTGTGATGCTGCGGGAGCTCCAATTGGAACTCCAGTTAGCTCGACAACGACAGCAGCAGATGGTTCCTATACATTTGGTGGCACAAATCCTGCGACAGGAGCATGTCTTCTAGATCCAGCGTTGACATATACAGTACAGTTTATATTACCAGGTGCCATGTCAAGCTACACATTTAGTGCAGGCGATACATGTCCAGGTACAGCTGATGCTGATGATGTAGTGCCCGGTCAAAATTATACGGACTGTTATGACCCAACAGGAGCAGATGATGATGATCATATAGATGCAGGGATAGTTCCTCCAGTGATTCCATGTGAATTCATTGGTGGTGTTGTATTTGAAGATACAAACGATGATGGTTGTCAAGTAGGGGCAGCGGAAGCTGGTCTAGCTGGCGTTACAGCGATGTTATTTACATGTGATGCAGCAGGTAATCCTGTTGGCACTCCAGTAGGTACAGCTACGACAGCATCAGATGGCTCATATGGTTTTGGTGGCACAGATCCTGCAACAGGAGAGTGTTTACTAGATCCAACATTAGCATATACAGTACAATTTGCTATCCCGGGTACATTAGCAGGCTACACATTTAGTGCAGGCGATGCATGTCCAGGTACAGAGTTAGCAGATGATGTTGTTCCAGGTGAAACGTATACAGATTGTTACGATCCAACAGGAGCAGATGATGATGAACATATCGATGCAGGACTAGTTCCTCCACCAGTTCCATGTGAAGAAATTGGCGGTGTTGTATTTGAAGATGCAAATGATGATGGCTGCCAAATGGGTGCAGCAGAAACAGGTGTGGCAGGAGTCACAGCGAATCTATGGGTTTGTGATGCAGCAGGACTTCCAACAGGATCTCCAGTTAGCTCGACAACGACAGGAGCGGATGGTTCCTATACATTTGGCGGTACAGATCCTGCAACAGGAGCATGTCTTCTAGATCCAGCATTAACATACACGGTACAGTTTATATTACCAGGAGCCTTGTCAAGCTACACATTTAGTGCAGGCGATACATGTCCAGGTACGGCTGATGCTGATGATGTAGTACCAGGTCAGAATTATACAGATTGTTACGATCCAACAGGAGCAGATGATGATAATCATATAGATGCAGGAATAGTAGCTCCACCAGTTCCATGTGAATCTATTGGCGGTGTTGTATTTGAAGATACAAATGATGATGGTTGCCAAGTAGGTGCATCAGAAACTGGATTAGCTGGAGTTACAGCGATGTTGTTTGCATGTGATGCAGCAGGTAATCCTGTTGGCACTCCAGTAGGTACAGCCACGACAGCATCAGATGGCTCATATAGTTTTGGTGGCACAGATCCTGCAACAGGAGAGTGTTTACTAGATCCAACATTAACATATACAGTACAATTTGCTATCCCAGGTACATTAGCAGGCTACACATTTAGTGCAGGCGATGCATGTCCAGGTACAGAATTAGCAGATGATGTTGTTCCAGGTGAAACGTATACAGATTGTTACGATCCAACAGGAACAGATGATGATGAACATATCGATGCAGGATTAGTACCTCCACCAGTTCCATGTGAAGATCTTGGAGGAATCGTATTCTTAGATCAAAATAATGATGGTTGCCAAGTGGGAGCCTCAGATACTGGCGTCCCAGGCGTGACAGCTAACCTATGGGTTTGTGATGCAGCAGGAGCTCCAACAGGATCTCCAGTTAGCTCGACGACAACAGGAGCAGATGGTTCCTATACATTTGGTGGCACAGATCCTACTACAGGAGCATGTCTACTAGATCCAGCATTGACATACACAGTAGAATTTATATTACCGGGTGCATTGTCTAGTTATACATTCAGTGCAGGTGACGTTTGTCCAGGTACAGAATTAGCAGATGATGTCGTTTCTGGTGTTAATTATACAGATTGCTATGATCCAGCAGGCGATGACGATGATGAGCACATAAACGCTGGAATTACACCACCATGCGAAAACGTAAGTGGTG
This sequence comes from uncultured Saprospiraceae bacterium, assembly GCA_937959275.1. GTDB lineage: Bacteria > Bacteroidota > Bacteroidia > Chitinophagales > Saprospiraceae > CALFUK01. Next base: position 6,325 of record CALGLU010000123.1, on the reverse strand, counting down.
TTGTCTTTTTAGACATTAATAATGACGGATGCCAAATGGGTGCAGGTGAAACAGGAGTAGACGGAGTTATGGCTACTCTTTGGACTTGTGATGCTGCTGGTAGTCCGGTAGGCACACCAATTTCTACGACAACGACAGCGGCAGATGGGTCATATAGTTTTGGTGGTGCAAATCCAGCAACTGGAGCTTGTTTATTAGATCCATCCCTTACGTATACTGTCATGTTTGGAATACCAACAAGTCTGACTGGCTATACATTTAGTAGTGGAGATGTTTGCCCAGGTACTCCTGATGCAAATGATGTAGTGACTGGTCAGAATTATACAGACTGTTATGATCCTACTGGTAATGATGATGATGAACATATTGATGCAGGCATTACACCACCATGTGAAGATATAGGTGGAACTGTATTCGCAGATAACAATGATGACGGCTGTCAAGCTGGTGCAGGAGAAGATGGAATTCCAGGTGTTACTGCTACCTTATGGGTTTGTGATGCTGCTGGATCTCCAACTGGAACTCCAGTAACGACAACAACGACGGGAGGCGATGGCTCGTATTCTTTTGGTGGAGTTGATCCTGTAACAGGCGCTTGTCTATTAGATCCTAATTTGACTTATACGGTCCAGTTTGAGATCCCGAGTACGATGCCGGGCTCAGGTTTCAGTTCAGGAGATGTTTGTCCAGGTACACCTGATGCAAATGATGTTTTGCCTGGTCTTGATTATACACCTTGTTACGATCCTACAGGTAATGATAATGATGAAGATATTGATGCTGGTATTTCGCCACCAGCAATGGTTTATGATTTAGCATTGGTTAAAACAATACTTACGCCAGGTCCATATGACCCAGGTGATGATGTAGCATTTTCAATAACTGTATTCAATCAAGGTACAGTAGATGCATCTAACATAGAAGTGACTGATTATATTCCAGCAGGAATGACTCTAAGTGTTGCTGATGGCAATGGTTGGTCTGGTCCTTCTACAGGTCCTGTTACAAATACAATTGCAGGTCCTATTGCACCAGGTGGTACATCTTCGTTAACAATTGTTTTAACGATTGATCCAACATTTTCTTCTGGAAATCTAATTAACAATGCAGAGATATCTGATGATGATGGAGATGATACGGATTCAACTCCTGGTGATAATATGCATCCTGATGACATTGATAATGACGATGAGCAATTAGAGTCAGATGGTGGTGATGATGAAGATCCAGCATTAATCTCAGTAGGCAATTGCCCTGCCTTAGTTTGTAATGATAATTTACAGATAAGCATAGGACTTGAATGTTTTGTTGCTTTAACGCCGGATATGCTTTTGGAAGCACCATTTGATTATGATTATGAGATATTGACCTATGATGCTGATGGTGTATTGATCGGCGACACCATAACTGGAGCTCATACTGGACAAACCTTAAAATACAAGGTAGTGAGTCCATGTGATGGTAACAGTTGTTGGGGTGAGATTGGTTTTGAAGCAAATATTCTACCACAGATCTTCTCTGGTTGCCCTTATGTGCCAGGAGATATGGCGATGGAGTCAGGGGTCTTTAGTAGTGGTGACAAAACGACGAGCTTATCAATCGATAAAACTGATGCATGTCAGCAAAGTTTGATCATTGAGAGTTTAACGAATTTAAAATATACACCGGGCGGTGGCATATGGGAATTATCAGGCGTGGATTGGGAAGTTCTAAATTCAGCTGGTATAGTTGTCCTTTCAGGTGACCTAGGTTCTCAAGGAGATAGTGATGTAGAAGATATTAGTACGCTACCAAACGGCACATATACAGTTGTATTCACTGGAATTGAGCCAGCGGCTTTAGGTGATTACAAATTTTCAGTAAGTGTACCTAGCTGTGAAGTCGCTTTGGATTGTCAAGGCTGGTGTGGTGGTGGAGAGCCGGCAGGCTTTATTACACTTGATGAGGCTTATGACCTAGTGAATAATGGCTGTGCTGCACAAATTGTAGGTGATATCATTGTGGACGAGTCCGTAACAGGTGATATGTGTGATCCAGATGGGACAATCCGAGTCGTTACATATACAGCTCGTATTGAAATGCACGGAGAGATATCAAAGGTTGTTTTAGCGAGTCAGGCGTATAGCCAAGAGAAGTTAGATATTAGACCAGGTGTTGGCAATACACAATTGTTATTCCCTAAAAATTTAAATGTTGATTGTGACAATGAGATTGTGATTGATACAAATCTTGTATTCGGTAGCCCTGAATACATAGAGGCATTGACAGGAAGTGGCGCTGCTGCTTACCCACATTTCATTGACAAACACTCTGATCCTGTACCTGATACAATTTTCAAAGACAAGATTATTCATCTTGAGAAAATCATAGGTACAACAGATGTCATGGTGCAACAATTAATCACACTTGAGGATGGTACCTCAAGTCTAGAATGGATATTATTGACAGTTGTGGATAAGATATTGGTTGATTCTATTGTGCCAGATACAATTATTCCTGGTACGTTCAATCAGCCACTTGTGCCGATCAGAGATCGAATCTGTAATCTATTAGTTACCTATGATGATTTGACATTTAGTGCTTGTGCAGGTGGAGAGAAGATTGTAAGAGAGTGGAGTGTGATTGACTGGTGTAGTTCTTCTGTGAGACAGACTGGATATCAGAATATTGAGATTTCTGATCAAACGGCTCCTTTGGTTAAAACACCAAGTGGTCAAATCGTAAGTACAGATCCTTGGACTTGTGCAGGAAAAGTGAAATTACCTGAGTTAGAAATTGAAGATAATTGTTCTTCAGAATTCACTACAACGTGGACTGCTGCAGAAGGTAGGATTGTAGAAGGGTATGCATTAGATCTATGGCCTTCAGGCGATACGATTCACATCACGGCTCATGTAGCTGATGAATGCGGAAATGTAACATCAACCGTGATGCCTGTATTTGTAGAAGATAAAGTACCACCAGTTATGGTTTGTGCTAATTCTCTACAGGTGACATTAACGTATGATGCTTTGTCAGACGACTATAACGGCGGTGTCGCGAAGATTGACGCAAGTAGCTTCGATAATGGTTCGAATGATGCAGGTTGTGGCGATGTCACAATCCAAGTCGTCCGAATGGAAGATTGGACTGACTCAGTTGTTGATTGTACCGGCAAAGTTGTTGGATATCAACCAGTGACTTGTCTAGCTCAGACAGAAGACGTTGATCTTGGATCTCCTTCAGGTAAGAATGATTGTGTTTATGATGACGAGAATATTGGTCAAATCACCAAACTCGGAGATTATGTGAAATTCTGTTGTGAGGATGCTGGTCAGATTGTAAGAGTATTAGTTATCGGTACCGATAAAAATGGAAACTCTAATATTTGTATGGTTGAAGTGTCTGTAGTTGATAAATCAGGTGCCACGATGATATGTGAGCCAGTGACTATCGAATGTGCAGGGGCGATGGATGAAGTACCTCATCCTAGAATGTTAGGAGGAGCATGTGAAGGAGAAGTTGACATCATCATGTTGAATGAAGAGAATTCATCTGGTACTGCTTGCGGAGCAGGTATTATGACAAGAGAATACTATGTTGATGCAGATGCTAGTGGAGATATTAGTACTGGTGATCCATACTGTGAGCAAATCATTACAATTAAAGAAGGCTCAGGTCAATTAGATCCTAGTACGATTAAATGGCCTAAACACCATGATGGTACAGTTGTACTCGGTGTCAATCTTGAGTGTAAGGTTAATGATGATGATGAAGTTGAAGTTGAGCTAATAGCGCTATATGATGTTAGCATGGGTGCAGTTGTGACTTGTGTACCTGATGATACAGGAGACGAGCCTACATGGTGTGATACTGATTGTGGTTTAGTCGGGTACAGTGTTGAAGTTGATTCTGTATTTGTATCGGATGCTTGTTTGAAAATCATTAAAAGATGGGCTGTCGTTGATTGGTGTACATATAATCCAAATGGTAGTGATATAGATGATGACAATGATTCGGATGCAGATCAGTTTGAAGCAGTAGAAGACTGGGCTCAAGGAGAATGTGCTGATTGTGATAATGGATACGGTCCTGTACATATGGATCCTGTCTATTTCCGATATAAGTCATATGATGCAGATGGCTATTATACATATGATCAGGTCATTAAGGTTGTAGATGATTCTGCTCCTGTTATTGAAGGACCTGCAGATTATGTAGTGAATACAAGTGGCGGTGCTACGACTAAAGATGACCCAACAGACTGTACAGGTGCAGAGGTTATTACTGCGACTGCACAGGATTTCTGTGGTGGTGCCATGTCTGGAAGTAGTAAACTGAAATGGACAATAACTGTATCTAAGGATGGTGTTGTTGTAGCGAGTAAGACTGCGACAGGAAGCTCCGCAACAATGAATTCGCAAGAGGGAAGTCCTGGTGATGTTCATACCATCACATGGAGAGTGCAGGATGGTTGCGGTAATGCAGCAACAGCAACAACAACAGTAACATTTGGAGACCAAACGGCTCCAACTCCGTTTTGTGTTGGAGGCTTGACAACTGCATATATGCAATCTACAGGTTGTGTTGATATTTGGGCTAACGAATTCGATTTTGGAAGTTTTGATAATTGTACTGATGCGAGTGAATTACAATTCTCTATCGTTCCCGAAGGTGAGGCTCCAATCGCACCAGGTCAGCCAGGCTTTGGTGAGCAAGGAGCGATTACATTCTGCTGTAGAGATATGTCAGATTTTGTAAGTCTTGATATCTGGGTGTGGGATAGTTCAGGGAATGGTGATTTCTGTAATGTAGGCATCATATTATCCGATAATTCTGATGTTTGCCCAGAAGGAGGAGGAGACGGTGAAGGCAATGGCGAAGGAGATGGTAACGGCGAAGGCGATCCAAACACGGGAGCTAGCGCTATGATTGCTGGACAAATTGCAACTGCAGATGGCACAATGGTGGATAATACAAGGCTAACCTTAAATAGTATCCTACCTGAATATCCGAAATCAGATATGAATAGTACAGAGGATGGCACTTATGCTTTTGAAAATAATACCAAAGCATATGACTACAGTGTTGCAGCATTTAGAGATGGCGATGATGCCAATGGTGTAAGTACGCTTGACCTTGTATTGATTACAAGACACATACTTGCTTTAAAACCATTTGATACACCGTTTAAGTCGATTGCTGCAGATGCCAATGATGATGCTAGAGTAAGTACTGTTGATTTAGTCATCTTGAAAAAACTTGTATTAGCAATTGATGATGAATTACAGCATACTGATAGTTGGAGGTTTGTTGAGTCTGACTTCACATTTATTGATGAGACAAATCCTTGGCCTTTCATGGAGCAGCAAATGATTATTGATCTGTCTGCAAATATGATGAATGAGGATTTTGTAGCTGTGAAGATTGGGGATGTCAATGGCGATGTTGTAGCGAATAGTTTTATGCAATCAGAAACAAGAACTGCTGATGTATTAAGCTTCTCAACTGAAGACAGACTGGTCACACGAGGTGAAGAACTAAGAGTGGATGTAACTTCAGATGAATTTAATGACTTCTACGGATTCCAATTTACATTGGATCATGAAGGCTTATCATTGATTGATGTTGAAGCAGGTGCACTCGAAGTCGACAAGTCAAGTATTGGTGTTCGTAATGGACAGTTAACAATGAGTTGGTTTGAAGGTGAAGCGATTAGTTCTGAAGAGGTACTCTTCTCACTCGTATTCAAAGCAGATCAGGATATTAGAGTGAGTCAAGCTTTATTCTTGAATTCAAGTATAACAAAAGCTGAGGCGTACAAAGGCAATGCTTATGAGAGGTATTCAATAGACTTGAGTTTCGAAACGAATGAGTTAGAAACTTCTAATCAGGTTGAATTATTCCAAAATAAGCCAAATCCATTTGAGTCTACGACCCAAATCGGATTTAGTCTTCCAGAAGCTGGTCAAGTCCAATTCACTGTATTTGACTTAACTGGAAAAATTGTCAAGCAAGTATCTAATGTGTTTAGCAAAGGATATAATGAATTAACGATTAGTAAAGATGAATTGAAATCAGGAGGAGTATTCTACTACCAATTAGAAAGTGGCTCCTTCTCAGCGACTAAAAAGATGATCCTCATCGAATAAGGCGCATATTATAAAAAGACGAAGCGGCTATTGACTTAATGTTGATAGCCGCTTTTTTGTGTGCCATGCATACTACACACGTTTAGGGTTAAAGTCCCGAACGAGCCTATTTGACAGGAATCGTTAGCCGATCGCAAGGGTGTCCTTCGTGAGGAGGAATCTGAAGGAAGCGTCAAGCAAAATGTTGATATGAC
>CALGLU010000122.1 GCA_937959275.1 uncultured Saprospiraceae bacterium | reverse complement strand
AATCATGATGAATATCTATAGATCAAATGGATATGAATCAATCAAATTCGCTATTGAGATATTTGCTAATAAACCAGAGGAATCCTTATTGTTAATCAGTCAATAATATATTTATTATTTAAGAACTGTTTGACCCTGCCTTCGGAGGAGTGGCAGTCGCCGTCAGGCGAATGACGAGGTGGTTTCTACTTTAGAAAAATTGTTCCTCATTTGGTTTTTCATCACTTAAAAGCTAACCTGCCTAATCCTTCAGCTTATCCAGATCCTTTCGTATATCTTTCAGTTGCTTGAATAACTCAGGTAACTTTTTAAACAAAGCATAAGAACGTAAATAAGCTCTGTACGGTAGAATCGGATAGCCATACCACTTTTTATTTTTCTCAGTGATTGAACTGGCTATACCACTTTGCGCTTGAATTTGACTACCATCTGCAATGTCAATATGACCCACTACGCCTACTTGACCACCCATTTGCACATAGCTTCCCACACTGCTACTTCCTGAAATTCCCGCCTGTGCGGCGATCATTGTGTGCTTGCCAATCTCAACATTATGTGCCACCTGAATCAAATTATCCAACTTTGTTCCCTGTCGAATTATCGTAGAGTCAAAGACAGCTCTGTCGATAACTGTATTACTGCCAATCTCAACATTGTCTTCAATAATCACAGTTCCCAGATGTTCAATCTTATCAAATTGATCTTGATTAAACACATAGCCAAATCCATCTGCCCCTATTACAGCATTACTATGTATAATGACATAATCTCCTATGTGGCTGTTAGCGTATATTTTTACGCCAGGATATAGCTTGCAATGTTTGCCTATACTGACATTTGGACCGACATATACCTGAGAGCCAATGGTTGTGCCTTCTCCAACTTGTGCGTTTTCTGATATAATACTAAAGGCTCCGAGCCCAACAGATGCATGGACATCAGCAGTTGGTGCAATCTCAGTTTGTGTGCTGACCTGTGCAAAAGAACTATCGTCTTTGCCAAACAAACTTGACAATTGCTGCATAGCCAATAAGACATTTTTGACTTTAATAAAGCATTGATGCTTATGCGGTTGTTCTTGACTGTCTTGAGATAGGACAATGACACCTGCCTTTGTGGTCAATAACTGGTGAGAATAAGACTGTCTAAACAAGCAACTAATAGACTGTTCGTCAGCAGATTCAAAGCCAGAGATCTTACTAATCCTGTTGCTTTGATTGCCACTTACAGTACCATCTATAGCATTTGCAATTTGCTCAGGGCTCCATGTCATGGCTTGAAGATATTGAAAATTAAAAAGAGGTCTCAGGATTTAGCAATTTCAAAGCCAAAATGTCTCTCATTGGGTTTATGAAACATGTATATTTGCCTTCTTTCACACAGAATTCGGTTCAATTGAGATTAGGTACAAGAGGAAGTCGACTCGCATTATGGCAAGCCAATCATGTAAGCAATGAATTATCTGCCTTAGGCTATGAGGTCGATATTCAAATCATAAAAACACAAGGTGATAAAATTCAGGATTTATCATTTGACAAATTAGAAGGAAAGGGCTTTTTCACCAAAGAGATTGAAGACGCCTTGTTGTCTGGGGAGGTTGATTTTGCCGTCCACTCGATGAAGGATCTCCCAACACAGCAGCCTGAGGGCCTTATGTTGGCAGCCCTGTCTGAGAGAGCTGACCCAAGGGATACTTTACTGTTGTTGAAAGACAGTGTTACCAGTGAGTCACCTTTACAGATTAAAGAGAATCTACTCATTGGCACTTCTTCTGCTAGGCGCAAAGCGAATATAAAGGCTTTATTACCAGGTATAGACTTAAAAGATATCAGAGGGAATGTACCAACCCGCATCCAAAAATTAAGGGATGGACTCTTTGGAGGGATTCTGCTTGCTAAAGCGGGATTGGATCGACTAGAATTGGATGTTTCTGATTTAGTTGTTGTTCATTTTGAACCAACTGAATTTGTACCTGCTCCGGCCCAGGGTGTCCTGGCCTATCAATGTAGAGTAGGGGACAAAGAGGTGATCAAAGCATTGCGTAAGATCCACAGTTTTGATTCTTCTGATTGTACAAATGTGGAGAGGAGAGTGCTTCAAATGATGGATGGTGGATGCCACCTTCCTCTCGGTGTGTATTGTAGAAAAGATCAGCTTGGTTATTATCATGCTGCTGCTTCTTTTTCTAATGATGTGGAGACGGCATTGCAGAGTGTCAAATTATCTCAGAGTACAAATCATAAAATGGCTGAAAAAATATATGAGTCATTAGTAAAACTATTTAACAACAATTAGATAAGAGTATGTATTTAATTTTTGATGTATCGGCCAATGGAAAACCACTGAGTTACAAAGCATCTCCGAATGATGTTAGTAATTGGCCTAGAATGATTCATATATCTTGGATCGTATTAGGCGAAGACTTGAAGCCTAAAAAGGACTATAATTGTTTAATTAAACCAGAAGGTTTTAGTATTAGTGAAGAATCAGCTAAAAGACATAATATTGACGCTGAGAAAGCTAACGCAGAGGGTGATGAATTAAAGGGTGTATTGACACAATTTTGCGAAGCTGTTGATGACGCTAAATATATCTTTGCGCACAATCTAAACTACAATGAAAATATTGTTGCTGCCGAATTCAAGCGCGCTCAAATGGAGCATAGATTGTTTGCGTCAGAAAGACTTTGCATCATGCAAGAAGGTACATTTTATGCAAAGATTCCCAATAAGCGAGGTGGGTTTAAGTGGCCAAGCTTGATGGAGTTACACGCGGCTATTTTCAAGCAAGGATTTAGCCCTGCTAATAATGCGAGAGCTGATGTAATCGCTGCCTCAAGATGCTTTATTGCCTTACATAGAGCTGGTGCGTTTGACGATTTATTCGAAGAAGATGAAGATATATGAAACAACACATAAGTAAAATCGCCTTGGTTGTAAAAGACTATGACGAAGCCATTCAGTTCTATACAAAGGTGTTAAGCTTTGATTTAATTGAAGACACAAAACTATCGGAGGAAAAGAGATGGGTTGTCGTCAGACCTCCAGGCTCGACAGGCTGTGCTTTACTGTTAGCGAAGGCAAAAGATGAGACTCAGGCATTTCACATTGGCAACCAAACTGGCGGTCGAGTCTCCTTTTTCTTATTTACAGATAATCTTGATCGAGACCATCAAAATTTGCTACAACACGAAGTTCAAATAGTGCGTGAGCCTGCCAAACACGAATATGGCAAAGTCTTGGTATTTGCAGATTTGTATGGGAATCTATGGGATCTTATCGAACCATTTGAAACGAATTCTTTAGCTTAATTCAGTTGAACTATTGAAGAATCCTCAGTCTAGCAAAACGAAAACATTGTTTGTCTCCAGATACCTCGAGAATGATTCTCCCATTTTAAAGTACTGTGAACAGCATAAAATTCATGTCATTCATGAATCGCTTCTGTCATTTTCAGCAGTCTCGTTTGACGAGTTGCCTGATGGAGATTGGCTATTTTTTTATAGTCGATCAGGCGTTAAGTTTTTTTTAGACCAAATGACTGATCTTCAAACCATTGCTAAGTATAAGATCGCTTGCTATGGTCCCTCTACGGCTAAGGCTTGGGAAAGTGTTGCTTCAATACCAGTGATATTTACTGGAGATGGGAAGCCGGACAACGTTCCCATTCAGTTTAAAGAAGCCATTCAAGATCAAGAGACCGTTGTGTTTATACGAGCCATGCACTCTAAAATGGCGGTGCAGCGCGCTATAGATGGTCAGATAAAGTGTCTTGATGTGATTGCATATAAAAATAGCAGTCGAGATGATATTACGATTTCGGACAAGGTCGATTATGCGATGTTGACCAGTCCTATGAATGCAGATGCCTTTATAGAGGCCCTACCTACTTACTCAGGGCCAATTATCACATTAGGCACGACGACTTCCCGACATCTCATGAAACAATATCATGTTCAATCTGTCGCTGCAGATTTAATCACAGAATTGGGTATGGTTGAGAAGTTAAAGGCTATAGTTGAATAGTAAGGACGATTTTTTCTAGAACATTGTGTGGTAATTCTCTCATTTGACGGGCTCGAAAGGGTGGTTACCATTTGTCATCTGCTGGTTGGTGCTTCTCCGTTGGGAAAACCACCTCGTCATCCGCCTTTGCCGCCGCTTGGTTCTCCTCCGTATGGGATAACCACCTCGTCATCCGCCGTTGGCGCCTGCCGCTCCTCCGAAGGGAGGAGTGGCTCAGCATTTATGCGGAGACGAGGTGGTTTCTTCCTTCTAAAGACGAGTGGCCCGCGCGTTTTACGGCAACGAGATGACTTGTTTCCTTTTCGAACACCTCTTTTGACTACATCAGTGCAAATACATCGCACGCAAATGAAATATTGACGGAAAGTTTTGCTCTACTCATCATTCTATATCCTAACTTTGAGCTATGCTGCATTCATTGCTGATTAAGAACTATGCGATTATTGAATCTGCCGAACTTCAATTCGACGCGGGATTGAATATCATTACGGGTGAGACGGGAGCAGGTAAATCAATTCTCCTAGGTGCTCTTCAATTAATATTGGGGAAGCGAGCAGATTTGAAAGTCTTATATAATAAGGATAAAAAGTGTTTTGTAGAAGGGACCTTCGCCATAGCTGAGTATAAAATGCAGCAAACATTTCTAGATCATGATTTGGAGTATGAAGAGGAGATGATTGTCAGACGAGAGATTAATGCCAAAGGTAAATCCAGAGCATTTATTAATGATACACCAGTCAACCTCAATATCTTGTCTGAGATCACCTCTCAATTGGTCGATCTTCATCAACAATTTGATACACTCGATATTCACGATGCCGAGAATCAAGTTAAACTAGTAGATACCATCGCTGGAAATACAACATTGCTTGACACATACCGGAAGCAATTCAAGGCATTCAAGGATGCCGAATTAGAATTGGATGCGGCGATCCAGCGATTAAATGAAGGAAAAAAAGAAGTCGACTATATTAAGTTTCAAATAGATGAATTTGATACAGTAAAATTGGTAGCTGGAGAGCAAGTGAGTTTAGAGCAAGAACTTTCATCTCTGGAACACGCAGAGGAAATTCAATCTACAATTGGAGTCATTACCAATCGACTGGAAGAAGGCGAGCAAACCATCAATAATGATTTAGCTGATTTTGTTAGACAGTTAGGCCGAATAAGTAAATACCACCAAGGTATAGAGCCGCTTGTAGAACGGATGAATGCCTTATCACTAGAGATGGCGGATGTATCTCAGGAGTTAATTGATATTGCCGGTGAAACAGATATGAGCCCAGCTCGACTAGAAGAAGTGAAAGATCGAATCGATACCATTTATCGATTACAAAATAAGCATGGTGTAAAATCTGTCGAGGAATTATTATTAATTTTTGACCAACTTGCCGAGACCTATGATAACTATTCGAACTCAGACGAATATATCCAATCTTTGACGCGAGATGTAGACGAATTACAAAAGAAGGCACAAGCAACAGCTCAGAAGCTTTCGAAAAAGAGACACGCTTCAGTCAATAAAATTCAAAAGTCTATCCAAAAAACCTTAGGCAAGCTAGCGATGGGTGATGCGATATTAAATATAGAAATAAAGGATACTGAAGTCTTGACAAAATATGGTATCAATGAAATTGAGTTTTTATTTTCAGCCAATAAGGGGAGTTCGCCAATTGCATTAAAAAAAGTAGCTTCAGGAGGAGAATTGTCTAGATTGAATCTCAGCTTAAAAGCATTAGTGGCCGATAAAACAAACTTGCCCTCCTTAGTGTTTGATGAGATTGATACAGGCATATCTGGCGAAGTTGCACAGCGCATGGGACATATTCTTTCGCAATTAGGATCTGCACATCAAGTGATTGTTATCACACACTCTCCACAGGTGGCCGCTAGAGGGCACAAACATTTATTAGTCTATAAAGAAACAAAAGCGAAAGAAACACACACTTATATTGAAGAATTAAATACAGATGGGCGCGTCGTCGAAATTGCTAAAATGTTAAGTGGAGACCCGCCAAGTCAGTCTGCACTATTGAATGCTAAAGAATTAATAGAATCTTAGTATGGGAAGATTGTTAGCTATCATTCGAGCCGTTATGATGGCTCTTTCTATGATTTTATACATGTTATTGTATAGTGTCAAAAGACTATTTGTAAAGCACACACCAGAGCAAGCATTTAAACTAAGGAGAGCTTGGATGAAAATCGGGAATCCAATTATGGGGAATCAAGTGACAATTACGGGTCAGCCATTAGATGAGCCTGCAATTTACATGAGTAATCACAGAAGTTTTTCAGACCCATTAGTTCAGGCGAATGCATTTGATGCTTTTATTATTGCTAAAGCTGAAGTAGCAGACATCCCTGTCATGAGTCAAGCAGCTACATTAACAGGCATCATCTATGTGAAACGAGAAAGTATTAAAAGCAGAAAAGCAACATTAGAAACCCTAGTAGACACTGTGAAAAAGGGATATAATGTATTGATTTACCCAGAAGGTACAACAGGAGATCAATTACTCACCAAGCAATTTAAATTTGGAGCCTTTAAATCTGCGGCCCTAAACGGTTTTCCAGTAGTCCCTGTCGCGATTGAATATTCCAAGCAGAAAGATTTATGGATGAATCGCACCCTCATAGCTCACTTCATGCTGCAATTTGCTAAGTGGAAAACTGAAGTAAAAATATCTTTAGGTCCAGCAATTAGATCAAGTGATCCACAAGAACTACTTGATCAAACTCAGTCGTGGATCAACAAAGAACTAGCTAAAATGCAAAAGGGCTGGCAAGAGGCGAAAGCCTAAATTTGTGATTTTCGACAGAAGTATCTATATTAGATAATACCTTAAAGTAGCATTAAGAAATCTTCCTCATTATCCAAAACAGTGAATAGCTAATAGCTATATAATTGAAGCAACGAGCTAGTGATGTGAAGACTACTTTCTATTTGTATTTATGTTAGTGAAAGAAAATCAGCTCTAAATGATAGCTAAAGAAACGCGTGTTTTAATTGTAGAAGATGATGCGATTATAGCTGAGGATATTAATGGTTTATTGAAAAGTGAAGGATTTACAATCGTAGGGGTTGCTCATAAAGGGGCAGATGCGATTGACATGTTAAAGAACAGAGAACCTAATTTTGCCTTATTGGATATCCACTTACAAGGCTCATTGTCGGGTATTGATGTTGCAGAAGTTATCCATAATAATTATAATTTTCCTTATATCTTTTTAAGCTCGTATGATGATGAGAAGACGCTTGGTGAAGCACAACAACATTCTCCATATGGATATCTTGTCAAACCATTTCAAGATAGAACCTTACTCACATCGATTAAGGTCGCGATCTCAAATTTTAATAATTATAATCGGACCAAAGAATTATCTAAAGAGCACATTGAACAAGCTTTTGGGACTGCTATTACTGAGCAAGAATATTTGGTCATCACTAATTTGCTAGATGGTAAGTCATATAAGCAAATTGCCTCTGACAACTTTATTTCAATGAACACAGTCAAGTATCATGTAAAGAACATATACAATAAGTTTAACCTCACTGGTCGATCAGAGCTAGCGTCCAAGCTAAGCTAAACAACATACTTCTATTGCTTATAACTCAACAACTACACAAATGTGTGGGAATAGGACAATTGTCTTAACCGATATTTGAATCATGACTGAGGAATTACTCAAAATACTGCATCAAGCCGAAGAAATGATTAAGTATCAAGACAAACGATCTACGGAGTTAGATGATAAATTAAATAAAGTATTTACGGATTTGAAATCAATTCATGAAGATATTCTCAATCTAAACTTAGAAGATAATTCTAAACGGAATAGACCTAAAAACAATTTCAAAACAGGAAAATAAAATGCAGCCAATTTTATAAGGCCTGCTTCCAATATAAACGACTATCTGTAGAAGTACAGCCAGTATTCTACTCATAACAATTTCAATTTTATTTTAAATAGTCTATTATGAAAACAAAGAAAACTGTAACAATTATTCACCTTGCTTTAGTGACCTGTTTGGCAATATCTTTCCATGCTGAACAGATAAATTAGCGCTGATTGTTTTGCAAGCAGTGAAGGAGCAACAAGATATTATTGAACAGTTAAAAGCGGATAATACCTTGATCAAAAAGCGCAGGTTGCCGCTTTAATAGCTAAACTGAAATAGTGCCTCTCATAGAAAATAGTTTACCTTAAAATCTCTTAAGTCCTTTATCATCTTGCGATGGTAAAGGATTTTTTCTAAAAGAAAGTATCATACTGAGAACTCAATCGCGCCAAGTTGGAACGTTGCAAAAATACTCGTAGTGAGTAAAGCAAGCCTCGGGATCGGGAGTGTGGGAAATTTAATTTTCTACGCCAGCTACGTTATGATTAGCATACTTGCCTGAATCGATTAATTCAACAAGTGACTCCATTGTTTTGATTGGTCCTTTTGTTACACCTAAATTGATGATCCAAGCGGGAATTTTACCACCAGGGCTGACCTTCAATAAATATTCAATGTCTATTATGCCATTATCCAAAGGAGTCAAGACATAGGTGGAGCTGAATACAGGAACTCTGACAAAACCATCTTCTTTAGGCAATATTTCTGGGGCTGCTTCTGATCGAGTAATCACTACCTTCGAATCTTGTGCTTGCTCTCGCTCGTAGTAGATAACAACATCTCTATCCTTTGCAGGAAATGGGAAATCACTGGATACATAATAGTAAAACTCTGTATCACTATCTTTCTTCACCATTTTGGAATCTATAGTGTATGGGACCCAATCTTTGTGTGCATCCACATCTTCCAATGCGGCTACTAGTTCATTCATCTTACACTTGATTGTCATGTTAATTTTGACTTCCTTAAACTTGGAGTTGTCGGACTTTCGAGTGTAGACAATGATGTCATCTTTTTCTTTGACAATGTCCCAGTTTCCTTGACCTGAAAGCTCACAGATCAGGATGCTGGATATCAACAATACAAAAGCGAATCTTACCATACAGTACAAAAAACGCAAAAAGCCTTGAAATAGTCGCTCGCTGTGGTCTTAAATATTTGATAAAGTTATGGCCGACTGAATTTTGGCAATCAAACCTTGAGCAATTGCATTGTCTGTTGCTGTAGGCGGTTCGCTTCAGTCCAAGGACTTTAACTCAAATGATTCGCTAAGGACGATCGTTTATTATTTAGCTTATTAATTGTTTTTTGAACCATTTAGGATGATAGAACACATAGAGACAGTCAAGTAGGTTATCTAAGACAAGTAATTTTATGCCCTGTTATCTAGTGCTTTAGATAGTCGAGAAAACTGTCATTTCGAAGGAAGCGTCAGCCGAGAAAACTGTCATTTCGAGCCCCTAAAATCCCTTCGGGCTATAAAATTATACTGATGACAAATAGAATGTAAATAATCAAGATGCCCATGATTTCGATATGGTTCCAGCCTTCGCAGCGTAGATGTCCCCATTGAGGGGGATAAAGGGGGTGAAATTACATTTCAGCCCAATCGGAGCTCAGAATATACCTTGTTTAAAAAGAAGTAATCTCTTTTAAGAAACAGTATTGAGTATAGTGCTTAACTCAAAGAAAAGAAATCTCGCAAGGTTATGTCACCAAGCATCTAAACAAAGGAAAAGAACTGAATAAAACCAAATCATATAATTTAATAATCTGATATTCAATGGGTTGTAAAGTTGTCATAGATAGGGAGGTGTCAGCCGAGATAACTGTCATTTCGAGGGAGGCGTAAGCCGAGTCGAGAAATACTACGAACCACATAACCCCATTTCGACCGAAGTGGAGAAATCTATATTCGATCATGATTCAAAAGAATATAGCCAGATTCCGGATCGAGCCCGGAATGACGGTTGCTTTTAATGGCGCGCAGCGGGAATTGGTTTCTCGGAATGACAGACTCTCTGTGCTTTTGATAAAAATCCTACTTAGTCAATTTCACCACGGAGTCGTTTTTCATATTCTACTATACTAGTCTGCGTTTTAACGATCTTCATTGACTCTTCATAAGTGTCTTCATTAAAGGTGACAATTGTATCTAAGCCAGTTACATAAATATTATTGTATTCCAGGGGCATCTGAAAACGACCTCCAAAATTTGATAATCGATTTTTCATGTACACTGAGACTGGTATATGATAAATTTCTTCTTTTAGAATTTCATCATAATATATGAACATGGTATCTGCTAGCAATTCACTTTTACTTTTAAATTCTTGATCAAATTCTTGGCTAAGATCCTTGTCTGTGGTAGGCGCAATTTTGTTTTTAACCTGCTTTGACATTTGTCTTTGTTGATATTCTTCAAGTGACATGGTATTTGCCGCAATTTTAATTTCCTCTTCAAATGTTTCCTCATCAAACACTATAACAGTATCCATTAGAATGACTTCTCCTTTATCATTAAATTCCAAATTAGGATATTGGATTGAGAGATCAGCTGGTTCTAGTTTGATTACTTTTTCGCAAGAAATGAAAAATCCAAGACATAGTATAAGAGGGATGATCATCAGGAAAACAGTTTTTGTTGACTCCTTTTTATTGTAAAGCATGTGTAATCTGTTTTTAATGAGTGAATGAAATGGATTAACTGTTGATAGATGTTGTGCATGTCTTGTCAATGCTGAGATGAGGTAGTTTGTGTAGTTATCTTGTCCATGCTCTTTGATGACGTCATGATCTGCTAAATATTCATGAACAACATATAGACTGGATCGATACAGATAAATAGCGGGGTTAAACCAAAATATGATTGTCATCACTTCAATAAAAATTTTGTCATAACTGTGCTTTTGTTTGATATGACTCAATTCATGATCCAGCTCAAAAGCAGAGAGAGTCGCGTTCTTATTGACGATGATGTATTTGAAAAAAGAACAAAGTGGGAATTCTTGATTCAATTCTACCAAAGTGTAATTGGGGAATCTTTTAATCTCGGATTGTGTAATGATGTTTCGAATTTGAATGAGTTCTTTGAGAAAAATGAATAGTGAAACACAGAAACCAATTAAATAGCTGATCATATAGAAACGCTGCCAAGACAACGTTGCTCCACCGAGACCAGGCGCCGAAGCACCTGTTCTTCCAAATGGGCCATGGACATAGATAATCTCTTCTATTGGGATATAGACGAGTGGTATGGCTAAGCTTAGAATAAGAGTGCCTAGTAAATAGATGCGATTCCAGTGATGAAATGACTTGTTGCGTAATACTAAGTAATAAAAAGCTATAAAAACGATGACACAAGAACTGCTCTCCAATAGATAGTGAATCATTTATTTTGTTTTAGGTCTTTTAAAATGCTTTTTAGTTCTTCTGTTGTCAATTGCTCTTCTTTGATAAAATAACTGAGCATATTCTTCTTAGATCCTCCGAAATAGTCATTTTTTAAGTTAGTGACGATAGATTTCTGATACTCTTCTTTTGATATGATAGGGAAGTACTGATTTGATTTGCCAAACGTTTTATAATCCAGATAACCCAACTTTTCTAATTTTCTAACAGTAGATAGTAACGTGTTATAGGGTGGTTTAGGATCTGGAATTTGATCAGTGATCTCTTTCATAAAGGCCTTGCCTAGATTCCAAATGATCCGCATGATTCCTTCTTCTTTAGTATTTAACTTCTCCATAAAACGATGTTGTAGTTAGTGTAACGAAATTATCGTTATAGATTGTATAATCCAAATTTATTTTTTGAAACGTAAATTGAAGTGGTAGATTAAGTCTATAGCAATGTGATGGATACCACCCCGCCCTTGCGGGCACCCCTCCAAAGAGGGGAATTCTCCTCTTTGAAGGAGTGGCTCCGCATTTATGCGGAGACGAGGTGGTTTCTTCCTCCTTTGTAGGAGTGGCAGCCGCCGGTAGGCGGATGACGAGGCGGTTTCTTTCTTCTTGCAGAGGAGTGGCAGCCGCCAATAGGCGGATGAAAAGGTGGTTCTTTGTTCCGACAGAGAAATGGCAGCAGTCAATAAGCGGATGAGGAAGATTGCCTCTACTATTTCAATCCAAATGACTATTTTAATACATAAGCAGCACCCCGATCACAAAAGAATCAACTATCCGATTAGCTCGTCGATTAGCTATATCCCTTCGTCGAAGTCCTGAAACTATGCTTTGATCTATACATGTTGTAAAAGTAAAACCTAAAGTAAATGAGCATTTTCAGAGTCCTTCTAGCAATTATACTTCCACCTCTAGCAGTTTTAGACAAAGGATGTGGTTCAATCATAATTACATTCTTATTAACCTTGTGCGGATGGGTCCCTGGTGTGATTGCAGCATTAGTTATTTTAAATCGAAATGAATGTGAATGATTTTGAATATTACAATAAGTTGGTGTAGCAATCATAACCTAGAAACTGAGTCGTGGAGCAAAGAGTAAAACCTCTTTTGATGCAATGGTAAATCAATTGTAAGATGCTTTTAATTTCTTATATTTACACCCATTGATCTAATTTTAGTAGATCAGTTATATTTCAATCAACGTGTTCGGTATTGTAGATTCAAGTAACTCAAATTTTCATGCAAAACCTATTTCACGTATTAATCATTTTGACTTCAGTTTTTTTTAATGGATCATTTTCTGTGCACCATGAGAATACGGAGGACAACTTATTTGTATTGAGTGAACTTCCTTGTCCTGACAACACAAGTACAGTAGATCTTGCAGATGTTATCGTGACGAATGATTGTATTACTCTACACCCAAATCCTATAATTGGTGAATTTAGTTTAAAAGGAGTGCTTATGGATTATCATGTAGATATTCTTGATATTGATCGTAATGTATTTCAAAATTTGAATTCGAATGAAAACTACAAAAGGATTCAGATCAGTAATTTGCCCGAAGGTGCTTTTGCTCTTCGTTTACAACATAAGGTGACTAGCGAGTTAATGTTTGAGCAATTAATTAAAAATAGTTCAATTGGGTATCCTCCAACTCATGCACCTGCAAAGCCAGATGACCCTATCATTTCAAATTTGGAATCTGATTCGTTTGATGTCATGTTGCCATGTGATCCCTCTGATGGGGGAGATCAGATTATTAGACGTGTAGTTTCTATCATGCCAGAAACGGAGTATTTAATGGGCGATTTCTCCAATGCTGTTTATCTCAATAATTTTAGCGCATTGGAAATTAGAAAAATTGATGTGAATAATTATCCTTCGATCAGTTCATATCAGTCACATGTTGTACGATGGAAATCTGTTAATATGTCAACTGTGAATAATGGACATGGGCCATATTCAGATCCATTGGCAGTGACACTTATATCTTCTGGAATTAAAGAGCAAGTCATTGCACTTTTTGAGACCTCGGGTAGAACATCAGTAAATACAATTCAAAACCTAAATTCTGCCAATGCGCCAGCTGGGGTGTCCGTCTCATCAAATATAGTTTCTGTAACAGCTGATGGAACAATTCTTCAAGACTATATAATCCATGACAAAACCATTTTTATCAATGCAGATAATGTTACAATTAAACAGTGTTTAATTACTGAAGGAGATTACTTGCATTCATTTAATAATAAACGGATCATCGATATTTCTCCTAACGTTAAATATTTTCTAATAGAATCCAATGACTTTGAAGGTGTTAAAGGCTTAAGAGCTGGAGTCTCTTCTGCAGTATTTCAGCGACCACTTACCTTACAAACTGCTGGAACAGGAGGAGTAATAAGAACAAACAGCTTTAAGTGGTTAGGTCAAGATGCCGTTAAAACCTCTGGTGGTGTTTTAATAGAAGAAAATATATTTTATGCAGAAAGTAATGTGTTAGTTATTCCCTCTGGTAGATGGCTGGCAAATGTAAACTATGGATTACATGAAGTCGTTAAGCATACATCCACCGAAAAACATTACATATCGCTAGCCTCAAATAACCAAGGTAATTCTCTTTCTGATAATTCCAAATGGCAGTATTATGATCCTCATTATGATTTTATAACTACATTTGAAAATACGATTTCATCTACCATTCGTAGGAATTTATTCCTTTTGGATAATGGGGATTTAATGATTCCTCAAGCAGAGCAGTCTTTCGCTGTTGGCGCTGTCAATGCGATACGGATTGTCAGAAATTCAGGAAATCTAACGCCATTTCAAACACTACGAATTGAAGAAAATGTGATGCTAGGCTTTAATACTTATTTTTCCGGAATTCCTATTCAGGCCGCTAACACGGGAGGTGTTTGGCTAAAGCCATTTTTGCAAGGTAATTATATCGATGCAAATGATCGAGGAGAATATACTCATCAATCGACTCCATCTGCAGTTTTATGGGGTATTAATTATGATGCCACAACCGATCAAATCATTAATCCTTAATCTAAAACAAGAATGATCAGTCGTATCTTTATTTGGTTGAAGTTATAAATGAGGATATGACAAGTATCCGATATGATTTAGTTTAATCATATCCTTTTGAGTCGCACAATTATGCCTATTTTCGAGTCTCACTAATGAATGTGTTTCATGTCTGACAATAAGATCATCTTTTCGATGGAAGGCGTATCTAAAACGTACCCACCTAAGAAAAAAGTACTAAACAATATTTGGCTTTCCTTTTACTATGGAGCAAAGATCGGTGTCCTTGGTCTCAATGGCTCTGGGAAATCAAGCCTCCTTAAAATAACAGCCGGATTAGACCAAAATTATGAAGGCAAGGTAACCTTTGATAAAGAATATAAGATTGGCTATTTGGCACAAGAACCAGAACTTGATGCTACCAAAACGGTAAAAGAAATTGTCCAAGAAGGCCTACAGCACATTGTCGATGTGGTTAATGAGTACAATGCTGTCAATGCAAAATTTGCCGAACCCATGTCTGACGACGAAATGACCGCTTTGCTAGAACAGCAAGGTGAGCTAGGTGAAAAAATGGATTTCTATGACGCTTGGGAGTTAGACCACACCCTCGAAGTAGCTATGGATTCTTTGCGGCTACCGCCAGACGATCAAACCGTTGATGTTTTATCTGGAGGGGAAAGAAGACGTGTCGCTTTATGTAGATTATTACTGAGCAAGCCAGACATTTTATTGTTAGATGAGCCTACCAATCACTTGGATGCAGAATCAGTCCACTGGCTCGAACAATTTTTAAAGAGCTTCCCAGGCACAGTCATCGCTGTAACTCACGATAGGTACTTCCTTGATAATGTTGCTGGTTGGATATTAGAACTAGACAGAGGAGAAGGCATTCCATTTGAAGGCAACTATAGTTCATGGCTCGACCAAAAGTCAACCCGCCTTGAACAAGAAGAAAAGCATGAGTCAAAACGAAAGAAAGCTCTCCAACGAGAACTAGAGTGGTCTCGCATGAACCCCAAAGCCAAACAAGCGAAGGGAAAAGCAAGACTCTCTGCCTACGAAAAATTAGCAGGTCAAGAAGGTCGAGACAAAGAAAAGTCTTTAGAAATTTTCATCCCACCAGGACCTCGATTAGGAGATAAAGTCATAGAGTTAGAAAACGTGACTAAGTCTTATGACGGCAGAGTCCTCATCGAAGACCTTACGTTTGCAGTACCTAAAAATGCAATCGTTGGCATCATTGGTGCTAACGGTGTTGGTAAGTCAACCCTCTTCAGAATGATCATGGGTGAAGAATCACCTGATAGAGGTACTATCACTATCGGGGAGACGGCTCAGCTTAGTTATGTTGATCAATCTCATAAAGATTTAGTGCCTGAGAAAACGATTTTTGAAGTCATTGGAGGTGGCCATGAGTTAATCAATGTCGGCAATAAGGAAGTCAATGTCAGAGCCTATGTCAGCAAGTTCAATTTTGCCGGTGCAGATCAACAAAAGAAGTTAGCCGTCCTTTCAGGAGGAGAACGTAATCGAGTCCATCTCGCCATCACACTGAAAGAAGGCGGTAATGTCTTGCTACTCGATGAGCCGACAAATGATATCGATGTGAATACCTTGCGCGCACTAGAAGAAGCAATCGAAAATTTTGCTGGCTGTGTGATTGTCATCTCTCACGATAGGTGGTTTATTGATCGCTTAGCCACTCACATTCTCGCATTTGAAGATGATGCTCATGTTAGATTCTTTGAAGGCAATTATAGTTCGTATGAAGCGAAGAAAATAGAAGAGCAAGGTGAGTTTAAGCCTAAGCGACCTCGTTTTAAGTCATTGATATAATTGATTTAGAATAGTTAAGGAATTGCTGTATATTCAGAAGAGAATTTTTCATTCATGAATTATATAAAATTGAATACACATCAATACTTATTAGCACTCTGCTTTTTGCTGGTATCCTGTAGTCCTCAATCTGATCAAGAAAGTACAACTACAGTTCCGCCCAACATCATCTACATCCTAGCTGACGACCTAGGCTATGGCGACCTCAGCTGCTATGGCCAAAAGTTATTCTCCACCCCCAACATCGACAAACTAGCCAGCCAAGGCATGCTCTTCACAGATCACTACTCAGGCAGTACAGTGTGCGCACCCTCACGATCTGCTCTCATGACGGGACAACATACAGGCCACACCTTTGTCCGTGGCAACAAAGAAGTCAGACCAGAAGGCCAACACCCGATACCCGCCGAAACATTCACCTTAGCTGAAGCCTTGCAAGAAAAAGGTTATGCAACAGGCGCGTTCGGCAAATGGGGCTTAGGCTTCCCAGGGTCGTCTGGTGATCCATTGCAGCAAGGCTTCGATCGCTTTTATGGATTTAATTGCCAACGCTTCGGCCATCACTATTATCCGCACCACCTATGGGACAATGACAAGAAAATAATACTTTCAGAAAATGCGGGGATTTTGAAAGGTGCATACGCTCCTGAATTAATACACGAACAATCTCTAGCCTTCCTAGACGCGAATAAAGACAAGCCCTTTTTCTTGTTCAAACCAACCATCATCCCACATGCTGAACTAGCAGCACCTGAGAGATATATGCAAAAACATCGTGGTCAATATCTTCCTGAAAAAGCATATGAAGGCTATGATGAAGGAGAAGACTTTAGAAATGGACCGTATCAATCTCAGGAGGAAACACATGCTGCTTTTGTCGCCATGATAGAAATTCTAGATGAGCAAGTTGGTGATATCATGGACAAGGTGGAAGAGTTAGGATTGGCTGATAACACCATTATTATATTCACCTCGGATAATGGACCACATAAAGAAGGCGGTGCTGATCCTGAATATTTTGACAGCAATGGTCCCTTAAAAGGATTTAAGCGCGATTTGTATGAAGGCGGTATTCGTGTCCCAATGATTGCAAAGTGGCCAGGCAACATAAAAGCTAATTCTAGGACCAATCATCCTTCAGCATTTTGGGATATCTTTCCAACTTTTAGTGAGATTGCAGGATTATCGACACCGTCAAACATAGATGGTATTTCTTTTTTACCCACGCTATTAGAAAAGGGTAATCAAGAAAAACATGAGTATTTGTATTGGGAATTTCATGAGAAGGGTGGACGACTTGCAGCAAGAAAAGGGAATTGGAAAGCCGTTCGCTACAATGTACTTAAAGACCCTGATGGGAAAATAGAATTATATAACCTCAAAGATGACATTGGAGAAGAACAAAACATCGCTGCATTGCATCCCGATATTGTTGAGCAAATGGAATCGATTTTTAAAACCGCTCGCGTGCCTTCAGATATTTTTGCATTTGAGCATCAAGGTTATTTGCAGTAAATCTATTCGTAAATTATTTTAGATCGGGGTTAGTTAGCTTATTTTGAAATACTAAGTAAAAATTCCCCTTTTCAAGGGGAAAACAAGGGGTTTAAATCCGGGCTTACCAATCTCTCCCTTTGGTCGAGCTTAGTAGTCCCTTATTACCTTTTTCATTTTGATTTTGATTTTCATTTTAACTCTGATTTTGCCTCAAAATCAGACTTGTTCACCCACCCAGCCTTAAGCTCTTCACCTGCCATATACCGATTGTAAAAATCCGCAGTCTTTAGATCCATGTAAGGGAAACTTTCAAAGAGTTGACCATTCCCAAGAGCTCTAGGATCTCCTTGTTCTTTGAGCTTATCCATCATGACTGTATGCATAGTCCGCAGTCGATCTTGATGTTCTTCGTCCAAGGCCAAATTAGTCATGCACTCGGGATCAGTTTTAATATTGTATAATTCCTGAGAGACGCGCTTTCCAAAATTCCACAACCAATATTTATAACTGTCTTTATTTTTCTTAGCAACTAAACATTCTGTTTTTGTGGGACTGCCATCACAATTCAAATAGCCAGTCACAGGATCACCGGCAGGCCACCGATCTGACTCAAAGTTGTAGATATATAAATAATCCTCTTCAAACAACCCTCTGATGGGGTAGCCTTGGTCATCTGGTCTGCCTACGTCGTGTCGCTCTTTTCCAATTAATACCTGATTGCGATCCTCTTCTATTTGTCCCTGTGATGTCGAATTAAAGATTGTGCTGAGACTACGTCCAGTTATGGTTTGCATGCCGGAATCTTTTATCTGAGCTAAGTCCAAAAAACTGGGTGCAAAATCTATAAAAGAAATGAAGTCATCCACAGTTCGGCCTTTATTTTCAATGCCATCTAACCACATGATAGCTAGTGGTAAGTGATTTGATAATTCATATTCTTGCCCTTTGATGCGAGGGAAGGGCATACCATTATCTGCAGTGACGACGATCATTGTATTATTTAATTCTCCACGTGCTTTCAATTCGTCAATCATCTGCTGGAGGTGTTTGTCAAAATATTCTATTTCTAAAGCATAGTCGAGTAGGTCATGTCTAACCTGAGGGTTGTCCGGCCAGAAGTCATAGACATCGTTAATATCGGCAAGTGATTTTCCTCCTTTGTTGACACCAGATTTATATTCATAGACACGATGAGGTTCAGTGGATCCATACCAAAAAAAGAATGGTTGTTCTTCGGACTTGTCATCCAGAAATGATTTAAAATTTGACGTGTAGTCGATTTTGGAAATGGCAGTGGTTGGCGGAGTGAGTGTAGATTGGTTATATTTTTTACCGATGAGATTTCTTGGTTCACCATCTGATGTCTTTGCAATGCCTGGTGCCCAGCCTTTTGCTGTATGTCCTACGTGATAGCCATGTTCTGATAATGCCTCAGGAAATGTCTTAAACTTAATGGGGAATTGTGGCCAATGGTTTGCTGCTTCTTCAAGTTGCCAAGAGTTTCTGCCTGTTAAAATACACGATCTGGAAGGTGCACATTTTGCATTAGGCGTATACGCACGATTAAATAAAATGCCATTATTGGCAACATAATCAAACGCAGGTGTATTTACCCACTGACATCCGTATGCGCTCATATGCTCCCAAGTGGCATCGTCCATGATGGCGAATAGTATATTAGGTGCTGGTTGGTTTATTTGATTGGGAGAATGACAACTCCAACCTGTCAGCATACATAGGGCATAAAACAGGACTTTTTTTTGGAAGACTGTGTGCATGATTCTAAAATACGAAATACAACTCTATTTATCTGAAAATTAATGTGCTTTTAGCTGGTACGGTAATTAATAATGGCAATTACTTCTCAGTTGGACCCACAGCTAGGTAAAATTTAGACCTAGGGGCTGGCTTTATATTTGAATTATGGAATTTGGTGAAATACTACAAGATTTAGATGCTAAAATTTTAGGTTTTTTAAATGGACTTGGGCTTTGGGCTATTGTAATAATTCTTTTAGAAAGTCTATAATCTTTATTGCAAAATATAAAGCAGTAATAAATCCTGAGAATCCACCTCCAATCCAAAAAAAACTTTTCTTGCAACCATCCCTTTTTATATTTGACTCTTTCAAAAAATCTTGACTAGTATATGCTTTTTCTCCTTTATCAAGTAATCTGTAAAAAGCAACTTTCGCATTTTTCCTTTTGGGCATCCCTGATTTGATATAACCACCAACATTTAATCTTTGGAGTTCTTGAACAATTCTGTAGTGAGGGTATTTTGTTTTAAGACTATTTTTGATGTCAATGAAACTGAGCCAATAATCATCTTCATTGTATTTTATTTCATAACTATGCCAATGCTTATATAAAACCTCAATAATTTCATGTCTTACCTTGAAATCATTATTTAAATAGCCTCTAATCATTTCCTTTAATCAAGTTATAAAACCAAACCAAACCATTATCAAACTTAGCTCTAGCCCTTGAGCTTCGATAGCTTTGAGCATTAGCAAAGCCAAAGTTTTCGGCAATGTCTTTGTCTTGAATGTTTAGTTGTTCCTTGAGAGCTTTCATTTGCTCTTTTATTTTTTCACTCCTCACAGTCGTTGGCTGCTTTGGGTTTTTCTTTTTTGGCATCTTGAATGACTTTATCTAATTGTTGATTAAATCCACCTTCCAGTTTAATATCCTTTTCTGGAATCCTAATGTTAAGCTTCTTTTCAAGCTGTTTTCTTTTTTCTGGCGATAAGCTCATTCCAAGTCAAACGTTTTTGTGAGTTCGCCAAAGTTACGTCAAATCTCGAACCTTCGCTTAGTTCACGACTATTATATCTAAAAGTCGATTCCTTCACGTAAGAGCCTAAATGCCAATCAGACATCTTAAAGTAAGTCCCTGCAATCGTTCTTTTGAAATGTGACCAAAAGCACTCTATGTTGTTCGTATGGGCTTCTCCTTTGACGTATTCGCCTGCTGAATGACAGACTATTTGTCTTTCGTATTCTGGACTCAAAGCGTTGTAAGCTCTCCATTCGTCTGTATAAACTGTTGTTCCTTTTTGAACTATAGATTCAATAATAGGCTTTAAAGTTTTACTCTGAGTGTTTTTTACTGGTAGTGCGTAAACTTTGCCGTCTCGCTCTAAGATGCCAAGAACAGGAGTCTTTGATTTTGTCGATCTTCCTTGATTGTTTTTAGTTCGTTTGTTGGCGTGTTTGTTCTTTTCCTTGCCACCAACATACGTTTCATCTATTTCAACAGGATTCTGGAAGGTGGGCGTTTCTTCTGAAAATGCTTCTCTAACTCTCATTAGTAGAAACCAAGCAGCTTTTTGACCAATCTTCAAATCACGTGCTAAATGACATGAACTAATGCCTCTTTTGTGAGAAGTAAATAAGTAGATCGCTATAAACCATTTGACCAAAGGCAATTTCGTATTCTCGAAGATCGTCCCGACTTTTACGCTAAATTTTCTCTTGCATCCATAGCATTTATATCTCTTACACTTCCCTTTAAGTATTCCAATTCTCTTTGATTCACAATGTGGGCACACAGGTATTCCATTCCACCTAATCTTCGCTAAGTGGCTCTCACAGGCATCTTCTGTTTGAAAGTATAATATCAGTTCGTGTAGTGAATCGAAATCTCTTATCTGGTCTTTTAACTTGTGCATCGCTTTTTAATTACAATACAATATATGCAATTGCATATACAGATACAAGTATTTAGTTATGGAATTTTTAGACGAAATAGTGTTATTTAAATTTGCAGAGGAACTTAAAGAAGTCCCTCTGCTGAATTTAGTTACCTAGATTTTCTAGGCATACATTTCATATGTGATCTAACTTTTACCACTTTCCCGTTTTGGATTCTGGTATAAGCTTTGACCAAGTGAAATTTGTTACGTGTCATCGTAAGAAATTTTATGGTTGATAAATATCATCCCTCACTTAAAAAGATAAGTGTAGGTATACTTTTAAATAGAGAGGCATTCTCTATCTAGTGATAAAAGTAGTAGTGTGATATTTAAAGTGCCCTTACGTTAAATAAGGATTAATGTCATTTTTGTTTCTTAATCATCGTGAATGATTTTGAATTAAATAAAAAATCGCTCCCTCACTTAAAGGTTAAGTGTAGGTATACTAAGTACACATAGAGTCTGACCTCCATGTAAAAGTAGTAGTGTGCGACTTTATTTATTGGAAAGTTAAATAAGCCTCATCACTTAGATGGGGCTTTATTGATTTGTAAAACTACTGAAATTATATTAGATTATTAAATTATGTGTATCATATTGAAATACAGATATTTAGATAGAATTATGGGGTAATAGGTCCAACAGGGAAGTAATTGCCTTAATAATTAAGGAGTAATCCCTAATCATCTAGGTTCAACACACATCCATTATACTCTTTATAATTATTAAACAAGATTTAGGTATTTTAGTAACATTTCCTAAAAGGAATCACAAAGTGTGACACATGATCATAAAAAAAAATAGCAGAAGAGAATTTATAAAACAAAGTAGTCAGGGGATTTTAGCTTTTACTATACTACCTTCTTTTAAGAATAAAGTAGCGCCAAGTGATCGAGTTAGGGTTGCACATATTGGCGTCGGCGGGATGGGCAATAACCATCTGAAATGGTTTTCTGGTTTACCAGAAGTAGAAGTGGTAGCGATTTGTGACGTCGACCGAACACATCTCAGGAATACTCTAAACACAGCGAACGAACTACAAGCAGATCGTAAAATTGATGTATATACTGACTTTAGGAATGTTTTAGATCGCAATGATATAGATGCGATTACTTGTGCCACTCCAGATCATTGGCACGGACAAATTGCTAATTTGGCATTCCAAGCAGGCAAAGATGTGTATGGTGAAAAACCATTGTCTTATGATATTGCTGAAGGCCAGCTGATGTTGAAAAATTTAAATCGGTATAATCGAGTGTTTCAATTGGGAACTCAGATACATGCTGGTGATAATTATCATCGAGTCGTAGAGATTATTCGATCAGGAATACTTGGCAAGATACATACTGTGAGGATGTGGAAAAATGGTGCACCGCCTGATTTGGGTTTTCCTAAACGTCAGGCAATACCCAAGACATTGGATTGGGACATGTGGTTAGGGCCTGCTCCATATGAAGATTATTTTCCAGAAAGGTGTCATTTTAATTATCGATACTTCTTAGATTATTCTGGAGGTGAGTTTGCAGATTTTTGGTGCCATATAGCTGATGTCGTGTTTTGGGCATTGAATCCGAAGGGGCTAAGCAGTATTGAAGCTAGAGGAGAGCCTTCTGTGGGCATTGGCAATACGCCGCAATGGTTGGAGGTAGATTATAAATTTGAAGGTTTGGATTTGTATTGGACGACGACACCTCCTGATGTACCGCACGCTGCTGATAAAAGTATTGGGGCTCATTTTGAAGGCGAAAAAGGAACTCTCATTTGCAATTATGGATCTAAACATATTTCGATTAATGGCGAGACAGTTGAGGATCTTGATGAGGTCCCGATTAGCCTTCCTCGATCGCCTGGGCATCAACAAAATTTTATCGATGCTGTCAAAACCAGAAATTTGGCAGAATCGCATCTCGCCTATGCACGCGAGATGACGTTGCCAATGCATCTGGGTTTAATCTCTTACCAACTCAATCGTACGTTAATATGGGATTCAGTAATGGAGAGATGTGTCGGAGATAAATCTGCTAATCGAATGCTATCAAGAAGAGCTCGCAAGAAGTGGAATCTTGTTTAAGCCCTCAATTTTCCTAAAGTCTGTAAAAAGATTATCTTCGATTCTGATAAGCTGGTGGTAGAAGACTAGCTTATGCTTGAAAGTGCGATAATAACTCACTTTTGAGCGCAAAACGAAACGAAACATACCTTATGCTACATACGCCTTCTGAAGGTAAAGATCACGTCTCTGCCTTTAACTCCAAATGCATGATGTCTGCCATCGGCAATACTCCCTTGATCAGATTGAAATCTTTTTCGGAATTAGTTGGCACGAATGTGTTTGCGAAATTGGAATATGCAAATCCAACATTGTCTGCCAAAGACAGGATCGCTTCGTACATCGTCAGCAAAGGATTGGAGTCTGGCAAATTAAAACCAGGCGGTACCCTCATTGATGCAACTTCAGGCAACACAGGCATGGCGCTCGCTCATGTCAGTCGCTATCTAGGCTTTGACTGTGTCTTGACTGTAGCTGATAAAGCATCTATGGAAAAAGTCAATAGTTTGAAAGCTCTTGGTGCAAAAGTCGTCCTATGTCCTTCTAAAGTCGAGCCAGAAGATCCTCGATCTTATTATAGTCAGGCAATCGCTTTAAGCCAGTCTATTAAAGGTGCGTTCTATACAGACCAAAATTTTAATCCGCACAATGCAGAAGCTCATTACTGCAGTACAGGTCCTGAAATTTGGAATCAAATGCAGGGCAAACTGACACATTTTGTAGCTACTGTCGGGACAGGTGGTACAATCAGCGGCACGGCTAAATACCTAGTTGAGCAAGATGATTCAATTCAAGTTATCGGTGTAGATGCACATGGTTCTGTTTTGAAAAAATATCATGAAACTGGTATTTATGATATTTCTATTGCACATCCTTATAAAATGGAAGGTGTCGGTAAGAGTATCATCCCTGGCAATGTAAATTTTGATATCATCGACCAGTTTGTCAAAGTCGGCGATTTGAAGTCAGCCTTGCGCGCTAGAAACCTAGCCAAGAAGGATGGCGTTTGGGGTGGGCATTCATCAGGTGCTGCATTAGAGGCCGTCTTTCAAATGAAGGATAAGTTTACTCCAGAAGATAATATCGTTGTTATTTTCTCAGATCATGGCAGTAAATATCTAAGTACAATTTACAATGATGCTTGGCTCGAAGAGAAGTTGTATACCAATGTATAAATCCCTTGCGTATTTGATTTTGGTCGCATCATATGAAGATGTATATTTTTAAGACCTTGGTATAAGAGGTGCTGATGTATTCACATGCCATACCTAACGGCATGGATTTAAAAACTGCGTGTTTTAAATTACGATATATAATCCCTCTGGGATTTTCTATTCAGATATCCCGTAGGGATAGTATGTAGGTTGCTCAAGTAGCTTTGCTCATATTGTGATGCCGATTGACATGCCGTAGGTATGAAATATAATTTTGTATTCACATGCCATACCTAACGGCATGGATTAAAAACTACGTGTTTTAAATTACCGATATATAATCCCCCTGGGATTATTCTATTCAAATATCCCATAGGGATAATATGTAGGTTGCTCATATAGGTTGCTCATTTGCTCATGTTGTCATGCCGATTGTCATGCCGTAGGTATGAAATATAATTTTGTATTCATTTGATAAAACTAAGGGCATAGATTTAGAATCTCTATGCGTTTCATGTCGATATTTAATCGATCAGGTATTATTTTATTCAGATATCCCATAGGGATAGTATGTAGGTTGCTCATGTAGGTTGCTCATTTGCTCATGTTGTCATGCCGATTGTCATGCCGTAGGTATGAAATATGTATTTTGTATTCATTTGATAAAACTAAGGGCATAGATTTAGAATCTCTATGCGTTTCATGTCGATATTTAATCGATCAGGTATTATTTTATTCAGATATCCCATAGGGATAGTATGTAGGTTGCTCATGTAGGTAGCTCATTTGCTCATGTTGTCATGCCGATTGTCATGCCGTAGGTATGAAATATGTATTTTGTATTCATTTGATAAAACTAAGGGCATAGATTTAGAATCTCTATGCGTTTCATGTCGATATTTAATCGATCAGGTATTATTCTTAACAAATATGTGTTCGGTAAATTAATCTTTTATCGCTACTTTAGTTATTACTAAATACACAACATGAAAAAGAAAGTATCAAAAAAATCAACACCTTCGCGTAGAGAATTTGTCAAGCAAGGTGTGATGGCTTCTTCCATCTTTATTGTTCCAAGGCATGTTTTAGGTGGCAAAGGCTTTACAGCACCAAGTGATCAGCTGAACCTAGCCGCAATTGGTTCGGGAGGAAAGGGTAGTAGTGATATAAAAAATGCTTCGGTCAGTGGGCGAGAAAGAGTTGTTGCTTTATGTGATGTCGATTTTAGTGGCTCTGCAACGCGTTCAGTTGAGAATTTTCCAACAGCTAAAAAATATGCAGATTATCGAAAGATGTTGGATATGGAAACAGACATTGATGCCGTCACTATCTCGACGCCAGATCATGTCCATGGACCTGCAGCTAAATATGCGATGGACAGAGGCATCCATGTGTATGTACAAAAACCAATGACTCATAATATCAGAGAGGCGCGTGTGTTAACCGAGTTGGCGCGTGAGAAGAAGATTGTCACTCAAATGGGAAATCAAGGTGGATCGAATCCTTTGTTAAATATGGTACAAGGGTGGATCGATTCTGGTAAGATAGGAACAGTCTCCAAGGTACAAGTCTGGACAAATCGTCCAGTGTGGCCGCAAGGTGTTGAAATGCCTGCACCAGATGCGTCTCTCGAACCAAGTGATTTGCATTGGGATTTATGGCAAGGCCCTGCTCCAAAAACAGATTTTATACCAAACCTACATCCCTTTAACTGGAGAGGTTGGTGGGATTACGGGACGGGTGCTCTGGGTGACGTTGGTTGCCATTTGATTGATATACCATTCAGGACATTAAACTTAAAATATCCGACTGATGCAGAGTGTAGCGTCGGCACCATTTTCACAAAAATGTGGACACCGGATTATCATCCACAAGGCTGCCCAGCGTCGTCTTTTATTACACTACATTTTGATGCGACAGAAAAGACAAAGGCTCCCATAGAAATGACTTGGAGCGATGGTGGAATCCGGCCATCCCACCCGGCTATCATCCCTGCCGATAATGATATTGGAGGAGGCGGAAGCAAGAATGGCGTTTTGATCATTGGAGATAAAGGCGTGATTTCGACTAATATTAATGATAGCTCTCCTTTGATGCCAAAGCTTTACCTGAATGATGGTACAACTGATTTTGGCCCAGAAGTCGAGCCAAAAGATGAGCCAGAATATGGACATCAGCGCAAGTGGGTTGATGCGTGTAAGGCAGGATTTGGTAGTGAAGAACACAAGGCACTGACCTCTTCATTTGATTATGCAGGCCCGATGACAGAAACTGTATTGATGGGAAATTTGGCCATACGGAGTTATATGTTGCAACGTGAAAATGAAAAGGGGCAGATGGAATTCTTTGCGCGGAAGAAGTTGTTATGGGATGGCGAAAATATGCGTATCACCAATCTTGAGGAAGCCAATCAGTTTGTGACTCGAACGTATCGAGAAGGCTTTGAAGTTTGATTCAGCCTATTGCTCTTAACAACAAGGGCTACAAAGTGTCGACGTTGGTCTCCGAACCAATGTCATGACTATTCGTCTTTCGCCCACGTTAGTGTTGTCACCAAAAGCCCACATGAATTTTTTTTGAAAAGGAATGATCTCTTAGTTCACCACTTGTCGTTACTGTATTTAAAATCGATAAGAGAGTTAAACCTTGACTAACGACAAGGGTCTTAGAAATAGTGAGATTGGCAATTAAAGCTGCCAAAACTTAAACTAGTGCTCTGTCAAGACATAACTGACTAGTGCTTTTGAAGTATTTTGCACATGTACGTCGTTACAGAACCGGCCTTGATAGCTAGGCTATCAGACCGAACCTGCGCCTAGTTCATGCACAAACTGCACTCAAATTCAACAAGTCAATATATACTTGACAGAGCAATAGCAATCTTACTTTTAAATCGTAACTTAATAGAAGTAAATAAATACTTGTCTCTATGAATTCTTATCCTACACTGTCAATATTTTTCTTTGCTCTTCTCTTATGCCAATCCTGCTCAACAAATCAAGCTGTACAAAAATCTGGTCAAACCAAAATCGATCAGGGTTACGGGGAGGTAGATGCGAGTAAGAATACAACGGCTATTAGTCAATCGGATGTCTCAAATGAAGATTCTTCTAGATCCTGGATGGAGTTATTGCAGCGGACGTCAGGAGTGACTGTAAGCGGATCTGATAACGATTTAAGTATTCAAATCAGAGGCAAGAAATCGATGACAGCTAGTAATGAACCTCTATTTGTTGTTGATGATCGAATCATGGGTAATGGATTCCACAATGTGAGTTTTATTAACCCAGGCTTGGTCAAGCGCATTTCAATTCTGAAAGATGCGGCAGCTTCATCTGCATATGGTTCGAGGGGTGCGGATGGTGTGATATTAATTACATTGAAGTAAGCAGAAACATAATATCACTGTACTGCAGCCAATGACATAATCTGCCATGTTATATAAAGGAGTAATTCTTATATTCACGGCTAATCCCCAAACGAAATCCCGAGTGCTCTAGCCGTTTTCAGCAAGTAGTGATCCAAGTTGACGTGATTATAATCCTTCACCGCATCCGCAATTTTTACAGATGTGATCTCATTATTCTGCAAGGCGACCATCTCTCCAAACTGTCCATTTTTCACAAGATCAAAAGCCTTCACACCCATGGCACTTGCTAAGATGCGATCAAATGCCATTGGTGTACCACCACGCTGTATATGGCCAAGAATTGTCGTTCGCACCTGTGCCTCGCATCCGCTCTCTTCAATCTGACTCCTCAAGGCATTCCCAACACCGCCTAGCTTGATATGCTTATCCCCAGCATCCTTGGCTGTGCTGCCAACTACCTCACCATCCTTTGGCATTGCACCTTCTGCAATCACGATATTCACAAAGCCTTTTCCTTTTTTATACCGACTATTAATGATACCTACCACAGTATCAAGATCATACGGAATTTCAGGAATCAAACAAATCTCAGCACCGCCAGAGATGGCAGTATGCAAGGCGATCCATCCTGCATCGCGGCCCATAACCTCCATGATCATGACACGATTATGTGAGGAGGCAGTCGTTACCAATTTGTCAAAACAATCTGACGCAATCTGAACCGCTGTCGTAAATCCAAAGGTCAGATCTGTCGCAGACAAATCATTATCAATTGTCTTTGGCACACCCACTATATTCATGCCTTTTTCGAATAAGCTTAATGAAATTTTTTGACTGCCGTCTCCGCCAATGTTGATGACAGCATCAAATCCATTGGCTTTCATTTTACCCATCAACTCTTCAGACCGATCAATGGTTGTCCAATTGCCATCAGCATCTTGAGTAGGGAAGCTTAAGGGATTTCCTCGATTCGTCGTTTTTATAATCGTACCTCCTTTGACATGTATACCTCCTACAGCGGCATTATCTAGTAGGACAAGATCTGGTTCGTCTTTAAGAATACCATTAAATGCCTCTATGCTACCCCAAATCTCATAATGGCCACCATCTGATTTTGCTGCTTTGACAATGCCTCTAATAACGGCATTTAGCCCTGGGCAATCTCCGCCACCTGTACCAACTAATATTTTCTTCATGTCTTCTGATTATATAATTCGTGTAAATGCCGCATCGCCAGACATGGCGTCGAGCATAAAGTTTTCTGCAAAACCATAGATTAACCAAGTTTCAATGCCTGCATCTTGGGCAATTTTTGCAGCTTCTATTTTTGACTTCATACCACCTGAGCCTAACTCTGTTTTGGTCTCTCCAATCACTGACTGCACAGTG
Organism: uncultured Saprospiraceae bacterium; assembly: GCA_937959275.1. Lineage (GTDB taxonomy): Bacteria > Bacteroidota > Bacteroidia > Chitinophagales > Saprospiraceae > CALFUK01. The sequence goes on along the minus strand of CALGLU010000122.1, from coordinate 6,812 downwards.
TCTAAATCTTCGATGAGTGCAATGGTTTCTGCTCTTTCTGAAGTGTTCGGATCTGCTGTATACAATCCATACGTATTGGTCGCCATGATTAATAAATCAGCACTCATCAGTTGGGCAGTGAGTGCAGCTAGCTTATCATTATCACCAAATTTGATTTCCTCAGTTGCGACGGTGTCATTTTCATTAATAATGGGTATATAGTTATTGCGTAGTAGCTCATTGATCGTGTGCTGGATGTTGATGCGCGATTGATCATTATCAAAATCAAAATAGGTAAGGAGACATTGAGCTGTGGGAAGTCCAAGTTCATTAAAAATCTCATAAAAGATTCTCATGAGGTGGGGCTGGCCTATTGATGCTAGTGCCTGTTTGTCTTCAATGTTTTGTTGTCCATTTAAGTTGACAAACTGCTTGGCTGCTGCTATAGCTCCAGAACTCACAATAATAAATTCGTAGTCTTTGCTAAGTGATTTGATTTGGCGGGCTACATCTTCGATTTTTCCTCTTGATATAGATTTGGTCCCGCGAGTTAGCGTGGTTGTTCCTAACTTTAAAATGATTCGTTTCTTACTCTCTGATTTGGCCATCTCCATATACATACCATTTATTCGTCACTAATTGTTCGAGCCCTAATGGACCTCGATGGTGCAGTTTGTCTGTACTAATTGCTAATTCCGCGCCAAGTCCCATTTGCCCCCCATCTGTAAATCGTGTAGACACATTATGATAGACAGCTGCAGCATCAATCTCACTCATAAACAGATCTGCAGAGGCTTGGTTTTCAGTCACAATTGTACTAGAATGGCCACCTGAATATTGATTGATGGTTAGAATTGCTGACTGGATATCTGAAGTTGTGTCAATCAATATTTTGTAATCTAAAAACTCTTCATACATCACTTGATCATCAGACCAAGCTTCTGGTTGTTGACCATTATCTGTCTTCATATTGGACAGTACGCTTACATCATCCTTTAGTAAGGAGGTAATTAATGCACTTATTTTTTCTTTCGCATTGGGCATTTGTTTGTCGATCAACACTTTATCGAGGGCATTGCAAGCAGAGATTTTTGTCAGTTTAGCATTGCGTATGATGCTGACTGCTTTGTCCCAGTCTGCGGATTGATGAACATATAAAAAATTATTACCTCGACCACTGACCAGAACTGGACATTGAGCATGCTGTTTGACAAACTTGATTAATCCATCTCCACCCCTTGGCACAATCAAGTCAATGCGCTCTGTCGGTGCTTTTAAAAAGTCCTGTGTTTGGGTGCGATCATAGTCTAAGTAATGGATCCATTCGACTGGGATTTTATGTTCTTGTAGAGCTTTATGCCAACAGTCGACAAGCATCAGATTGGACTGACGAGATTCTTTTCCTCCTTTAAGTAAGATTCGATTTCCAGATTTAAAGGCTATCGCGGCTGCTTCTATAGTGACATCAGGTCTTGATTCATAAATGATCATGATCGTACCAAATGCTGCTGTCTTATTCTCAACGCGCATCCCATTCGGATGATGAAAGGTAAACAATGTCTTTGCTATCGGATCGTCTTTTGATAAGACATCCTCAAGAGATTTCTTCATTTCGTCAACCTTAGCATCATTGACTTTAAGTCGATCGTACATCGGCTGATCGCCACCAGCAAAGGCTTCTAATTCACCTTGGTTACACGACTTGAGAGCCGATCTTTGCTCCTCAATGAGTCCAATCATCGAGCGAAGCACCATGTCTTTTTGTTCACTTGTTAGTATCATAGTGATGAGCTATCAGCTGGCAAAGGTAAGGATATTCCTTCACTGCGGGAAGGAAGTGTTGGGTGTTAAATTTTGGGTATTGAGTTGTCTTCCTGAAGAGTTCTTACTTTAGGGAGTTAATGGTTTAGACGATTGTTAAATTATAGGTCTGAGACCGACGAGGAGTTCACTCAAAACCCAACACTCAAAACCCAACACTGCGACCGCAGCCTGTTTTCGCAATCTAAGCACTTATACCTGAATCGAAACTGTTGAACATGGATAGACGAGCAGGCATAACTTTACCGAATTATAGGAAAATATTTCTAGGGTGTCCCATTGCTGAAAACAGGAAAGAAATTGCTGTATTTACATCGCCAAAGACAATGGTCAACAATAAAGTTAAATCTGAGACCAACAAGGAATTCACTCAACACCCAACACTCAAAACCCAACACTGCGACCGCAGGAAGCACTACCCATTCAAACTCAACTGCACCTTCTTTTCTAACTCTGTCACTGTATCTTTAAAGAGAAGATCAGTGTCCATTAGATCGCGGACAGCTTTGCAAGAATAGATAACAGTACTATGATCTCGACCACCAAAATTTTCACCAATAGATTTTAGTGATTTATTCGTGAGGTTTTTTGCAAGATACATGGATAATTGTCGAGCAATAACGACAGAGCGTTTGCGTGTTTGGCTCTGCAGTTTTTCAACAGGGACATCAAAGTGATTAGCGACAAGATCTTTAATGCTGTCAACGGTGACTTCTCGATTAATTTTCTTGACAAAGTTTTGAATGACTTGTTTCGCAAGGTTAATGTCGATGTGTCGACGATTTAATGTCGCTTGCGCAATAAGTGAAATGAGTACGCCTTCTAATTCTCGAACATTATTTTTAATGTTGTAAGAAATAAATTCGACAACTTCGAGAGGAAGCTCTACACCTTCTTTTTCCATTTTGAAGGAAAGGATAGCTTGACGTGTTTCAAATTCAGGAGCTTGAAGATCGGCAGACAGACCCCACTTAAATCGTGAAATGAGTCTGTCTTCCATATCTTCTAGGTCTTTGGGAGGCCTATCTGACGTCAAAATAACTTGTTTCTTATTTTGGTGTAAATGATTGAAAATATTAAAGAATATTTCCTGTGTTTTTACACGTCCTGCTAAGAATTGGATGTCATCAACGATCAGAACATCTATCATGTGATAGAAATTCATGAAGTCACTGACGGCATTATTTTTTATTGATTCTATGATTTGATTGGTAAATCGTTCTGAAGAAACGTAGAGTACATTTTTGTCAGGAAATTTCTCGAGGACTTCATTTCCAATAGCTTGAGCTAAATGGGTCTTGCCTAATCCGACATCACCAAAGATAACGAGAGGATTGAAGGCTGTGCCTCCTGGATTTGAAGCGATTGCCATGCCCGCAGAGCGAGCAAGCTTGTTACAATCTCCTTCGATAAATGAATCAAAGCTGTAATCAGCATTTAATTGTGGATTTATTTTCGTCCTCTTAATGCCTGGAATAACAAACGGGTTTTTAATAGCGCTTGCATTCATAAGCGCTTCATCGTTTTTAACCTTGACACCTAGCTTTCTATGGTCAGGGACAAGGATTTGATATTCGAGTCTACCTTGCTTACCTAATTCGTTGACTAATGATTGCTTCAACAAGCCAACATAATTTTCTTCTAACCATTCATAAAAGAACTTATTAGGGACTTGTATCGTCAATGACTGATCTTGTAAACGGATAGGTTTAATTGGTTCGAACCAGGTTTTAAAACTCTGAGGATTGATGTTGTCCTTGATAAAAGAGAGACAGTTGCCCCATACCTGCTCGTAGTGTTTAACCATTCTATTCAGGATTCGCTGATTTAAAATAAAACTTATAAATGATCGGAATTGGGAGTTAAAAAAAGTATCGTAATTGGGACTTTAGCTATTCTGTAGCTACAGGGGTTAATACGTTTTATAACTCCAACGAAACAAAGGAAACGAAAATAAAATATCCCACCAAGTAAAGATTGTAATATTTGAAGATATATTTTTCGTTTGTAAACGGCTGAGCCTCAATACTATATATCTTTTTATTTGTAATGCAAACCGTGCTGATGGACAGCTAAATACAGTTTAAAGTATATTATATTTATAAATGTGTGGTTTTCTATATTTTTCCAATAAATAGATTTTTACAACTTGTGCAACTATTTGTTTTATTCCATTCAAATTGAATATCTAGTCGTCCTAACATAATTCCTGCCCATCCAACTTGATTAATGACAACTGCTTGACCGTCCTTATTTTTTTCGATGACCGGCTCATTTAAAAAGGTATGTGTGTGGCCTCCAATAATTAAGTCAATGTTTGATGTAAGTCCAGCCATTTTTATATCATCTATTTTTTCTTCCCGATACTTAAAGCCGAGATGAGACAAGCAAATCACATAATCACATTGTAATTCCTGTTTTAGATGTGATGCTGTTTTATTTAGAATGGCAACTGGTTCGTTGTATTGAGTTTCTCCATAGAGATCTTTAGGTACGAGACTATGTAGCTCTATACCAACTCCGGTCACACCAATTTTGACACCTCCTCTATTGAATACCTTAAACGGTAAGACCTGATCCCCTAAAGACGTATTTGAAAAGTCGTAATTACAATTAAGCATAGGAAATTTTCCGAGCTTCATTTGCTCGGCGAGGTTGTCAATGCCTAAATCGAAGTCATGATTACCTATTGTTGCCGCATCATAGCCCATCATAGACATGGCTTTCATCTCTACCTCGCCTTCAAAGAAATTGAAATAAGGAGTCCCTTGAAATATATCTCCTGCATCAAGCAAAAGCACATGCTCTTCTTGATCTTTAATCTTCGATATCAAGCTTGCTCTTCGTGCAAGACCACCTAGACCTTGATTTCTGCTACCATCCATGGGAAAGGCTTCTACTCGGCTGTGCATGTCATTCGTATGCAGAATTGTCAAATTGAGCAAATCATGGCTGGGGATCCGATCAAAGGCAGCAGTACCTGTTAATAATAGGAGTGCTCCATTTGATGATCTCTTTATAAATGAACGTCTTTTCATAATTCTATTGCGTTTTTAGGACTTAGTGATACGTCCAGTCTTCTGTGCTTCAATCTCTTCTCCCCGTTCTGTCATCTCCAGAATATGTTTAATAATAGCATCTCGTATACTGATGTCGCAAGGCAGCCTTTTTTGCTCGATTAAGAAGTCACAGTTGTCTCCACCGTTAGCAATGTAGTCTGGTAAGACAATTCGATACATTTTATTCATATCAAAAGCTTCTCCACGGATCGTGACATCAGTAGGCTTATCGTTCTCAATGACAAAGTTTAATTGTTTACTGATTGGCCATCCACCTGACTCTGCCATTTTATTAATAAGCTGTATGACAACATCTCCCTTCACTTCTAGGACGCTCAACATATTTTCAAATGGCATGATCTCAAAAATCTTCCCTCTATTAATTTTGCCTGCTGGCACTGATGGGACCCGTATACCTCCATAGTTTTGAGCTGCAAAGTCAATTATTTCACCACTGCAAGATTCACCTTGGACAACTAGTAGGTCAGATAAAAAATTACCCAATGTTGATTCTGGCTTTGCTTTTGTCAGGTCATGTTTGACAGTGCCAATAATTTGATTCATCTCTGCGTCAAGCTGGCTTTTATAGGGCTGGATCATGCTTTTGATTTCAGGATCTTCCTTGACGGAGTTATATCGATCGAACCGATATGTATCTGGATCGACTTCAGCTAAATGCCATTGGCGTTGACAGGACAGTAAGCTGCAAAGTATAAGGAGTGTATAGATTCGTTTCACAATATTAAGCGGGTTTCTTTTTTAATCGCGCTGAGCGCTGTCGATATTGACTGTTCGGCTCCTAATTTATAATTCTTTAGGAGAGCTTGAGACAATTCATCGCTCATCCCATTGGGATTAATGGAGTCATATTGAGTAATAATCAATGATAGCACATTATCCTTTGTGGTTTTGATAATTGCCCATAACTGATCAGAGATATATAACTGTTGTACCTGATTGTGCTCAAATTCTTTCTGGATGGAGACCATCAAAGCATTGTACAGGTCTGTGTTTGTCATTGTATTTGTACGTAGACGGAGTAAAAGATGAGTAATGTCTAATCGCTCCATAAACAAGATGAGCCGTTCATAGGCTTGTAGTTTAATTTGAACGCCTTCAGCTCTTTGAATTGTTGATTGTTGGTCCTGCTGGATCTGCAGTTGATTGGCAAAATACTTTTTGAGCATAACAGATGCAGTATAGAGTACAAGACCAGATGGCACTAAGACGAGGACCAAAATTTTGAAGACTTCTGTCATTTGAGACAAAAGTAAAGCTTTTATCATGCAGCTGACAGTCTTAACCAGAACTATTTCGGTTCTAATTTCGTTAAGGAATCAGTACATTTGTTAAAAATTTATTGAGCATGGCAGAAGTAAAAGAGCAGGTCAAGACGAATCCGATAAAGTTGACTGAGGGAGCATTAACGCAGTTAAAGCGTATCAAAGCTGAGCAAAGTGTCTCAGAAGACCACGGTTTGCGCCTTGGTGTTAAAGGAGGAGGCTGTTCTGGATTCTCCTATATATTAGGGTTTGATGAAAAATCTGAGAAAGATCATGAATTTGAGATCGATGGATTACGCGTCTTTGTAGACAAAGCTCATTCCCTATATCTATTTGGTATGGAGGTCGACTGGGTTGATGGTCTTGAGAATAGAGGCTTCATGTTCAATAATCCAAATGCGACTGACACTTGCGGCTGTGGGACTAGCTTTTCAGCTTAATTTGGTGTACAGTTTTTGGGAAATACTTATGTAACCCTAACCAATTGTGTCGAGCCTCTTGATATCCTGAATCGACAGGCTGTGTCACAATTATTATAAAAGAAAAATTAAGTGAACATTCAAGGCACTAAAGTACTTTGGACCTAGCAAACCATTAATTTTGCTCCCTCCAAGTGGTTTTAACCACTTGAAAATCATAAAAGTTTGGAAAGTTATTGGTTAAATCTATT
>CALGLU010000121.1 GCA_937959275.1 uncultured Saprospiraceae bacterium | reverse complement strand
CTAGCATTGGGCTATTCGATATGTATGCTTATTATTGTTCAAAATTAATGAAACCGCCCAGTACGTAAGGCGTACGCTGGGTGGTGTGAGAGGACGAAACGACCAATTTTATTATTGCTCGTTTCTCCTACTCGATTATGCCCTATGTAGAATACGTCAAATAATTTTACAGTAGACGACTAGCCTCGGTTTTATGTCATTATGCTATACCAAGTAAGAGTTCAATAGTTTAACACAATAAATTCAACGTCCTACATTCAACTTTGCGACGAACGGAAGCTATATTTGTCATATTCAATAAATATGAAATATGAGTAAGGTATTTGATGAGCCAACCGCATTGACCAGTGTTGCAAAATTCCATGATACATTTAAATTGCCTGTTCTGGATGAACCCCAAATTCCGAGCAAGGAAAGATGTGCATTGCGAATTAATCTATTGCAAGAGGAATTAAATGAGCTGAAAGAAGCAATTGAAGAGAATGATTTGGTCGAAGTAGCAGATGCATTCAGTGATATACAGTATGTGCTCTCAGGAGCGATTTTAGAATTTGGACTTGGGGCCAAGTTTAAAACGCTTTTTGATGAGGTACAGCGATCTAATATGAGCAAGACATGCAAGACACATCAAGAAGCTGTATTGACTCAGGAGCACTATAAAAAGACAAAGGATACGGATTCGTATATCGAAGAAAAGAATGGGGAATATCTCGTGTTTCGGACAGAAGATAGCAAAGTCTTGAAATCTGTAAATTACTCGCCTGCGGATCTCAAGTCAATTGTTACATCATAGGTTTACAATTCTTTTGGCCAAGACATTTCGAAAGTAGAGCCTTCGCCCATTTCAGATTTCTTCAGAATAATCTGACCTTTGTGTTGAGACATTGTCTTTTGACAAATTGAAAGACCTAATCCAGTACCTTCATACTGCTTTCCTGAGTGAAGTCGTGAGAACATTTTAAAAATATCTTCTTTGTATTTGTCTTCAATGCCTAAGCCATTGTCTGTAAATGTCAATACATGGGTATCCTCTCTGTTCTTATACTTGATGTCGACTGTGGGCTTATTGGCGTCATTATATTTTAACCCATTTTGTATTAGGTTTTGGAATACCATTTGAAACTGAGTCGGGTTGACATTAGCTTCTGGTAAGTCTTCATGGACTACGAATTTTTCGGCTTGTAATAATTCGATAACAGATTGAAGAAGCTTGTTTAAATCTGTTTTTTCAAAGACAATATTTTGATCTTCTAATTTTGAAAATGCCAAAAGGTCATTGACTAAGTTGTTCATGTGACTTGCACTTTTAGACATGAAGGTGAAATATTCGTCAACCTTCTTTACATCACCTTGTTTCAGTTTTATTTTTGCCAAATCTAGAAAACTCTTTAAGCTTCGGATCGGAGATTTAAGATCATGAGAAGCGATGTGGGCGTATCTTTCTAATTGCTCATTAATTTTTTCCAACTCATTTTTTTGGTTTAATATCAATGATTCATTTTCGAGTAAGGATTGATTGATATGTTGTAATTCATGTACGGCTTCATCTCTTGAATGGGCATATTGGACAATTTTTCGAAACTGTGTTATGGCAAACTGTGTCATAATAACCACAGATGTGATAAAGAAAATATAGGGGGTTATTTTAAACACGCTAAACTGAGTTGGGCCAAAGTAAATGGGTCTATAGTACCTGACGGCTAGATAGCTGAGCACTATACTTAATACAATCAAGTACACCCCCGTTTTTCTATAGAATAAGTAGATACTTGCAAATACTAATAAAATAAACAGCGGCTCTATTCCTATTTCAGGGCCGAATATGATATACAAAAAGCAAAACTGCAACAGGAATACATATATAATGTACAAGCTTGCCGTAGCATGCATCTTGTAATAGTTTAACAAGAGTGTAATGGAGGTCATCAATGCCAATACAGTATATGTCACAATAAGTAGAAGACTGAACCTTTGGATATTCAATATGATGAAGAATATATACACTGGTAAAGCGAGTAAGAAAAAGTTGTTTGCTGTTCTGATTGCAGCTTTATCAAATACATCGTAAGATGGGTCAATCCCAATTTCTGAGAGCGATTTGAGAAGTTTTGAAATCACTACGTTGTAGATTAGTTTTGAATTTGATGAATTACCACAGGTGCTATTTTCGCAAGCAAGGACTTAAGCTAATGCAGCAAATACAATATTTGTTAGCCAAAAGTAAGAAATCCGACAATCTTAATCCAGTTTTAGATTGACAGATAGGGCTACAGTTAAACTACACAAAGAAGTGACGAATCTTAGGACATGGTATCAATGAAGGTCTTGTTACCTAAAAGTGAATTTTAAAATGGTATGGGATCATAGGTTGCGTTTAGATCTAAATATAATTACCCCATTTCCGCCTCTACCACCAAATCTACCTGCATTAGCTGGAGTAATCACATCAGCATGAGCTACTTCAGACGGCTCTATTCCAGCTGTGGCCTCTCGATAGGTATTGCCAATAACCACATCGTCCAGCATATAAAGTGGTTCATTGTTTTCAAAAAAGCTGCGCTCTGCCCGGATGAGAACTGTATAGCTTTCACCGGAACTAGTAATTTTTAAACCAGGCTTACCTCTAAGAATCTGTATTAAGGAAGTATATTGGATGTCTCGGTCTGTATCTTTTTTGGTTACGGATCCGTTCGACGCATAGCAGCCAATGATTAAAACGATGAGGGAAGATGTAAGAAAAAGTTTAATAAAATTCCTCAAAACAATGACATTTGTAATTTACCTAAAGACTCCCGCTCTTCTATGCCTTTGGATCATCATCTGGCAAGTCTTCTAAGATCAAGGCATCGTCTATGATCTCATCGCCATCACCATCCAAATCCTCAAAGCCAGCTGCTCTTATATCAGGCTTACTGGATTGATCAATCTCAATTCTTTCATCCGAGATCTTCACCTTGCCTTCTGAAAATGCACCATAATCTCCCTCAGCATATTGATCTGCTTTTGAAAAGAAATCATCTGTACCACCTAATAATGAGCCGCCCGCATCAAGTGTATCATCAGCAAATTCTTTTGGCGGATTCAATCGCTCTTCTTCAGCCATCGCCTCAGCTTTGACCATTGTTTCATCCAGTTTTTCTTTTAAGTCTCCCGTCACCTCCTGCGCTCGCTCAACGACACTATCCTTTATGTCTCCTAGCTTATCACCAATTGGCCCACTCACTTCCTTAGCTTTCTCCATAAAGGCCTCGCCCGTATCCAATACTTTATCACCCACATTCTCAGTAAACTCTGCTGCTCCTTTCACAGCATCCGAATCAGTCACATCACCCATCACATCCTTCGCTTTACCGATCAGGCCACTCCCTGCAGCCACTACTGTCTCACCCAAACCTTCAACAGTATCTCCCGCTTTCTGGAAGATGTCAGAATCTTTCACCGTATCAAAGGTCGAACTTGCTGTATCCTTCAAAGAATCAAACGCATCCCCTCCTTTCTCAATGACAGCATCCCGAAGACCACTCGTCTTATCCATCAACATTTCGCCCGAATCTTTTAGTACATCCGACCCTTTATCTACTATGTCTTTTCCTTTTTCTAAGCCAAAATCAACAGCCTTTTCTGCACCAGATTTGGCGACAGCCTTCTTGACAAATAGTAATTTTTTAATTTCGCTCAAGAATCCCATATTCTTATTTATTTGTTATAATCAGTCAATAAGTTACATACTATTCAAAGTTACAATAATTTAGAGGTGAAATGAGCCAATTACAGAAAGATATACGAGAAACCATCGAGACCATCATCAATCTCGATAAGGTCAGAACTCGCTATGATGAAGCGCTTATTGAATTAAAAAGTGCCCAAGCAAAGCTCGATAAACTGCATGGTATCATGGTCAAAGAGCTTGAAGATCTCAGCGAAATTGAATCAAAAGGCCTCAAAACCTTCTTTTATAAGGTGTTAGGTAGTAAAGAAGAGCAAATTGAAAAAGAACGCCAAGAATACCTGACCGCCTCCCTAAAATTTAATGAATATCAGAAAACAGTCGAAATTCTCGAATTTGAACTTGATTTACTCAAGAAGAAACTACGAGACTCGACCAGCCTAAAAAAGCAGCTAGAAGTCCTCAAATCACAACGCGAAAACGAAATATTAAGGTCGCATCCAGCACTTGCACAACAACTTTTAGGGCTTTCTAAGCAAGTTGATGAACTTTATGGCTTTAGAAAGGAATTACTAGATGTAGAGACAGTCGGCACTAAATGCATTAAGTCTCTCAATGATATGGTGCAATACCTAAAACAAGCAAAACAATGGGGTAACTGGGACATGATGGGTGGTAATCGATCGCGTCAAGCTGGGTATAGCAAGATGGCTGCCATTGATAAGGCAAAGAATATCTCTGTCTGGGTGAAGCATGAATTAATGAACTTGAATAAGGAATTAAAAGATGTTGGCCATCAAAATGGTGAATTTCAGTTAAATATGGACAACTTCAACTCCTTTACAGATATATTCTTCGATAACTTAATCACTGATTGGGTCGTACAACAAAAGATTTCAAATACACTCTCCAATACTGTTTCTGTCCGAGACAGAGTGGTATTAATTTTGAAGTCTATACAAAGTGAGATGGCAAAATCTGACAAACAAATTAACACACTCAATCTGGAGAAGGATCGAGTTTTACTTTCGTAACTAACAGACTAATGACTAGATTACTTGTACTGGTTTTCGCTTTTCAATGCACCTTTGTCTTTGGACAAAAAGCAGCTATTAATTATGAAGCTGCTGGTGTTTCTAAAGAGCGTTTAGCGCAACTAGACGAATACATTGACGAGAACATTCAAAATGGGGTTATCCCCGGTGGTACGTTTTATATAGCAAGAAAAGGACATGTTATTTATGATAAAGCTCTTGGTAAACGGAATATTGAAACCGGACTAGACCAGAAGAGAAATGACATCTTTCGCCTAGCGTCTATGACTAAAGCGTTAACATCAGTTGCCATCTTACAGTTATATGAAGACGGCTTATTGCAGTTAGATGATCCTGTCTCAAAATACATCCCTGAGTTTAAATCAATGACTGTCTTAACAGGCTATGATGAAGAAATTGAAACATTTGTGACAGAGCCTGCTAAAACACAAATCACGATTAGACATCTGTTGACCCATACTTCAGGGATCTATTACGGAAGTTTTACAGATGGGATATATAAGGCATCCTACGAGAAACACGGTATTGCAGCATTGGGATTGTATGCACCCGACTTGACGACGATAGAGATGGCCCGCAAAATTGCACAGGCACCATTGATGCACGAACCAGGGACGCAATGGACTTACGGTTTAGGTATGGATGTCCTAGGTGCGGTGGTTGAAATCATTACTAAGAAAAAATTGTCTCTTATATTTTTAACAGAAATATTTTATCCTATTGGCATGCACCACTGTCATTTTTATCTGCCACAGGCGAAGTACTCTATGCTTACACCAGTATACACATATGATGCAGATGGTCAGCTGATGCTTGTTAAAGATGAGGCAGAAAACTATCCGATATTCTTAAACAAAGGACACTATGCAGGCGGTGGCGGTGTATCAGGAACAGCTACTGATTACGGAAAATTTTTGCAGGCTCTGTTGAACAATGGGGAATTTAATGGGAAGCGAATCCTAAAGGAAAGTACGATTGAACTCATGACAACTGATCAACTTATTGACCTCAATCGTAAAGGAAAGGGCATGAGCCAAATTCCAGGTTTGAGTTTTTGTTTGGGAAGCGCATTAATCACTCCAGAAGGTGCAGGTATTAGTCCGCATTCGGTGGGTACGTATAGCTGGTCTGGCTATTATAATACGAAGTGGTGGGTTGATCCTCAACAAGAATTAGTCTTTGTTGGATTGACAAATATTTTACCTTTTCCGCATCCAGAATTTTGGGATAAATTATATGCTATTCTTTATTCGTCCCTTGAAGACTAAAGTAGCACTAGGGCTGTTAGATTTGACAAGTTTTGAAAACTTGTTAAATCTTGTGAAAGGCACCCCGCAGATTTGACAAATTTCCAAAATTTGTTAAATCTACAAGATCGAACCACAAGAGTCGACTAAAGATAGATCTTATTTATCCTTCCCTCAAAGACTAAAGAAAACGCCAAGCTTAAATTGGTTTAACCAAGTATTACCTAAGTCAGGAAAAATTTCTCTCAAGTAATACTTGTAACTCGCTTTGATGCCTAATCTTTGGCTAAGCTTGACAGTCACACCAGCTTCTGCAAAGGGCAGAATCTTACTGCCCGCTGCTAGCTGAACATCAGTCAAATTAAAAGTAGATGAAGACTGTGTCGTTAAGAATTTATCATCCTCTAGAAAGACTTGATTGAAATTTGTGTTGACGATATAGTCAATACCTAAGTTTACACCCACATGCAAGCGTTGACTAGGAGAGAGCTGGATGCCGACATTAGATGTGATATATTTCAATGAGGATAGATTAGAACGACTCAGTGTGCTCAATTGGCTAGGGCTTAGTTCTAGATCTGGTGTATCTGCGAATTCCATATCGCTTGCTGCACCTTCTGCTCCACCATCTGCTTCAATACCTCCAGCATCACCTGCTCCTGGTGCACCTGCTGGACCAGCTGGTCCTACACTACCATCAAGACCTGCAGGATCATTCGTTCTTGATAAATCAGCGAGTTCACCCAGGTTTGCATCATTTGCAATATCCAAGCAACCTGCTCCAATAGCGATGTGTGTGGATACAAGTTGTGATCGTTCTTTTCTCCATCCAACTGATACTTCCAGGCCTAGTCCATTAGCTTGATTGGCGTAGAGTCCTGTAAGTCCAATTTCCCACTGATTGGTTAATGTGTATGCTGGTTTTATGATTGGCGGAGTCACTGGTACTAGCGGAAGTCTCATTGGCACAATAGCTGTCTCTGGTAAAGTTAGAAATGAGCTGAGTGTAGGTATTAATTGGGCGATGGAGACCTTGTTCGTATTGTCTTCAGATTGGACCATCTCATTCGCTTGACTTGCGATCGCTACTGAAGGTTTGCTTGCTGCATTATTTAGTGTTGGCGTGGTGGGAGTGTCAAATTGTATTGGCGAATCAGTATTCGCTTGTTGGCTTTGGACAATAACTTGTTTGCTTGGGATGATTGGTGTCTTGGTTTGTTCGTGTTCAAGATTTGGGCTAATTTTTTCAAGTGTTGTCGTAGTTACCGTTTGGGCAACTTGAGTGTTTTTATTGTTAGTGATCTCTGTATCGACTGCAGTGTCTAACTGGACGTTGGTTTGACTTACAGCAGTGGTTGGTTTAGCTTTTATTGTTGAGCCCGTTTTTGCAAGTTGAGCTTCGGGATTGTTTAATTCAGCAGTAGTAATTGTCTGTTGAGCTGATGGGAGAGGGTTGGACTCTAGATCTGTTTCTGTTTTCGAGTTTGCGCTTGAGTTTGAGTTTAATCCTGAACTTGAACTTGAACTTGAACTTGAATTTGAGTTTGAACTTGAACTTAAATTTGAACTTGAACTTGAACTTGAACCTGAACTTGAACTTGAACTTGAACTTATGTCAGAATTAGCTAACGGTTGCGTAGTTTTTTCTGATTCAAGTAATTGCGCAGTTTGTTGATCTGGGACTTGTGTAGAGGTAGGATTACTATTTGTGCTTGAGCTGTTTTGGTCTGGTAAATTGGAGGTTTGTGAAACTGATGAAGCAGTATCAGTTTTTGAAATAGGTAATTGTGTTTGAAATGAGTTATAAACGATAACACTTGAAAGTAAAATAATGGCAAGTCCTCCTGTTAGCCAATACAAAAAGAATCTTCGCTTATCCTTTTTTTGTGGCATTTCTTTATCAAGAATCTTATGCATAGACTCCCAGCCCCGATCTTCTATATCTATATTATTTGGCATATCGATTCATTGAATAGTATTGATCAATTTTTTTCTGTAATATTTTTCTTGCTTCACTTAAATACCATTTACTTGTGTTCTCACTCATTCCTAATTGTTGCCCGATTTCTCGATGGATAAATCCTTCAATGGCATATAGATGAAAAACTTGATGATGTTTATCTGGTAGTTCATTGACGAACTTCATCAGGTCTTCAAAGTATAAGTTAGTAGATGCTTTTTGTGCTACTTCAGGAGCCTCGTCATAAAGCAAAAATTTCACATCTCGCTTTTTTACTTTGAAGTAATCACTTACACTATGGAAGATTAATTTACGTATCCATCCTTCCAGAGAGCCTTCAAATTTGAAGGTGTCAATTTTTTTAAACACTCTGAGGAATCCATTATTTAATATATCGATCACCTGATCCTCATCTGTGGTGTAACGCCTCACCATCCGTTCCATGATAGGAAAGAAATGACGATACAATCTTTCCTGGTCATGTCTTTTATTTTGACAACAACCATCAACGACCACACGAAGGTCTTCTGGAGCGATATGTATATTTTTGTGCTTCAAATAATGCTAATCCTGCTTTAGGCCTTCTCTAATTTCATTCAATTTGGAAATTAAACCACTAATCTCTGATACTTCATTATCTTGATCATAGACGATCCTGTGCGAATAATCATCCCCTTCAATATGCAAAAATGTATCTAGGCCATCTACGCATCGGGCACAACTATTATTCGTCATCCCTGAAAATTGAGATGGTGAAAACAAGTCCATTAACTCATCATATTCAGTGGCAGATAGCATAGCTTCTTTATCGTATTCAGTATTTGTGCAAAACTCAGCATGGTCATACGTCATAGCCAGATCAGTCATAATGCTTAACGAATCACTAAACCCGCAAAGCCCACCAAAACTCCCAAAATGAATAGTGAAATTTTCAGTGGCATCAATTTTCTCAGGTGTTTCTTCTCCACATGAGTAATAGCTAAACGTAAGTGCCGATAAGGTAACAATCAAATAAATCTGTTTCATATCATTAAATTAAAATTCCGAATCTGAGGGTTAAACGCTTATATGTCAATTGTTGCTCACGCATCGTCGTGGGATTCCAATCATCTCTAAATGTAAAACTTGCCTTTTGAAATTTGTATCCAAGATCAATGGTGTACTTTAGTTTACCTTCTCCAAACCGCAGTCCGACTGCAGGGTAGATCAGCAAGCCTCCTGAGGCATTCGTAATACCCACGTCAATATTGTCTCTAGCAAAAGCATAGCCAATCCCTAGTGAATATGATACGCTTGTGTTTTGAGGAATTCCATAACCTGAGAATTCTACAAAAACAGGTATGACTTCTTCTGCTGTATCATCGACAAACTTATCATAGCCTAGGCCTATACCTGCACCGACAAACCGATTTAATCGATACCCGGCCAAGAATGAAAATCCATAGCCTGGTGTTTCATTTCTTCTCACGCCATCATTCCCAATAATACCTTGTGCTCTCCAAGCATAATAATAGCCTGACTCATTAAATGTATATGAAGGTCCAGACTCAATGCTCACGAGGGATTTTTGAATGACTTTATCAACCTTATCAGCAGGGAATTCGTAGATAGCCCCGCTAGTCGTTTTTAAATAGAGTGCAGTTTCATAATCCCATTTAGTAACATAGCCTTCTAGTTTGGAACCGTCTTTTAAATAGACGACCATGAGATCCTGATCTGTCTCAGTCTGTGCTTGTGTACTTGTGTAACAGGCCAAGACGACTATCAATAAAAATATATACTTCATCATGGCTTAGATTTAATTTTGACTTCTGTTAACTGATATCACACTCATCAAATCTAAATCGTCCTTGTCACTAGAATCGTACTGATATAAACCATCTTCGCCAATAATTAAAATGTGATTTTCACTTAACGATATAACATCATAAGCATGAATGTCTTCAAGATGTTCCTTTCGATTTTCAGGAATGTCCTCAAGATTTGTTTTGTCAAACACTTTAAAGCCAAAATCACCTTCGCATATATATAAGAAATCCCCTCGGACAGATAAGCCATGTGGATTATCCATCTGATGTGTATGAAGAAGTTTAGGATTCAGAACATCTGATACATCGACGACATCCAATTGATTATTAAATGCCTCACAGACCGAACCATCTCTTAAGGTCACAAAAGCTGTTGTCCCTTGTACAAAGACTGGATCGCAAGCTCGAGCATGCTCAAATTTGGATAAGAAAGTAGGATTTCTTGGGTTTGCATTATCGTAGATAAACATCCCATTGTTAGCACCAATGAAGAGTAAGTCATTATAGGGAAACAATGTTTCTATTCCCCATTCGATATATTGTTCGCTGACATTATTGGGACAACTTGGACTCTGCAAGTCGTACGCAAATAGATTAAATTGGTCAATAACATAAAGGTGTTCTTTAGCGATACTAAATCGGGCTAAAGAGCCGCCTGTTCCTCTGCCACCGCTACTTTCAGCACCAGCTGCACCTTGAGGTCCTGCTGCACCATCAAACGCAACATCGACAAATATTTCACCACCTTGGTTAAAGAATGACTCATTAAAATTAATATCTGAGCAATCCAGTTCAATGGTGTTTTGAGTATTCACGTAGTCAACTAATATACCTTCTCCGCTTTGAAAACCGAATTGACTTTGAAAAATATCTTCATGTCTACACGTCAGGCTAATGCTGCTCGTATTGCGAATGTCTAGGGTAATGAGATCGATATAACTATCAGCATATAAAAAACCGTCCTGTATGGCAATATCAACGTTGCCGGGTATTTCTATGAATCCAGTATTTTTTGGATTCTTTGGGTCTGTGTTATCAATGATATGAATCCCTTTTTTTAGTTCATTAATAAAAATCATGTCTTGATAAAAGTACATTTTACCTGGTGTCTCTAAATCTCTAGCAATCGACACTGTTGGGTCTTTTCGAATATCTGCTAGATCAATAAAAACGGGTTCAACTTGATAAAATGTTCTTGTTTCAGCACAATCATCTTCCAAACAAGCTGTAAAGAAGGTAGTACAGATAAGAATAATGAATACAATTGAATACTGTGTCTTTTTCATTGTTGTATGTTTTATATGTGTATAGACCATGACATGTTTGAAGATGGTTGGTGAAATCGTTAATTTTTTCAAAGATTAAATAGCTTAAGCAAAAGTTACTTAGCTAAGTTATTGGTTTTCAATGACTAATGTGATGCTAGAAGCATGTACAATTGATTTTGCTATGTTAAAATGTATAGTTGATGTCCGATTTGACGTTTAAACATGGATGAAGCAATTCCTATTCCTTGCTTTTTTATTCTTACACTGCAGCATTTTTGCACAGGAGACCTTTGATTCTCTACTATATAATTCTGATGTTCAAGTCAATTTTGAGTCTGATAAACACACATTGGATGAGAAAGCCATCAGCATTTTGGATAGTTTCAGTATGCTCTATGCCGGAGAAATGTATCGCTTTACAATCCATGCACATACGGATGATGTAGGATCTGATGAATACAATATACAGCTATCAGGAAGACGTGCCGATGCATTGAAGGATCATTTATTAAGCCAAGGTGTAGGAGAGGACTTGATTCAGATTCAATATTTTGGTGAACAGCTGCCCATACAATCAAATGAATCTGAGTCAGGAAGACAGGCCAATAGAAGAGCTACAATTAAGGCCTATGATGTGATAGAGCTGCAATGGCTGACAGGAGTTGTGAAAGATGAAGAAAGCGGGGAGGGGATTTCTGCATTTATTAAACTTCATTCAAAGACATTTGAGAATCATACTAAAACAGATTCCTCTGGCCAATTTAAAATCGCAGCTCCGGCAGGTGAAGTTGTTGGACTTGATATTCGTGCTAAAGGATTTTTATTGGAAACTAAGATGATGCGGATTAAGCCATTAATGTCTATTAAGCCAATCCAATTGCCCATGCCTCGAATTGCTGTCGGTAAAGGATTTAGCTTGGATCGACTATTTTTTGAAGGGAATAAGGATGTGCTAAAAGATAAGTCAGCAGAAATATTCAACGGACTTTTATTCTTTATGCAAGATAATGATGAGGTGTGTATCGAAATCGGAGGACATATTAATTTACCTCACGTGAAACCTGTTACTAAAGCAAGCTGGAACAACCAATTGTCCATAGCTCGGGCAAAAAAAGTGCACGATTTACTTCATAAGAATAATATCAATCGTGAGCGTATGCTTTACAAAGGATATGGCAATTCAAAAATGGTCTATCCAAAAGCGAATGAAGAATTTCAAATGGCAAAGAATCGAAGGGTAGAGATTGAAATCATAGATTGTTCTCGTGCAGTCTCCGAATCGGATGATGAACTCCCTGAGGGAACTGATTTTAGTACAGGCGAAAGAAAGGTATTAAATAGTCGCATTAATTAAATTGTATAAATATTTCTATCAGTGGTTTTGTAAGGAAAAATGGCCACCCTGAAAAAAGCAAAGAGTCTTTCAGACATATTGTTTTTTCTGCCACCCGTATCTATTGCGCTCACCACTATGATAAGATCCGTCTCCTTAATGCAACATCATTTCACTAACTTTTATATATATTTGATGTCTTGAAATGGATAACTAATATATTACTAATAGTCATTTCGACTCTTGCATTTATACCATGTAGCGATGGTGTAGATTGTGTCGATGAAACAGAGAGGTCGACCCACGATCATTCTGATCATGAGGATTACTGTACTCCATTTTGTAGTTGTGCTTGTTGTGGATCTATTGCTACTGTTCCGACATCCACGTATCCATTGACTGGTATTCCAGATCTAGGTTCACTTTATCAAACCAGATATTATCAAATTTATTCATTTGATTATCTAAATACAGTTTGGCATCCACCGACATATAGTTAAGAAATTTTCATAGGATTTCTATGTCCTATCTATCCGTATTTCTTAATACTAATAATCATCTTTTATGTTCGATAACATTATCGTTTATTCCGTGAGGAATAAGTTCGTAATCGGTCTGTTGACAGCAGCCTTAGCCTTGTGGGGTATTTATTCCCTCAAGCAGATTCCCATTGATGCAGTACCTGACATTACTAATAATCAGGTACAGATCATCACCATTTCACCGACGCTGGCCACTCAGGAAATAGAGCAATTTATCACCACACCAGTAGAGCTAGCCGTCCAAAGTTTGCAACGGACAGGAGAGATCAGATCCATTTCTAGATTTGGGCTTTCTGTAGTTACAGTTGTCTTTGATGAAGGCTATGACATCTATCTTGCTCGTCAGCTAGTCAATGAAAAACTCAAAGAAGCTGAAGAAGATATTCCTGATGGTCTCGGCACACCGGAGATGGCACCATTGTCTACTGGACTAGGTGAAATCTATCAGTATGTAGTCCGTCCAGAAGAGGGCTATGAAGACAAGTATTCACCTACAGAGATGCGGAGTATCCAGGATTGGATAGTGACTCGTCAGCTCTTAGGCATAGAGGGAGTTGCTGAGGTCAATTCTATGGGAGGATTTCTCAAACAATACGAAGTAGCAGTAGATCCAGCACTTCTCAAATCTCGCAGTATCAATATCACAGATATATTCTCAGCATTAGAAAAGAGTAATGAGAATACTGGAGGA
>CALGLU010000120.1 GCA_937959275.1 uncultured Saprospiraceae bacterium | reverse complement strand
ATCGAGAGGAAATAGCTAGAGATTCAATTTCATATGTGGCTAAAATATTCTTAAATTCATTGTATTGAATATTATTCATGAGAGAGACTGTTTTGTTTTAGTTTTCTGATAATTACTAAGATAAACAGTCTCTTATATATTGCGAATAATTGTATATTAAATTCTTAGGTTGACGCCTATGTCCGAAGGAGGAGTGTCCGCAAGGGCGATGTGGTCGAACCCATTTCGAGTACGAGACTATTTGAAGACTTTGCTTGATTGTTGTGAAAAAATGTCAGGTCTTAGAGACTTACATATGGCTCCTGACATCTCTCTAAGAAATGTGAAGTATATATGGATGAAATTCTTATTACCAAAATCACTTAAGCTGCTAGTGCATGAGGCACAAGTTGGCAGTATTAACATCACCAAAAAACAATTAAGATTCCGTAACTTTAAAGCATATTAAGAACTTTTTTAAAGGCTAGTGGTTATCATAAGTAAAGCACTTTTACATTGGATAAATAAAATATGGAACAATCTTCACCTGATACTAATGATCAAAGGAACTTGATTGTATCTATTATTATTTTAGCCTTGGCCATCATTGCATATAGTATCCTCAAAACAAAAGCCATTACTCATACTTCTCTGCTTTTTGTGGGGTTGCCAGCGCTTATTTCGATAGCGCTTGTAAAGTTTGCAAAGCCAACTTCTGCCTATGGTATCATGTTTAAAGTGGTGACCCTTTTCTTATTGATTTCAGGAATGTTTCTAGGTGAAGGCATTGCTTGTATCATTTTTGCTGCACCAATATTTTATCTTGTGGGGATTGTAATAGTAGGCATAAGTGAGTTTCTGAAAAGGAATGATAAAAACAATCTCTATATGTGGGTAGCCCTGCCGGTACTCCTCGTTATGGGTGAAGCCAATCCATACAAAAGCCCACAAGACCTGCAAACGATAGAAGTTTCACAGTTAATAATTGGTGAGGTTTCTTTTGAAGATTTCAACAAGCAAAATATTTTAGAGCATGAGTTGCCTGATTTCTTTAGTCTTGGCTTTCCAGTTCCGACAAGTATGACTGGATATGGTATAGACATAGGCGCACAACGTCAGATAGATTTTGAATCTCAGACTAGAGGTTTGGGTACTCTGGTTTTAGAAGTTGTAGAAAGCACACCGAGTAAAATTGTGTTCCATAAAAAAACAGATGATTCTCATATAAATAGATGGCTTGATTGGGATAGAGTAGAGATTATACTAGCGAAGAAAGGAGATGCCACACAGATCACGTGGAGGAGTAGTTATTACTGTAAGCTTTCACCCTCATGGTATTTCCAACCTCTAGAAAAATTAGCCGTCCGGAAAAGCACTCAATATTTATTAGGGGCTTACTTTATTAATGATGATGGATAGGATAGCCAGTCTTAATGAAGTCCATATTCGTCTTGCACTGAGTCTCATTTCTTTTGCTTTTCTTGCTTTTTTAATCTTTAAGCCTAGGCAAAACGCTATGCTCAATTGGTCCATGTTTTATGCGACGCTTTGGGTAGCTCTTTCACTGCCTATCGTTAATTATATCTGTGTCAGACATGGGTATTGGCAATATATTTCTGACATGCGCCTAGTACTTCAAATACCTTTGGATTTATATTTTAGTTGGGTTGTGATATGGGGAGCCACTATCACTTATTTTTTAAAATCACGATTTGTTTTTACAAGTCTATTAGGTATTCTATGGCTGGACGTAATCTACATGCCATTGATGGAAAAATATAGCTTGCTGAGTTTAAGCAGTGATTGGCTGATAGGAGAGATAGCTATTTTGATTGTCGTTCTTTTACCAGCTAGACTATGGGCGCGGTGGAGCTTAGACAATAAGAGAACCGCTGGTAGAGCCCTGCTCCAAGTCGTCTGTATGTCCTTGCTGCTTTTTGGGGTCCTTCCATTCGCTGTACATCAATATGCACCGCTCGATTACGATTTGTCCTCTACAGAATGGATGTATTTATCTCAAGTTGTATTTATGTTGGCCTTGCCGGCTTTGACGGCTGTCAGGGATTTAGTTGCCTTAGGAAAAGGGACGCCATTTCCATATGATAAAACAAAAAATCTAGTGACCATTGGCGTTTATGCATACATCAGAAACCCCATCCAATGGTCCACGACAGTCCTTTTTATATCCTTGGCTTGGTTCTTTAAGAGTCCACTCTTATTATTGGGGAGCCTGGTGTCTGTAGCGTATGCATTGAGCATAGCTTGGGTACACGAAGGGGCGGATATGGTGACAAGGTTTGGTGGCTCTTGGGTCGAGTACAAGAGTAGAACGCCTCAGTTTAGATTTTTGTGGAAGCCTAGCAAGATGGGGCAAGCTACTATTTACTTTAAAGAAGATTGTCTCGTTTGCCAAAATGTAAAGCGATGGTTCGTCAACAGAAAGCCAATCAACCTTGATTTTCAAGATGCAACACACGATTTGAGACAAGTCACTTACATAGACGATCATGCTAATAAAAGCGCCAGTGTTTTAGCCATTTCTTATGCTTTAGGACATATCAATTTACTCTATGCTTCGCTAGGTTGGCTGATGCGTTTTCCTGGTGTTTGCTTCTTGCTGCAGCTAATCGTGGATGCGACCATTCCGCCGGCAGAAGTGGGATGTCCTGTCGATGAGAGGCTGTGATTGGCTGGACACGAAGACAGCCCGCGATTAAAAATTATGAATTAGGATTGGTGGCTTTAATAGGTTAAATATGTCAGGTCTTAGAGACCTTACATATGGAGTATTAAATCACCTTACCTCTGTTCAATATAGACTTCGGATCCATGACTTGCTTCATGGTTTTCATCAACTGAATTTCTTGTGGAGTCCTGCATAAATGTAGATACTTTTTCTTGTGCACTCCGATCCCATGTTCTGCAGATACTGACCCTCCGATTGCTTGAAGAGGCCCATAGACGACATCATTAATCTGGCTGATGAGTTCAGCACTCTGTTCCTGTTTGCCAACGATGAGATGAATATTGCCATCAGCCATGTGTCCAAACGTATAGACCTTTTCAACTTTTGGCATTGCCAATAATTCCTCTTGGACTCGACGCATTGTACCACCAATTAAAGGGATTGGCAAACTGATGTCAAAGTGTTGATCATGATTACATTGTGAAACCAAAACATGAACATCTTCTCGGATCGTCCAAAACCAATTCAAGTCAGCTTCATTATGTGCAACGACGGCATCCTCAATCATTGTTTTATTGAGAGCTTCGTTCAAGAGTACTTCTAGTCTGTCTTGATCACTTTCTTGATGACTCCCTAAACCCTCTAATAAAACATAAAACTCATAGTCATAGGGCAATGGCGCTTTCACATTTGCCGGCGGGCTAGTCATAACCTTAAATGTATCTGCCCAAATCAATTCAAATCCACTCAAGGTGCCAGCAAATCCACTATCCATATACTTTAAGAACTTAACAACATTTGAAAACTCATTAATCCCTACGAATGCACTTGTCCGACTTCTAGGTGCCTCGACTAATTTTACCACGGCTTTTGTAATAATACCTAGTGTACCTTCAGAACCAATAAATAACTGCTTAAGATCATAAGCAGAATTATCCTTTATGATTTTCTTTAGAGATGAAATAATCGTCCCATCAGCCAAAACTGTTTCTAAACCTAAGACCAGATTTCGAGTCATCCCATACCTAAACACACGCAGTCCACCTGCATTTGTCGAGATAATACCCCCGATTTGAGCTGATCCTTTAGCTCCAAAATTTAATGGAAATAATAGATCGTTTTCTTTTGCTTTCTCCTGGACTTGCTGCAGTAACACCCCAGCTTGTACAGTCATTGTTCGACTGCCTTGATCAACTTCTTCAATCGCCTTGAGCTTTTCCATGGAGATCACCACTTCATTAGCTTTCGTCTCAGTGCTACCAACCAGATTTGTTAATCCTCCATGAACGACAACCGGTTGATCAAATTTATGACAGACCTTCATAATGGCTGATACCTGCTCAGTCGTCCGTGGCAAAACAACTGCAGTCGCTTCTAACCGTTGGTCCATGTGCCATATATGGTGATATCGCTCATGCACTGCTGATCCTTGCAATACATTAGACTCCCCTATTGCCTCAATTAAAGCTTTAATTATTTCCATTCAACTTCTTTTCAAATATTTCTTCGTTGACTATAGTTCCGTTCACATCATGATGTTTGAATCTTAAAGTCACTACATCCTCGTCGCTAGACACATGACCACTTAAAAACCCGCCAGCTACTCTTAAAAATTTATGCTGAGGTCTTTTGTCTTCTTGCTTCCATCCTCCTGCATGCTCATCAGAACCAGCACCACAGCTAAACTCCCACAAATTAGTGTTTTCAAAATGAGTAACAAACTGCCAGTGACGATCCCCATTAACAATGAAGAGATTATCATATTGGTTGATAAAGTCTCGAATTTCTTTACCCTCATGTGTAAAATTAATATTCGAATAATTATCCATTTTACTATCTCGGTCTGGGCCTAAAATTGGTGTCGAATTAAGTAGGATTTTAAATGTGGCATCAGATTCAGAAACAGTTTTAAAAAACCACTCTTTTTGCTGATGTCCCCAGATCGTTTTATCTGGACCATCTGGATCAGTATTTTTACTTCTAAAATTCCGCCCCTCCATAATCCATAGTTGTAGATCTCGACCCCATCGGATGGTTTTGTATCGTTGGTCAAATCTAGGAAATTGTTCCTTATCAAAGATTTGTAAGCCTTCTTCCCAACTCACCTGTCCATAGGTCATCCCTTCAAATGCATCGTCCGCCAGTACATCATGATCATCTTTCATAAAATAGCTTGTATGCTGATTCCAAAACTCTCTTTGATTGGGCAATGCAAATAATCGATTCCACTTAAAGCGCATCATCTCTTTAGTAAAGGCATAAGGCAATGGCTTATCGTAGTATTCAATGTCCCCAGCATGCACATAAAAGTCTGGGTCCAATTTTGACATGGCTGGATAAATTTTATGCCCCTTATCACCATCATCTTTCCTGATAAAATCATGACAGGTGGTCACTACAAAATCAATCTCTGCAAGTTCATCTGATTGAGGAGCGGTGAAAAAAGATCCGAATAGCTCATCAGTTACTTCTCCGTCCGGCATTGCGCTCGCTCTTAATTCTAACATATACTTTGTACCTGCCTGTAGATTTTTTAATTCCCATTGTGTTGTAAAATCTGCTGCGTCATTTACCTGTCTCCAATCTATACTCATCTTCTCAGCTTTATTCTCAGCAGGAAAGTATGATAGCTGAACAAATCCCGACATACCGGGTGTTGCACCAATCATATCATCAAGTGTCAATCCCTCAGGGAGTTGAGTCGCAACTAGTGAATCAATCGTTATCAATTTACGATAACGTTTATGCTGTTTTTTCGTAATATCCATAAATTGCTGGCCCTTCATATACGCTTCAGGATGCTTAGTGAGTCTTGTCCAAATAACAATGGAGCTTTGATCAGCCCAGCCATTATGAACGCCATTAGCAAAATATGGTCCTGATATTTCAGTAGAAAATGATGAAGTTGGCTTTTGTGTAGTCGACTGACACGAAAACAAAATCAGTGAAAGAGTACACATCAAAATAACCAAATAGGATCCGGAATTTCTCATTCATTTAAATTAAAAAATAAATGAGATTATAAGGACAGAAATAACAATACAATTAAAATTTAATTTAATAAGAAAGTGAAAATAAACTTGTATAATTACGCTCTATTACATCTTCAATAAGGGTTTGGTATTTCATAAATAACTGAGTGTTCTCCAACATTAGTAATGACTTTTGAATACGACATGAGTACTTCAAAAATCAATATCAATACCGTTCACTCTTCTATATAATTAACACATTAATTAACTACTACATGATTCCAACACATTCAATTCGGCAGGTATTATTTTTTCAATTTATTTGTCTTTTTATTTGTTCTACAAATGGTTTTTCACAAAGCCCAAAAGGACAGACTCATCAAAAGCAAAACAATATTTCAACATCAACAGATACGAATGGACAGAAATCACTGAAAAATTTTAATGTTGCTAATAAAATCCTTTTTATTAGGGGTGGAGATGGTACTGTATCTGATGATGAACAATTAGCAGATATCACCAACTATGCGACAACTCCTGGAAACCATGGCTGGGGTGAATTCGCAGATGTGTTGACTGCTGAAGGCTATGTGGTAGAGCAGATTGATGAAGGATTTTCAATATGTGGTAAGTGTTCGATCTATTTTGAAACCATGGATTTATCACAATATGCGCTTATTGTTTTTGGATCTAACAACGATTGGTATTATTCAGCATCAATTGATAGTGTAGAATCTTATATTCGAAGTGGTGGTTCAGCATTATTTCTTAGCGACGGTGCTTTTGGACAAAATTTTAACGACGCTCCAGATTCAGACCAATTTTTTTTAGATCGATTTGGGTGGACAATGAATCAGGATGCAATGACCTACGCTGTTGATGCCAGTGAATTTACGACTCCTAATCATCCAATCCTAACAAACATTAGCGCCTTTGATGGAGAAGGCGTTTCACCGATTACATTGACAAACAGTTCTGTCTCAGGTGTTACAAGTACCATTTTGGCTCAGGCCGAAGGTGTTATCCGTCGAAACAATATGAGCCCACTTGGCACTGTAGAACCGGTCACACCAAACGATGCCTCACTCATAGTCGCGACAGTTGATAATGGACGTATTGCTGGACATTTTGATCGCAATACCTTTTTTAATTTAAACGGCGCAGGCACAGATATTAATAAATTATCAAATAAACAATTAGCATTAAATCTAGTGAATTGGTTAGCAGGATGTTGTCCTGATCAAGGCACTGCATGTGATGATGCTGACCCGAATACCTATATTGATCTAGAAGATGGCGTGTGCAATTGTGCAGGATCAGATCCTATCGATATTCCCTCTACTGTACAGGCCGAAGACTTTGCGGATCAGTCCGGACTTGTTGTCGAACCAACTGCTGACGCTGGTGGAGGATCTAATATTGGATTTATCAATACTGGTGACAATGCTGACTATGTCATAAATGTCATACAAGCTGGCACCTACGATATTTGCTTGCGAGCAGCAGCATTCACCTCTGGTGGTACAGCTAATATTTATTTTGACAATATCCTAGCGACATCGATACAAGTTACCACGACTGGCGGATGGCAAGCTTGGCAAAGCTTTACTGCTTCTGTTGAATTAACGCCTGGTATAAAGACCATGTCTATTGTGTACACAGGAAATGCTAACCAATTTCTTATGAATGTGAATTGGATCAAATTCGATTTCAATGCCAACATTTCTTTCCAACTCATCGATGCAAATACAGATCTGGTGATTCGGAACCTGAATGATGGTGACACCATAGATTTAACAATAGACGGAACTGACCTAAACATAGTCGCTGCCCTAGACGAAACAGTGGGATGGGTAGCCTTTGATTATGATGCGACAGCTAACTACAGCATAGAAGGCGCGGCTCCATATGCGATTGGCGGTGATATGAATGGAGACTTCTTCTCGTGGACACCCACAATAGGATACCATCCGTTAACAGCAAATGCCTATACTACCGGCATTTTATTGGATACTGAAACGATCGGCTTTTTTGTTGTCCAAGGTTGTCCTACCATAGGTATGTCTTGCAATGATCAAGATGCATGTACGATCAATGACGTCTTTGACGAATCTTGCAATTGTATTGGGTCATTTAATGATGCGGACGCAGATGGTGTTGCAGATGTTTGTGATAATTGTCCAAGCGCAGTCAATGCAAATCAAGTGGACACAAATTTAAACGGCATTGGTGATGTCTGTGAGACACAGTGTCAACCCAATCATGTGTTGACCAATAATTATCCGGCAACAAGTGTACTCGATTTTAAAGCTCAAAATACCATTCAGAGCTCCAGCCAGATTGCTGCTGGTGCAGCTATTAATTTTAATGCAGGTACGAGTATTACAATGACACCTGGATTTGAGGTTAATGGTTCGGCAACATTCCATTCATACATCTTAGGATGTACACCTTAATTAATTAAAATCGTATTCTAGGGTATACCCGATACTTAAACTTTTTTATAATCCTAACTTTGAATTGTCAAACCAATACACATCTGTGGATTTGAAATACCAATACAAATTCAGGTAAAACCTAGAGTCTAATTTAATTCATAAATCCAATAAAATAGTGATGATTTTTAACATTCCTTTTAACCGCACATTCCCTATCGTTGTTGTATTTCTATTTATTTTTTCCAACCATTTAGTCTCCCAAACGATTACAGGAGAACTTAAAAAATGGCATAAAATCACTTTAGAATTTACTGGGCCCACAAGTTCAGAAACAAATGCAACAAATCCATTTACAGATTATGCTTTGGATGTTAACTTTATAGGTCCGAGCGGCACGATGACAGTACCTGGGTATTTTGCTGCAGATGGCAATGCTGCTGAAACAAGTGCAACGACCGGCAACAAATGGCACGTCCACTTTGCGCCACACGAAGTCGGGTCTTGGTCATACTTTGTGTCTTTTAAAACAGGAGCCGATGTAGCTGTGAATGGTGGAGGAGCAAGTGCAGGATTTATGGATGGTATGACTGGCTCATTCACTGTGGCGGCTACTGATAAAACAGGAGACGACTTGCGCGCTAAGGGTCGAGTAGAATATGTGGGTGAGCATTACTTACAATATGCAGAGACGGGAGAATGGTTTATCAAAGGTGGAGCTGATGCACCAGAAAACACTCTTGCCTATGATGATTTTGACGATGTGCCCAATCGAGCAAATCGTCGCAAAAACTGGGCTGCACATCAACAGGATTATTTAGCAAGTGAAGCCTCATCGTACACTTGGCAAAATGGTAAGGGCTCAGAACTTTTGGGCGTTGTACGCTACCTCTCATCAAAAGGCTTGAATGCCTGGTCATTTTTAACTTTCAGTTTGGCTGGTGACGATCACAATGTGTTTCCTCATCTACTCAAGGTCAATGAGGCAACATATAATAGCTATACCAATGTAGACAACCAATGGAACTTAGGTGTACATCATGACAGATTTGATGTGTCTAGAATGGCGCAATGGGAACGTGTATTTGAATATGCTGATACGAAAGGCATGTATCTCCACTTTAAAACACAAGAAACTGAAAATGATCAACGAATGGATGGTGGCGCGTTGGGCCGAGAACGTAAAGTTTATTATCGTGAATTAGTTGCTCGCTTCAGTCATCACCTCGCCTTGAACTGGAATGTGGGAGAAGAGAATACAAATACAGAGGCTCAAAGAATAGATTTTGCAGACTATTTATGGAACAAAGATCCTTATAGAAATAATGTGGTCATACACACTTACCCCGGTCAGAAAAATGCTGTTCATACACCTTTACTAGGAAATTTATCAGCGTATACGGGACTGTCTTTACAGACCAGCAATGCGACGTACAATGAGGTATTTTCAGATGTTGATGAATGGGTTGTCAAGTCTAGGAATGCGGGGAAAAAGTGGGTGGTCGCCGTTGATGAACCAGGTAACGCTATAATTGGAATTGATGCAGATCCAAATGACTTAGATTTGGTGAGAGAAAAAGTGAATTGGGCAACGTTTATGGCAGGAGGCGCAGGTGTTGAATACTACTATGGCTACCAAACTGGCTGTACTGATCTCACCTGTCAAGATCACAGGACAAGAGCACAAAAATATACACAACTCTCGTACACCTTAGATTTTTTCCAGGATCACTTTCAACAATACTTACCGAACGTTGAAGAAGCTCGATCGATAACTGCAGCGACGAATGATTATGTCTTATCAAAACCTGGAGTTGCTTATGCGTTCTATAGTCCCGATGGAGCGACAACTAGTATTAATTTACCGTCAGGTGACTGGACTGTGCAATGGTATAATCCTAGAACTGGTGTCATGACTAATATCATAAATGATGTATCAGGCTCTCTGTCACCACCAGACAGCAATGACTGGGTTGGTCTCATCACAAAATGTAAGACTAAGGTATTATTTGTAAGAGGAGGACCAGGCACGGGCGGCTTTTTAGAAGGCGGGTCAGATGAGCAATTAGCAGATATCACAAATTATATGACGACGAATGGAAATCATGGTTGGGGTGAATTTGCAGATGTGCTAACTGCAGAAGGATATACCGTCGAACAGATTGAAGAAGGTCCTTTTATCTGTGAGGCATGTGATAACTCAGTGGACTTTGCTAATTTAAATTTATCAGAGTATAGTCTCATCATTTTCGGATCTAATAATGCCTACTATAGTGTGGAATCAGTTGATGCTGTTGAGACCTATATTAGAAATGGTGGCGCGGCCCTATTTATCAGTGACGCTAATTTTGGAGCTGATTGGTGGAAAGCCCCCTATTCTGATCAATTCTTTTTAGATCGATTTGGTTGGACAATGAATCAAGATGCCGGCACCTATACAATTAATGCCAATGAATATAATGATCCGAGTCATCCCATCTTCGAGAATGTATCATCCTTTGATGGCGAAGGTGTTTCACCTATCACTCTCTCCAACAATGCTATTGCTGGAGTTACAAGTTCTATACTCTCCTTTGCTGAAGGTCAAGTCCGTAGAAATACAAATTTTGCAAGTCCCGGACCACTTGAACCAGCCACAGCTCTTGATGCTTCTTTAATTATTGCTACAGCTGACAATGGACGCATCGCAGGTCACTTTGATAGAAATACTTTTTTTAATCTGAATGGTGCGGGGACAAATATCAATCGATTAGCGAACAAACAGTATGCTATCAACTTAATCAATTGGTTAACAGGTTGCAATGAGGCATCTGGTCCAAATCCGATTGACATACCTTCAATTGTGCAAGCTGAAGACTTTATTAGCCAGTCAGGAATCGTAACTGAACCAACAACTGATACAGGTGGCGGACTTAATATTGGATTTATTGCGAATAATGATAGTGCAGACTACTTGATTAATGTAACTAAGACTGGGGCATACAATATTAATCTGCGTGCAGCTTCAAACACAAATGGCGGTACAGTCAATATATATTTTGATGGCATTTTGGAATCAACGATACTAGTAACAAATACTGGCGGATGGCAAAGCTGGCAAACATTTACTGGCACAGCTAATCTAACCGCAGGCGTACGAACAATGACTTTAGAGTTTATAGGAGGCAGTGGAGGACTTATGAATGTTAATTGGATCGAATTTGAATGCGATACTTCATTACATTTTCAATTGGTCAATGCTGCTACAGATATGATTATACGAAATTTAAACGATGGTGACACAATCGATTTGACAGTTGATGGTATTGACTTAAACATACTCGCCATTTTGAATCAAACAGTTGGAAGTGTCACATTCGGCTACGATCTTAATGCTAATTTCAGCATTGAAAATGTCGCCCCCTATGCACTTGCTGGTGATGCTGCTGGAGATTACAACACTTGGACGCCCACGCTCGGCTTACATTCCTTAACGGCTACTGCGTACTCGGATGTTGGGGCAGCTGGTACATTATTAGAAACTGAAACAATTCAGTTTTATGTCATCCAAGGTTGTCCTGCTAATCAAGTAGATTCAAACGTCAATGGTATTGGTGATATCTGCGAGACTGCATGTCAGCCAAACTATATATTAACCGACTCGTATCCATCCACGAGTGTATTAGAATTTAAAGCTCAAAGTGATATTCAAAGTTCAAGCGAAATTAATGGAGGTGCCATGATTGACTTTAACGCTGGCGTTGAAATTGAACTCACCGCAGGATTTGAAGTCAAAACAAACGCAGTATTCCATGCCTTCATATTGGGCTGCACTCCTTAAACTCAAAAAGAAAATATATTCTCTGTGTCTACTACATAAAACCTGTCAGAAAAATAAATTCTGGCAGGTTTTATACCCAAAAAAAATTGCTCAGTAAGATTCAATTAAAAATATCTACCAATTTTAGGATGGTCTACGATCGTTTTTTTAAGTTCTAAAAAATTGACTTCGCCTTGATGAGACCATACTTTCTGACCGCCTGGTTCCACAAGAATGCTAAATGGTAAGGCCCCATTCCAATCTGGATCAACGGCTTCGATCATAGCATATTTATCTTCTTCTGAATAAATATAATTAGACACTGCTGAAGCTTGATCAGTTAAGAATTGCAATGCTTTCTCTCGTTTATCAACTTTATCCGTAGATAGTGACACGAACTCAAAATCTCTAGCCCCAAACATTCTTTGAATCACGATGAATTCGGGATACTCCATCCTACAAGGTCCACACCATGTCGCCCAAACATTAATTAACCGTAATTTGTCTGTATCATTTGCGAGTAAATTTTTGACACCTGACTTATCTAATGGCATTAACTCAACTGGTAATTCTTTCCACTCTTTATCCTTCTTCATTTTATACTCCGTCTTCCAACCCCACTTGGTAGAGCAGCCAAATGTTTTTGTTGTCGGCAATGCAACAGGTCTCCCAGCTAATAGATCATCAATCGCGGCACGTAAATCTTCTGCATTTGCGGTACCTGGCTTTTCATGAGCATCGAGTCGGCCAATATATTGCAACTCCCTAGCCTTAT
This sequence comes from uncultured Saprospiraceae bacterium, assembly GCA_937959275.1. Classification (GTDB taxonomy): domain Bacteria; phylum Bacteroidota; class Bacteroidia; order Chitinophagales; family Saprospiraceae; genus CALFUK01. The sequence continues at coordinate 34,082 of CALGLU010000120.1, read as the reverse complement.
CAAACACAAAACAATGTGGTGTGGCAACTGGGCCATATTGTAAAGACACCTTTTCGTCATCGCCATCATACAGGTACGGAAAATTATAAGTCATGTCAGCATTACGAATAACCATATCTTCGTAAGTATCATTTAAGTCCGTATAGCCTAGCTCTTCATACAACACACCGACAGGGCTGTTTGGGGAGATCGCGATCACTTGCACGTTTTTATCTTTATAGTCTGTTGTGACTTGCTTCATTCTTTCTTCATAAGCTTGTGCTGTCGGGCAATGATTGCATGTGAAGATTATGACCAACACTTCAGCATCCTCATAATCTGATAGAGAGTGATATTTCCCGTCAACACCGATTAAGTTGAAATCGGGTGCGGCATCTCCAATAGTTAGTGTATTGACAGGTTGCTCAGGCACAGCTTGTGGATTGGCAACAAAGCCGACGACCTCCTTGACGCTTGTTTGTTGGTTGCATGCACAACAAAAAATGAGACTATTGAAGAGCAGAAGAAATAGCATTTTTTTCATTTGAATCATGTTTGAGGATTTGACAAGTTTTGCGAACTTGTTAAATCTAGTTTGGTGCTCATCTAAAATATGGAAATAAAATGAAGATTGGGAGATCTGACAGGTTTTTGAAACCTGTTAGATCTAGAAGGGATGTTCTTTGATAAATTTGACAAGTTTAGAAACTAGTTAAATTTTGATTGCTTTTGCAATACTGTTTCAAATTCATGTATATTTAGCTGTTCTGACAATGTTAACAACTTTATAGAAAGGACAATAAAAGCAAGATAGAATCATATCGAAGAACTCTTTAAGCTACTGCTTTATATTCTGTCTAAACAACTTAACTCTGAAATATTTAAATAACATGACCACACTCCAGGAACACACCACTCCATTACTCCCAGATCAATATTACTACATATACAATCTGGGTAATAACAAACAATCCATATTCTTTAAGCGAGACAATTATCGATATTTCCAATTTAAATATGGTCACTATATGTCTAATATAGTTGATACATTAGCTTGGGTCCTATTAGACAATGCGTTTCATTTAGTAGTAAAGGTGAAATCTGAAAAAGCTATTTTGTTAGAGGCCAGACAACTCAATTTAAAAGTTGACAAAGCCTTTCTAGACAAGTATGTATGGAAATTTAAAACCGAAACCAACCAATTAACGGATGAGTTTAAAGATTTGACAAATTTCAAAAATTTGTTAAATCTGGCTACCCTCCTCAAAATCAGGTCAACAGTCAATGGCAATGAATCCACTGAAAACCTCACAAAAGAATTGGCTATTTGGGTAGTTAGTCAACAAATGAGACGATTTTTGTTATCCTATTCTAAATCGATTAATAAACAACAAAAACGTACTGGTAGTCTTTTCCAAAAACCATTTCGAAGGAGGACGATTGAGGACATACATGCTTTGAAAAAACAAATTGGTTTCATTCACCATCTACCCGTTCAATATGGTTACGCATCTAACTTTGAACAGTACAACTGGAGTTCATTTAATCAGCACGTATTTCAATTTAAAAACCAAATAACTGATAACACAATAAAGCAGTTATTTGTTAGCCAAAAAGACTTTGAACAGTATCACTACCTTTACAAAAGACTAAAATCTATCTCATAGATTTAACAAGTTTCAAAAACTTGTCAAATCTTACAAGCCCTGACAATTAATAAAAGCTTCTTTTGGAAAACATTAATAATTCATTAAATAAATCAATTACGTTTCAGATCTCACCAAATGACAATACATTTAAGGACTAAACGAATTAAAACGCATGTTTCCTAGATTTCTGCTTGCCTTCCTAACTACTATCGGTATCGTAACATCAATTCAAGCCCAAGGTCTCATTGGCAAATGGCAAACAGTCGATGACAAAACAGGTATCGTCAAATCAGTCATTGAGATTACTGAATCCAATGGTCTGTATACAGCCCATGTCATAGAACTCCTCGACCCCGAACATGCTGGTACAAATCCTGTATGTGAACTCTGCAAAGGAGATAAAAAAGATCAGCCAATCTTGGGATTAGAAATTATGTGGAACCTTGAGAAAGATAGTGCAAGCAAATGGAGTGGCGGCAAAATACTAGATCCTGAAAATGGAAAAGTGTATGGATGTAAATTAGCACTTGAGAAAAACGGCACTTTAAAAGTAAGAGGCTTCTTAGGCTTTGCAGCCTTAGGCAGAAATCAATATTGGCATAGACAAAAATAAAGATCAGACCATCTCTACTTCAATTCCTTTTGACCATTACTTGTCAACAACCGATTTAAGACTGGCAAGTGCTTTGTCTTCAGCTCCTCCAAATTATTCAGGTGTGTGTTTAACTCAATTTTCAATTCTTCAAATACTTTGTACGCACCATCTGTTGGCTTAGCATCACCATTTTCCACACTTCTTCTTAATGAAGCAAACCTGTTATTTAGCTTGATCGGAAAATTTAGAGGATCTTGATTACTCTGATTTTTGACTTGGTACAACTCCTGTTCGATGGCAGAAATACCCATTGTAAATTCTTGCGCAGCGTCGGTTATTGCTTCACTGTTAGCATCTGAGAGCTGAGTTTTCATCTTTCGTATCGCAATGACTGCCTCGTTAGTCTCACTGGTCTTATCTCTAATCAATGAAGCCAGCGTAAACTGCTCTTCTAAATCAGTCCTAGTGATGCCTTTGAGATTTGGATCTATCCGTATATCAAAGGATGTCGTCTGCTCTTCTTCTCCTACTTTTAGTCTAGCTCTATATGTTCCCAAAGGCGCTTTCGGTCCGCGTGTTGGACGTGCACTCCAGACGATCATTCCTTCAAACGATGTAGCGCCTGGATAACGCAGATCCCAAGTAAACTCATTAACCCCCTTAGCCGTAGTTGGCTTAGATGAGCCTCCTCGTCGCCACCACGGAATATTCGGATCCACTTTATATGCTTCTTGCTTACCGACAAATTCTCCAACAAGGGCATCCTCACTATCTAAAATTTGGATCGTGACAGAATCTACTTTCTCCTTTAAATAGTATTGGATCTTAGCATCATAGACACCACGAATTGCATCAGAGGCTTGGTATAAGACAATATCTTTTTCAAAATCAGAAGGCTCCATTTGCCTCAATGGTCCGATATCATCAAGTATCCAAAATCCTCGACCGTGTGAACCCAAAGCGACATCATCATCCTTGATCACAAGATCTCTAATCGGTGAATCTGGCAGGTTGAGTTGAATACTTTGCCACTGATCTCCGGCATCAAAAGATACATAGACTCCATGCTCTGTTGCCAAAAACAACAGCCCTTCCTTTTGGTGATCTTCCCTAACTGCTCTTGCGAAGTGACCGGCTGAAATCCCATTGACAATCTTAGTCCAAGTCTTACCGTAATCCGTCGTCCTGAAAACATAAGGCTCTCTATCATCTACTTGATATCGATTAGCAGCAATATACAATGTACCGGGATTATGTGTAGACTCCTCAATAATACTGACTCTAGAAAATTTTGGCAAATCCTTTGGCGTGATATCATTCCATTTAGTTCCACCATTTCTAGTGATGTGAATCTTACCATCATCCGAGCCAGCCCATATCGTATTGATATCATGATGAGAAGGAGCCAGTGCAAAAACAGTTGCATAGATTTCTGGACCATTCATATCCATCGTAATGATACCGCCAGTCTTACCCAATGTCTCGGGATCTGCATAGGTCAAATCTGGACTTATCTTTTCCCAACTTTGTCCGTCATCAGTCGTCTTCCACACATGTTGCGAACAGGTATACATCACTGAAGGATCTTGATGAGCAAAGACTATTGGGAACGTCCATTGCCATCGCTCAGGCAAGTCCATAGCTGGGTCCCCTGAGAAAAATCTCGGGTAGACTTGAATATCTCTTGTCTGGCCATTACTACGATCATATCGAGTCAATAAGGCGCCTTGGCTGCCAGCATAGAAAATATCTGGATTAGTAGGATGCTGTGTGATGTACCCACTCTCCCCTCCTCCAACCGGATAGTACCAGCCATGATTGGGCCCACGGGCTTGACGATGTGCCCAGCCGTCACTTGGCATCGCTAGTGTGCTGTTATCTTGCTGTGCTCCAGCTAGATGATACGGCACATCACTCGTCGCCATAACATGGTAAAACTGTGTCGTTACATAATCTTGCTCAGTCCACGACTTACCTCCATTGATCGTGACGTTGCCTCCTCCATCATTGGCGTTAATCATCCGTTGAGGATTATTAGGATCTATCCAGAGATCATGGTTATCACCATGCGGCACTTGGATCTGATCCCCAAAGGTCTTCCCTCCGTCCGTAGATCGATACAAGCCTGTGTTGAGGCAGTAGACCGTCTCTTTATCCCAAGGGTCTGCATAAATTCTAGAATAGTAAAACGCACGTTGACGCAGCTTCCTCTCATCATTTGTTCGTTGCCACGTCCATCCGCCATCATCTGATCGATAGACGCCGCCCTCATTTGCTTCGACGATAGCCCATACTCGATTAGGATCTGCTGGAGAAACCGTAACGCCTATCTTTCCGATTGGTCCTTCTGGCATACCTGGGTTCTTAGTCAGCTCGATCCAATGATCTCCACCATCTACAGATTTCCATAATTTACAATCCGGTCCTCCGCCCCACATTTTCCACGCTTTTCTATACACCTGCCAAGTACTCGCATATAATATTTTTGGATTCGTCCTGTCAATAATCAAATCCACAGCACCAGCCTTAGGGCCTACATACAAAACCTTTTTCCATGTATTACCACCATCTACAGATCTAAAAACGCCACGTTCTTCATTGTCACCATATGGATGACCAAGTGCAGCTACATAGACGATATCAGGATTAGTAGGATGGATTCGTATTCTTGATACAGCTTGCGTTTCTTCTAGACCTAAATGCCGCCAAGTCGTGCCAGCATCAATAGATTTATAGACACCATCACCTTGCGTAATACTACCCCTTAGTTGCACTTCACCCATGCCGATATATACGATATCAGGATTGGTTTCTGCCACTGCTACAGCGCCTACAGAACTTGATGTGACCTGACCATCTGTTACCGGAAACCAATCGTTGCCTCCATCCACAGTTTTCCAAAGCCCACCACCCGTCGCACCGAAATAATATTCCATCGGCCTGCCAGGACTGCCGGTACAACCAAGTGATCGGCCACCACGATAAGGTCCAATATTTCGCCATTCCATTTTCTCATAGAAAGAAGAAGGGATTTGCGTTTGAGTTTGCGTTGGTTGAGCGGTAAATTGATTGGCTGACAAAAAAGTGAATATTAAAAACAAACTAGACAGTCTAGACATGATGGTTTTGATTTGATCATCAAAAGATAGTAATTCTAAATAAGAAAACAACGTATATAAGTACAGCTATTGCAGCTGTAAGGTGACACTCAAAGATACCTAAAGGATCATGATTTCTTATCCTGCACACATTACAAGTACACTGATAAAGGTAGACATAGATATTCCTTCGCCATACCATCCTGCCCATTCCGAATAAAAGAGCTACTACTTTAAGTCTTCCGAAGAAATCATTGGCAACTTAGTTTTAATTTGAAATTGACTATAGCAAATTGTGTTGATTGGGGAAGAAATCACTTAATTTATACCCAAATACTCCCTATATTTGTATTATGAGCAATTTGAATATCAATAGTATAGCTTTAGATAACTACTTAAATTTACTTTCTAAATTAAGTAAACAAGCAAAACTTTACATCATTGATAAACTTCAAAACTCATTAGAAGATCAGCAAAATATGCATGATTCGAATTCTCTGTTTGGAACATGGGAAAGTGAAAAATCAGGGGATCAAATCTTCATTGAAATCAAAAACTCCCGAACTTTCAGAAATCGGGAGGATTCATTTTGAAGAATTATTTAATAGATACTAACATAATAATCCACTTTCTAAAGGGCGAATTTTTTCTTGAAGAAAAATTCAACTTAATAAGTCCCCAGCATATTTTCATTTCTGAAATAACAATCGCTGAATTAAAATTTGGGGCAAGCAATAGTACCAAACAATCTCACAATCACAAGGTTGTCGATATGATTATTGACACATATAATATTCTTCCAATTTGGAATAGCTTGACATTATATGGTAAAGAAAAATCAAGACTCAGAAAAAAAGGACAAACAATTGATGAATTCGATCTGCTGATCGGTTGTTCCGCTATCCAAAATAAGTTAATACTTGTGAGCAGAAATGTTAAGCACTTCAAGAATATCAACAATATTGAAATTGAAAATTGGATTGAAGATAAAACACCTAACAAATAAAACAACTAATTACATTTTTAAATCCACTAAAAGCTGATCTATAAAAGAGAAAGACTTCAATGACAAGTAGCTAAGTGAATATTTCATTTAGCCGTTGTTGGTCTTGTTAGCTAAATCATTATTGTGGAAATTATTTCAGACTGCTTGTTTGTGACAACACAAATCAAATAAGGACTCATTTCTCTTAACTTTGATGAGATCATGTCTATTGAAGTTATAATTAGTCATACACTCGTTCACGGACCTTCAGTATAGTGTTAAACATAAATGCTATATTTAGTAAGATCTCTTTTAAATGATCCCTTGTATAAAACATTATATACGTTGAATTAATTATTTACAAAATGTATTTATTGAAAAAGACCTTCCTGTTTGCTTGCCTTGCATTATTAATTCAGTGCAAAACCACTAAACCTATAACTCATTCCTTCTTTATTGCAGGACCTACGTTTACTGGAATTATTGGTGAAGACAATCAAGAGCAATGGTCAGCTGAGAAGCCTAAAGCGCGAGATGGGTATGTACTTGGTAATGGTAATATACTTATCTGCTGGTCTGATATTGTAAATGAGTATAACAATAAAAACGAAGTTGTTTTTTCTTACCAGTTAAATAGCAACAATAAAGAGCTAGGCACCGTCCAACGACTAGATAACGGAAATACGCTAATCACTGAACTCGGTGAAAACCCAAGACTGCTCGAGGTAGATAGGAATAACAATATTAAAGTGGAAGTCCCCCTACTACCAGAAACTGATAATGCGCACATGCAAACGCGCATGGCTAGAAAGCTAGAAAATGGTAATTACCTGGTCCCCCATCTATTAGCATTCAAAGTAAAAGAATACGCTCCTACAGGCGAAGTTGTCCAATCGTTTTCGACGGACCTTCCAGAACTCGGAGGACGTGAAGCAAAGAATTGGCCGTTCACCGCGATTCGATTATCCAATGGTAACACGCTAATCAACCTTACCAATGGTAACAAAACAGTAGAAATGGATTCTTCTGGAAAGGTTATCTGGAAAATGTCTAATGATGATGTAGAAGGTCAACCCTTCGTTGATCCATGTGGTGCTCAGCGCTTAAAAAATGGTGATACTGTTATTGCAAGTTATGGAGCAAAGGAAGGCACTAAGCTGTTTCAAGTGACACGAGATAAAAAAATTGTCTGGCAATATGATGGGCCTCATAGGGTCCACCATTTTCAAATCCTAACGACTAATGGTAAAAGCTTGCAAGAGAAACCAATGAAGTGATGGGTATTTTTTTACCTGGAGTGCAAATTGAATTCTTTGGGTAATTTCCATAAGCTCAATCCTTTTGAACTCTAATTCGAATTCTGCCAATTTAAGTTTCTGAGTCGAGCTTGCCTGTGATCAAGCAAGTGCGGGCTGACCATTCGGCCTAGTGTCTCAAGCACTAAATAAATGGCTGTATGAAAGCAGTTATTTTTCGTCTACTCAAGGCACAGGTTCGCTTTGATAGCCAAAGCTATCAAGGCCGGTTCTGTAACGTAGAGAAGGCGGAAAAGAACAATTTAATATGGCTAGATATTTAGTTCTTGAGGCACTAGTAATGACTTATACAATTATGCAATTACATTATTTTGTGATATGTTTAGATATCATTAAATCACTTTACAGCATGAAACAACACATTTTAGTACTAGGAATTTTATTAGTTGCATCTTATTGTTCAGGGCAAAAGGCAGATATAGATAATCACCGCATCTATGTTGAATATGCCTCACTACCGGAGAACTTTGTCTTTCCAGAAGACAGGAGTTATTATGTAGACGTCAGTACAGGAAGTTACAAATTCGATAAAGATGATTTGTCAAATCAAATCACCATCAGAGGATGGGAAAGAACTGAATCCGGTAAAGTTGGTATTAAATTGAGTGCAACTGACTTTGTCCGAGGTAAGTCGTCTTATAAAAAAAGAGTAGCAGAGAAAAAAGATAAAGACGGAAAAGTTATTTCTAAAACAAATTATTATAGGTACGAGGTGACAAATACAGGACGTGCTAACCTAAAAATTTATGGTCCTGTCAATAAATTTTCTGATAAAGAGCCATCAAAAAAAGAACAGAAAAAGGAAGATGAAAAAAATTCAAATCCCTTTTTAAAAGATGTTGCCATTGATAATAGCGAGGAAGTATTTGAGGACTTAGCACGAAACCACGATTTATCAAAAACATACAACTACCAAACTTCAGAATTCAAAACCATCAAAGAAGCAAGTGATGAATACAATCGTAATAGTTCACGCGAATATGCTGACCAGTTAGAAGAGTTTACTTCAACATTAGCCAGTAGGGCAACCCATGAATTGAATAGATTTTATGGCTATAATAGAAATAGAGATTGGGCAAAATTCAAACGACTAGATTCTAAAAAACATCCAGAATTTGAGATGTACGATAATGCCATAAAAGCCTTAAAGGAAATCTTTTCTCAAAAGAGATTTAACAAAGCTCATACTGACATCAAAAACTCAGTGACACCAATCATAGATTATTTCGAATCAATCTTAACGAACTATGGGGCAAACGACAAGCATCAAAAGCGACTAAAAGCTGCGAGCATGTATAACTTAGCGCAGATATATTATTATTTAGATGAACCTGATAAAGTCATTGCCATTGGAAACCAATACTTGAATTGGGGACATGATAAAAAAGACGGCGAACGATTTATTAAAAAAGCGAAATCTCTAAAAGAGCAGCTCATGTTTCATGATATGGCGGGGAGATACTTTGAAACCAATGAAAATGCCGACGATATTGATTTAGAAGATGTTACCGTTGATGATGAAAATTAATCTTTCAACATAAATTATAAATAGTAAGTCGCACACGAGCCCTCTATTTATAAAATGCGCTTATATGTTTCAACCAGATATCAGGGCTTGCTAATTGACAAAAGTGGCCTAATCCCTTCATTATGGTCAGTGTCGCATCTTTACATATATGCTCTTTTAGATAATAAGCCATTTTCACATTAGCGACTGCATCATCTGATCCCCAACAAATATGAATGGGAAGTTTAGTTTGACTTAAAGCTGGTAGCCAACGTGTCTTTTCAAATCGTTTACGGTCGTTTAAATATTGAATAGTGAGGTAAGTCTTTTGTCGGCCATTTTGTATTTGGTTGGACGCCCATAAAATCTGAATATCGTGATCAGACAATTTAGAATTACCATGTGCACTTCTAACCTGTTGTTCAAATAATTTGAACGTTGTCATATTTTTCATCAGATGCCCAAATCGAGATAATAATAATTTTTGAGTCACACGCAGATCGGCTAGATCCAACACCATACTCCCATTGGTAAATGTGATACTTTGTAAGCCATCTGAAAACCAAGCTGGCAGAAGATCGCTCTCTGATCTTGCTAAAACTTCGGTAGCGACACTGTCCCCCATATCATGTGCTAAAAGATGTCCTCCATGAACACCTAACTGCTGCCATATTTGAAAAACGGTATCAGCCTGTTCGAAAAGAGAATAAGTGTAACCCTCTAAAGGTTTGTCACTGAATCCATATCCTAACATGTCAAACAGAATGATACGATCAAAAAAACGAAGTAAGCCATCAATAACAGCGTGATAAGAATAAGACGACTCAGGAAAACCATGCAAGAGTAATAGAGTCTTTTCAGAGGACGCCGATTTGGCACCAAACTCTATGACAAACAATTGATGTCTAAAGGGGCCATAAGATATAAAGTCGCCTTTTGATTTCCAGTCTTCTAATTCAGCTAGCATCGCAGAGAGGTTGATAATATCATGCAGTATAGTAAAAATAGAATTAGCAACTGAAAGTTACCTATAAGATCTGGTAAATTGATAGCCAAAATTAAGAACAAGTCTTACATTGTGGCCATGAAGTATAGCACAATAAAAACCACCATTGAAAATCATATATTAACTCTTACTTTGAATCGACCAGATGCCCTCAATGCCTTTACAATTGAGATGGCTAATGAACTCGTACATCTTTTTGAAAATGCAAATGATGATGACGATATACGAGTCATCGTTGTCACGGGAGAAGGTAGAGCATTTTGTGCTGGTATGGATTTGAACAAAGCAGGTAATGTCTTTGGACTGAATGAAACGCTGCATCCAACAATGGAGGACATGGATACCAAACTCAATGATCCTGAGCTAATAAAAGGAGTTAGAGATACTGGAGGAAGAGTCACATTGGCGATATACGATTGCAAAAAACCTGTGATTGCTGCGATTAATGGGGCCGCAGTTGGGATTGGCGCTACGATGACCTGTGCGATGGATATCAGACTAGCCTCAGAATATGCACGGATTGGATTTGTATTTAATAAAATAGGTATCACACCAGAAGCTTGTTCGAGTTGGTTCCTACCTAAGATCGTCGGCATTTCGACGGCACTCGAATGGTGTTATACTGGCGAAATTATAAAGCCAGAAACTGCACTTGCTGCTGGTTATATTAAAGCCATATATCCAGCTGAAGAGTTATTAGAGCAAGCCTACATCATCGCTCGTAAAATCGTGAAGCACAGTCCAGTAGCGATTGCATTAACACGACAGATGATGTATAGAAATGCTACACAATTGCACCCTTTAGAAGCACACAAAGTCGACTCCCTTGCCATTTACTACCAAAGCTTACAAGATGGTAAAGAAGGCGTTGCGTCATTTTTAGAAAAAAGAGACCCACAATTCACCCAAAAAGCATCTGAGATGCCAAACTTTTATCCTTGGTGGGAATAATTTACAATTTCTGCAGAAATAAGAATGCATTTAATATTCGACTATCAAGGAGGCAACAGAAAAGGTAATCCACAATGATTTGTTGTGCTTTTGTAGGCTATATGCAACTACTGTGTAGTCTATGCAGCATCATACAGTCATCTATTTTTGTTTTGTCTTAAAACGACATTATATCGCATTCTTGGTATCAAAATTTGAGAGTCGTCAATAATTCTTTCTAATTAAATATCAGAATAAATGCCAACGACTCCTGTAAAATTTCTATTTGTTTTATGTATCGGATTCCTCGCTAACTATTCCTATTCGCAATGTAATAGCACAGACAATAATCTCCAAGAATATACTATCCTTAGCCATCAGGAATCTGTCGCTACCAACATTATCGATGAAATATCAGGCCTTACATACAACGATGCTTCTGAAGAACTATATGTCGTCTCTGATGATGGCAAACTAGCCAGACGAAAAACGAATGGAATATGGCAAGCTATATCTGTAAATGATTGGAGTGGTAATAATTGTAAAACAAATCAATTTGGAGATATCGAAGGGATCACCTATATGGGTCATGTAGAAGCAAATACATATCGCTATGCCATTGCCGAAGAAAGAGAACGTCATATTACCTTTGTGACGCTGTCAACTACCCAAACAAGTCTAAGTTTTCCGACTAATGCTTACCTTAAATTTTCAGGTATCAGTTTTACAGAACCCTTTTGTGGTGGCAATGATGGCATTGAAGGCCTTGCCTATGACGCTAATCTGAACACCATGTACTTTTCAACAGAAAAGAATAGTCAATCTATCTATTCCTTTATTGTTCCCAATAATATAAATGGACAGGCTATTCTGCCGACTCAGATCATTGACTTATCTGACATTTCAGAACTTAATACATATGCAATACATGGTATGGATATTTTGCCAAACGGAAACATTATTACGCTAGTTGCCAAACAGGGGCCAACTCATGTAGATTCAGGTCTTTATGATAGAATGATGATTGAATTTGATCCTTGCGGCTCAATACTTAGCCAAAAAGATTTAGAGCCGATAATCGATGACTCCTCTGAACTAGAAGGTATTGCTTTTGTCAATCAAGAAATTTGTGTCATTGGAGAATACGGAGTCCTATATCACTTGGGGATTACACCAATTGCTTCTAATCCAGACTGCGAAAATTCAGTAATCGTTAATGGCAACCCAATTCCAGCTGGTTTTTATAAGTCTAATATGTCTATCACATCCAGTGGACTTATAGCTAGTTCGAGTAGCGTTGAATATTCAACAGGATATAATATTGATTTAAACTCAGGTTTTGAAGTCATGCCTAATGCAGAATTTCATGCTCACATTAGTGGATGTCTATAATTAATTCAATCATCTCAGCTAGCTAAAATTTCGACATTCAATTTCAGAAACAAATTTGATAGCAATACTTCGATTATACTAAAACACAAACTCATCTATCCTGTCACCCGCATGACAAAATATAGCTTAGATAAACGTTTAGGCATTAATAAATCCATTCAATGAGATCTTAATTCACTTTTGATCGTTGAAAGAACTTTAAACTGTACTTTGTATCCTGTTAACTTTTTATCTCTGTACAAGTCGTTTTCTAACCACTTGATTTGAGATAACATTTCTTAGTAGGTAAAAAAGATATAGAACATTTATCCAAGAATAAATTATGGCAAAAAAGATATCATTTAAAAACAAAGAAGGTCAACTATTATCGGCTAGGATAGAATTTCCTACAGGTCAAAAGCCACTATCATTTGCTTTATTCGCGCATTGCTTCACCTGTAACAAAAACCTGTCAGCGATTAGAAATATTTCAAAAGCACTGAATCGAGAAGGGATAGCAGTATTAAGATTTGACTTTACAGGCCTCGGTGAAAGTGAGGGTGATTTTGCCAATACGAATTTTTCTTCTAATGTATCTGATCTTGTATCTGCTGCTAATTATTTAGAACAAAATCACAAAGCGCCGTCGTTGTTAATTGGTCATTCCTTAGGTGGCGCTGCAGTTATTTTTGCAGCTAGTCAAATTGAATCTGTCCAAGCGCTTGCAACTATTGGAGCACCTGCTTCTCCCGTACATGTTTCTCATTTATTTAGTCGAAGCTTAGACGAAATTGAAAAAAACGAACAAGCCATGGTCAATATAGGAGGTCGTCCTTTCAAAATAAAAAAGCAGTTTTTGGATGACATCTCAGAACAAAATTTAACAGATTCATTACGAAAACTAAAGAAGCCAATCCTCATTTTGCATTCACCACATGACACAACTGTTGGTATTGAAAATGCTTCACAACTCTATGGAGCAGCTTTTCACCCTAAAAGTTTTATATCTCTTGATGGTGCTGATCATTTGCTTTCTAGTAAGGCTGACTCTCAATATACTGGCTCTGTCATCTCATCATGGGCAAAACGATATCTTGAAAACGAAGAGGAAATATCACTTGACACTAACCAACAGGTCGTTGTCCAGCTTGGAGATACAGGCTTCACAACCGTAGTAAGCAATGGTAAACATACGTTTCTGGCAGATGAACCAAAATCCGTCGGTGGAGAAGATTTAGGTCCGACTCCATATGATTTGCTCCTCGCCTCATTAGGCACATGTACTGCAATGACACTTCGCATGTATTCTAATCGAAAAAAATGGGACTTGAAAGACATCAAAGTCCACTTAAGTCATGGTAAAGAACATGCGCTTGATTGTGAAAAATGTGAAGATGAAAAATCCAAGATTGATACTTTGTCACGCATCATTGAAATCAAAGGCGATTTAGATGACACCCAAAGAAACAGATTGCTTGAGATTGCAGATAGATGCCCCGTACACAGAACATTAGCTGGACAGATTCAATTCCGAACGGAGCTGAAGTGATTACGATCTGACTGATCCAAAAACCTGTTAGATCTGCTAGCATTACCTAAACCCAGCGTTTATTTTTTGCAACTGCTCATTACCAGGACACAAGACATCCTGAGTTAGAGTATTCAAGGGAACATCTGTCGTGCCCATTAAATCATGTAACTCCGTACTCTCCGGATCGATATACAATAAACCAGTTAGAATTTCACCTTTCAATTTTGCTTTTTTCAATCGCGTAAATGAGGAGAAGCGGTCTGTAGGATTCCACTCTGGTGACAGCTTGCGCAATTCAATAACGGAACCATCATGTAAAGGAACACTGGCTGACTTGCCTTCTTCATACTCGACATTGATTTGAGATTGCTCTGGCACAAAATCAAACTCAGACGTCATCTCTATATGATCACGTACAAAGTCATATGATTTCGTTGATCCTTTATTATTATTAAACGTCACACAAGGAGAGATGACATCTATAAAGGCAAAGCCCTGATGCGACATAGCAGCTTTGATAAGTGGTACGAGCTGTGTCTTATCCCCAGAAAAACTTCGTGCTACAAACGTCGCATTCAACTCCAAAGCCATACCTGCCAAATCTATCGCTTCAAATTGATTAACAGACCCTGGCTTACTCACGGACCCAAAATCTGCCGTCGCCGAATCCTGCCCCTTCGTCAAACCATAACATCCGTTATTCATGACGATATATACCATATTCAAATTACGTCGAATCGCATGGACAAACTGTCCCATACCAATCGATGCCGTATCCCCATCACCTGACACACCCAAATAAATCAAATCCCGATTCGCCATATTAGCACCAGTTGTTACAGAGGGCATCCGCCCATGCACCGAATTAAAACCGTGCGAATTACTCAAAAAGTATGTCGGTGTTTTTGACGAACATCCGATACCTGAAATTTTGGCCAGCTTATGCGGCTCTACAGACATCTCATAGCACGCCTGCACAATTGCACCACTAATCGAGTCATGCCCACACCCCGCACACAAAGTCGAAATCGCTCCCTCATAATCCGCCTTCGCATACCCGATTTTATTCTTAGGCAACTCAGGGTGTCTAAATGTCGGTCTTACATATGTCATCTATACTTTTTTTTATTGTATGAAGGGACAAAGCATGCTTTGTCCCTACGTATTCTATCCACTATCTATTGTACGGACGAAGCATGCTTCATCCCTGATTCTACATTCGCCATTATCAACTCCATAATCGTCTGCGCTGTAATCGGCATCCCATCAAAATTCAAAATGCGAATTAATTTTGCTGGATTCGTATCTAATTCATTGATCAATATTGATCTGAATTGTGCATCTCGATTTTGCTCAATTACAAATATCTCATCATGCTTCTCAATAAAATCCTCAACTGTTTCATTGAAAGGTAAAGCTCTTATCCTCATTGCGTCCAACTCAACCCCATCTTCTTTAAATAAGTCCATCGCCTCTAAAGCGGCATAGGTCGTTGTGCCAAAAAAGATGATACCTCGCCTCGATGAATACTCTGATTGATATAACTCTGGAGCCGGTACGTACTGCTTAGCCGTCTCCCATTTTTTTAAAATGCGATTCACTACCCTGACATACACTTCGCCACTTTCTGTGTATTTAGCATATTCATCCCTTGATGTACCTCTTGTAAAAAAAGATCCTTTTGTAGGATGTGTGCCCGGTATAGTACGGTAGCAAACTCCATCATCATCTAAATCTAAGTAACGGCCAAATCGCTCAATTTTATCCAGTGCTTCGGCATCATATACTTTTCCTCGATCATATTCTCTCGCATCATCCCACTCTAATGGATCTGTCAAATGAATATTCATGCCCAAATCTAAATCCGAAACCATAATAACAGGTGTCTGAAATCGATCTGCCAGATCAAAACAATCTGCCATCATCTCAAAACACTCTTTTGGCGTGCTGGGAAATAATAAGATGTGCTTTGTATCTCCATGTGAGGCGTATGCTGTAGAAATCAAATCTGGTTGTTGTGTGCGAGTTGGCATGCCTGTAGATGGCCCGCCTCTTTGTACATTGACAAGCACGACAGGTATTTCTGCGAAATAAGCAAGCCCTATAAATTCACTCATCAACGACACACCAGGACCGCTCGTCGCAGTGAAGGCTCGTGCACCATTCCAGGTCGCGCCGATGACCATCCCCATAGCTGCTAATTCATCTTCAGCCTGCACAATCGCATAATTCTTTTTACCCGTTTCTGGATCAATACGTAATTTTTTAACGTGAGTTTCAAAAGCCTTGACAATCGAAGTCGACGGTGTGATGGGGTACCAACCTGCGACAGTGGCGCCTGCATAAACTGCGCCTAGAGCTGTCGCTTCATTGCCCTCTAATAAAATTCGATCGCCAATATTATCAGATCTCTTTACTCTTACATTTAATGGACACTCAACGTGCTCTTTAGCATAATTAAATCCTGCTTCTAGCGCCTTAAAATTGGGCGGCACTAGCTTTGGTTTTTTGCCAAATTGCTCTTCTATGATCTGCTTAATGACACCCATTTCAATATCGAGCAATGCCGCCAATGCACCAACATAAATAATATTTTTAAACAGCTGCTGCAGCCTTGCCACATCAAAAAAGCCCATGCTAATCTGCATCATCGGAATGCCAATATATTGGATGTCATCGCGCATGGCGTCCTCATAAAGCGGCTTCGTACTGTCATAGACAAAATAGCCACCCGGTTTTACAGACAACATATCTTGGTCAAAACTTTGTGGATTGACACCCACTAAGACATCAATTCCAGCTCGTCGACCCAAATACCCTTTTTCATTGATGCGCACTTCGTACCAAGTGGGTAATCCTTGTATGTTGGAGGGGAATATATTTTTGGGCGATACTGGAATCCCCATTCTAAAAATGGCTTTGGAAAACATATTATTGGCACTCGCCGATCCAGTACCATTGACATTCGCAAAGCGAATGACCATATCATTTACAATCACTGACATATCAACATCTCATTTTTATATAGCTTCCACGGGTTCGGGCATGCTATAGGTTTTTGTGACTTCATATAAATACTTCTGCATATCCCAGGCTGCTGTCGGGCATCGTTCTGCACACAGGCCGCAGTGTAGACAGACATCTTCATCTTTGACCATGATCCGCCCTGTCGACAGCTTATCTGATATATATAAATCTTGTTCCAGATTGAGAGCAGGTGCTATTAATCTGGTTCGTAAATCTTCTTCTTCACCATTTTGTGTAAAGGTGATACATGAGGTTGGACAGACATCCATGCAGGCATCACATTCGATACAAGCCTCTTCTGAAAAGACAGTTTGGACATCACAATTCAGACATCTTTGTGCCTCTTTAAATCCAACAATTTCTGGAAAACCAAGTTCCACTTCTATCTTTCGATTCGACAGCGTTAAGGTCTTTTGCTCATGGGGTACAGCATACCTCAAATCCTCTACCACAGGACTATCGTACATCCACTCATGAATGCCCATCTTCTGTCGAATGAGATTAGTGGTTGGCGGTGGTCTATCACTGACTAAATCCTTTCCTTCCAAAAATAGGTGAATGGAAATTGCCGCCTGATGACCATGAGCTGCCGCAGTAATAATATTCTCTGGACCAAAGGCAGCATCTCCACCAAAAAAGACTTTTGGATTTGTGGATTGGAATGTCACCTTATCTAATACTGGAATATCCCATTTACCAAACTCAATCCCTAAATCTCTCTCAATCCAAGGAAAGGCATTATCCTGACCAATCGCAATGATCACATCATCTGCCGGAATAAATTCATCTGGCTCACCCGTAGGAATTAACTTCCGTCTACCCTCTTCATTATATTCTGCTCTAACCTTGCCGAACACAATTCCTTTTAATTTACCGTCCTCAACGACAAATTCTTTGGGAGGCATATTGTTCATAATGGGAATGTCTTCCATTTGTGCATCCTTGATTTCCCATGGCGATGCCTTCATATCTTTGAATGGACTCCGAACGATCACTTTTACATTATCACCACCAATCCGTCTAGACGTCCTGCAACAATCCATAGCGGTATTTCCACCACCCAATATGATCACATTCTTACCAATAGTAGAGCGATGATCAAAGGCAATATCCGCTAGAAACTCAATACCAATGTGAATATTTTTATCTGCTTCTTCTCGGCCAGGTAATTCCAAATTACGGCCTCTAGGGGCACCTGTTCCTACAAATACAGCATCATAATCTTGATCAAGTATTTCCTTCATACTGTCGACAAAGGTGTTGAAATGAGTGTGGATGCCCATATCAATGACATAATTCACTTCCTCATCTAGAACCTCTTCGGGTAATCGAAACGCCGGGATTTGAGTCCGCATCATACCACCACCTTTATGCCACTCATCGTATAGATGTAATTCGTAACCAAGTGGAGCTAAATCTCTGGCGACTGTGAGTGAAGCGGGGCCTCCTCCTATAAGAGCTATCTTTTTCCCATTCTGCGGAAAAGGCGCTTGAGGCATCAAGTGCTTAACCTCTCCTTTATGGTCGGCAGCAACACGCTTAAGCCTGCATATTGCGACAGGTTCCTCATCTACTCTTCCTCTGCGACATGCTGGCTCACAAGGGCGATCACAAGTGCGACCAAGGATCCCTGGGAAAACATTTGATTCCCAATTGACCATATAAGCTTCTGTGTATTTTTGAGCGGCTATTAATCGGATGTATTCGGGAACTGGCGTGTGAGCAGGGCATGCGTGTTGGCAATCGACTACCTTATGAAAGTATTCTGGATTTGACGTATCTGTAGGTTTCATCATAGCACATCTTTCTTTTATGTGACGTTTACATTAGAAAGATATGTTTTTATGTGGGTTTATAGGAATATTTTTGCGTTAATGATACAGAATGCCAAATTTTAGATTGTAACACACAACGATATATTATCCTCAAAATAGATTGAATCATCAAAATATCTTGAAACTGAATAAACTATAAATTATCTAGAGGAGAGATAAAAAGCCTCACTCGAATAGAATGAGGCTATACAATATCAGTTTTACAAAGTCCCTTTGACTGTTTTACAAATTCTTAAGAATCTTTAGTAGGTTTTATAGTCGTTGATAAAGGAACATCTTTAGCCTTTTCAATATTTAAATTGTCAAGGTCCATATTGGTTTTAACATTAGTAACTTTGCCACTTAAAGTTTGTACCCATGTCCAATTAACACTGCTAGATCTGCCTGGACAATTAGTTTTAACACCTAAGTAGTAAGATGAATTTGGGCTAAGTGATACCCTACTGGAAGTTGCAGTTGTTGTATGAAAGTTTGTCCAACCACTACCATTCCAATAAACAAGAGTATACGATATTGCCCCTGATACAGCCGACCATTGTAAATCAGTATAAGTGGATGCCAAGGCTCCCGTCCATACCAAATCAGGTGGGTTAGCATTACATTGTGGTGCTACTTCAACATAACAATGATTATTATAACAATCATTATAAGAATCAGTATTCCCACTACCACATGACGCTACAGAGGCTACACAGGTTAAACCTAAAGAGGCCCAACACGCAGCTATAGCAGCTCCGCAAACAATTTTATCCCAAAATCCCATTTTATCAATAACACATACCATCATACAATAGACTTCTAAAAAACCTCTGCTTTCGGCATAGTCATTGTCCATCGTCTTTTCATTTTCCTTGTAACTTACTTTTGCAACAATCTCACCACTGAGATTATACATCGTTTCCTCTGCTGTGTAGGCAATTCCTAAATTCGCGAATTCTTCTTTTGTTAATGATTGAAAATCCAATTCATTATTATCAAGAATCTTAGCATAAAGCCCATCATCTAACTTGACATTATAAATAGCAAATTGAAACTCATCAGAATCCTTCTCATATAATGCATAAAGATTTTTCGACTCTTGCCCACTAGTCATTTGTAATGGTATTTTATACATTGAAACAATAATTTCCCCATCATTTCCAGTTTCGGAAAAAACGTTCTGTATATAATCCGTTTCTAATACTCCATTTGTAGATGAATCGAAATTTAAGATCTCATCTGAATTTAAAAGTTTATCTTCAACGCTATCTGGATTTTGAGCGAAAGAAGTTTCTGTAAATTCATTTGCATCTTGTTGGCATGAAGAAAGAAGTAGCCCTAAGACCAAAATACTAGGTAATAAAGAACATATAATATTCTTAAATTTATAAGTTGACATAATTTCACTAATTTAGATTATTAATTAATTTTAATATGGAGTAGGCCGATATGTATCTTTCCAGGATATTCGGTTTACTCCCTTTAATTTTGATTTTACTTTTCACTAAGCTAAAAGCTAAAGCTTGATCTCGTATAGTTTCTGTACATGAGATCATTTCCATTCTCTTTTGTTTTAGTTCATACATTAAATTTTAAGTTTAACAATACATGCATTACAGACTTTACAGTGTAAACACACAATAAAAATATTATTCAAATTAGCTTGTAAAAGGCTAAACGAGTAACTCTTATCTATCATCTTATTTAAGGACAACCATTTTCTTGGATGTCAAACCACCGGAATATTGGATAGTCACTACATAGCTTCCATTTGACAATGCTTCATTTTGATAATCCAAATCATAATGCCCAGCTTCTTGATGAGCTTTATCCAACAATACTTGAATAATCCTACCATTGATTTCAGATACAAAGACAGTCACATTTTCTGACTCTTGTAAATCATAGGATATGATCGTTTTATCTACAAAAGGATTTGGTGCAATTTTAAAATCTTTTAAAGCTAATTTTGATTTTTCAACAGATTGTCCATCAAGTTCCTGCATGGTATTTAACTGCATCGTCTCCCTTACTTCTACTACATCATCTATTAAATTACTATTGGCACAGTCATCAATGACTGCTGTAAAACTACTGCCAAGGTCTGCAACAAAACCAGGTAATAAATCAACAGAGCCTCCTGCCTGCATCACCACTTGACCTCCATTCGCTATTATACATTGATTCCCAATATTGGGAGACTTAATATAATTAGCAGCACTAAATTCAGCTTGGCCTGAAAAAGCACCCTCGACATATCCATCAAGCATACTACATCCACCAGCATAATTAAACGAAGAACTTCCTATACAAAAATTATCATTTTCATTACTTTCTTGAATGATACCGGAATTGTCTATAAATATCCCCACAGCATATTCACCAGGGAATAAACCGTGTGCAGACATTTCCGTTTCAAGGTGATATGAAATATGTTCTGAGTATAGACTGTTAGCAGCTATATTGAAAATACTATAGGTATCACCGATTGGATATGTATTCCCATTGGAGACATCAGAAATATAACATTGATAATTCACAATGCCAGTACTTGTATTCCCTTCATTCACTACATCAAATACCACATTTAAATATTCACCACTCACATAGGAGTTAAGACAAGATTCTGAGTGGGCCAAATTATGTGTAACATAGGTGAAATAATTATTTAATGAACACCAATTATCATTCTCGCTTGTTTCTTGAATAGCTTGAAAGTCATCAATCCACATTCCAATCTTATAGTCACCTGCGCCTAAGCCAACAGAAGTCATTACAGCCGATAGGTCCAAGGTCTTTCTAAAATTCCGAGACGTATTCCCAGGAATCGAATGCGTCGTATTAATATTCAAAGCTGTAGGATTCGGATCAAAGCGTTTGTAAGCATAAAAAGAGACATTAAATGCACCACTTGCCGAACTCCCAAAATTAGTAATATCATATAATATATCTAGCTGATTATTATTTGCAAGAGGCACTGCGCAAGTTTGCGAAACCAAATTGACTTGAGGAGAACAAGCACTACAAGGTCCGCCACAATCCACTCCAAATTCACCCTGATTTTGTATGCCATCATTGCACGAGACTGTACCTCCAACATAAATTGGTCCATATCCATAGCAAACATTATTATTCATATTTATATCACCTGTACTATTTGGTAAATCAACTACAGCAATGACATAATAATAATTCGCAGATATTGAGGAGGGAATCGGAAACGAAATATCATCAATATAATAGCCGCTATTTCCAGAAATCATATCTATGTTTTGAAACCCAATCGGTGTGCCGCTACTTAAGTTATTTGTTGTTGACAGGTAATACCCGACACTAAAATTCACTGCATCAGCACTTTGTAAGTTTTCAATAACAAACTGATTAATCGTAATTGAATTCGAGTTGGATGTCACATTTAATGAACTACAAACTGGGGAGAGATCCACTTCACATCCCCTACACACAAAATTGGGAATAGGAGCTTCAACTTGCGGGTGACATGGATCAGGATATAGGGAATTAACACTTGCTACGTCACCTGGACTCATCACATCTGTGGAACCAATAAGATAATCCCCTAAATCTTGTTTCGGCGAAAATGGAGGATTATTAGGATCCGAACCACCACCACACTGAAATGGTAGGTAATGCATAATGGAATAGTAATCATATGATCCGACATACTCGTAATCATAAATTGGGTTTACTGTAAAACACCAATCACCAACTTGGTCAGAATGCACATTAAGAAATTCTTCGTAATCTGGTCTTTCATGTTCATGTAATAAACCCACAACATGCAATAATTCATGAATGATCGTAGGAACATCTGAGCTTGCCGTAATTTTCAACACTTGTTCTCCACCTACCCTACCGGGAAAAGTAGAATTACGATTACAAATTCGGATTCTGACATAGTCACTATTATCTGCTTCTTTATTTTTGAAGCAAACATTAGTCTGCGACTCAATATGATTCATAGCTTCTAAAATCTCATTCCGTTTTTGACTGGAAATATTACCATCTAAAATATAAGGTACATTACCATTTATCCATAGAGTTGATGAAGTAGGGTCAGTGCGTCCTCTACTTACAAGGCCTTTCTTTTCATTAAATAATTCGTCATATTTACCAATGACTATATCTCCACCCATTAAGACATCATTTCCATGTACATAGACCTCAAATGTCTTTGTTTTTCCACCTTCTACTTCAACTTTTAAATTGGCAACAAAT
This sequence comes from uncultured Saprospiraceae bacterium, assembly GCA_937959275.1. Lineage (GTDB taxonomy): Bacteria > Bacteroidota > Bacteroidia > Chitinophagales > Saprospiraceae > CALFUK01. The sequence continues at coordinate 11,038 of CALGLU010000120.1, read as the reverse complement.
TCTCTTGCATTATCACACGCATCTTGTGAATAAGAATAGTTCACTTGGAAAAGAAGAATAAGAAAAAGACCGATTTTAATTTTCATAATCATTTTATATTAAATTGTAATACTTTCTTGTAAATACGATACTTAAATAAACATTGAAATAGTCACCTCAATTATTGACTATTCAAATTGACTATTCAAATGGAGCTAAACCAATTCGCAGCACTGGTCAGGTATTCTGAGTAAAAATTTTAATCATATACTTCTTTGGCCGGATTGTAAATCCATAAATTCCAAGAGTTTGATCACAATTTCCTTTCCATGTAAACCCATCTCTATCCATTAGAAATAATACTGCACTGTAGACAACACACTCTTTTGAAATTCGAACTTCAAATGGTAGTTTCTAAAAGCAATCAAAACGACGATTACTTATCACTAATTAACTTCTTTAGTTCTTCAATTTCATTATGAAGCTCAATTATATACAAGTGAGCTTCTTCAATTTTCTCTAATAATTTAGCATCCATGGTTGCGACATCTAGGCCACCAATAACCATTTCTTCAGCAGATGGCACATTAGGCAAGTGCTTCTTTTCAGTAACATAGTCTTCTAACTCATCAATTGGGAGTAGTTTATGTTCATCTTCAAAAACAAAGTCAGCCCAATCAGAGCTATTTTTAACAGCCACCCTGACTTTTTCAGATAAAATTCCTTTCTCCACAAATAATTTATAACCACTTGGGCTACTATTAACATTCCCCATAGTGATTTTATTAGATGCAGCTATTACTTTTAATGTTCCGTTATCAATCACCACATTACCGTTGTTGTCGTGATTAATATATAGGGCTGCATTTGCATTCGTAATAATCTCATTCCCATCTAATCTCAATTTCCCAGCTATCTCAAGAGCTCCAGAACCTACAGCACTGGATGCATCTCTAGTCGTATTTATTTTAACCAAACCACTGGATTGAAACCTCACCTTTTCACTATTATTAATACGGAAAGCCGTATAGTTATCTTTAGATGCTAAATAGGACCAATGACCATCTCCATCAAGTAGTCCAAAATTAACACCATTGCCACTACCATATAATCTACCATATATTGTATTTTCCTTGTCTCTCATTATAAACTGTGTACTTGTACTATGGTTACTTCTGTAAGAAAGTATAGATATATTATCACCAACCAATGATTGATTATCACCAAAATAATAGCTTCGGTTCATACTTTTAACCCAGCCTTTTGTCTGAAAATTCCCTTGGGTATTTAAGGCTGTCACTGGTGTTTTACCACTAACTCCCCATACCCAACCTCGGGTACTATGGTTACTCATATTCATTTTAATACTGTAGCTGGTAACTGGTCCATACTTATTTTCTGAAGCAACGCCCATGTGTATTTTATAGAGATCTTGATTCCAAAATTTAATTCCTTTCCCGCTTCCTGATTTTACACTATAGTAATCATTTATCACAGTTTGAGCCTCTGCCATATAAGAAAAGCTAAGGCAAATCAATACATAAAGTAATGGTTTAATATTCATTATAATTTGTTATAATTTAATTGATATAAGCATTCAAGAACCTATGTACTGGTATCATAAAATGGTAAACAAAACCAGAAGATTATTTTATTTAAAATTTTAACTCAATTACATTAATCAAAATGGAGTAGTTTGTTATTCTATCACAAGTAAAATAGTCGTTGATCCTTGGTCAATATTAATCAAGGGAGAATAAATATTAAATGTATAGCGTACTGCTTAACTGATTAAACTCGGAATTGCACATTGATTAACACAATGAGCAATTATCTAAATATATTTGGAAAATAAATACATATTAATAACTACAAACAACACTATGATGCGCAACTCAATAAAACACCTACTCGTTGGTGGCCGGAAATAAAATAATAAATAACATATTTAGTTAAGTAGGTTTATAAATTTTGTCCAAAGACTGGTTTTTTGGATTGGTTCCATTTTACCAGATGCTGTCATACCTGACCAATAGAACGGATGAGATGTTTTAAATGTAGCACTTTTTAAAAAAGCTAATTTACTATCACGTAGCGCATCATCAATTCGCTCTCCCCTTTTTATATTTTCAAAAAATGAATTATCTAATTGGGCAGTTTGAATGTCAGGAATACTCCATAGACTCATCACCACGCTTGAGCACCCTGCATATTTAAATGCTCTCGACAAACTCAAGACACCATCACCAAACCTCTTCAGTTTACCGTTACCAGTATTACATGCACTCAGTACGGCTAAATCTAAATCAAGACCAATGTCATAAATATCAGAAGCGTAAAGCTCGAAATCAGCATCTGTTTGCGAAAACAACAATTGTGAATATTTTGGGTTTTGATCATCATTAATGGCATGTCCTGCAAAATGAAGAATATTACCTTCTGAAGACCGCTCCAAAAACATTTCTCTTGTTGCTTGGGGGCCTACAAATGAAATACCACCTAAGAGAGAGGCAATAAAACGAACAGATTCTCTTGCTGAAGGTAAATCAACTAAAGTACCTCTTGTAACAAGATCATTATAATATTCTAGACGATCCCTTCTATCTGATTCTAGACTATCGACAATCGCAATATTTTCACTCTTGTATTTTGGCGCGAATCCAACATATTTATACTCGTAGTGAGTTCTTTTTCTCTTCTTTAAAGTTGAAAACATGTATGCAGATGGAGCTCTTGAAATTGTAAAATCATTAATTAAATAACTTAAATCTCTATAAACCTCATTTGGATTAGCCGGCTCAGTCAACAAGTTATCAAATTGGATAAAATGGAGTTTCTCATCTGGAATTATGGTCAAATATTTAACGTCATCCTCTAGTTCATTAATCACATCAACCAATACCATATTAAATATCTTATGAGCTGAATTTGAAAATTTTGAAAAAGTGACTGCTGTTGAATCCTGATGTTGATAATCACTATCTCCTGCCGAATTCAAATATTCAGTAATGGTTACATCCCAATCTACTGGCTTCTCTTTATTAAAATAGTGAATCGTATCTTGTTTAATAGCGATAATAAAAATTGCATGATCATCTATGAAATATTCAACCAAAGCTTCATTTGGACTGAGAACATCTTGAATATCTGAAATCGTTAGAGCTGTATGGTTATATTTAAAATTAAAATAACTTGGATATTCAGTTTCAATATTTTGTAAAATTGTATTGTATTGAGTTTTTAATAATTCTAGCTTCAATAGTTTCTCATTGTAAGCAATTTGATATTTGTCTTGATCCATCAAACTTGTACTGTCCTTACCATTTTCATAAATCTCTTCTTGTAGATGCTTTACTTCAGACTTTACCGAATTAAGATTTTCAATCAGTAGTTTTGGCACTCCATATGTGTGCAGCCCTTCTTGCTCCTTCAATTCTTGTTTGAATGAATAAGATTTAATCCCTTCCATATACTTAAATATCTTATCGATTAACTCTGTCTTTATTCTGTAATCATATAGATATTCTAGAATCTCCAGATTTTCTGAATAAATCTCATTAGCAATGTATTCTACAGCACCTTGATCTTCAAAATATCTATGCTCAGACCTCATTTGATCTAAAAGTTTATCATTGAGATCCATATAAAAAATGATAGAGTCAACCTCTGCTTCATTTTGGTTATTTTTAAAATGTTCTAAGTGGACTAGCGCTACATCCAGAACATTTGTCATTTTACCTTCGGTTCGATCACCATCTAGACTCAAGGCTGATAAGAAGCAATGCTTTGCTTTGATAAGCTTGCCTTGTTCCAAATATAATTCACCTTTGACATTTTTAAGATCAGCTCTTATAGAATTAAACTTAGCGCCTGTGTTTTCAAATAAACACAATCCATCATCAAATGCCTTTAACGCCTTATCATATTCTTGGGCATAGGTATATGCACGTCCCATCCACAAATAATTATTACCAAACTTGAAAAATTCTTCACCATTAGATAAAGAAGTATTAATTGATTCTTGAAAAAACTCAGCAGAGGTGTTGTAATTTTTATAACCCAACTCTATAATCCCTTTGTAAAAATAAAATCCGGCTTTAAAAACAGAGGTGTGAGGATGATCTGGAACCCCTATATCCAAATACGTTCTTGCTTTTTTTCTATTGCCCGTATTAAGGTAGTATGCTGCGCTTTTGTAATTTACAAGAAAATTATAAAAGGGCTCATTTATCATATTAGCTAAATACTGAACTTTCTTGAGGGTTTGCTCTGCCTTACCAAAATCTCCTGATAGAATCAAAGCATCAATAAATTGGAATTGAATTTTGAATTGAGTTCTGAGATTTAGAATTGATAGATCTTCAACATTAATATTCGCAATTGATACATTAAAAGCATTTGTAGATTCAATAAAGTTTTGAGCATGCAAATAATTCATTCCTAAATGAAAATATATTGAATGTTGCCCACTGTAGAACTTCAAGATGCTTAGAGCTTGAGTCAGGTTATTCATTGATCCATCCAAGTCTCCAGCTTTAGATTGAAATACACCTAACGCTTCATATGCTTTTCCAAGCTCAAAATCAAAGGCATCCAATTTTGGAATCGCAATATTGAGATACTTCTTTGCGAAATCAAGTCCTAGTCTATATTTAAAATTGTCTATATAGCCTTGTGAAACTCGATTCGCTAAGATCACTTTCTCTCGGATTGGAAGCTGAGCGTCGTCTAAAATAGAATCAAAGCTATTATAGATTCGAATTGCCTCATTAACCTTAGACCTGAGGCTAAGACTACTAGCAAAATTGAGTTTGTCCTCAAGATCAATGAATGTTTTGCTACAGTTTGTTAATACAACATCTTTCTTAACTGGAGTTGAACAAAAGGCTATTTTAGCTTTGCCACTTGTCAGAATGATTAGTAAACTTATACAGAATATTTTAATTGAGTCCTCCATGATTAAAAGTTATTCCAACTTGAAGGAAGGGAGCTGAAAAGTTAATAGAAAATTTATGTAATGCTATGAACTAACTAATTTAGTAATAGTATATAAATTTAGGTTTATAAAAGGTAAACAAAAAATAGTTAAACTTTTTCAAAAATATAGATATAGAAAATTTGTCAAAAATTAATATGTATTTTGTTTACCCTTTCAGTTCCTGAATTGATATAGATGAAAACGATAGATGAGTTTGACATTCAAGAGTTAAGAACAGGCAAAACAGAGCCCCTATCGAAGATTTTTGATGAAAACTACCTGTACTGCACCCGGCACATAGCCTCTACAACAAACTGTTCACTTGAAGATTCAAGAGATTTGGTTATGGATGCTATCATTGTATTGCGTGAAAAAATTATGATGCATACCTATTCTAATGACAACGTTCAAGCTTTTATCTTGAAAGTTGCTACGAATATGTGGAAAAACAAGCAAAAGAAAAATCGAAAAATATTGCGTTTTGATCCACGTATTGTACAAGGGGCTATTGATTCTGCTGAACAAGTCGAATCCTTAGATGATGACAGACAAAGACAAGTGAATGTCACACTTAAGGCCCTCAGTATTTTAGGAAATCCTTGCGAAGCTCTGCTTAAGCGAAATCTTTTGGATCGGATTCCGCTGAGGAATTTGGCCGAGGAAATGGGTTATAAGAACAGAGATGTCATGAAGACTACAAAAGCTCGCTGTATGAAGAAATTAAAATTAAAAATCAAGGAGTTACTTGAAAACATAAAAAATGAATAAAGAATCATTCATTCAGAAATACTTACATGAAGAGTTAACTGACTCTGAGTACTTAGAATTTGTCTCATTGACAGAATCAGACCCTCAGTTTGCAGAAGATGTTCAAATAGAAAGCATACTATATGCTCAACATAAACAAAATCTTAAAAAGGAGCTAATATCCAACTCAAAGCTTGAGAATTTCGATATAGATAGAGTAGAAAAGAAAGGTAAGACCTCAAAGCTCCATAGCTTATTTCCCTTAATTCGAAATATTGCGGCTGTATTTGTATTAGGCTTTATCAGTTACTATCTATTTACAGAAAAGCCACTAGAATCATCAGATACAAATTCCATTGCATCTAGTTATATAGAGACTATTCATCAACCGCCACCTAGTCTCATGAATGGTAATGAATTGAACATAGACGATCCTTGGACAATCGGAATAGAATCCTATAAAACACAACGATTTGATTTAGCAAAAGAGCAAATTGAATTGATCCCAAATAGAACAAATGAGCAAAATCTATATTTGGGATTAAGCAGATTATATGCTTCAGATCATAACATGAATTTAGATAAATCTATTTCTGATTTTCAGTCAATTTTATCAAGTAATAAATCACCCCATAAGGATGAAGCTCAATGGTTTTTAAGTCTCGCTTACTTAGAAAAAGGTGAAGTTGAAAAAGCAACAACCTTACTCCAAAATATCGTAACTGAAAAATCTTGGAATCATAAAAAGGCATTGAATTTAATTGAAAGTTTAGTTCAAGAATAAAGGAAAAAAGGAGTGCATATCTCTACACACTCCAATCTATTTTTTGCTAAACGACGTTTTATTCAGTTGACCTTACAAACACCAATTCGTCGAACTCAAAAACGACAAGATTTGATTTTTTGAATATTGTGTGAAATATGAATCACCATTTGCTACAGTTCTCATAACACCAGAATTTGTATGCCCGGCGCCAAGAATATGACCTAATTCATGGGCAATTATATTATACCTGCGGGTTGTCCAACTATGGTATTCAACTAAAGCAGTTGCATTATAGCCACACATTGTATTTGGATAAGCAGCACCCCAGTGTGCATGATCTCTTGTAAACAATATCTCTGCATCATTCCCTATATTATATCGATTCAGCCATGCTGCAAAATTGTTTAAATATGTTGCAGGATCTGTGCTGTAGGCCAAACCATATTGTCCTGACTGATTTAACACATAACCACCACCCTTTATGATAGCTATTGGCAGACCACTATTGGCATTATATCTAAAGTTAGTCCAATACATAGCATCGTTCACATAATTAATCGAACCAGTCCAACCTAAATACTGATACATAGAATAATCAATGACGACTGTTATGGTAGCATTATATTGCAGCATTCTGGGTTCAGCTATATCTGATTGAATCTCATCAGTATCATGATCAAGAAACAAACATTCACTGCCTTGCTCCGTAGATTTCAGAATCGCGTGTTTGGGGTAATGTATATAGGCTTGAGTGTTCGTTGTTTTCACAATGTCACTTACAGGAGCGATAACATAGTCTTCACCCTGACTTGAATATTCGATATACAAATCAGTGTCTCTCAGTACAACACCGACGTTATTTGAGCTAACATTTTCAAAATCCAAATTATCTAGGTAAAGTGTTTTTGAACCTTCTGCCTGCAGCTCAATTAATTCACCAGTATCGCTAAATTCGAAATAGCTATTGTTTAATTCTAGATCCGTTTCTCGAACTTCAAAATTAAATTTACCCTCAGCCAAACTCAAGGTTTTTATGTCAGATGATTGTTGCATAACTGACTTGTAAAGAGCTTCTGGATTAATGTCTATCAACTCAAATTCAGTCAAAAAACTTGACAGTTCAAGTTCAAAATCGTCCGTATCAAATTCAGACGTACTCGTTATTTCACTTTCCGAACAAGAAAGTACCAGCACTGATAAAATTGCAAAAAAATAAAAAAAATTGATTTTCATAATCATAAAAATTAAATGGTAATTAATAAGTAGATTATAAAAGTCAGTTAGCCTTCAATGAGTTATGTCCTAGGAAATTAAAATGGTAAACAATTTAAGTAGTAAAATTAGTTAATTCTCTTCTTGCAAGGGATACCACTCAAGGTTTCCTAAGTCTTTCCTACGTCCAGAAGCAACAGGTGCATAATGTTTGGATAGATATGAAACGATTATAGGTTCTTGATCACCAAGTTGAGGCAAGTTTTGAGTCTCATACATCCAATGGATCATAGATGTCCACCCTTCTTCTGTCGCTCGATTTTGCGTAATTAATTTAGATGAATGACAGGATACACAATGCCTTAATACAGACTCTAATCCTTGATCTGCAATCAAGCCAGTCGGTGTATGAATACCATCAGTCACTTTTGATAAAATCACTTCATTTTGAATCCCGTAGTTCATCTCTTGCGGGAGAGATTGATTCTGTTCACAACTCCAAATTAAAATACAAACACCAATCACTAAAGTTACTTTTTTCATGGCACATATTTTACTGCTATGCGATGACAAGCATTATTTAAGTAGCCCCTCGGATTCCATCCCGGTAGTAACATTGGCTGCGCCCTACCCTTCTCATCAGTCGCTCTAACCCATATCTCATAATAGCCTTTCTCCGGCAATCTCACATCAGCACTCCAGTGTTGCCAAGCTAGGCGATTCACTGGACTAGACAACTGACTAATGGTCCAAGTCTGACCATAATCAATCGAATAGTCAACTTGCTTAATAGCCAAATCACCCGCCCAAGCATGACCAGCAATAGGAATCGTTGGCTTAGTTGAAATCGCTGCTGTCTTAGGAGACGTGATAATCGACTTGACTGGCATCGACTCTATGATACACATGTCATCATCTTCAACCACGGTTCCAGGTGGGACTGGATCACAAGGCACCCGATAGGATTGCCCACCCATTTTAGGTCCATCGTGCACTTGATTCCTGATCACTAATCTGTTTACCCATTTGCCCGAACACGAAGCAGGCCATCCTCCAATAACGAGGCGCAAAGGATAACCATGAAGTATGGGCAAATCTTCGCCATTCATGGCCCAAGCAATTAAAGACTCCTCTTCAAGTGCCTTAGATAGAGGCACTCCTCTAGAGATGACCACCTTATCTGCATCTCCACTCAGATGTGTATCTTTTCCATAGTAACCGACATATTTAGCATCTTTTCCAAAACCAACTTCGGCTAACACATCTTTTAACCGCACACCAGTCCAGCTTGGACAGGCGACTGCACCTGTTGACCATTGATTCCCTTTAGCTGGTGGGTTAAATTCACTTCTGCCATTGCCACCACATTCTAATGTAAGCTGAAGTGTGTGGTGCTTAAAGCGAGATTTTAATTCTGCAAGGGTAAATGTCATTTGTTGCTTTGCAGATTCTCCTTCGATCGTCAAGGTCCAATTTTCGGCATCAATACCGGTTGGTACGAGACCATTATTTCTGACAAACATGCGATCCGCGGGTGTGACCTTCGGAGCCAAGAGATGCGCAGGTGTTTCAGCATTGAGGGGACGATCGTTGAGTACACGTATGTCTGGATGCTTGCCCTCTATATCATGAAATGCAGATGCTTCAAGTTCACATAATAAATGAACTCCACTTGGAATTAAATGAGCAAAAGCAACTGGCACTCCCATGAGTTTAGCCGCTTGCTTTAAAAATTGTCTCCGTTTTAATGGCGTCATGAATGACAAATTGATGTCGTTAATATTCGTATGTACTCTAAAGTAATTGATCTATTCGATTTTTCTGAATCGCTTGCCAGGCTAATTCACAAAATAATTGTGTCACCTTATCTAGTTGTGCAAATTTTTCGTTGCTCGTTAATCCTTTCGTATAGCGATAATAAATTTGTTGGACAATCACTGCATTCTTAAATAAGCCAAAGGCGTAATAAAAAACTAAATGATTGATTGGTCGACCACTCTTAGAGGCATATTGCTCTACGATGTCTAGGCGGCTAGGGTTACCAGGCATAGATGTCGGATAGGGAAACACGCTCAATATCATCGGATGATCATCGGCTGTTATCCAATAAGCAATCGCGGCTCCAAGATCCATCAAGGGATCACCAAGCGTACACATTTCCCAATCTAATACAGCATTGATCCTCTCCCAAGAATCATCTTCAAAGACGACATTGTCATATTTGTAATCATTATGAATCAAACTATGATCATACTCAGTCGGTTGATGGTCGTGCAGCCACTTCATGACTTTCTCTGCTTCTGCTATTTCGTGTGTTTTAGCATTGACATACTGCTTGCTCCAATTGCGCACTTGTCTTTCTACATAACCATTAGGTCTACCCAGTTCACCTAAGCCAACCGATTCATAGTCTAAAGCATGGAGTTCGACTAAAGTGTCTAACCAACTATTAGCGATCACTGGAAACTCAGTTTCTGAAATCTGTCTTCGTTTCGCTTCTGCTCCATTAATAATGATGCCTTCCATTTTTTCCATGAGATAGAAAGGGACACCCAAAATCTCTTTATCCTCGGTATAGATATAGGCTTCCGGTGCTTTTTCAAACCCTCGATTCAGGCCCGTCAAGACTCTAAATTCACGCCCCATATCATGACCGCGTTTAATCGCTCCATTTGGTGGCCGACGAAGTACATATTCTTTGTCCTCGATTTGAATTAAGTAGGTAAGATTTGAAAAGCCAGTCGAAAACTGTGAGACCTTCCACTCGCTGTTGACATCAACGATCAACTCCTTTTCTAATAAAAATTGCTTTAATGGTCCTTCATTAAGCTCTTCTCCTTCTCGTACCTGTTGCGACATTTTAAAATTATGTGATCATTGAAATTCATTTTGATTGAATACTACAATCAAAATTTCTAACAATATATACTTTTTGAATGCTACCGGTGACATGTAAGGTAATCATCAACCAAACTTTAGATTGAAACCGAAGTTCACGGTAATCCTTGTCCTTCATAAACCTCATCACAAAACTTTAAGCGTCATCCTGAATTCGCATGCTGTGTCACAATTATTAGAAAAATTAAGTGAACATTCAAGGCACTAAAGTACCTTGGACCTAGCAAACCATTAATTTTGCTCCCTCCAAGTGGTTTTAACCCAATGTCGTTTAAATAAAAAAAGAGCTCATCTTTTTACAATGAACTCTTTTCTTTGTGACCGGTCTGGGGCTCGAACCCAGGGCCCACGCCTTAAAAGGGCGTTGCTCTACCAACTGAGCTAACCGGTCGAAACCAGCTGTCGAGAAGCTTCCTTCCCTAAGCGGCTGCAAAGATAATTACATTTTTAGTTTAAGC
>CALGLU010000119.1 GCA_937959275.1 uncultured Saprospiraceae bacterium | reverse complement strand
TTAAATGCAGTCAAAAACAAATTAATTCATAGGGTTTTCTCTGTTATAAGCAGACAAACTCCTTATGTTAAATTAATGGCTTATGCATAACAAAATTTAACTATATTTATTTGGTTAGACGTAGAAATTCGGCAGGCAGGCCGCGCTAAAATAATGTCGCACTTTCAGCGCTTGTATTTCCTTAACTAAATGACATTGGGTTAAAAATCACTTGGAAGGAGTAATCCTCATAGTTTGCTAAGTCCAAGGTACTTTGGTGCCTTGAATGTTTAGGTGATTTCTTTCTTAAGAATTATGAAACAACTTGCGAGCCCGGAAGGACGACCCTCATAAAATTTACTCAAAAAGCACAATAAGATCAAGTTTACTTACTTTTGAGATAACAAATCCATATTCATGTTTGGTACTTATTTTCAGCTTGGCTTTGATCATATCCTAGATATGGATGGTTATGATCATATCTTATTTGTGATTGCCTTGTGCGCGGTCTATGCTCTATCTCAGTGGAAACACATATTGATTTTAGTGACAGCTTTTACGATCGGTCATTGTTTGACATTAGTGCTTTCTGGATTGAAAATAGTCAACATCTCTCCAAGTCTCATTGAATTTCTGATACCGCTTACGATTCTTATAACGGCTATTTTTAATATCGTTGCAGGTAAGCCTTCAGACTGTAAAGTCAGATGGAATTATCTCTTAGCTTTATTTTTTGGGCTCATCCATGGCCTTGGTTTTTCAAATTATTTCAGAGCCTTAATTGGCAAAGAAGATAATATTATAAGCATACTCCTACCATTCAATTTAGGCGTGGAAGTCGGCCAAATCGTTATCGTCTTTGCCACCTTAGCTTTGGGCTATATTGTCACTTCTGTTTTAAAAGTACCCCAACGAGAATGGAATTTGATTGTATCGGGTGCTGCAGCTGGGATTGCTATTACATTGATGATTGGATGATGTGCTGATGTGCTGATGTGATAATGCGATCCACCGTGATGATGTAATATTAAATTAGCATCTTAGCAAACCAACACATTAGCACATCAACAAATTATATCTTCGTCCGGTTATAGGCGAAGCTACCTTCCTTATCAGCTCCCCAAGCTATGAATTTGATATCAATAAAGATTGAATCTGCAACTAGCTGCATCACTAAGTCCTTTCCAACAACATCTTTAGGTTTGCCGACAGCTTCTCTAAATGGAGTAAACGTTAGATTATCTTTATCAGCAAGTGTACCGATAGCCCATAAAGTACCAGCGGGACTTGCGTCCTTATCAGCTATCGATTCAGTTTTGGCATTATAGATTTGACCACCATCATTACCTCTAGTGATCCAAACATTGTCCGTTATTCGATCTTGGTTGGCGGCTTCAGTTGGATCAGTACCAGTTGTTTTTGCAAAACCAACCATCGTGTCATCTAATTCCTCCATGTCATCATCGCCCATCATATCGTCATCGTCTAAGCTATCACTGCTACATTGAATGATGAACATGGCTAATAGAATCAATACACTGAATTTGAGTAATGTTTTCATAAGTTTTTTAATTGAAGAGTTTGTAACACAACGTATCAAAAGATTAAATGTGAAATCTAATGCAATTATTATCTAAGAATTGTCATAAAAATTGCAATCGTAGTAGAAACGTCATTAAAAACATATCTTGTTGTATGATTTAAATGTATCATATGTCTATGAAGTCTAAAATAAAAGTGGCTGTCATTTTTGGTGGCAGATCAGCAGAACACAAAGTCTCACTTCGGTCAGCTAAAAATATTATTGCAGCCCTAAAACCTGATAAATACGAGCCTGTCCTCATTGGTATTGATAACGATGGGCAATGGCATTATCACGGTCAAGCAATGCAGCTGCTACATGCTGATGATCCAGCAAAAATAGAAATGAATCGCACAGATAAGGTGCTTCTGTCTCAAAATGCGGATGCACACGAGATTGTGAATCAAGGTGGCGAACACGTCTCTGGACTCGATGTTATCTTTCCCGTCCTGCATGGCACCTATGGTGAAGATGGAGCCATTCAAGGTTTTGCAAAATTGGCAAATTTACCTTGTGTTGGGCCAGGCATTTTAGGATCAGCAGTCGGTATGGATAAAGATGTGATGAAGAGACTATTGAGAGATGCAGGGATTGGGATTGCAGACTTTGTCACTGTCAAGCCGACTACAAAAAATAAGTATACCTATGCTGAATTGTCAGCTAGATTTGGTCATACTCTATTTGTAAAACCAGCCAACATGGGTTCGTCAGTTGGTATTTCTAAAGTTGATACGGCAGAACAATTTGGTCCCGCTATTGATCTTGCTCTTCAATTTGATACGAAAGTCATCATCGAAGAACAAATCGTAGGTCGAGAGATTGAATGCTCTGTACTCGGCAACGAAAATCCACGCGTCTCTATTCCAGGAGAAGTGATTCCTGTAGATGGCTTTTATTCGTACGAACGAAAATACTTAGATGAGCAGGGAGCAGCTTTAGAAATACCGGCAAAGCTCACTGACGCTCAAACCGCCTTCATCCAGCAAGTGGCCATTGACACCTATTCTTGTTTGGAACTAGAAGGCCTTTCGCGCGTTGATGTGTTTTTGCGAGATGATGATTCCGTTATCGTCAATGAGGTCAATACCTTGCCAGGCTTTACAGAAATTAGTATGTACCCGACTCTTTGGGAACACAGTGGCCTTGCAGTGGAGGACTTGATCGATGAATTGATTCAACTGGCAATCGACAAGCACAAACAGATGAATGGCTTGTCTGTGACGTATTAATATTGAGTGTTGAGTGTTGAGTGTTGGGTGTTGAGTGTGGTAGCGAAGCGGACATCCCGTAGTGAACGTAAGTGAATGGCGGGGTTGAATACTGAATTTTGAATTTAAGTTGACTTTACGAATCAAAAGTGATTGTTCAAAAACATTCTGTGTTAATGAAATTGCAAAGATCTTATCTCACGCCCTGATCCTTAAGAGAAATCAAGCCCACTTTAAAACAGGATATTAATCTGAATGCCTGATTTTCAAATCACTAATAGTAACGTACGGATGATGGTAGCCGCCGTACTGTGCGTTGGTATTTGTTGCGTTGGGTGTATGGACGTGCTCACCTATTGTAATGTAGTGTAGCGTATTTTATTCAATTTGAAACTTCACAGTCACTTGAGATTCTACCTGAATTGGTTTGAATTCAATGTTAGGCATTACATGTTCTTGTTTGTTTTTTGAACCTGCATATCCTGTTACAACTACTTCATCAAGATAAAAATTTAGATTGTCTTCTTCATAATATTTATCAGTTATATGGATTGCTTGTTTAATTTTTTGGTTTAAAGGTTCAGTTAAATATTCAGCTTGTAGTTTAGCTTTCTTGATAGCTTTTGTTTTCAATTCAAGTTTAAGTTGTTCTAATTTTGAGAATTCACTTTTATATAAACTTATATTTGAAATATTTATTTCTTCTAATCCCTGTAACACCTTAGTTGCCGTTTCAGTATCATAAATTTTTAATGAAAATGCTTTTTCCTTGATTATTTTCTTTGACTTAAATATGTATCGTTTGAAATTACTTGCGAAATCATGAAGTTCTAATTGTTCGTTCAGATCTATTCCTAAATCTTCAAGTTTTACAAACATCCTTGTCTCCAATTCTTTTAAATTTACTCGATTTCTTTCATCGTTTTCACTAAGAAGAATTCTTAAATATATTTCATCTGGTGTAACGAAAGTATCCACTAGTGCTGTTGTTTCAAGATAAGGTTGATCTATAAAGTTTTTAGTTTGACTAAAAATAGTTTGAGTCAATCCTAAAATCAATAATAATTGAAATATCCTTGTCATGTCTCTTGTTTCTGATTTGTAAATATGTATTTCTTTTATTAAGACGTAAAGATTCTGTGTTTTACATAATGGAAAGTAAAGTTTTTAAAATTCTCCCAATATATGCTACGTAACATGGAATTAGCCCCCTGTTTATTCAAGAGTTAAGTAGGAAGTAAGCCATTTCCTTACTTGCATTAAAAATTAAAAATAAATTCAAGCTGAACGATGAAGTATACCGCAACATTGATCATCTATATGTAAGCAATGAGGTTCATCAAAAATAGCATCGCACGCCCTGACCCTAAAGGGAAATCCCCGATGTTAACATAAAGATATGAAACTGCCTCGTCCTCATTTCACTCAACCCCGCCATTCACTTACGTTCACTATGGTATGTCCGCTTCATTACCACACTCAAAACTCAAAACTCAACACCCAACACTTCATTCCAAACTCCCCATCCAATCCGCCAATCGATCCGTCCAGCCTTCTAAATACCCAAGCCCCAAAGCAAGTGCAAAGCCATGCCCGCCAGTTGGATAGATGTGCATTTCCACAGGCACATTTTGATTCTTGAGAGACATATACATTAATAAACTATTTTCTACTGGTACTGATTTATCATCTGTCGCGTGGATCAAAAACGTTGGTGGCGTATTTGCAGTCACATGATTCTCACTAGAATAATAATGGATCAATTCGTCACTTGATTCCTTTCCAATCAAACTCTCCTTGGATCCATTATGCCGATCGGCAGCAGAAAATGTAATCACAGGATACACTAGTACTTGAAAGTTTGGGTGCGCACCAAGTGTATCAAGGGCATCATAGTGTTTGACTAATTCGTCTTCATGATGGACAGTGAGTGTAGAGGCTAAATGGCCGCCAGCTGAAAAGCCCATCACCCCAATTTTTTCAGGATCCAGGTGCCAGTCTTCAGCGTGATGTCTGATGATGCGCATAGCACGCTGTGCATCCATAAGTGGTGCGTGGCGAGCAGTGACTACTGACTTTGATTCGGGGAGTCTATATTTTAAAACAATGCCGGCTATACCTTTAGAGTTTAGCCATTTGGCAATATCGGTACCTTCCC
Organism: uncultured Saprospiraceae bacterium; assembly: GCA_937959275.1. Taxonomy (GTDB): domain Bacteria; phylum Bacteroidota; class Bacteroidia; order Chitinophagales; family Saprospiraceae; genus CALFUK01. Next base: position 20,035 of record CALGLU010000119.1, on the reverse strand, counting down.
AATCATAGGCTAATCCACGATAGCCTCCACCCGGGCAAATCAAGACACTTTGCCCTGTCGCTATTTTTTCTGTTGGCAGATACACCTTGATATCAGGGATCTGCACACCTGTAATCCACTTAATATTCCGATCACCGTATTCTTCGGTCTCATCAGATACTTGGCTGTTAGGCATTTCATTAGGCCATAGTGGAAGAGTGTATTCTTGTGCTGTCATCATGATCGTGCAGAATATGAATAACGTTGTATAAATCAGTGTAGCATTTTTCATCAAAGTAAGATAGTGAATTGTTGCTTGTAATTGCACGACTACATAATTCTTATGGGTGTTTTATAACAATGTATTTTATATAAGCTACTAGTATATCTCCATTCACTTATAATGAGTACCCGATGATCAAATTGATCCATTAACGATTAATTCTATTTCATCAAAATCTAAACTATTTCTCTACAATGGGTCATGACCGTCATGACCCATTGGAGGAATATCAAATAAACTTATAGTTATAAAGACATTGGCTGTTAGACACACTAAATATTATTTTCTGATATTCGAATCACATAGAATTGTTGCCATTTCTCGATTTAAAAAACTGTTCACTACCTTGTCGCTTCATTCAAACTAAAACAGGCAGATTAGATGGCAGCAGGTAAAAAAGATAAGGCTTCAATTCTGAAAAAACTGGGTATTTCAGCACTGAATCCTATGCAACAGGAGGCCTTTACTGTGATTCAAAAAGGGGAGGCTGTGATCTTACTATCCCCTACTGGCACTGGTAAAACACTTGCCTTTCTTTTACCCTTGATTGAACAATTAGATCCTGCCAATCCAAATGTGCAGCTGCTGATCGTAGCGCCATCAAGAGAGCTTGCCATACAGATAGAGCAAGTCACTCGAGATATGGGTAGTGGTTACAAAGCGAATGTCGTCTATGGTGGACGTTCAATTTCAAAGGATTTTATAGAGCTCAGTACATTGCCTGCCATATTGATTGGCACACCTGGGCGTCTAGCAGATCATTTGAGTCGTGAGACCTTCAGCGTTGAGCACATTCAAACCATAGTCTTGGATGAGTTTGACAAGTCATTGGAAATTGGCTTTGAGGAAGAGATGGCATTTATTCTGTCAGATATCCCAATGCTAAAAAAGAAAATATTGACCTCTGCTACACAAGATGTATCACTACCTGAGTTTGTAGGATTGCAAGATCCTGTTACTGTTAATTATCTCACTGAGGGTGTGCCGGCATTAAACGTAAAAAAGGTCATATCTCCAGAAAAGGACAAACTAAAGATTCTGGTCGATACACTGTGTCATGTGGGTGATAAGCCAGGCATCGTGTTTTGCAATTTTAAAGATAGCATACAACGGGTCAGTGATCATTTGAAACAGCATAATATTAGCCATGGCTGTTTTTATGGTGGCATGGAGCAAAAAGAGCGAGAGCGTGCCTTGATAAAATTTAGGAATGGGACACATCAAATTTTATTAGCAACAGATCTGGCGGCGCGTGGTATAGATGTGCCTGAGATTGGATTTATTATTCATTATCATTTACCCTTGCGAGAGCAAGAGTTTATTCATCGAAATGGTCGTACAGCACGGATGAATCGTCAGGGCACTGCCTATGTATTGGTTTGGGAGGATGACAAATTACCAGACTTTATTGAACAATTAGAAATAGAACAATTAACGACTGGCGATCCCCCAAGGCCATCAGATTGGCGGACCGTGTTTCTGTCTGGTGGTCGTAAAGACAAAATCTCTAAAGGAGATATCGCCGGCCTTTTTTTTAAACAAGGTGGATTGGGAAAAGATCAACTCGGACTTATTGAGTTAAAACAGGACTGTGCCTTCGTGGCAGTCCATCAAGCAAAGGCCGACCACATTATTCGGACTTTGAATAATTCAAAAATCAAAAAAAGAAAGTTGCGGGTGCAGATCATATAGATTAGAGCCAATAGATTAAATCATTAGTCTATAAGATCCAGTTATTCGCTTATTGAGATTCGGCATATTCGTATTGTAATCTGTATATTTAAGAATACTTACTTCCAATGCACTCATACAAACACCTTGCTATTGTGTTCCTATTATTCCTCACTAGTCTGGCCTATGCACAAGCCACACAGAAAGATTCATTGCTGTATGCCATTGACACCTCATCAAACATCGAGACGATACTACATAGCAAAGTGGACTTGTCGAGTTATTACATTGATCAAACACAACACGACTCTGCGACTGTCCTTCTCGAATCTGTTATTCAGCAAAGTCAACAATTAAAATTAAAGACAATTGAAGCACGTGCTTATGAAATCTTAGGCTACAACTATGATGTGGCTGGTAATCTTAAGCTGTCTTTAAATCATTATGAACTCGCTAGGCAAGCGTATGAAATTTTAGATGATAAACGCAAAGTCGCCTCATGTATGCACTATAAAGGTACAGCCGCTTACTTTCAAGGTGACTATGAATCAGCAATGGGCTATTATTTAGAAACACTTGAGTATACCGAAGGACTTAATTTTTTAAAACAACGAGCCAACACATTAAATAATGTAGGTGTACTGTATAGAATATCTGATAAAAATAAACAAGCCATCGATATTTATAGAGAAGTCCTAGCCATCAATCGCAAACTCAAAGATCCAGACGGTGTAGCCAACCAGCATAACAATTTAGGTGTAGCCTATACGTATTTATACAATTTAGATTCTGCACTTATATATCTAGATAGTGCGATGATGAGGTATCAAATAACACAAGACACCTATGACATCGCATTTACATATACCTCAATGGGAGACGCTTATTATGAAGCAGGAAAAGATCTGGAAAATGCACGAATGAGTTTATTAAAAGCAAATGAATTATTCAAGGTATCTAGTAATCAATTTACACTTGCTAAGAATTATTTATTCTTAGGAGAGGTCGAGTTAGAAGATAACAACGTAACCAAAGCTATTCACTATTTAGATAAAGGCTTGGCTGTCCTCGAGGGGACGGATCGTGAAGATATTAGGCTTGATCTGTTTGAGACCTTAGAACAGGCTTACTCTAAACTAGGAATGACAGACAAAGCATATGAATACTTATCTGCTCACAAAACCCTGAATGAAGAATTGTATAAGAAGGAGAAAAGAGAGTATTTAGAAGAAATGCAAACGAAGTATGACACGGAGAAAAAGGAAAAATTAATTGAAATACAAAACCTTGAACTTCAACAACAACAAAAAGACAAACGAAACTTAAGGATTATACTAGGCTTACTTGCTGCTGGATTACTATCCTCTGCCCTCTTTATTTTTGTCACCATCCGCACTAAAAATCTGCTCTCAAAACAAAACCACATCATTGAAAAATCATTGCTAGAAAAAGATATGCTCTTGCGAGAAATCCATCATCGAGTCAAAAATAACCTTCAAGTGATTTCATCTATCCTGACCCTACAAGGCAGATATTCAAGAGATCCTCTCATTGAAGGCGCCATAAAAAAAGGAAAAGACCGTGTCAGAACAATGGCGTTGATTCACGAAAACTTATACCAAAAAGAAAATCTTGCAGGTGTCAATATGAAACGATATCTAGAAAAACTATTCAGCAGCTTGTTTCATTCTTACCATATTAATGAGTCTGAAATCGAGTTGATCCTCAATATTGAAGATATCAATCTAGATGTGGATACCGTTGTCCCCATTGGTCTTGCTGTCAATGAGCTGATTACCAATGCTCTCAAATATGCGTTTCCTGACAACAGAGACGGGATCATAAAAGTAGGGCTTACTGAAGAAAACAATGAATTACGACTCACGGTCGAAGATAATGGCATTGGAATGCAAAGTCATCAGCAAAATCCAACCGGGACAGGATTTGGATTTGAGTTAATCGATACCTTTAAGACAAAACTAAATGCAGAGTTGAATATTAGTTCACTTAACGGCACTCTGGTAGAAATGATCATTAAGAACTATCAGATAGTGTAGACGTCAATCTACCCCTGATAAATCACAGGACCATCATCATGTCACGCATTCGGCGTTCTCAATCGTCTGGACAACAGAATTAGTTAGTTGTTTTCAATCATAATGCTCTGAAATTAAAAACTCTAAAGATTCATCTGAATTTGAAATTAAACACATAAGGTACATAAGAAGAAGAAGATAAGACACATAATTTTTTCACTTCACTATTCTCTTATGTGTCTTGTACAAGAATAATTAGGCTCTTGTGCCTTATGTGTTTCACCTTTTAGTCCAACCATTGGCGTTTCGCATAACACTATTCAGTCCTACCATTTAATTAATCATCCCTTTTATAGTAATTTGCCTCTTCAACGATAAAACTATGGTGCAATTCATATTGAATACCCAAACGGTTCAGAGCGAAGAACCACTTGGTATGACCGTTTTGGATTTTGTGCGTTACCACAAACATCTGCGCGGCACAAAGATTGGATGTAGAGAAGGAGATTGTGGTGCTTGCACAATAATGGTGGGCAGCCTAGTCAAAGGAACCATGCAATACAGAAGCATGACTTCCTGCCTTATGCCACTAGCTAATGCGCAGGGCAAACACATCGTCACCATAGAAGGATTCAACATGGAGCAACTCAATCCCGCCCAGCAAGCCCTAGTCAACGAAGGCGGCACACAATGCGGATTCTGCACCGTCGGCTTTATCGTCTCCATGACTGGCTATTGCATGGAAAATGCGCAAGCCACCTACGATGAAGCCATCGCTGCTATCGACGGCAATATCTGCCGATGCACTGGCTACAAATCAATCGAACGCGCCTGCCAGCAACTCGTCAAATCCCTACAAAAAAAGCCAACGCAAAAACCAATCGAGTGGCTTGTCAAGAAAAAATATCTGCCAGCCTATTTTACTACCATCCCCAAACGAATAAAAACCATCACAGCCAGCCAAGCCAAACCTAAAACAAACAGCATAGCCGTTGCCGGCGGTACAGACCTCTATGTCCAACGGCCAGAAGACATGGTCACTGCCCCAGCCAATCACGTATTCAATCAAAATAAATTAAAGACCATTTATGCCAAAAATGGATACGTCTATATTGGTGCCCAAGCCACTGCAACTGACATGCTCGAGTCTTCCATTATGCAAACATGCTTTCCTAAGATGGATGAGTATATGAAGTTGGTGTCTTCTACCCCTATTCGCAATATGGGCACAGTAGCAGGTAATTTTGTCAACGCCTCGCCTATTGGAGATTTAACCATTTTCTTTCTTGCTTTAAACAGTGAGATCATATTGACATTAAAAAACAAGGAGCGAACTATCTTGCTAAAAGACTTTTATAAGGGATATAAAAAACTTTCTAAAAAACCGACAGAATTAATTCACTGGATTCGTTTTAAAAAGCCGAGCAAGAACCACGTCTTTAATTTTGAAAAAGTATGTAAGCGGACTCATCTAGATATTGCCTCTGTCAACAGCGCTGCACACATTTCCACAAAAGGTAAAACAATAAAAGAGGCGCACATCTCCATTGGAGGCGTCGGACCAATACCCACCTATTTAAACAAAACAAGCAGTTTTTTAATTGATAAAAAACTAACGCCAGCATTAATTTCGGAAGCTCATAAAATCTTAAATTCAGAAATCTCGCCCATCAGCGATGCTCGAGGTTCAGCCGACTACAAACGCCTGCTAGCAAGGCAATTATTTTTTGCCCATTTTATTACATTATTCCCATCAACATTTTCACTCCAGCAACTAGTCGTCGAATCAGCATGAAGAAACGCAAGGCCACACATATCCCCACTATGAAAAACATTGATTCGCATTCACATGTTAGAGGTGAATCAATCTATGTAGATGATATCCCTGAACGACAAGGCACCCTCCACGCGGCTGTGCTTATGGCATCAATCGCACATGGGAAAATCGTGTCTATCAATTACACCAAAGCTCAAAAGAAAGAAGGGGTTGTCCGCATTATCACATCCAAAGACATCCCTGGCGAAAACCAAATCGGTGGCATCATCCCAGACGAACCCTTATTCGCTATAAACGATATCCACTTCCAAGGCCAACCAATCGCACTTGTCCTCGCCACCACAGAATCAATCGCAAGAGAAGCCCTTCACGATATCAACATCAGCTACAAAGAACGACCAGCTATCGTCGACCCAATCGAAGCATTTAAAAAAGGTCATCTCCACATTCCATCCCGCACATTCAAACTCGGCAACACGACGAATGCTTGGAAAAAATGCACCCACATCATCGAAGGTAAAGCCGACACAGATGGTCAAGAACATCTCTATCTCGAAACCCAAGGCGCCTACGCCTACCCTGTCGAGAACGGCCACATCACCATCACCTCATCCACGCAAGGACCCACTGCCTTACAACGCACAGCTGCAAAAGTGCTCGACATCCCAATGCACAAAATCGAAGTCGATGTCAGACGACTCGGCGGCGGCTTTGGCGGCAAAGAAGACCAAGCCACAGCCTGGGGCGTCATGGCAGCACTGGGCGCTACAGTTTGCAAATGCCCCGTCAAGCTCATCCTCCACCGCATGGATGACATGAAGATGACGGGCAAGCGAAACCCCTACCGCTCCACCTATAAAATAGGCTTGGACAAGCAATTAAACATCCTAGCCTATGAAGCAGATTTTTACCAAAACGCAGGCGCTGCCGCTGACCTATCCCCAGCCATACTAGAGCGTACACTCTTTCATTGCAACAATGCCTATTACATCCCACATGTCACAGCCCGCGCCCATTCCTGCATTACGAATATCCCACCCAACACAGCCTTTCGCGGCTTCGGAGGTCCGCAGGGCATGTTCGTCATAGAAGCAGCAATAGCCAAAGCAGCACGGCAGCTCGGCGTAAAAAGCAGAGACATTCAAAAACAAAACTTACTCGAAAATGGTCACGTCTTTCCTTACGGCCAGAAAGTAGAAGAGTGCCAAGCCAAACCAACCTGGTCAGCACTCGAGAAAAAACAATCGCTCAAAAAAATCCAAAACAACATAGATCAATATAACGCAACGGAGAAACACTATAAAAAAGGACTCGCCTTGATGCCCATTTGCTTCGGTATCTCCTTTACCAATACACCGATGAATCATGCCCGCGCCCTTGTACACATTTATCAAGATGGCAGTATCGGGATCAGCACTGCAGCTGTAGAAATGGGACAAGGCGTCAACACTAAAATGGTGCAAGTCGCAGCCAAAACCCTATCCGTAGATGCCGCCCGTATCAAAATCGAATCTACCAATACAACCCGCGTCGCCAACACCTCACCCTCCGCCGCCAGCTCCACCGCCGACCTCAACGGCAAAGCTGTCGAGATGGCATGCCAAGCCCTACGCACCCGCTTACTCAACGTCGCTGCAAAATCTTTGGCTGCCAAACCAGCAACTGTTACTCTACAAGAAGAAGTTGTATATACCAACAATAAAAAAACCAAAATCCATTGGGAGGACCTCGTACAACTAGCATTCCTCGCGCGCGTCAGCCTCACAGAAAATGCCCACTACGCCACGCCTAAAATCCACTTTGATAAGAGCAAAGAGAAGGGGCACCCCTTCGCCTATCATGTGTATGGCACGGCAGCATTTGTCGTCACAGTTGATTGCATTCGTGGCACCTACGAGTTTGATGCTGTCGATGTTGTCCACGACTTCGGGACGAGTATGAACCGTATCATTGACCTCGGCCAGATGGAAGGTGGACTCGTGCAAGGTATCGGCTGGATGACAATGGAAGAGCTGCTCTACAATAAGGATGGACGACTGTTATCAAATGCCTTATCCACCTATAAAATCCCAGACATCTATTCGGTCCCCAAAGAGATCAATGTCACTTTCCTCAACACAGATGGCAATGACATGGCCATCTTCAGATCAAAAGCTGTAGGCGAACCGCCTTTGCTGTATGGCATCGGCGCCTACTTCGCTTTGCTCGATGCTATTCAACAATTCAATCCAGCGTTTGAGCCAGAGATTTATCATGCGCCGTTGACGCCGGAGAAGGTATTGATGGGTTTGTATGGGTAGGCACTTTTTATTCTTATTCTTGCCTACTTGAGATTGATATTGACATTGTCCTCCTTTTGTCTTGAACACGATTTACTTGATTTCTGGATGGACAGGATTCGTTTTAAGGTTCAACTAGATTTTATTATCCACTCTTATGTGCCTTGAACCAGAAACACATGCTTATGCGCCTTATGTGTTTCAATAATTCCCACATTGAAATTGTCATTAAAATTGAAATTAATATTGTCTTCCTTTTGTCTTGAACAGGATTTACTTGATTTCAGGATGGACAGGATTCGTTTTAAAGTTCAACTAGGTTTTGTCCTCCACCCTCATGTGCCTTGAACCAAAAACACAAACTTATGTGCCTTATGTGTTTCAATAATTCCCATATTGAAATTGTCATTGAAATTGAAATTAATATTGCCTTCCCTTTGTCTTGAACACGATTCACTTGATTTTTCGATGGACATGATTTTATCAATTTTTGAAGTGGGCAGATTTCCCTTTAGGGTCAGGGCGCGCGATGGACTTGATATTGATATTGATATTGATATTGATATTGATATTGAAAATCTACTTCTAATTAATCAATTAGAATTCAGATTTTCATTTTAATTTTGATTTTGATTTAAATTCATCGCTTCTCCATCGTCCCCTTAATCACTCCAAACGGCTCATCCGTCACCACAAAAATCTCATTCTCATTCGTCATATCAAACGGAGCTAAATTTACAAGCAGATTATGTTTGTTCGGCATGTCTAGGTCAATCTTACTCACAGGCTCCACGGTATCCAGCACACGCTTACCCATATCATACAGCGTATGTTGTACAGATAAACTTTTGTGATTAGCAAAAGAAGACAGCAAGTTCGATTGGACGGATTCGCGCAGGGCGGCAAAATCAGTCGCACTCGATGTGTAGTCCCAGACAGCAGTCAAGCTCGTTGCAAAAATGCGGTCTTCAGTATCTTTTAGTGTCGTTAAGGCATCACGCTTAAAATTAGAAAACCCAGAATCCGTCGTTTTTAAAATTAAGAGATCGGCGATGCCGGATTGAATGCGCGTACTGTCTTTGGTGAGTTCAATGACAGCCGTCCACTTTTCATTGCCTCCGCGTTGGTAGGCTTTGGGATGTGGCGAGCCTTGATCATTGATCCGAGTCCATTGCTTTTGTGACAGCTCGATGCGGACTTTATGAATCTGTGGATTCTGTCCCAGAAAATGCTTGGCAAGGTGCAAACCAAAATCTTCAATGGTATTTAAAGGATGATCTTTGGCAAGCGCGAAGACCGTATTTTTTTGAGTATCGGTGGGTAAGACATTCGAGTTATCGCCTATCGTATGTGCTTCTTCAAACTCACCTTCAAATAAGGTGCAGACCTCTACTTCTTTAATTTCATGCCAATCAGCGTGCTTGACTAATTTCATCACCCGAACGGCAGATTTTCCATAACTTGTCCTTGATAATTGAATGCTCATTTCCTTATTTTATTTGTTGTACTCATTCAAACTAAACGTGTAACTTACTTAGACACAATTTTCATGCCTCAGATCATAATTTACAGTAGTCGTGTATTGATAAAAGATCAGCTAGTGGAAGCTTCGCTCCTGATACGGGATGGCGTGATTCAGGATATCGAGTTTGGCAAGTACATAAACCCTGACTATCAGTTTGAGGATTACGGCGATGCAGTCATTTTTCCAGGGGTCATCGATGCCCATATTCACATCAATGAGCCGGGCAGAACAGATTGGGAAGGCTTTGATACAGCCACAAGGGCGGCAGCGGCAGGCGGCATTACGACTTTGATCGATATGCCATTGAATTCAAGTCCGGTGACCATTGATAGCACTTCGTTTCGACAAAAAGTAGCAGCGAGTGAAGGGAAGCGACATGTGCATTGTGGATTTTGGGGAGGCCTTATCCCACAAAATGCAGCTGATCTTTCTGAACTGCTGAGCACAGGCATTTTAGGTGTCAAAGCCTTTCTGACGCATTCTGGCATCGATGAATTTCCAAATGTCAGTGAGCAAGATCTCCGCAACGCGATGCCTCAATTGGCAGAAGCGCAGATTCCCTTATTGGCTCACTGCGAATTGGATCAGCCACATAGTGGATTGCAGCTGCATCAAGAAAATCCGAGGAGCTATAAACACTTTGTTAATTCTCGTCCACCCGCTTGGGAAAATGAAGCCGTACGACTGATGATCAAGCTTTGTCGAGAATACAGATGCCCTGTCCACATCGTCCACCTCTCTTCCGCAGATGTATTACCTGAGATCCAGCGAGCCAAAGAGGACGGACTGCCGCTAACGGTAGAGACCTGCCCACACTACCTCTATTTTGATGAAGAATCAATACCATATGGCGATACCAGATTCAAATGCACACCGCCGATTCGACATAAAGCCAATAATGAACAACTTTGGGAAGCCTTAGCATCAGGGTTAATTGACTTTATTGCCACTGATCACTCCCCTGCACCACCAGCGATGAAGGAAATTGAGAGCGGTAATCTTCACAAAGCATGGGGAGGTATTAGCGGTGGCCAATTCTTATTATCTGCGACATGGACCAAAGCGAAAGCCAGAGGGCTCACTCTCCCCCAACTTGCTTCTTGGTTGTGTCATCACCCTGCACAGTTCATAGGCCATCCACATAGCAAGGGCCAAATCCAAAAAGGCGCTGACGCAGATCTCGTGGTTTGGTATCCAGAATCGAGCTTTGTTGTTAAGGAGGAGTTAGTAAACCACAGACATGTGTATAGTCCTTATGTTGGGCAAGAATTATTAGGTGTGATACACACGACCTATTGTAAGGGCCAAGTTGTGTTTAGGCACGATGAGTTTCAGCAATTAGGATTGGGCGGATTGCTATTGCGGAAAGACAGGACTTACATCCCATAGTTCCATAAAATCAAGTACGGATTAACATCACAAGTTGCACGAAAAACAGCTCTTTTTTATATCTTCCTAATGATTTTACAGAACAGATACCACAGAAACGGGAAGAATTAGTCGATTATAATCGTTTGTAGCCGTTTGTAGTTGGAATAAACGTGAAGTTTTGGGCGAAAGTGCGCGTTATAAACTAGTTACCCACAAGCGAGGACAAGAAAAGGGAATCAATTCATAAAATTGTATTCAACTAATTAGAGAGCAAATTTGCCAACCCTCAAAAAAGCAAAGAGTCTTTCAGACACATTGCTTTTTCTGCCTCCCGCAATCTAATCCCACCCACCACCCAAATTAGGTATATCAAAAAATGAGATACTCCAATATTTTGGATAACTTTACGATTACTCCAAAAATTTTATCATGAATAGAATTAAAGAAGTATTGGAAGAGAAAGAGCTTACTCAAAGATGGCTCACATTAAAACTAGGTAAGAGTTATAATATGGTGAATTCTTATGTCCAAAATAGAAGACAACCTAGCATTAAGAATTTATATGCCATCGCTGACATTTTAAATGTAGATGTGAAAGAGCTTCTCATTTCCAATAAACCTAAGCTGGAAACAAAATGAAATCATCTGAAATACAACATAATGTTCAAAATCTGATTGATAATTTCTCGAAAGAAGAATTTATTTATGATTTGTTGATCGCATATGGAATATCAAAAACATCTGTTACTAGACTAAAAAAGGGAGACTATAATTTATCAAAAATTGAAGATGAAGTTTTATACAAAAAGAAAATATTCTATAAAGTAGAAGCATCTGAAAAGCTTCTGAGTAGTATTGACAACATTTCGAGAGACGATAAAATATTAAAGCACAAACCTAGGTTTGCAATCCTTACAGACTACGAACAAATTGTTGCAAAAGATTTAAAAAAAGGAAGAACATTAGACATAAAACTTAAAGAGCTTCCTAGCTATTTTGATTTCTTTCTTCCCTTAGCAGGCAGTGAGGTATACAATGCGTCTAATGATAATGAAGCAGATAGAAACGCTTCTTATAAAATGGCTTCTCTCTATGACATACTAATTGAAGAGAATCCAGATATTTACAACTCCAAAAAGAGTATTCACGATCTCAATATATTCTTATCACGTTTGTTGTTTTGCTTTTTTGCTGAGGATACAGAAATATTTAAAGTTGAAAGCATTTTTACCGATACTTTGGCCCAACAAACAACTGAAGACGGAAGTGATACTCATTCATTTTTAGATGAAGTATTTGATAGACTAGATACAGAAGATGTCGATCACTTACCTGAATATCTTAGAAAATTTGAATACGTAAATGGTGGCCTGTTTGGTCAAAAAGTAAACTCACCAAAATTCAACGCGGGGGCTCGCAAAATATTAATCGAATTAGGTGATCTCAATTGGTCCGAAATCAATCCTGATATTTTTGGCTCGATGATACAAGCTGTGGTAATTCCTGATTATCGTAGCGATTTAGGAATGCACTATACTTCTGTAGAGAATATCAAAAAGCTAATTAGACCTTTGTTTTTGGATGAGTTGTATGAAGCATTTGAAGACGCCAAAACTATTAAACAACTAAATTCACTAATAAATCGCATTTCTAAAATCAAATTTTTTGACCCTGCTTGTGGAAGTGGAAATTTTTTGATTATTACCTACAAGGAAATCCGTTTGTTAGAAATTAAGATTTTGCAAAAAATTACGGATTTAGAATCATCACCAACATTTAAATGGACTTCAGTACAACTTTCACAATTTTATGGAATTGAAATAGACGATTTTGCTCACGAAATGGCAATTCTTTCGCTTTGGTTAGCAGAACACCAAATGAACCGAGTTTTTGAAGAAATGCTTTTTGATTACGGAAAGTCCAAAAACATTCTTCCATTAAAAGAAGCAGGACAAATAACTCATGCAAATGCTACTCGAACAAATTGGAAGGAAGCCTGCTCAATTACCAGAGATGATGAAGTTTACATTATCGGAAACCCACCATATTTAGGAGCAAGATTACAAGATACTGAACAGAAAAAAGATATGAAAATTGTATTCAATGGAAAGAAAGGATACAATAATATGGACTACATCAGCTGTTGGTTTTACAAAGCGAAAGATTATATAAAGGATTTTAATGCTAAATGTGCTTTTGTAACAACTAATTCGATTTGTCAGGGAGAACAAGTTGCTTTAATTTGGCCAACTATTCTGTCAGATGAAGTTGAGATTGATTTTGCCTATCAGTCTTTTAAATGGACGAATAACGCCAAAGGAAATGCAGGTGTGACAGTTATTATAGTAGGATTGAGAAACGTAAATAATTCATCAAAATACCTATTTACAGAAAATTTCAGAAAACTTGCTAAGAATATAAGTCCTTACTTATTAGATGGTGCCAATACCATAGTTGTAGGAAGAAGTAAACCTTTATCTAATTTCCGCGAAATCAGCTTCGGTAGCATGCCAAATGATAAAGGTAACCTATTGTTGAATGAGGAGGAAAGAGATAATCTCGTTAAAAAAAATAACAATTCTTTAAAATACATTAAGCAATTTTCAGGAGGAGCAGAATTTGTAAGAGGAATAAAAAAGTATTGTCTTTGGATTGGAAACGATGAAGTAAAAGAAGCTTATAAAATTCCTGAAATTGCGAATCGAATTGACAACGTAGAAATTCACAGATTAAATAGCAAAAGAGAGGCAACTAATGCCTTAGCTGAATACCCTCACTTATTTGGCGAGATACGACACATTAATTCTGACTCGATTATTATTCCCGCGACTTCATCGGAAAGAAGAGATTATATTCCAATTGGTTTTTTGAACGAAGATACTGTGATTTCAAATTCTGCAATGGCTATTTATCATGCTCAACCTTGGCTTTTTGCAGTAGTAACTTCTCGAATCCATATGGTTTGGGTTAGGAATGTAGGAGGGAAATTGAAAACAGATTATCGCTATTCAGCAAAACTTTGTTATAACACTTTTCCGTTTCCTGAAATTAGCAATAAACAAAAGGAGAATCTAAACTTATATGTATTTGCCATTTTAGATGAACGAGCTAAAAACCCAAGTAAAACAATGGCTCAATTGTATAACCCAGATACAATGCCCAAAGGGTTATTACAAGCACACCAAGAACTTGATACAGCCATAGAGCAATGTTATCGTTTACAACCTTTTAAAAACGATACCGATCGACTGGAGTACTTATTTAAAAAATATGAAGAAATGGTAAAGAAGGATACCCTTTTTGCGAAGCAAAAGAAAACGAGAAAAAAGAAAGTCAAAAAATAAGATATGCCGAATTTAATAAACGTCAACTATAAGCAAACAGGACAAAGTAAAAGTACTAATGACTTAGGTATGCGAGAAATGCAAGAGAAAGCTTTTGCAGGCAAAACAGCTCAATATCTATTGATTAAAGCCCCGCCAGCATCGGGAAAGTCAAGAGCCTTAATGTTTATTGCTTTAGACAAATTAAAAAATCAGGGCATCAAAAAAGTAATAGTTGCTGTTCCTGAAAAATCAATTGGTGCATCTTTTGGCACAACAGAGTTAAAGAAGTTTGGCTTCTTCGAAGATTGGAGTCCAAATCCAAAATACAACCTTTGCACTCCAGGAAAAGAAAAGAGCAAGGTTACAGCTTTCTTAGAGTTCTTGGAATCTAACGAACAAATTCTTGTTTGCACTCATGCGACGTTTCGATTTGCATTTGATGGTTTAGATCCAAAAAGGTTAGATGACACCTTAGTTGCTATTGATGAATTCCATCATGTATCAGCCGAAGGCGATAACATATTGGGTCAAGTACTAAAAAGCATAATGGCTAATTCTACAGCTCATGTTGTTGCTATGACAGGCTCTTATTTTAGAGGTGACAGTATTCCCGTTCTGATGCCCGAAGATGAAGCGAAGTTTACTAAAGTCACATACACATATTATCAACAGTTGAATGGCTACGACTATCTAAAGTCCTTAGGAATAGGCTATCACTTTTATACAGGAAGATATTTTAAGAAACATCCTGATAAAGAAATGTCTGCCTTAGCAGAAATTTTGGACGAAAGTCAAAAAACAATTATTCATATCCCCAGTGTAAACTCAGCAGAATCGTCCAAAGAAAAGTACGAAGAAGTTAATCACATTATTGATGTGTTGGGTGTATTAGATTATCAAGATGAAGAAACAGGCGTTTTGTACATCAAGAGCCACAAAACAGGTAAGACCTTGAAAGTGGCTGATTTAGTCAACGATAATCCTAAGTCCAGAGATAAAATTTCAGGCTATTTAAGAGAGATTAATTCACCAGATGATATTGATATAATTATTGCTCTTGGCATGGCAAAAGAAGGCTTCGATTGGCCATACTGTCAACATGCCCTGACTATTGGATATAGAGGCTCATTAACTGAAATCATACAAATCATTGGAAGAGCGACTAGAGATAGTAGCAATAAAACACATGCTCAATTCACAAATTTGATTGCACAACCAGATGCCCAAGATGAAGAAGTAAAGCTTTCAGTGAATAATATGCTTAAAGCAATCACTGCATCACTTTTAATGGAGCAAGTTCTTGCACCCAACTTTAAATTCAAATTAAAGAAAGATGAAGATGACGATTCCGATGAAGATGACAGAACAATAAAAATTAAAGGATTTAAACTTCCAACATCGCAAAGAGCGAAAGACATTATTGAAACAGATTTAAATGATTTAAAAGCAAAAATCCTTCAGGACCCTCAAATGCTAAAGGCTATGCCAGGCAATGTTGAACCTGAAGTAATTAATACAGTTCTAATACCAAAAATTATTAGAGAAGTATATCCAGATTTAAGCGAAGAAGATGTTGAAGCTGTTAGACAACATGTTGTTGTCGATTCAGTAATTAAGAATAGTACTATTGAAGAGCAAGGAAGCAAGAAGTTTATCAGAATGGCTGGAAGCTTTGTGAATATAGATGACATTCACATTGATCTAATTGACAAAGTGAATCCTTTTCAAAAGGCATTTGAAATTCTCTCTAAGTCGGTTACAACTCAAGTGCTAAAATTAATAGACGAGCACATCCAATCCACGAAAATTGAAATGACAGAACAAGAAGCAATATTGTTGTGGCCAAAAATAAAAGAATGGGTAAAGAAAAATAATGGAGAGCAGCCAAGCATTCAAGCATTTGACCACAAAGAAAAAAGAATGGCAGAGGCCTTAGTTTTCTTAAGAGAGCTAAAACGTAAAAAAGCACTTGAAAATGGCTAAGAAAAAACTAACATTGGACGACATCTTTAATGATGATGACTTCGGATTGTTAGAATCTAAAGTCCAAAAATCAACTGTAAAAACAGATGAAGAAAGACTAATTGATTCTTTTGAAGAAATAAATTTGTTTATTGATAAAAATGAAAGAGAACCAAGTAATTCAAGTATGTCTGAATATGGCTTAATGGCCAAACTGAAAAATTTCAGAGAAAACGAAGAGCAAAAGAAAACCCTTAAACCTTATGACAGACATAATTTGTTGGGTCATGTGGATCTACCCAAAGTAACAATAGATGATATTCTTGATGATAAAGATGAATTTGGATTATTAAATACAGATGAAGACTTATCAATATTTAAATATAAACATACGCCAAAACCAGACAAAGAGAAAGCAGATTTTGTAGCTAAGCGGAAACCTATTAAAGAGAAGGATTTCGAAAAGTATGAAAAGATGTTTTTTAAAGTCCATAAAGAAATAAAAGAAGGAAAGAGAAAAATTATATCATTTCAAAATGCTGAGAAAAATCTAAAAGTTGGTCAATACTACATTTTGGATGGCATATTACTTTATCTCGAATCTGCGAATCTAAAAAGAGAAGAAATTAAAATAGATTCTGGAGATAGGATTAGAACAGAAGGAAGAACAAGAACAATATTCGAGAACGGTACATATAGTAATATGCTATTCAGGTCTTTGGGCAAGCAAATTCTGAAAAATGGAAAAATGATTACTCCATCATATGAAGCTATGAACAATGAGCTTTTTGTTAATGCCGGAATCGTAGCTGAAGAAGATATTGAAACAGGATGGATTTATGTATTGAAATCTAGGTCAAGTAATCCAGAAATATCAAGAATTAAAGACTTATACAAAATTGGATTCAGCAATACATCAGTTGAAGAAAGAATAAAAAATGCAAAGAATGAAGCAACTTATTTATTTTCAGATGTGCAGTTAATTGCTACCTACAAAGTATACAACAGAAATGCAAACAAATTAGAATTATTACTACATAAGTTCTTTGCTGAAGCTTGTTTAGATGTCGATCTGTATGAGCAAAATGGGCAAAGAATAACTCCAAGAGAATGGTTTGTTGTTCCATTTGAAATCATAGAAGAAACAATACAGCTAATTTTAAATGAAAACATTGTGAATTACAAATACGATCCTATGACTAAAAGTCTGAAAATGAAATAATCACCGCATTTACAGCACACTGCCGTCCTCGTTCCTGCGGTCGACAGAGAGCTGTAAGCCAACCCTCAAAAAGACAGAACTAAATGAATAAATTAGTAACCAGTAAAAGGAACGCCAGTGGGTAACAAGTGATGATGATGGCATACCCTTCGGGATACGCCACATATCACCGATCCGTTAGCCATAATTAAAAATGAAATAAATGAAGTGGAAAGACTTAATTACTATAAAAAGACTTAAAAGCGAGACTTCACATAAATCTGAATTTCGTAGTGCATTTGAAATTGATACAGACAGAATATTATTTTCTTCACCATTCAGAAGACTACAAGATAAGACACAAGTGTTCCCAATATCTGAGAATGACAACTTACATAATAGACTAACTCATACTTTAGAGGTCGCTTCAACAGGTAAATCATTAGGAAGACTAATTGGTCGAGAGTTATTGAAAAAGTATACAGCTGAATTAAAAGGATATACTGAACATGATTTCGGCTCGATAGTATTTGGAGCCTGCCTAATTCATGACATTGGCAATCCCCCATTTGGACATGCAGGAGAAAAAGCCATTTCAGAATATTTTAAATATGGAAGTGGTCAGTGGATATATCAAAGATTTTACATTCCTGATGAAGATCACCCCAATCATCCACAATATTTTAATCAAAAAAAATGGAATGATCTTTTAGACTTTGAAGGTAATGCTCAAGGATTCAGAATTATAACAGCTCCCAAAGACAAAGCTTTCAATCTAACATTGACGACGTTAGCAGCTTCAATCAAATATCCTAAAGAATCCCTTATTTCGACTAAATTTCAAACATCAAATGATTGGAGAGCGAGTAGCCATAAATACGGATTCTTTCAATCAGAAAAATCCCTTTTTTTAAAAGTTGTCAAATCTCTGAACTTAACCCAGATCGGAGATAAAGACAATATTTATTATTTAAGGCATCCACTTGCATTTGTTGTTGAGGCTGCAGATGATATTTGCAACTTGCTAATTGATTTAGAAGACTCTGCGAAACAAAATCTAATTCCAATTAACGATGCTGAAAGGATTCTTTCCAAAATAGCTGGAATAGGCCTTAAGAGTCTTAAGCTAAAAAATGCAAATAGAAATGAACGATTAGGAATTTTAAGAAGAAATGCAATTTTGACTTTAATTGATGAAGCAAAAGTTGAGTTTTTAAAAAATGAAGTAAAAATAAGGAATGGGAAATATGATTATGAAATGGTAGAAAAGATCAAATCATATCCACTATTGAACGAAATTAAGCAGCTTAGAAAAAGTTGTACATTCTGTTGCCCGACTATTGTTCAAAGGGAGGCCACGGGTTATGAAATCTTAAAGAAGTTAACAGAATATTATACAGATGCAGTTAACACTTGTGAAACTTGCAATCTAACTTCATATCATAAAGAGAAAATTGAACAGATGATCCCGGTTCAATTTTTAGATACTTCTCGACCTAAAGATGACAAATATATTGATGATAGAATTAGATTAGTAATAGACTACATCTCAGGAATGACAGACACCTATTCTTTTAAAACATTTAAACTCTTAAGTGGCATAGAAATATAAAATTATGATTCAAGACGGATTCAATTTTTTGCCAGGTGATTTGATACTTCTAAAAGGAATTGGTAGAGTTAGTGACAATCTTGTAAAAGTTCAAAAACTCAGATCACTTTCACGAAGCCCGATGTATTCTCATGTAGCTATATCTATGGGATACCATACTTTTATCCATTCAGTTGGGGAAGGAGTTACCTTAGTTCCTTACTACAAAATATTCAATAGAAACTTTTATGAAGACAATTGGAAGGTTCTAAGAAATATAAAAATCGAAGAATTAATCAATGAAAAGAAAATTCTCGATGAAGACAAAATAGAAGCTGTTTGTTTATACTTTTTAGGCCAAGAGTATAATACCAGATTTGGTAAATCAAAAAGACATGACACAAGTAAATTCTGTTCTGAACTTTCTGCAAAAATTTACGAAGTACTTGGTTTTCCTATCCATGATAAACCTTCTCATAAAACATATCCTTATCATATTCAAAAATTAATAAAATCGAAAGAATGGAAGGATGTGACATCAAACTACATTTCCTATTTTGATTATGAATCAAACTTAAAAGAGGAAAATGAGCAAAGAGAAAAGTGGAAAAAGATAGAAGACCCTGAACTTTTGAAGATAGTCAACTCAGACAATGTAAGTGACGTTAAAATTCTGGATGAAATGCAACGTGTAAGTGCAGAAACTTATATAATGACAATGAATGAAATACGGAAATTCATTTTAGATACTGCAAAAATAGAAGCTATGTTATTTGAGCACATTAAAAATGAATTAGGTAACGAGGACTTATTAAGGAGAATAAAAGAGGTTATTAGAAAGCCAGAAAATATTATGGAATACTGGGATTCAACAAGTAATGAATAACTATGGCTAATCGAGTAGACGGACCCACCAGCGGTCGCTGATGGGTTGCGCCTCTCACACCACACGGACATACGGGTCTCGTATCCGGCGGTTCACTAAATCGAAAATTTGAATTTTGAGAAGTAATCGATCATGGAAACATAGCCTT